>DAIUKG010000021.1:0-70269 GCA_036848375.1 Spirochaetota bacterium
GGGATGACAACAAAATGTGTTATGAAACGGTTGCCCCTAAAAATAATTTGCTATCGTATCCCTTTGCGTTTACAATAAAGTCACCATAATGCACCCGGGGGCCTCAATGGGACTTAAGGAACTTTTTTGCGGGACCGGCATGGACCGTATGCCTGATGTTGCTTTCAGGGGGATGTCATTTTTCTTCGTGATCAGTGATCTCTTTTTTTCGCCGGACAAAAAGCTTGACCGCTTCGGCATCAGAAAAGGGGACACCGTTATTGATTACGGGTGCGGGCCCGGCAGATACGTCGCCAGGGCGGCTTCCCTGGTCGGGCCCGGGGGCGTGGTGTACGCGGCCGACCTTCATGAACTCGCGGTGAAATCGGTTGACCGCAAAATTGCGCGGCTGGGCCTTGCCAATGTGAAGGCCTGCCTTATCCGCGATTATTCATGCCCGCTTGAGAATGGGATCGCTGACGTCATTTACGCACTGGACATGTTTCACATGGTAAGCAGCCCGGATGTTTTTCTGGCGGAGCTCAACCGCCTGATGAAAAAAGGGGGAAGGCTCATCCTTGAGGACGGCCATCAGCCGCGCGCTTCTACGCTGTGCAAGGTCACTCAGAGCGGCCTGTGGGACGTGGCCGGGGAAGCGCCGGGGTGGCTGGTATGTTCTCCACGGAAAAATTAATCTTGACCGGGGGGCATTGTTTTTATAGGATGAAATTGGTCGAACCACTGGATCACTGAGCCATAAGGGGGTGATCATGAAAGAGAAGGTCATTGTCAGAAGGATGCGCTCCCCCCACCAGGAGGAAAGCTTTACGCGCTTCAGGCCGCTCAACAACGGCCTTGCGGGGGAGATCGATGCCGCCGTAGCATCGATTTTCGATGGGATGGGAGGCGCGGGCCTTCTAAAAGAAAGCGGCGAGGTCTACATCAAGCCCAACGCGGTTGACGCCAAGCCTTACAGCCACACGAGGGTCGAGGTGCTGGCTTCTGCCGTGCGCTACTGGAAGAAAAGGGGCGCGAAAAAGGTCTATCTTTTCGAAAACTCGACCCAGGCAAACTACACCCGTCTCGTTTTCAGGGCCACCGGTTACCGTGCCATGTGCAGAAAAACCGGGGCTGTTCCGGTTTTTCTGGATGAAGAAAAAAGTTTTCCCCTTGGGTTTACGGGCAGGAACGCCGCGGGCGCGGACGAACCCCGGGGATATGACCTGACCTCATTCCGGATGCCCGCCACGGTCATGCGCCTCATCAGGGAAAGGGACCGCCATCTGTACATAAACATCCCCAAGCTCAAGACCCATTCAATGGGAGTGGTGACCCTGGGGGTCAAGAACCAGTGGGGGTTCCCCATGCAGCGCAGCAGGGGCTTTGACCATAACTACAACCTGCACCACAAGCTCGTTGACATACTGGGCTATATCAGGCCCGACGTGACCCTCATTGAAGGCATAGAGGGCACCATACACGGCCATTATTTCGCCACGGCCCTTGCCGATGTGCAGGTGCGGCCCTTCAGGGTGCTCATCGGCAGTACGAATGTGGTCGCGGCCGATATCGCCGGAAGCCGGGTATTCGGCCTGTCCGTGGATGATGTCCCCCACCTGAAACTGGCGATCGCCAGGGGCCTGTCCGGCGGCGTGCGGGGAGTAGATGACATCGAGCTGTCCGGTGACCTTGACTCGCTTGACAGCGTGGACCTTATGGGCGACATGCCCGAATCAGGCCACTATGCCTGGGACCTGTACCCGAAATTTCCCGATGACGTCAGGCTCGTCAGGGGCCGGGACCTCCTGTGCCGCGAGGGCTGCCTGAACAATCCCCTGTGCGTGCTTCAGACCATGAGCCTGGACAACAACGGCAGGGGAGGCTGGACCCTGGTTGCGGGGAAAGGCCACCTGCCGGAGGAGATAGATTCCATACAGGGCAGGGTCCTGGTTGCCGGGCACTGCGCCATAGAGGAAGTCGCGGAAAGGCTCATACAGAGGCTGGGACGCAGGAATGTTTTTCTCAGCGGTGAGTGCAATAATCTATGTTCCACTGTGGAGGCCATGTTTAACCTGATGAAAGTGAATCCGGTCAGGTATGTTCCGGTGAACCCGCTTGTATCGACATACGAGTTTGCCATGGCCAACATCAGGGGGTCGACATCGCGCGTTCCCAGTCCTTTTTCGCATATCATAAAACGGGTGTAGCGCTTCAATGAAGCGCAGTGAATATTTTTATTACACGAGGCAGACATGAAACACACAGAATTGATCCTTTCAATCGATGCGGGGACCCAGTCAATAAGGGCCGCGCTGGTTGATCTCAACGGCAACATACGCCATATAGTCAGACAGCAGATCGAACCCTATTTTTCCCGGAACCCGGGCTGGGCCGAGCAGGACCCCGATTACTACTGGAAAATGCTGTGCCTCGCGTGCAGGGGCCTTCTGGGCAAGAAAGACTCCCTGAAGGGTGCGCTCGTCGGGGTGACGCTCACGACCCAGCGCGCGACCATGATAAATGTTGATGAGCAGGGCAGGGCCCTGAGGCCGGCCATTACCTGGCTTGACCAGCGCAAAGCCGACCCGCACGGGATCCTTCCCGGGTTC
Source organism: Spirochaetota bacterium (assembly GCA_036848375.1). Classification (GTDB taxonomy): domain Bacteria; phylum Spirochaetota; class UBA4802; order UBA4802; family UBA5550; genus JAKLIV01. The sequence goes on from DAIUKG010000021.1 coordinate 2,589, forward strand.
GCGCGGCCGGTACTCAAGGCGCTGAACCTCCTTCACACGGTTGAAGAGGCGGTGCGCAACTGCGACGCGAACTGGATGCAGCAGCACGAACCCTCTGTGTGGAAGAACACCCACAAGTACCTGCTGCTGTCCGGATTTTTTACGCACCGGCTTACGGGCGAGTTTGCCGATTCCGTCGGCAACAACGTGGGATATCTTCCCTTTGACAATAAAACCTATAACTGGGGAGGCAAGTGGGACATCAAATGGCGCCTCTTCAAGATCGAACGGGAAAAGCTTCCCCGGCTGGTCAAGCCCGCGGAAGTGCTGGGCCATATAACGAAAAAGGCATCGCGGGAAACCGGCATCCCCGAAGGGCTTCCGGTTATTGCCGCGGGAACGGACAAGGGATGCGAAATACTCGGTGCCGGCTGCCTCACGCCGGAGAAGGGCTGCCTGAGCTTCGGCACCACCGCGACCTTTAACACCACCATGCAGAAATACGTGGAGCTGTTCCCGCAGCTTCCGCCGTTTCCCGCGTCGGTTCCCGATTCATACTATACCGAGATCATGATATACCGCGGTTTCTGGATGGTGAGCTGGTTCAGGGAGGAGTTCGGCCTTCAGGAAAAACAGATAGCCGCGAAAAAGGGCGGGGTCCCTGAGAAGCTCTTTGACGCCATGATCGAAAAGGTGCCAGCCGGGTGCAACGGCCTCATGCTCCAGCCCTACTGGTCTCCGGGGCTCAACACCGACGTGTACGCCAAGGGATCGATCATCGGCTTCGGGGACGTGCACAACCGCGCGTACCTGTATCGCGCCATTCTCGAGGGGCTTATGTACGCGCTGAAGGAAGGCGCCGAGTACACGTGCAGGAAAACCGGCATGCCCCTGAAAGAGCTTCGCGTCTCAGGCGGAGGGTCACAGAGCGACATGGCGATGCAGATCACTGCCGATATTTTCGGCATGCCTGCAGAGCGGCCGCACACGTTCGAGACCTCGGCGCTGGGAGCGGCGATTGACGCCGCGGTTGGGTTGAAGTTTTATCCTGATTTTGCTTCAGCCGTGAAAGAAATGACCAGGGTGGGAAGGGTGTTCGAGCCGGTCGCGCAGCATACCCGTCTTTATGATGAGCTGTACCGGAACGTGTACCTGAAAATTTACTCGAGGCTGCGCCCGCTCTTTAAGACGATCCAGGAAAAGACGGGCTATCCTGAATAATTACATTTAACGAAGGTATATTTATCAGGTGTCTACTGGTTGTTATTGCATATTGAGCTTGACTTTTTTTGTAGTGTTATAGAAAAACAGATTCTTGATATAATTGGGGTTATTATTTGAACTTTAATTCAATTATCTATAGCAGCCACGCGGTGCAGAGAATGTTCGAAAGGTCTATTTCAGTTGATGAGGTTGAGGGTATAATAAATGACTGGTATGTTATTAAATCATATCCAGAAGATAAACCTTTTCCCAGTGTTTTGATTCTGGGTAAATCAAAGAATAAACCCATTCATGTTATTGCCGGTACTGATAATGATCAGAAAGTATGTCATGTGATTACTGTATATCAGCCAGATCCTGAATCGTGGTCAGAAGATTTTACTGAAAGGAGGAGTATATGAAATGTGCCCTGTGTAAAAATGGAGAAACCCGTGATGGAAAAACCACAGTGACTCTGTCGCGGGGCGATTCTGTGATTGTTATTAAGGAAGTGCCTGCTTTCATATGCGATAATTGCGGTGAATATTTTTTATCAGGTGAAGTGAGCAGGTCTGTGCTCGCCAAGGCTGAAGAGGCATATAAAAAAGGCGTCGAAGTTGAGATCATGAAGTTCGTCGCATAATACAGCAAAAGACGGGCTACCCTGGATAACGCCCTATTTCTTTCCGGTCTTTTTCCCATATTGTTTTTTTATTTTTGCATGGCCCTGATTATGAGGGCCTTTCTTTTTTTGGTCCTTGCCGGAATGGCTGCCGGTGGCGACTGCGCGGCCCTGCGCCTTTTTTTTCTTCCTGTCAGTGTTTTTCTCTTTTTCCCTGCTGGCGGGATGAATAAGGGGCGCCTTGTTCCGCTCAGTGTTTTTAAAGTCCCTGAGGATTGTTTCGGCTTCGGCAAAGGGAACGGTCAGAAACGAATAGCTGTCCTTGACCGTGATTTCACTGATCTTTCCCGCGGAGACTTTTGACCCGTTCTGGATCAGCTTGACCAGTTTTTTGGGAGTGAGGCCGTCCTTTTTCCCGAGTGAAACGAACAGCCTCGTTGTGCCTTTCTTTTCAGGAAGAACTTCGCTGATTTCGTTGTAGGCTTCGGCGTCCAGCTCTTCCCTGAACGAATGCTGGAGCAGGGCCGCGACGATATCAAGGGGGTCGTTGCCGCTGAGCATTACGACCGCTGTTTCGATGAAGTCCCTGCGCAGGCCTTTCTTGATCAGCCTGTCCAGTTCCGCGGCGAGCCTGTCTTTTCTCGCGTCAAGAATGTCAGAGACCGAGGGGACGCGTTCTTTCCTGATATCGCTCCGTGTCGCCCTGCTGATGGCAGAAAGCTTTCTGAACTCCGAAGGGCTGATGAACGTGACAGCGACCCCTTTCTTGCCCGCCCTGCCGGTGCGGCCGATGCGGTGCACGTACGCCTCGGGGTCCTGGGGCAGCGAGTAGTTGATCACATGGGTCAGGTCGGAGATGTCTATGCCGCGCGCCGCGACATCGGTCGCGACAAGTATGTTCGCCCGCCTTTTCCTGAATTTTTCGAGGCAGCGCTCCCTCTGGTGCTGCGAGAAATCGCCGTGTATGCTTTCGGCCTCATATCCGCGGTCGATCAGTTTGCCGGTCAGCTCGTCCACGCTGACCTTGGTGCGGCAGAAGATAAGGCCGTAAAATTCGCTCTCGATGTCTATGATCCTGCACAGCGACTCGAATTTGTCCTGGGGCGAAACCTCGAAGTATATCTGGTCGGTCTGTTCAACGGTGAGCGTGTCTTTTTTGACGGACACGATTTCGTATTCCTTCATGTAGTTGCGCGCTATCTTCATTATGTGCTCGGGCATTGTCGCCGAGAACAGCGCGGTTCGCCTGCCGGGATTGGTCAGTGACAGGATTTTTTCAATGTCTTCGATGAATCCCATGCTGAGCATTTCGTCCGCCTCGTCAAGCACCGCGAAGGAGACCCCTCCGAGGTCGAGGCTTCCCCGGTCTAGATGGTCCAGTATGCGTCCGGGTGTGCCCACGACTATGTCAACGCCGTTTTTAAGCCTGCGTATCTGGTCCGGTATCGACTGTCCGCCGTACACGGGGAGCACCTGGATGTTTTTGTTTCCTCTGAGCGAATTGATCTCTTCCGATACCTGGAGCGCGAGCTCGCGCGTGGGCACCAGTATCAGGCACTGGACACGGGACATCCCCGCCTTGAGCTTTTCAAGGATCGGAAGGCCAAAGGCCGCGGTCTTGCCGGTGCCGGTCTGGGCCTGCCCGATGAGGTCTTTTTCGGTGTTCAGCAGAAGGGGGATGATTTTTTCCTGGATTTCGGTGGGCTCTTCAAATCCTTTTTTGGCGATTTCATTAAGGGAGCTCTGCGAAAGCCCCAGCTCGTCAAATTTTTTTCGTGTCATAGTTATTCCTTTAACGCATGCCGGTCATTTTTGACAGGCGCTATTCAATTATAATATTTCGAATGGTTACGTCGCAGTCAGGTTTCTCTGAGTAATGGTTTTGCATAGTGTTTCGTTCATCACGTGGAGAACAGGTGTGCGGCACTTTTATTGTTATGACCAGAGAGGGCAGGGCCCTGAAATAGTCCACTATTATTTTAACGGCCGGGAATATTTTTCAGTATTGCATTTTCGCAACCAGTCGGCCAGGCATGGGCGTAAAAACTTCTGGATGATATTCTGCATATCCTGAATCTGATCCAGTAAAAACAGGCCCCTGCGGAATCATAATCCGGCAAGCATTTTCACGCGGCATGTGCCTATACTGTGTCGTTTTCCATAACAGCACTCACGAGGTATGAGCACATGAAAAAAATACTGTTTGTCAATCCCACCATTAACAGCACGGTGTTCGGCAAGATGAAAATGCTTGCCCTGCCCCCCATGGGCCTGGGCCTGCTCGCGGCAGGGACCCCGGACCACTACGAGGTTTCCATTGTTGATGAAAATGTCGATACAATCAATTTTGACACTCCCGCTGACCTTGTCGCGGTAACGGCGACCACGACCCAGGCCCCCAGGGCGTACCGGATAATGGATGAATTCAGGAGACGGGGGGTCCCGGTCGTTATCGGCGGGATACACGCATCGGTCATGACCGAAGAGGCCATTCCGCACGCGGACGCGGTCGCCGTGGGTGAGGCTGATGACATCTGGCCGGTCATGCTGCGCGATTTCGAGGCGGGGAAGCTTCAGGGAGTGTACCGGGCCGAATCGTTCCCGAGCCTGAAAAACATCCCCAGGATAAACAGAAAGCTCTTTTCAAAAAAATACATGATACATTCGGTGCAGACGTCGCGGGGATGCCCCTGCAACTGCAGCTTCTGCTCCGTGACCAAGTTCAACGGCGCGCGCTACCGGTTCCGCTCGATCGATGACGTGGTGGATGAAATTCGCGGAATCAAAGACAAACGTTTTTTCATCGCGGACGACAGCATCGTGGGCCTGGGGACCGAGGGCATTGACCACGCGAGGGAGCTTTTCAGGCGCCTCAGGGGCCTGGGTAAGTCATGGGGCTCGCAGGTGTGCATTACCATCGCGGAGCACGATGAACTGCTGCGCGATGCTGCCAGGGCAGGGGCAAACACCTTTTACATCGGGTTCGAATCAATCGAGGCCGAGGCGCTCAAGTCCATGAACAAGAACATCAACCTGCGTCCCATAATTAAAAATTACAAGGAGACCATAAAGAAGTTCCATGAATACGGCATTGGCGTGATCGGCGGTTTTATCCTGGGGACAGACGCTGACACCAGGGACATCTTTGACAGGACCATCGAATTCGTCCACGAGACCGGCATTGACGGGTGCCAGTTCACCATCATGACCCCCTTCCCCGGGACCAGGCTGTATTCCCAGGTCAGTGAAGAGGGAAGGCTCCTGTACACGAACTATCCCGATGACTGGGTGAAATACAACGCGTATGAGGCGGTCATCCGCCCCCGCAACATGAGCGTTGAAGACCTGCAGGCCGGATGGCGCAGGGTTTATGACGCGACCTCTTCGCTCGGCATGTCGCTGAAAAGGAGCCTGAAGACCCTGGTGAGCACCGGGAGCCCGGTTAACGCGACGATCAACCTGTTCTGGAACTATTACAACTACAAGGCGATCAGGGACTACACGTTTTAACAGGGAATGCGGCCGCCGGGATTTTACGGCAGCTCCCTTTCATTTTTTCTTCGGAATTCGGCCGGGGTCATCCCGGCCATTTTTTTAAAGGTCGTGTGAAAGGCCGAATACGAGTTGAAGCCCACGGCGAACGCGATCGAGATGATCTGCCGCTTCGGCTCTTCAAGCAGCATTTTTTTTGCTTCATCCACGCGGTAGCCGTTCACGAAGCAGTTGAAGTTTTTTCCGTAGTACGTGTTCAGGAACTGCGAAAGCTGGTTTTTCGACATTTCCAGGGCCTCGCTGAGGCGGCCCAGCGAAAGGTCCTCGTCGCAGAAGAGTTTTTCCTCGTCCATGATGATGGACATCTGCCTGCTGATATTCTTGGTGTTGATATTGTCGATGTACGACTTGGCGTATTTTTTTTTCTTGGGAGGGATGGTCCCGAACTGCATGAGGTACGGATACCGGAATGAGACCAGGTAAAAGCTGATCACGATAAGGCTTATTATGATGCAGTCCAGCTCAAGGAGCCTGGGCGAAAAGGTCACTGACCCCGCTGCGCCCACTATGCCCAGGAAGAGCCAGATGATGAGCAGGGTAATGAGCATGACCAGGGGCCGGTACGCGAGGTTTTCGCTGGGCCGTCGGAACCAGATGTGCCAGATGGAGAGTGAAAGGTAGAAAATCGGAAGAAGCACGGCCGCGACCAGGGAAACCAGTATCTGTATGAACTTGTATTCCTCTTCAAGGAGAAACATCCTGACCAGGTCTTTCTTTGTTTCATCGGGAGCAAAGGCAAAGGGGATGATAACGATCACTGATATTAAAAAGGGAACGAAATTGACGATATCATGATAATAAAATTTTTGTTTGTTCTTGATAAAACTCAAAACATACAGGTACAGGAACGGTCCGATGGTCAGCTCGACCGGGATGAGAAAAAGGAAATAGTTGGGATAATTAAATATGAGGCGCGTGTTGAGCAGGTAAATAAAAAGGGTCAGGTACCCGAGTTCGGCCACGAATAACGCGAGGACCACGTTCCTGAAGCGCCACGGCCGGAGAAGCAGCCCCAGTGCCATCAAAAAGCTCAGGAATATACCCGGATGAATGATGAAAGATATGTCCATTGCGCTTTTGCCACGTTTAACTGGCCGTGTACCGGCCTTTTGAATGAAGAAGCTATTGATTCCACAGGGAAAAACCACTGTCAAGATATTTCCTTTTTTTTCAGGACACGCTTTTTTTAAGAACGGTTTCCCCGGGACCGCTGTCTATAAGGCAAAACGAAAACAAGGAGAAACCCATGAAAGCACACAATTCATCACTATCAGCGTACTGGCTCCATGGCCTGTGCCCGGTTTTGTTTCTGGCGTTCCTGGTAATATTCCCCGGGTGCGCCCGCGAAACGAAGGAGGAAGCGCAGCTTCCGGCCAGGGACCTGAAGGTCGCCCGTGCCAAGGACAAGCAGAGCGCCGCAGGGATTGTCCTGGCGCCCGCGGAGAAACGCAGTATGGCATACAACGAGACCGAGTGCATGGACTACATGCCCGTTGAGTATAACACCGAGGAGTATGACCATATCAGCGAGAACGAGTTCAAGAGCGCGGTCCGGAACCCGCTGTCGACCTTTTCAATCGACGTTGATACTGCCTCGTATTCCAATGTGCGCCGTTTCATCACCTACAACCAGCTCCCGCCCGTTGATTCGGTGCGCATCGAGGAGATGGTCAACTATTTCACGTACGATTATCCCCAGCCGCAGGGAGAACATCCCTTTTCCATAACTACCGAGATGTCCCGGTGCCCGTGGAACAGCGGCAACAGGCTCATCCATATCGGGCTGCAGGGAAAAAGCCTTGACTACAAGAACCTGAAGGCCTGCAACCTCGTGTTCCTGGTCGATTCGTCAGGATCAATGAGCGACAGCAACAAGCTGCCCCTTCTCGTGAAGTCATTGAAGCTCCTGGTCAATGGGCTCGGTAAAAACGACCGCATCGCCATTGTCGCCTATGCCGGGTCTGCGGGCCTTGTGCTTCCGTCGACTCCCGCGACAAAAAGAAATACGATCATCAGCGCGATGGAGTCCCTCAGCGCGGGCGGGTCAACCGCGGGCGGACAGGGCATTGAGCTCGCGTACAGGGTCGCGAAAGAAAACATCATCGCCGGAGGGAACAACCGCGTTATTCTCTGCACCGACGGCGATTTCAACGTGGGCGTGTCTTCGACCGGTGACCTGGTGCGCATGATCGAGGAAAAAAGGAAAGACGACATCTACCTGACCATTTGCGGTTTCGGCATGGGAAACTACAAGGACGGAAGGATGGAGCAGATCAGCAATGCCGGGAACGGGAACTATTTCTACATCGACAGCATCAGGGAGGCCGAGAAGGTCTTCGTGCGCGACATGAGGGCGAACATGTTCACCATTGCGAAGGACGTCAAGATACAGATCGAGTTCAACCCGCTCAAAGTCAAGGCGTACCGCCTGGTCGGCTATGAGAACAGAATCCTGGCCAAGGAAGATTTTAATAACGATAAAAAGGACGCCGGGGAACTCGGCGCGGGCCACACGGTGACCGCCCTGTATGAGATCGTTCCCGCTGGCTCAAAGGAAAAGATCAATGAGGCGGACGGGCTGAAATACCAGCAGACACAGGTCACCAAAAACGCGTCATCAGGCGAGATCATGACCGTGAAGCTGAGGTACAAGCAGCCTAAAAGCGACACCAGCATCCTTATTGCGGTCCCGGTCAGGGACGCGCCGGTGAAGCTTGAAAAGAGCAGCGACAATTTCAGGTTCTCTGCCGCGGTAGCCGGGTTCGGCATGCTGCTGAGAGATTCGCAGTTCAAAAAAGACCTCACGTTCAGCGACGTTCTCACCCTTGCCAGGGCCTCGAAAGGCAAGGACGCTGAAGGATACCGCGCCGAATTCATCAGCCTCGTTGAAACCTGCGCTTTACTGAAGAAGTAACATCCCATGCAGCCGGCCCTTCGGGGGGCCGGCTGCATGATTGCCGTTGCCAAAAATCAATTGACTTCTCTGTAAATTCATACTACCTATACAGTCCGAGATTTATGAAAAAGAAGGGGTTCAATCCATGAACCATTGCTGAAAAGCCCGGGTCTAAGTATGGTTGTCACGTTTATGGTCTTTTGATAATAACGCGGGGCTTTAAGGAGGAAAACATGAAAGTGAAATTATGGCATCTGTTTTTTGCTGGTATCTGCTTTATGGCGTTCATGCTGATACCCGGGATCCATAAAAGTTCGGGGCAGGCGCTTGCCATTGAGAACAGCGACGTTGATGAGATTCTTGAGGCAATGCCCGAAGACATCCCGGAAAATTTCAGCGATGAAGACATTGATGAATTGATGAAAGACATCGATAACGTTGATGACGAGGCCGACGCGGCCAACAAAGAAGACGCAGATGCCCCTGAAACAACCGAGGAGGACAGGGATACCGCTGAAAAGATCAAGAAAGACCCTGAAGAGTACCACTCGTGGCTGAGGGACGAACTGTGGCTTGCCCGTCATTACGCTGTTGTGTGGCTGCTTCTTTCGGATTATGAATGGGTGATGGCCCATCCGCGCACGGCAATCATACTGTACGTGAACTACCGCTACTGGCAGCAGTACCCTCAGATAGCGTATGTCATCGTGGCGAACCGTCCCTTTCTCGCGCATTACCCCAGGGTGTGCCTCATGGTTTACCGTCACGACACATGGTTTCTCGGTCATCCCTTTATAGCGCGCGAGATCTATCTGCACCGCGTGTTTTTCGTGAAGTATCCTTCCGCGGCAAGGCGGTATTACCGGCACCACGCCTGGATACACCGTCATCCCCGTGTCGCCCGTGCCGCCTACGGCAACAGGGATTTGCTCAGAAATTATCCGGCTTACGCGAGAAATGCTTACCAGTATCGAAGGCAAGCGGTCAAAAACCGGCAGATTAATCAGGACCGCCTGCACTACATGCATCAGCGCAGGGACCATTACCGCACATGGCGGGAAAAGGACAGCGGCAGAAAAAGCGGTCAGGTAAGCGGCGGCAAGGCCCGGCCCCGTGACACGCGGACCGACAGGGGGGTCAGGAAAAAAACCGGGAGCGACACCGGCCAGAAAGGCAGGGTTGGCCGGGACAGATCAACCGGAGAAAAAACAGTCAAAGGGAAATCATCCGGCACTAAAACGGTAAAGGATAAATCAACGGATGACAGGCACGGCGGCGGCAAACCAACAGGCAGCCAGTCGACCGGAGGGAAATCAAGCATGGGCAAAAGCCGTTCCGGCGATGAGGGGGGTCAAGGCAAGAGGAGAACCGGCGGGTCAACGCCCGCAACCGGCCCTGCCTACCGGGACAGGCCGGGGCACGGCAGTGACGGGTCAGTAAAGCTGAGGCCGCAACAAAGCGGTGACTCTGGAAAAAGCAGCGGCTCCGGGAGCGGCGGAAAAGGGAAAAAGAGGTAAAGCGATTTCATGAGTAATAGGATGACTGACTGGATCTATAATGAAACAAAACTCTGCGGTGTTGATTACGCTGATGCTGCTCAGGCTGAGAATTACGACGGGCAGCACGGGAAATTCAGGAATTACGAAAAGGAGTTTCTGGATCTGCTCGATTATTTATCACTGGACAGCACCGCTGATAAGACACTGGTCGATTTAGGCTGCGGAACCGGTGCCCTCGCGTTATACGCGTGCGGGAGCTTCAAAAAAGTTTACGCGGTCGACGTGTCTGACGCGATGATAAAACTGGCCCGCGGGAAGGCAGAAGAGAAGAATATCGGCAATATCGAATTCATTACTTCAGGATTTCTGACCTACAGCCATAAAAGCGGACCGGTTGATGTAGTGCTGACCAAGGCAGCCTTTCACCACCTCCCCGATTTCTGGAAACAGGTCGCCCTGTTGAGGATCAACTCCATGCTGAAAAAGGGCGGGTATTTTTACCTTCATGATGTTGTGTTTCATTTCAGACCGGTGGAGTACGCGTCCAGGATCGAGGCGTGGATTTCTGGTTTTGAGAAAGCCGCGGGTAAGCAGTTCAGGGCCGAAGTCGAAACACACATAAGGGACGAATTCAGCACCTTTAGCTGGATCATCGAGGGCATGCTCGCGAGGGCGGGCTTCGAGATAATAAAGAGCGGCAGCCCGGACGGTTTCATTTCCGAATATCTCTGCAGAAAAATTGAGGACGCTGTTTTTTAACTTCCTCCTGTTGTCATTCAATAAAAGCAAGGTCGAATGGCGGAAGGCCCACATATAACGGCTTTCCATCGTTGAGTTCACGATCTTCATCGTTCGTGTCGTATATCCTCACTCCCGGTTCAAGGGCGTTGCGGTCGCACAGATACAGCATCCCGGAACCGTCAAGCCCGAGAGTCCAGAGGTATCCCCATTCTCCATCATCGACCCGTACTGTTGATGTTATGCTTCCGTCCTGCGGATTGAACTTGATGAGCTTTGAGTGAAAGTTTTTATCCGACGTAGTCGCATACCCCTCGGTGCCCGACTTAATGACGAACTCGGTGATCTCGGTGCCCGCCGTTTCTTCGCTCAATACATATCCCTGTTCACAGCTCATTTCGGTCACGTCGATGGCCACGATGCCGCAATCGAGCTGGAAAAAATAACCGAACTCTCCCACGCAGGAAATAAAAAGGTGGTCATGGTGGTCGTCGCCTGTGGGGGGATCCCACCATGAATCGGGTACATAACGAAAGTTCGTGTAGGGATTGGTGGCATTAATTGTCTCTGTCCCCTCATCCCAGGTGAGCTTTATTTCCCTAATGACCTCATTGCAGGTGGGACTTGATTCATCCGTGTCAATGACAATGACCGAGCTGTACTCAGACGGGTGCCATGAGCTGGCAAGCCGCTGGACCGCGACAAACAAGCGTTTCAGTCCGTCATGGTGATAGAGCCGTGACATGCGCGGTATGCCGTTCACCGAGCTGTCCCCGTAGCCGGACAGGTCCACGCTTCCGGTAATCTTTCCGCTTGAAGGATTCATGATCAACAGGCTCGATTCACCGTAGCGGCTGACATAGGCCCGTTCAGGGTCCACGACCCAGAGGTCATGGGGATTGGATGAATTTCCGGTGGAGACCTGATAGACCGTTGAATAGTTCTCATTTCTGTTCAGGGCCTGAATGTTGTCCTGTCCCAGACGGTTTATGATATAGACATAGTCGGGCACGGATGAAAAGTATCGCACCATCGCGTCAGAGTGGATTTTATGCTTACCAATATCGTTGTAGGTCTCCAGTATGTCAGGATCGATCACGGAATAGCTTCCGGTGCTGTAATCAGTGGTGACCACAAAAATTCCCGAGTCCGGCGCATAACATGAATCATCGGGCCGCGGCTCGCACGCGCCGAACAGGAAAAACAGGGCCACATCAATGAGAAACAGTGGTAACACCGTGTTAAACCGGCCTCGCTTGATTTTTACGTGTGGTGGTTTTTTCATTATGGAGCTCCTTTATGGTTTAAGGCCGTCATCCGAAAATGATGCCGATACCGTGCCGTAACATGAAATTCCGGGAAGGGGGTAGCCCAGCAGGTCTTCGACCATATTGTCATCGACGTTCTTTATTTCGAGAACAAGGTTGATCCCGCTGTAAGGGGTTAAGGTGATCTGCATATTGTGGATCAGCCGTTCATACACGTAAACTTCGGCGGAGTTGTAGCGGTCCCTGAAATTGGCTCCGGTGTAGCTCAACTCGTAGCGGCATGAAAGGTTTGCGCCCCTGGCCGTGACGCTCAATGAAGCCTCGTGAATCGGCCGGTGGGGAAGGTATTTGTTGCGATAGTACGGGATTTTTCCTTTGTCAATGGCCTGCTGGTACGTATAGTTGCAGCTCACCATGAGGTGTTCGAAAAGCCCGAGTGAAAGGGACAGCTCATGGCCCATGATCTCCGCTTTGTCAATGTTCTGGGCCTTCATGGTAAACTGTGAATTATGAAGAAAGATGATGCGGTCTTCGACAATGATATAGAAAAAGGCGTACTCCACAAATATCCGGTCAAGGATCGATATTTTGTTGTTATAATCATAACCTATTCCCGCATCGACATTGATCGAGCGCTCCGGTTTCAGATGGGGATTGCCCAGAACATATCCCCGGTCGCCGAAAAGCTCGGTAAAGGTGGGTGCCCGAAAGCCCCTTCCCGCGTTGGCCTTGAGGTACAGGTGGTCGTCAAAGGGATAGTATTTCAGGCCGAGCTGTCCGCCGATGTGATGGCTTTCGTCTTCTGCTCCCAGTTCAATATCGGAGTTGCCGAACACTGCATCTTCTGTCATGAAGCGCTGGTTCCAGTATTCATACCTGAACTGCGGGATGATGCGGAGGCGGTCCCTGACAAGAGAGATTTCGTCCTCAAGTGCGAGGGTAAAACGGTGCCGGTGCTGGAGCGGCGACCATCTGTTTTCATCGGCGGTGTAGTAGCTGTTTTCCCTGTTTTTATAGGATTCATATTCATATGAGGTGAGCAGGGTCAGGTACTGGTATGCTTTCGGAAGGATGAGTTCCCATACAAGGTCAGTACCCACGGAATTAAAATATCCTTTTTGCCGCATTGCCCCGCCCAGGCCGATGTCCTCTCCGCGGGAATTGTTAAAATCATCCTGCCTGAGCGAGTAGTAGAGTTTGGCGTCGGTATTGATGTTTTTATGGATAAGACCGGTTGTTGTAAAACCGACGTTGATGATGTTCCTGAGTGTTTCAAAGCGTATTGAGGTAATGTCATTGCTGTATATTCCCGGGAGCCCCTGGTCTTTGTAAAAGAAATCATTCATCACGGAAACACGGCAGCGGTCTCCGCTGTATCCTCCTTTTAACGTGGCGTTGTATGACTGGTGATCGTTGTTTTTTCTTTTCACACGGCGGTCATCGGCATCGTTCTGCGGGGTGCCGTTGTCGTCGATAAATTCGAAATCGCCGTCGCTGCCGGTGCGGTTGAAAAAGAGCAGGTAATCAAAGGCCTTTATTTTTTGCGACCGGGACGCGGTCACCTTGGATGTATTAAAGCTGCCGTAGCTGGCCGACAGAATATTGCTGGAGTAGTCCTTTGTTTTTTTCGTTACCAGGTTAACAACACCGCCGATTCCGGAAACGGCAAAGCGCACCGGCGTGAAGCTCCGGTACACCTCGATCCGTTCGAGGTTGTCTATGGGAAGGTTCTCCAGGTTTACCTCTCCGAATTTCGCGTCGTTCAGCGGCATGCCGTCAAGGTAGATGACGACCTGGTTGGGGTTTGAGCCGCGGATTGAAACCGAGCTCTGGCTTCCCAGTCCGCCGAAGCGCTTGGTCTGCACTCCGACCCTTTCCGAAAGCGTTTCGGAAACCGACTCAACGCTTTTATAAGCGTTCTCGGTGGGGATGATGTCAACAAAGGTCGTTGACCGGTAAATGGCCTCGGTTTCGCTGACTTCTGACGCTATGACTTTGATCACGTCGTTGTTATTTTCCACGGCATTATTCTCCTGCCGGGGAAATGCACTGCGGACCATGATTAATTGCATGATCAAAACAATTATCAACCTCCTGATCGTAAGTCTCGGAGGGTGGTTGTTTTTAAGGGAGGGGACGTGCCGGTCGGTCCGTCCCCTCTGAGAATTTTTCTTTTTGGTCATGGATAGGGAATATCGAGATTGAGTGTCGGCTTGCTCGTGTCGAACCACCATATCAGGTTGATGCCTTCAAGCTGTCCGTCGGCGATGTATTCGTCCGTTATTCCCGCCTGATTGGCTTCCCATTCGCCCAGCATGGTCCAGTCAGTGCTCATGTCGCCCCATTCGGCGTTGACATCGTCCGTGCTTCCCAGGTTCCAGCTTCCCTCTTCGGTATGCTGGTGGACGTCCCCGTCAGCATCATTGTAGTACAGGTTGTTGACGAAGGCGCCGCCGTACCCGGTGCTGATTGAAAGGTCTCCATTGGCGCATATTGAGTCGATCATGCCCGCGACCGTGGTTTCGGAGCAGTCCCAGCGGTACCCGAACGCGTGTGAGGGGCTCGCCCAGTCGCCGGCGTTGTTCCAGTCCACGACCAGTATGGTTTCACATGATCCGGTCCCGGTCCAGTAATCGACCGTTATCCATTTACTGTTGCCGCTGGCTGACGTGAAATAGTATGAGCTGGTATCTTCAAGGTCGTCCGCGGTCAGGTCGATGACCAGTTCCCTGGTCCCGTCAGCGGGGATGGAGATGCTCCTGGTTTCAGCCCATACGGCGGACCCGTTTTCCAGAAGCTTAAGGGAGAGATCACCGTCTCCGGCGGTAATGCCCGTACCGGAAAAGGACGCGGAGTTGTCGCTCAGGATGAAATCGAGGGTCTCGGCAGTGCCGCCCTCCGGCGTGAGTTCCGCTTCAACAGACGGGCTCATGACCTCGTTCTCCGGCCAGGTGATCGTGACCGAAAGGGAGCCCTGTGGCGTTTCAATGTCGTCCTCATCAAGGGCGATGGCCACTTCGGTTGTTTCCCCTCCGGTGATGGAGATGTCCCTGGTCCCGTCCCAGGCCGTTTGCGTGCCGTCAAGAAGCTCCAGTGCGAGCGTGTAGCTGCCCGCGTCAAGGCCGCTTTCCGTGCAGGACGCGGAGTTTTTCCCGACAGTGAAGTCAATTGACTCGGCGGTCCCTTCGTCAGGGGTCAGATACGCGGTTACCGAGGGGCTGGTTACCGAGCCTGAAGGCCAGGTGAGAATGACATCAAGGGAACCCCGGGTTTCAACCGGGTCAGTGACATCATCCCCGCTGTCGTTGCTGTCGCTGTCATCGCAGGCGAGCGTAAATGCGAGAAAAAACGTGAAGAGAAGTGAAATAAACTTTTTCATACTGTACCTCTTTCTGGTAGGTTTTTTTAACGACGTTCCGACTTTTACGGTTGCCAGTCAGTGAGGGAATTCCGCCCTGCTTCAGCCGTTATGTGCGATGTTATTTATTGGGCTTCATTAATGACCCCAATTGCCTCCAGATCGACTCCGCCGGTTCCCCATGTCCTGAAGGCGTCATAAATAACGTTGCCAAAGGAATCATAACAGGGAAAATAAATCGAAGGCGCATCATAGTTCTCCGTATCGCTGATGAGGTCGCCGTCAGCATCGGCCTCTTCGCCATTGCCGGGGATGTCAATGATCCTCACATGGGTGATGTTGTTAAGGTCAACGGTGCCGTCAACAACGCTTTTCTTGTTTCGCAGCCACTCAAGGTCAAAAGGCGTACCAAGATAGGGTTCGCTGTACGCGTTGGGATGCATGCCGCAGAGTCCGTAGATGTCGTGTACGCAGACGCATCCGTACCCGCCTGGAGGGGACGCGGTGCGCGACACCGAGTCAAAGCGGACGAAATTCACGCCGTCCGAGCTTGCTTCGACGTACGCGAGCTCCGCGAAGAATGAATCGACCGAAGGGGTGCCAAAGCCGTTTTCCCAGACAGCGAAATCAAAGCCCTCGCCGTTGCCGATACCGCCTGAGAACGTCAGCGTAATATATCCGTGGTTTCCCAAGACGACCACGTCGAAGTTGTCGCCTGTTGCCGGTCCGTACGCGCGTTCCGGGTAATCCAGGTCGCCGTAGACCGTGGGATTATCGTATATGCTGGTGCGGTCATATCCCCGTTCAAATTCGGAATAACCGTCAGCCCAGGCAACCAGGGAAGCGTCATCCTTTGATACGCCTTCTTCGTCATACCAGGGATAGTCCTCTACAACCTCATAGGTAAAGGTATATTCTTCGCCGGCTGCCTCATCATTCACAAGGACTCGCGCGAATATCTTTACAGTACCAGTATCGTTAAAGATGAAGGTGTCTGTTTCTGTCCACAGGTCAGGCGCAGTCGCATTTGAATTTGCAGCTGAGCCGATAGAGATAATACCATTTGTTTCTTCTGTAGTGAAGGTTATGGCCGCTCCCCTGTGGATGTATTGTGATTCATAATTGCAGAATACCCGCAGGTCTTTTTCATAAGATTGTTTTTTGCTGCTTTTTCCTGAATTTCTGCCGGTGTCGCTGTCATCACAGGAGATTAGGAGAAGAAAAAAAATAAGAGGAATAAGAAAGTTTATTCTTTTCATCGCAGTACCTCATATCTGGAAGGATTTTTTAACGACGCTCCGACTTTTACGGTTGCCAGTCAGTGAGGGAATTTCACCCTGCTTCAGCCATTGATATCATCACGTTCAAAAGAGAAACATTCGTCAAGAATAATTTTTTAATAAATTTTTTAATTCAGGACCCGTTAAGTTTATTTCATTGATGGTATAGTGACTTATTTTTAATTTTATTATTTTTGCATTATTTGTGAAATTTATATAAAATTAGGTTCTTATAATAAAATTAGTAATAAATAACATTTTGATTGACAAATTTATTTATGTATAGGTAATGGATATAGTAGCGGAGGACATTGAGTGGAAGTTTTTTATAATCATTTATATGAGTACAAAAAGGGCATAAGAAACCTGATATTACATACAACCAGCATTAAGTACAAAAAACAGATCATCAGAAAGCTCAAAAAGAACAGCATTGATTTTCTGATACACCACGTATCGGACAATGTTATAAATGTATATTTTGGTGATTGCCTCTGCATGGAAATGGTACGCAATCTGAATAAGCCAAAACTCAGTGATCTGTCCCATGAGGAGGATTTCATACTGGGTATATTGTTGGGATACAGTATGCTGCATCAATGCAGACGATATCTTGACCGGGTAAACAAAGGGGGTTCTTTATGGATGGGAAAGGCCGTGAATTTAAAGGGTTCTGGGGAGGCGCCAGCTATGACCGCCTGACGTCCATGGTTGGGATGGGGCCGGATTTTTACCGTAAAGCTGTCGGCGAGGTGCAAGTTCCAATGGACAGCGTAATTCTTGATCTTGGATGCGGTACAGGATCACTGAGCATAGCTTTTACAGAAAAGCTAAAAGGCGTTAAAGCGGTACATGGAGTTGATATATCAGATGACCAGTTGAATCATGCAAAGAAAAAAACGGATTATTTTCAACAGGTCTTTGAGTTTCACCGATGTTCGATGGACGCTCTTCCTTTTCCAAACGAATATTTTGATGTTGCCGCGACATCCATGGCCCTGCACGAAACCCCACCCATGGTGAGAAGAGGCGCTATACGAGAAACGGCCCGCGTGCTGAAAAAGGGAGGGCTCTTTGTGCTTGTTGACTGGAGCAGGCCCTGGCGGAGAATTCTGGCCGCATTATGGTTCCCGTTTCTTATATTTGGAAAATGGCAGGACAACTGGCGAAACACGTATGCCTCTCTGTGTAAAGACGCGGGTATGTACCTCGTAGAGGATGGTTATATCAATTCAATAACCAGGCGTCAGGTTTTTAAAAAAGGATAGTAATTGCCAGTGAGGGATTATAATGCAGCAAACAAGCATCAAGGAGGAACAAGGCATGTCCGGGAACAATAGAGAGTCTTCTCCCTCAACATTTTCTGCTGAACAATATATTAAATCACTTAAATTAGCAAACAGCTTGACCGAGAACGCGATTCGTTCTGCGATTGACTGTTTTGGTATAACAGAGGGAAGTATGGTTCTTGACGTCCCCTGTGGGATTGGAAGGCATAGCATCTGGATGGCTGAGCAGGTCCCGCGTCTGACCGTTATTGGAGGTGATATTTCAGAAGAACATCTTGCCTGTGCAACGGAAATGATTCAGAGTAACAAAACAACTGGATCCATTAATTTTGAAAAACGTGAATTGCATAGTCTCAGTGATAAGAATGACCTGTATGACTTTATATGGTGCTGCGACGGGCTGTGGATCGGAGATCCGGAGCAGGGCGCCATTGATACCACCCCGTATAGCATTCTCAATGAATTCAAAAGGGTTCTCCGTTCAGGCGGAAAAGTTGCCATTCTTTTCTGGTCGGATCAGAAACTGCTTCCGGGTTATCCTTTTCTTGAAGCGGCACTCAAGGCGACAATGAGTGCTAACAGGCCGTTGAACCCCTCAAGCGCGAGGGAGTTCCACAGCTTTAAGGCAGGAGCATGGCTTTCCAGAACCGGTTTCACTGGAATCGCGTGCCGGAATTTTCCTGTTGACCTCAGCGGTCAACTTTCAGAGGACCAGAAAGCAGCACTGTTGATGTCCCTGAATATGCTTTATGGGGCA
Source organism: Spirochaetota bacterium (assembly GCA_036848375.1). Lineage (GTDB taxonomy): Bacteria > Spirochaetota > UBA4802 > UBA4802 > UBA5550 > JAKLIV01. The sequence continues at coordinate 21,030 of DAIUKG010000021.1, forward strand.
GCTGCTAAGGAGATATCTGCTGATTTACGTGAACAGTATCTGAACATCACTGATCCCACAGGCGGTGAATATATATTATCTGACGAAAATTATGCGGGTTTTGTGATGTACACAATGTTTGTCGGTCTGAAACCGTCATAAAAATATTTTAATAAGGTGTTTTGCCGTGAAGCCTGAAAAAATCAAGCCCCCCGTTTATGTGCTTTTCTGCCTTCTGGTCATTGTGTTACTGGTCCTTTTGTTTCCAGAAATGAAAATTCTCGGTTTACCTTTTCTGCTTACGGGGATCATTTTTATTCTGCTGGGCGTAGGCCTGAACCTGTGGGCCTGGGCTTACTTTAACAGGGCAGGAACACCGGAAAATTATGAAAAGCCCACCTTTCTGGTAAAAGAGGGGCCATATCAATTTTCACGCAATCCCATGCACCTTGGAGGCATACTGCTTGTAGCGGGTATTTCACTGATCACCGGTAATGTGCTCACGCTTGTTGCGCCGGTCATTCTCTGCGTCATCCTCAGAGTAATTTTTATCCCCTTTGAGGAAAAAATGATGGAAGATATTTTTGCCAGGGAGTTTCTTGACTACAAGGAGAGTGTTCGGCGATGGTTGTGACGTGATGATAGAATCCTGTTTTTACTCTGAGGAAGCATTTATTTTTATTATTTTCCCCCGCCAATCGTATAACAGTAAAGGCCTTAAACAGGAAGGGGAAAGTATGGCACAACCACGACGAATATGTTTACCTGACGTAACGTATCACACCTTTTCACGATGTCACAATAGAGATAATTTGATGACCCTTGACAGGATGAAGGACCTCCTTCTTGAGGTGATCAATATGGCAATGGAAAAATATATTTTTCAGCTATCAACTTATGCAATTATGGATAATCATTTCCATTTTGTTATAAAAACAGTTAAAAATGAGGCAGATATATCCCATATTATGCAGTTTATCAAGGCACAGTATGCCAGACGTTACAATAAAATAACAGGTAGAACAGGCGCATTCTGGAATGAACGTTTCGGAGATACCATTATTGAGATGAGTGATGATCCTGAAGGGTATTTTATGTGGCTGAAAAATTATATTAACCACAATCCCGTGCGGGCCGGTATTGTTTGTGATCCCAGGAAATATAAATATTCAAGTATCCATGCTTATCTTGATGAAAACTATCTATCGCCGGTGAAGATTACGATCCATGAATACTATTTGAAACTTGGAAGCACCTTTCAGGAACGGGTTAAAAAATTTAAACAGTATGAGGATGCCTACAATAAAAGGTTGAGTCTTTCTTTTCTGTAAAGCAAACGAGATTATTTTATTAAATACATTACAGGATTGTTAACTATTAGTTTTTTGTCGGAGTAGTTAATGCATTCAAATAAGTTTATTATTTTTTTATTACTTTACTTTTAGCTAGATTGTCTATATATGAATTGATTATAAAGGTAAATATGGCTCTATGTATCCATGCCAATTGTTGTTTTATTATATTTACTCTGAGGGTAAAATATAAAATGTATAAACCTAAATATTTACTCTGAGGAAAATTATTTGATTCAGTATCAATAGCCTGCTTTGAGCGTAGAATAACATCGACATTACTGAAAGTTAAAGCTGAGAAAAACTTTTATATCCCGGCCTTTGCCCCATATATACGAACCATAAGGATGATACCGGGTATCCAGCAGGTTTTTAATAGCACAATTCAACTTAATTTCCTCAAGTCCCTGCCATGCTTTAAAGATCGTAACACCTGTTTTTATATTAAGCAGGGTATAGGCGTCGGTATCCTCGTTGCTCCAGGCAGCCTCGGATACGGTTCCCGGTACGCGGTACTTTTTAAAGGAATAATCAACTTCAAATTCCAGAAAATAGTTCCATATTTCACCCGCATAGGAATAGCGTATATAGCTTTTCAAATGCATGGGAGGGATGCCGTTTAATACTTTTCCCGATTCCCATATTTCCCACTGGTTTCCGCTGCTTGTAAAATCATCCCCGCGGTAAGCAGTGAAAACAATCCCCGGCTTCAGGTGCATGCCTTTTATGATAATATCCCTTATCTTGTAAGAAAGAGAAGCCTCGCCGCCGATTATGCGCGCTTTTTCTTTGTTCATCATCTTATAGGCTGAGCCGTCAGCGACTTTAACAATGAGATCGGAATAGTAGTTCGCAAAAAGCGCCAGGTCCCATTGCAGATCTTTCCAGTATCCCCGGTAGCCGATATCAAAGTTCCAGCTGTATTCCGGGTCAAGATCGGGATTAGCCGCAACCGTGCCCGCGCAGGTGGTCCGTTCGGTAAACATGTCAATAGCATCTGGCATTCTAAAGGTGCGGCCAATATTTAAGGTTATGCTGCTCCAGTCCGTTGGGTTCACGATAAAACCGATATTGCCACTGGGAGCATGACGGTCTTCATTTCGTCCGTCAGAACCGTCTTTTTCCCCTTCGGTAACATGGGCATAATCATAGCGAACACCGGCAACGAGGTGAAAAATTTTATTGATGTCCCATTTGTTTTGAGCGAAAACGCCCACATCAACCGTGCCCGCCCCCTGTGCGCCGTCCTTTTCGCTTTTTGAATCTGTTATATGGCTTGTTGTTTCTTCCGGGCTCCAGATTCTGAAAACGTAACCGTCCACGCCAATGCTGAGATTATTAGACGCGGGAAGGTCAAATGAGCAGAGCAAACGTCCTCCCCCGTACTGGTCTTCATAGGAAACCTTCGTTGTCTGACTCAGAGTACCGGTGGTGGTATATATTTTTTTGAAGTAGTCCCTTGTCTCGTAATTGTAATAGGCCGAAGCGGTGATGGTGTTAACAACCCCGAGTTTCCGGGCCTCGTAAAAGAGCGCTCCGTGGCAGGTGGTGTCATTTTCGTTGCGGGCCTTCATATACTCATTCTTGTTAAAGCCCGCAGGTTTTCCCCAGGGGCCGCCAAAGTGTGCGGAGCTTTCAAGGATGAGCCTGTTTTTTTCATTAACCTTAAAGCCGAGTTTCATTACTGCGTCCTTGTCTTCGTAAAAGCTGTTATCGGCTTCTTTGCCGCCGCCGTAGTGCATGTTTTCCGCCTTGCGGTATCTCCCGCTTAACTGCATGGCAAAAAGCTCTCCGGTGTTCCAGTGAAAGCTGCCCAGCGCCATGCCTTCATTGCTGTTGGAACCGTATGAGCCTGACACGGAGCCGCCGATGCCTTCTTCCTTAAAAATATCGCGGTCAATGATGTTGACTATACCGGTATTGGCCCCTGAGCCGTAAATAACCGATCCCGGCCCGCGGATCACCTCAACCCGGTCTATGCCGTAAACATTGACGTTTTGTCCCATGAATCCCTGGGGCATCGACCCCATAAGCCGGTTCCCGTTGTGCAGCATAAGCATGCGCGATGTGGCCGATCCCCTGAGGATCAGGGGGGAATGGTGCTCATAGACCTGGCTAAAGCCGGGAGTTTCGTTAAGAAGGTCAGCCATGGAGACCATGACTTTTTCCTCAATGTATTTATTGTCCACAACCGAAGCAGCAAGGGGGATGTCGGTAAGTTCCTTGCCAAGCCTGTCCGCGGTGACAATGATGACCTTTTTCGATTCCTTATCTTTTTTTGATGCGCCCTCTTCAGCGTCGTCCTCATCCGCAACTTCTACGGTAAAATCCTCGCCCTTTTGAGCCTTTGTCTCATCAATCTCCTTGCTATAGAGACCGGGACGCTGTAAAAAAAGGGCACTCAATAAAAAAATAATTAATATGATATATTTTAGTGGTTTCATTTGATTCTCCATGACTGGGGGGATGAAATCCCCCCGGCCTCTGGCCGACCCCCTTTTTAACAAAAGGGGGTAAGTATAATGTAATTTATAGAGGTTCCCTTTTATTAAAGGAGGGTCAGGCATGGATTTACTCAAGTACTTCCCATCTGATCCTTATATATCCCGATGTGGTGGGGACGTCACTTCCTGATGCAGGGAATTCCTCAAGCCAGAACTTTACCACCGTTTCCTGGTCGGTTTTAATCACGTAAAGCGGCGTTGCGAATGAGCCTCCCGACCACCAGTATTCAAAGCCACCGTTTGTCCCGTAATTGGCGAGAGCAAAGGAAGCGTTGTATACTTCCCTCAGAGTATTATCGCTTTCCGCGTCGCTGTCATAATCGGTTGAATTAAAAGTCCCTGCATAGACATATCCGGTTTCTGATCCGTTACCGTCACTGTGGTCATAGGTGATTGTTTCGACATTGCTTATGTCATAGCCGTCAACAGGATCAAAGGCGAAACTGGAATCAACAACATCAGAGAGCCCAAAGGCCCCATAAGCGGTTTCATCGACGCTATTGCCGTGGCGATAACCGGAGGCTCCGCCAGACGAAGTCCCTGCAAGGTCGATAACAGGACGTCCTTTGTGGCCAAGCCGCGGATTGGCGTCTTTATGGCCCTTGTGTGTCATTATCCTGAGGTCCCAGTCCATGTCGGGATTCTCGTCGAGATTGTAGGCAATGCCCGAGTCAAAATCAAATCCAACGCCACCGGGATTACGGTTTACGCAGATCAGGTAGGGGCTTTCAACTGGCGAAACCTTTGAACTGTCATCATCACTGCTGTCATCACAGCCGGGGACCATCAGTAGTGCAAAAGCCGACAATAAAAGTAACAGATTTTTTTTCATAATTTTCCTCCTTTATCAATGGAAATTTCGAATTTGTTTTTACAGGGCAGGGCGGCCAAATTTATCTCAACATCAGTGCGGGCTTTTTTGACCCTCTGCGCGATGCCCTTTTCCCCTTTATGCATTCTTGACCGGAGATCGAGGAATTCACCGTAAATCTCCTTTTTCCCCCTCAGAGTAACTGTCCTTCCGTCCGTGAGCCTGAATGTGTACCAGCAGTCCTTGACGGCAAGCTCGTCATGCGAGGCGGATCCGGGCGCTATGATTATTTTTTTCTCTGGCATGCCCAGGGTTTCCTCAAAAAATTCATAGGGCCCCTCTGAATTCCAGCCTGTCGTTATGGACTCAATTTCATGGGTCCTGAGAACGTTGTCCTTCCACAAAGCCGCTATGATCTGGGACATCCTGAAACCCACAGCACGGCAGAGACATATCTTCGGCAGGCCGTCCGTGCCGATCTCTTTAACAGCCTTTGAATAATCCAGGGGCTTCACTTCACCGTTTTTTGATGACAGAAAAAGCAGGGTATCGGTCCGGATGTTTGCGTCAAGGCCGTACTCCCCGCCTCCCCTGGAGCATGAATTGAAAAGCATAAATGCAAAAAGCAACAAAACTGTTTTTTTTGTCATTACCTTTCGCCTCCTCCTATATGTGAAATAATGTGCCGGTCATCGTGGACCGGACACGGTAGTAATTGTTCCCGTGATCCAGAAGTCGGGCCGCGACCTTCTCTTTGATCATGAAGAGATATGGCAGGGGCGGAATCCATACTGCGCCCCTGCGCATATAAAAGAGATATTTGATTAATGAACATTCGTGATTGATCGGCGATTTTATAGTCCGCATCATTGCCGCACCCGCGCCTTATTAGTTTGACCGGCCGTGGATGAACGCTTCATGTAATTCCCTTGAAAAGCTCGATAGACCGGAACTGCGAAGCATGACAAATTCCTTGTTGTGCTGTCTGCACAGTTTTTTGAGCTTCAGGCTCGCATTGTGACTCACGCAGTCAAGCGGGCAGAATATGGCGTCGGCTTTGCCGATAATGTTATGCAAGCCGGGAAGATTGTCTTCAATGCCGCCGTCGTGGTGTATAAACGAGCCGCCGTTTTTTTCAACTATGGCCCTGCAGTGGGGGATGACTGCCGTTTTTCCGCCGACATATAACACTGATTTACCGGTCATCATTCTGCACTGGCACTGGTCGTTTGAACAGGAATCGCATGACTGCTTTTTATCGATGAAGCTGTCGAGTTCTTTTTCAAGGTAATAAGCTTCTTTTAAAAGTGTTTCGTTTTCATGTTTCAGGGCCTGATGCTTTTCAGTAAGTTCGGCAAGTGCCTTTTCCAGATGTTTTACCTTTTCGCCGGCCTTCTCTTTGTTGAATTTTTCAGTTTCATACATGTTCGCCATCACAAAGAGTTCGTCAAAAAGCCTTCCCATTGTTCCGTCTGATTTCAGGTCAGCTATCTGCTGTTCATAATGGGAGATCGTTTTTTTATCTTCGCTTTTCATATGAGAAAGCGATTGCATCATCCCGGTGTTTCTCTCAAGCTCCCTTATCCGTTTTTTGTAATTGCTTTTTTCGGATTCAAGCACTTTGAGTTTTGATTCCAGATAGTTGACCCTCTGTATGTTCCCGGCCCGCGACGCGCCGTTCAGATGGGAAAGCATGTGAATCTTCCCGAACGCTTCGTTCAGTATATCTGTTGTCGAGCAGGGGTGGGTCATTACTGCCCAGTAGGGCCCGGGGATATTGCCCTTTTCCAGGGACTCTTCAAAGGAATTCCTCAGGTCATTGGCGTTCGAGATCCGGGAATAATACTGTATGTCCATTTTGAACTTGTATTCGAGAGTTTTTTGTATGATTGAAGAAAGCTTGTTTTTTATCCCGGCATTTGACACCGCAGTACCGTGGATCATGTAATCGGATGTTTTCGGAGTCAGCGGATACCCGGCCTTGATGAGTATTTTTGCGGCTTCTTCAAGGGTGAGGCATGTCCCGATGATTGAGCAGTGGAAATTGGTGCTGACGTCCCATATTTTTTTTCTCTGCCTGGTTGATGTAAAGAGTTGTATGGCCGGATGATTCATGACTGACCTCCTGGGCAAAGTAATTAACTGCAGGAGATCATATGTCGGGCCCTGTTTTTGTCAATAAAAAATTAGTATAAACTAATAAAATTATATAGATAAAATAAATTTAAATAAATAAAACTTATTTTATTGTCAAAAGCTTTTACGGGCTCCCTGTATTATGTTTTATTTCTTTCGGGATCATTTTCCGTCCTCGTCCATGAGCCTCTGTTCGAGTGTTTCTTTAAGCGATTCGATCTCTTCAGGGGGGACGTTTTCCGGTGTGCCGTAGAGCGCGGACATCTCCTGTACGGCCGCAATGTCATTGATGAACAGCCCGTAGTAGTACCAGTCACCCATGAGACGGGCGGCGAAGAGCACCTCCTCGTCGGTGAGGTCGTCCCAGGCCTTGCAGTAAAAGTTTCTGCACGTGCCGCGGAAGAAGCGTTCGACGTCATCCCCCCGGTCAGCTTCTGAATAAATAAGGCAGCACACGCATCCCGCATCGGAGCTGTCCATGCCCACGTGCGGGCACTGCATGGCGTCGGCGAAGAGTTTCGTTTCGGTTGAGCCCTCCTGGTATCTGAACGGCAGCTGCGGATGCAGGCACGCCCGTTCATAAAAGAGATCGCCGATCTGCTCAGGTGCGCGCGTATAGTTGTGGCTGCCGCAGCACAGCGCGCATGAGGCGCCATGTCCTGGCCTGCAGCGGTTAAGCGTGGTATTTCTTTCTTCGTGTCGCATAATTCATTCACCGACAGTAAGCCAGGCAGGGGCGTGTTTTGTCGATAACATTTAGAATTGAAAAGAAAAAATGCGGGTGACGGAGGGATGAAAAGCGGATGACGATGATTCATGTGCAGGCGCGTATCGCGATACGCGCCTGCACATGAATCATCGTCACGAGGTATCCCGGCGGTATATTCTGGAATTGTTTCGATAGCAGGTTTGGTATCGGTTTCCTGCACGCGATTTTTCATCCGTCCCGAGATATAAAGGATTTCACCGGTCAGGTCCCAGGAGAAAGAGGATAAATTGCGGGAGGTCCTCAATGGTGAAGTCCTGAAAAATGTCTATGCCGAGCACGGACTTCAGTGCGTACAGAAAAAAGAACAAAAACACTGTCAACAGGCCATAGAAAAGAATTTTTTTCGCGATTACAATGACGAAGGCCGAGATTTTTTTCAGTTCCATGGCGGTAATATATGAACAGCGTCGTAATTGGACAATATAATTTTTTTGAAAATATGTTATAGAACGATTCGGTGTATAAAATTCAATGCCTGATGTTAATGCGTATTTTGACGGATAAAATTCGATATCGTAAGTTAAATCGTATGTCGGTGGCTGCTATAATGCCTGATTCCATGGCTAGGGAGTGAAGCAATGTTTTGCGTATGCCTGTTCACGTTAGAGGCTTAGCCTGGAAATGGCACGACATAAACCAGTGACAGCGGTTCAGCCAACGAACCGGCGTTATTCTTTAGGAATATGTGTTAAGCGCCCTGAGAAAAAATTATTGACATTGGTGCTCTATAATAGACATTTTCACCAAACAAGCACACTACTGATATCGGGTAGAGGGATGAAGGGAATAAAATTGTTTCCACTGGCATTTGTGGTATGTATTTGCTGCAGCAATCTTTTTTATCATGATATTGATTCAACACCTGATTCCGAGCCGGTGATCCAGACGCCTGTTGTTGACAGTATCATTCCGGGTAACGATCAAAATGACGTGGCGCTCAACAGGAACCCCGTTGTTTATTTTTCATGTGAGATTGACGCGACAACTATTACTGATGAAACAGTTATTCTTGAAAAAATTGATGAGACGGGATTTGGAAGGGAACGGGTCCAGGGTTCCTTGACCGTCTATAATAACGGGATTGGCGTGGTCATGTTTCATCTTCCTGAGGGAATTTTTTTTGAAGCCCAAAAAAAATATTGTGTGACTGTCAAACGGGGAGTGAGAAGCATTTATGGCAAAATACTTGAAGATGATTTTCAGTCGTTTTTTAATACCGGCGGAACTCTCGACTCTGATCCACCCGTACTTGATTATATAAGCCCCGAGTACCTGGTCAACGCGGAGAATTCTCTTAAGTCATTTGATATCAGGATAAATTTTAATGAAGCATTAAAATCAGAGTCTCTCAGAAATATAGAAATTGTCCTGAGCAATTCGAACCCGGACTTCAATACCAAAATTTTTACCGAGGATTTCGTGATGCATGATCCCCGGCGGCCGAATATTATTGTGGTCAGACTGGATTTTAATCGTGCACTGGTGCCGCCGGGCGAGTATCATCTGGAATTATGCCGTCCTTCTGATATTGAGGACCTCGCGGGAAACAGCTTTTCCGGCACGATAGAGTTCTCTATCAGTTATCTTGTAAGCTACAAACATCCCTGCTATTCTCCCTGTTTTACATCCGATAAGGGAAAGAACTGCTGCCGGTGATATTTTATGTAATGGGCAATCAGGATTTATTTGATGTTCTGGAAAAACAGAAAGTTCGCAGAGGTCTTCAGTGATCATTATTCCATAGTATTCAATGTGGTCTATTCAAAAATTAATAATATTCACGAAGCGGAAGACATCTGTCAGGACCTTTTTATTAAACTTTACGAAAAAATGGATACAGTTGAAAATCCGCGCAAATGGCTCCTCGGCGCAATCCGTTTCGCGGTATTGAATTATTATAAGAGCAGAAGGGCCGAGCCGGTTGATATTGAAGAACTGTTTCAGGACATGAACCTCGCTTTCGTGAACGGGTTCAGGGACGCCCGCATAATCATCAACGATGTTCTTGAGAACGAGTGCAATTATGAGAGCGAGAAGGACATCCTGCTTTTTAATCTGATAGCGGTGAACAATTATTCTTATGAGGAAGCGGGACGGGAGCTGGGCATGTCAAAGAGGCAGGTGCGATACCGCTATGGGAAGACTGTTAACAGGCTCCTTGATTCTCTGTCTAAAAAAGGAATAAAAAATATTGAGGACATCCTGTAATGAACCGGACTGAACTCTTTGAAAAATTTCTGGATAACTACAGGTTCACCCGGCCCGTCCCGGTTGAGGTCAGGCGGCATGTTTTAATACATAAAAACAGCCAGTTTGCTGTTATTTTAAAAAAGGCGGGCGGATACAGCCTCGCGTTTGGACTTGTCACCTCACTGTTTTTTTCTCTGAAAAAGCTTGGTTTGGGTGTGACTATCGTTAAGAGCGCGGTCATCCTCGCTGCCGTGACCGCGGCAAGCGTGGCGGTTATCGGCCTGGGCGCCTATGCATCCGCTCAGTATATCATCAGGATCATTGATAAAGAAAAAATTTCTGTTGAGGCCGATAAACATCCCCCCTCGAATATTGAGGAGTCATTTGACCCTCGGGAGTCGGCTGAAGTTGCCGGCAGGATCGGCATCCAGGTTTTTTCCGCTGAGAATACTGAAAAAACACTTTCAGCTGAAGTGACTGATATCATTGCCGGGGAACTGGCTCGACTCAGGGGCGAGCAATACACGGTTAATGTGCGAAAAACCGGTAATATAAAAAGATACCGAATGATGTTGATCGGATCAGTCGAACAGAAGGATGATTCCTTCATTGTGGTTGCCCGTGTTTCTGACGTGACGGATTCGCGACTTCTTTTCTACACATCCGAGGAAATTCAATCGAGGGAAAAAATTAATGCAGCATCTAAAACGATCGCGCGAAAGATCGCAGAGGCGTTGCCGGTCAATTCACGGTAAAATTATTTTACAACGTATTATTTTCATCCTGTCTGTCTTCGGTATTGTTTTTTTTCAATCAGGGCGGATGGATGCTGCTGAACAAAAGAGAAAAAAAACTGCGCCTAAAAAGCGGATCGCGGTCATGAATTTTAGCGCCAACAATAGCGGTGCGGACACGGCCCGGATCGCGCGCAATACTATTGAGCTTGAGCTTTTCAAGACCGGCCTGTTTGACATCCTCGAAAAAGAGCATATAAATCTCATCATGGCGGAGCGGAAAAGACAGATTGCCGAATGTCATGACAGGGACTGCGCTGTGACGATAGGCAAGCTGCTTTCCGCGAAATATGTGATTTTGGGAAGCGTTGATAAGGATGTTTCCTATGTAATTCAGATAAAGGTCGTTGATGTTGAAAAGAAACGGATTGTTATCGCTGACAGCACGGAAGCATCTGACATCGGGAAGATTCGCCGTGCGGCAGAGCGGATTTCGCGGAGTATTTCGCGCAGGATGGAACGCCTGGACAAGGCAGGGGAAACGGTTGTTTTTTCAACGGCCTTTAATTTCCTGACCCCGGTGGATTACCTGGCACGGAAAGTTGGCCCGGGTTTCGGCTTTACCATGACCTGCATGGTTGAAGATCTGTTGGTTCCGGGCTTTCAGGCAGGGGGCGCTGCCAGGTTCATCTACTTTACCGGCAAATCACATGAGTCCCATCACGCCATGATGGTTCCGGTTAACGCTCTGGCGGGATACCGGTTCAGTATCGGAGATTTTTCTGTTAACCCGGTTCTGGGATTCGGTGGTTCATACAATATTGTGTATTATTACCGCAACAGGGACAGCTCTGATTACTCGGCACACGACGCTTTTCAGCCCATTCTGCTCTTCGGCTTGGATCTGGGATACAGTTTCACGCACCTGTTCCAGCTCCAGCTGAAACCTGAATACGCCATTATTTTTGAACAGGACGGCATTGTTCAGTTTTTTTCAGCAGGGATAGGATTTTCACTCTTTTTTTAAAATATTTTTGTCACGTAAATGTGTTTGATCACGCTATAGAGTAGAACCTCGTAACCTGAACTTATCAAATATGTTTTGTGTTAAAAGAGGAATTAATAATACTGGAGGATGAGTTATGTGTAATCTGCTGAAGAATTTCGGTAAAATGTTTTTATTTAGTCTCATGTTTTGTATGATGATGTTTTTTGTTACCCAGAATTATGCCTATAGCCAGACGTTGGAAGGAACAGGAATTGTTATTAATACAACTGAGTCAGGGCATGAAAATGAGGATTATTATATTTTTCCATTATGGGGGGGGTTGCAATTGAGTGCATTTGAAAATGGAGAAGGTAAAAGAAATTTGTTACGTTTGCATTGGACAACAGGAATATGTAATTTTTATGGCACGGTAATTGCCCAGGGTTACTCATGCTCTTCAGACGGCCGCTTTAAACACAATATCACCCCGGTATCCCACGCCCTTCAGAAAATAATGGGACTCCAGGGAGTGGCCTATGACTGGAACAGTGAAAAATTTAAGGACCGCAGTTTTTCCAAAGACCGACAGATAGGTTTTATCGCGCAGGATGTTGAAAAGGTAATCCCGGAACTGGTTACAACCGATAATGACGGCTACAAATCACTGGATTATTCAAAACTTTCAGTGATACTTGTTGAAGCCATGAAGGAAATGAACCTCAGGACCGTTTCCCTTGAGAAAGAAAACGCGGTATTGAAAAAGCGCCTCGCTTCTCTTGAGAAAATCAGCGAGCGTGTCGCGAAGCTGGAGAACATGATTAAAAGTAATACGTCACTGGCATCACGATAATTTTTTAATCCAAATAAGTTTCATTGAAACTTAATCATCTATTTTTACCCATCCCTGTATAAAGGGATTCCCGGACCAATAATCAAAATTAAAGGTTTCATGTAACTTTCTTTTATAGAAGGGCGGGGGGCTTTTGCTGAATTTTTTACATGATTACCGGGGCGTTTCAATAAATTAAGCAGATGGAGTTATGATATGAAAAAGAAAAAATTATTTGTTCCGATATGTGTACTGATTACCGGGGCGATAATAATTCAAATACTCCAATACACAAAAGAAAATGCGGAACCGGTCTGCTCAAGAAAGAGCTCAATTAAAAAAGAACAATCATTAAAAAGTATTCCCCGGTTTTTTTCATCTTTGTTTGAGCATTTTCATGAACCGGAAACTGTTCAAATTCATAAAGAGACTTATATCAGCAACATTGTTCTGGAAAAAGAAACGGTGTGTGTTGATGAGGAAGTTGAAGTATATGTTGAGGCGTCTAATCCCGGCGGACTTGATTCCAATCTTTACTATCAGATCGGCGTGGTTTCGGGAAACCCGGCCGTGGTACGTTTTACTGAAGAAGGAACACAGACCTTTAATGTTTTAGTGAAGGATTTTACGGGAACAGGTATTGATAGTAAAGAAGTCTCAATCAATGTTGTCAGTTGTGAGCCAAAAGCTTTTCTTGCATTCAAGTTTATGCATTCAGCGGAAAATCAGGAAATACTTGATTTTGAGATATCTGACTATGACGGACTGTCGGAAGACTGTCTCTATACCTGGGATTTCGGCGATGGAACGACTTTTTCCACAAGAAAGAAATTTGTTTCCCATGATTATCGTGGCAGAAAATATGACCGGTATGTTTCTTCCTTCGTTGTTTCTGTCACGGCTCGTGATGATGGAGGGAATACCGCAAAAACAAGGCAGACCGTATCAATTCCCAATATCCATTATATCTCTAACCAGATGGGGAATCCCACGATCCCGGTCAAGTACAATCGCTTTCCTGATATCAAGGGGAATTCATATGATGCTGAGGTGACCATGTATAATATCTATGACGAGGACATCCAGTTTACCGAAGCTGTGATGAGATTTATTTCATGTGCGTCAAACAATGACACCGTTGAAGAGAACGCGGGGATATCGAATCTGTTAAAAACGTCGAATATCCCTGCGGGTTCTTTTATCAACGATATAATTAGTATCGATCAGTCAGTGTTTAATGATACGATCTGTGTCGTGGGAATCGAATTCAGGGGTACCCTGGGTAATGACAGGACTGTCAAAGCCAACATGTATCTTGATATCCCGCCTTCTGGCAGGACGGTCGTGGCAAGCGATAAAGTGGTCGCCGATGAAAGTATGATCGAAAAGCTTAACAGGGCTGAAGCGATATTGGGAAAAGGAAAGCCAATTACTCCCTCTGACCTGAACCGCCTTGAGAGAGAAGGAAAGTTGTAAAATTGATTTTTACCGATATTTCATTAATTATATCTATCAAAGGAGATGAAGAAATGAAAATTAAAAGAATAATTTTATTATTGATATTAATGCTATTTTCTGTTTTTCAGACGGGTTATTCAGTATGGATGTTTAAACCAGAAGAATCCAATGCTTTAAAAGGTGATATTATACTGAGCAGTGATCCCGACAGTGCTATTGGAAATATTATGAATTGTCTTGGACATTATTGGGACCATTGTATGATGATTACTGATGATAGTGGTTCAGAAAAAAAAATGACACATAATACATTTAATATGTCTGATTTAGAGAGAATTGTTGATTATCACAGGTATTATGTCGTTGGAAAAAAAGTAAAACTTCCTTATAGATTTTATCCTGTTCAGCTAAGTAATGGATCTCCGGGAATTCTCACAGAAGAGGCAAGAAGCGAAGGTGCCTTTAAAGCCCGATTAACAATACAGAATGAAGATAGCCGAGTGTATGTGCATGAAATTGCAGATTATATGAAAGATTTCAGTGGCTATTATATTCTTAATGCTTATGCGAAGGTCAAGGAATATGAACCGGTATATTGGGGTGAACGTTCATATGGGAATGGAAGCCATTGTTCTGGTACTATCTGGTGGGCCAGTAAATATTCCGGTAAACTGATGTCTCTTTTCAGACTTGATAATAGTGAAGGAGTTATTTCATCTTGTGCAAGTGTGATGCATACTTATGTAAGAGATAGTGTCAGAAAAATGATAAAAGATAGACTTAGGGGAAATTATACAAAGGAAATACGAGATGAAGCATATCGTCAAATTACTAGTAAGAATGGTTATGACTGTGATGATAAGCTCGCTCATCAGGTGGTTAATACATTCCTGTTCAACCGTTCAGATCGAACAGATGATTATTGGAAAAAACATATCAATAGTCTGGTCATTGAATCAATAGCGCCTGACCATCTGTTAATGATGGGTATGCCTGATAAAAATGGAAAATTCGCTCTTGACAGTGCCATGGGGGGACGTCAGCAAAGTTTTACATCATACTATGACGCTATAACCGATTATTCGAAAAGTGGCGGATACTATTATAATATTGAAAACGGTACAAACTCTCCACCGGTTGATCCAATCTATCAAACAGTTTTTGATACCCCGTGTGAGATGGGATTGGGTGTCCAGTGCTGTGAATAATTAATGGTTACATGTTTCAATTACCCTACACACCTTCCATGAGGCCGACTTCGTCGGCCTCTTTACTGCGTCTACAAAATTTTTTCCAGTATATACCCCACACCCAGCAGCACATGCGTGAGCATGATAAAAATCACATTGTCCCCCAGCGCGGGAACGAGCCTGCTCATGTCATGATACTGCTTCGAGCCTCGCATGGCTTTTACCGCGAAGGGCAGGCTCAGCAGCGCTATCAGGCAGCAGGCCGGCATCACCACTGTTCCGGTTACCTGTGTCGCTATAACACATCCGACGATCCAGACGTAAACCATTACGGTCGCTGCGATATATAATCTGCTTGCCGCCTCGAGGCCGAACACTACCGGTGTAGTCTTTCTGCCGCCGGTACGGTCCGCTTCGATATCGGGAAACTCGTTTATGAGCAGCAGGTTATGCACCATGATGCCTGACGGGATTGAGGCTATTAAAACTGTCCAGGTGTATTCACCGGCCTGAATGAAATACAGGCCCAGTATGGGCAGTATGCCCAGGCCCAGCCCCGGTGACCATTCGGGCCAGTGGGTTTTGAGGATCACCGGCGTATACAGGACCATGCACAGGGCCGCAGCCGCTATGAGCGGTATGAGCATCCACCCGCTGACGATTATAAAAAAGATGCCTATGGCCAGGGCGGCAACCGAGGTCACGACACCGACCGCAAGGGCCTGCTTCAGGGATATCTTTCCTTCCGGGATAAGTCCGCTTCCCCCACTGAAGGGGGTCCTGGTGACATTTAAATCAATGCCGCTTTTATAGTCGAAGTAGTCGTTGATGGCATTGACGCTTCCATGCGTGAGCGTGAGGCCGAACCCGGCGAGAAGGGCGTACCAGATATTGAAACTGCCGTAATACCAGGCCATGGCTGACCCCAGAAACGTCAGCACAAGAGACAGGATGAGAAACTGGGGCCTGGTTTCCTTGATCCACAGGATTAATCGTAGCATGGCTTTGCCTCCCTATAGCTCAGTCTTACCGCATCATCATCCAACATTACGCGGGCTTGTTATCAGGCTGTCAAGAAGTTAGTGTTTTAAACCTCAGTTACCGGTGATGATTTTACGGCATCATATTATCATTGACAAATTAAATATCAGAGGTTAATTCTTCAGTTATATGGAAGCCCCGCACAAAACAGATTTTAATCTTGCGTGAAAAATGTGGAGAATAGGGACGATAAAAAAACATTCAGCCAGCTCATCCGCTATTTACAATCAATAGCCGAAATTCCTGAAGATGAAATGAAGCTGATCGGCAGATTTGTGCACATAATGCATTTGAAAAAGGGTGATCTGTTCATCAGAGCCGGCGAAGTTCCTGAATTAAGCGGTTTTATCTGTAAGGGGCTGATGCGGGTATTCTATATCGATGAACACGGAAGAGACTTTACCAAGCTCTTCAACCTCGAATTTGATTTCATTACATCATTTGGTGCTTTCATAGAACGGAAGGTATCTCATTTAAATGTCGAGGCCCTTGAGGACACTACGCTATGCGTCATCAGCTATGATACATTCAGGATGTTCATTGACCGGCATCTCTGCTGGCTTAAGATATATACCAGATCGCTTGAAAAGTTTTATGTGATAAAAGAGCGAAGGGAGGGCGAGCTTCTCTGGAATGACGCAAAAAGCCGTTATGCCCAGTTTCTTAAAGACTTCCCCGGTATTGAAAAGAGGGTCAGGCAGTACCACATCGCCTCATACCTTGGCATATCACCGGTATCGCTAAGCAGGATCCGCGCATCATATGCGAAAATCACCGCATGATACTGTTCATATGCTCTCTGCGATTTTAAAAAATTAACCTATGTTAATGCATATACCGCGACAATCAGGTATTATGACCCAACATTGTCCCTGAATGGAGAAAAAAATGGCCCATCAAAGCAGATCGAATAATGCATTTGGAGGTGTGTTCCCCGTGGTCCCCACGCCTCTGCGTGAAGATCAGTCCGTTGATTACAATGGTCTGGAACAACTTATCAATTTTTATATTAACGAAGGCTGCCACGGTCTGCTCGTGCTGGGGAGCTATGGCGAGCATCCCTATTTCACCTTTGAAGAACGATGTGAAATTATCAAGCATGCCACACGGGCCGCCGAAGGACGGGTCCCGGTCATTGCCTGCGTGGGATTTACCGGCCTGCGCGAAGCAGAGTCCTTTCTTGAAAAAACAGCCCCAATGCCGGTAGACGCCTACCTTGTTGTTTTGCCGACCTACTTCAGGGTTGAGCACAAAGACTGCCTCGATTACTACTGTAAACTGGGCGAACACGCTGACCGCCCTCTTCTCTACTATCATATCCCGCAGTTAACCGGGATAGATCCATCACCGGATGAAATGTCCGAGCTGCTTCATCTTGACTGTATTGCCGGCGTTAAAGACAGTTCCATGAACCTGGGCTCCATGAAACGTGTTCTCTCATTAAAAGAAGAAGCAGGCCTTTCTTATTTTGCCGGGAGCGGCTTACTGCTTCTTGAGACCCTGAAGCGGGGAGGGGCCGGTGTCATGTGCACAGTTGCTTCATTGGTGCCGGGGCTTGTCGTTTCCTGCTATGAAGCCTACCTCGCGGGTGAGTTCAAGAGAGCAGGGCTCCTTCAAAATAAAATTTTTGAATTTCTCCCGGTAATGAATTCGTTTTCTTTGCCCGCAGGGATTCAGAAGGCGGGCTTTAAAGTGCTTTCAAAGATAACCATGAGCGCCATAGCCCCGAGGCACGCCATTTCAAAAGAATTTCTCAGGCAGAGCGGGTTCCCGATTACATCCATGGTAAGGTCGCCGCTGCCTCAAATCACCGAAAAAGATAAAATCTCGGTTACCAATTATATAAAAACTCACGGAGTCAAAAAATGAAAAAGAAGAGAAGCGACGCGATTTTTGATTTATCAGATTACCCTATCAGCTTCCTGCGCGCCGGTGTATGCAGAGGAACAGGCGCTGACCCGGATGAACTCAAGGAAAAACCGATGATCGCTGTTGTCAATTCTCAGACAGATTTCAATCCCGGCCATATGCACCTGAAAGAGATCGCGCTGCGCGTGAAAGATGGAATTAATGCCGGAGGAGGCGTTCCCTTTGAGTTCAACGTGCCCGCGCCGTGCGACGCCATGACCGAAGGGCACGAGGGTATGCGTTATGTCCTGCCCCAGCGTGACCTTATCGCGGACATGGTGGAGACCCATGTCAACAGTATGATGTTCGACGGACTGGTGTTGATCGCAAGCTGCGACAAGATCATACCCGGCATGCTCATGGCTGCCGCGCGCCTTGACCTTCCCACCATATTCGTCACCGGCGGGACGAATCTCTATAATATCCGTTTCCTTCCCTCCATGAATGGCTCCATTGACCATAAGGACTATGAAACCGATTACATAAGTAAAAACGCCTGCGCCACCTGCGCCACCTGTGGCGCCTGCGAAGTAATGGGAACCGCCAATACCCTCCAGTGCATAGTGGAAGCCATGGGCATGTGCATGCCGGGATCGGCAAATATTCCCGCCTACCATTCGGAAAAACTTCTTCTCGCCCGGAAAAGCGGCATGCACATCGTAAAAATGGTTGAGCAGGGGCTTACGGCCCGAAAGATCATGACAAAGGAAGCCCTTATCAACGCCCTTATTATTGACCTGGCAATCTGCGGTTCAACCAACGCGGCCCTCCATTTGCCGGCCATTGCGTACAACCTGGGCATTGACTTCCCGCTTTCACTGTTCAATGAATACAACAAAAAGATACCCACTCTCTGCGCAATAGCCCCCAGCGGCCCCCACGGCATGCTCGACCTCTATAAAGCAGGCGGCACTCTGGGAGTAATGAAGGTGATGCGGGACGACCTGAACCTTGACTGTATTCAGGTGTACAATATGAAAATAAGCGAAATTCTTGAGTTCGCCATTGTAAGGGACGAAACCGTAATACCTCCCAGGGACAAACCCTTTAGAAAGGAAGGGTCAACTGCCGCGCTTTTCGGCAACCTGGCGCCCGAAGGATCCGTCGTTAAACAGAGCGCTATTGTTCCGGAAATGCTTACCTATACCGGCCCTGCGCGGGTCTTTGAATCCGAACAGGAAACGCTCGCGGCCTTCAGGGAAAAGACCATAGAGGACGGCGTTATCATAGTCATCCGGAATGAAGGGCCCAAGGCGGGACCGGGCATGCCGGAAACACTGGCCATCAGCCTGGCAATGGACGTATCAGGACTGAAAAGCCTCGCCATGATCACTGACGGACGTTTTTCAGGCGGTACCGGCGGCCCGTGCGTCGGCCATATATCACCGGAAGCCGTTGACGGTGGCCCTATCGCTGCTGTCCGTGACGGAGACATGATCACCATTGACATACCGAACCGCACGCTCAGCATTGACCTGACCGATGATGAGATAAAAAAACGCGTTGCAGAATACAAAGCGCCCAAACGGGAAATCAAGGGTTCTTTCATGCGCCGCTATGTCAAGCTCGTATCATCAGCGGCTAAAGGTGCGGTGCTCATGGATTGACCGGGTTGAGCGAATTCAAAAAGACCGGGGATTTTTTAAGAAATGCCGCTTTATT
This sequence comes from Spirochaetota bacterium, assembly GCA_036848375.1. Taxonomy (GTDB): domain Bacteria; phylum Spirochaetota; class UBA4802; order UBA4802; family UBA5550; genus JAKLIV01. The sequence goes on from DAIUKG010000021.1 coordinate 40,581, forward strand.
AAAAAATTAATATATGATAATGCATATAAGCGAATAATCAGATAGAATAACGTAAATAATTTAGATTACACTTAAAGAAGGATACGCTCATGATTGAATTAAAAGGAAAAACCGCCATTATTACCGGGGCATCGGCAGGAATCGGCGAATCGATTGCCAGATGTTTTGCCGATGAGGGCGCGAATGTCGTATTGATTGCCCGCAGCAAAGGGCCCCTGGAAAAACTTGCAGCTCAACTGGATCCTCAGCGGGTGGCAGTCTATGCCATGAATGTCACTGATTATCCTTCATTTTCACGGGTTCTCAGCGAAGTTAAGTCGCGCTGGGGCACTGTCGATTACCTGATTAATAACGCCGGAGCGCATAGCCGGGGCACTGTTGCCACGGTCGACCCTGATGGCCTCATTCAAATGGCCCGGGTCAATTTCGAGGCCCCGATTGTGCTGACCCGCATGGTTCTGGATATCTTCAAAGAGCAGCAATGCGGAATGGTCATCAACATTGCCTCACTCTCAGGCAGGACACCGATTGACGGCATGGCTACCTATTCGGCGACCAAATTCGGCCTGCGTGCCTTCAGCTATGCGCTTGCCGAAGAACTGCGGGAAACATATCCACACATCAAATGCTGCCTGGTTTCTCCAAGCCCGGTCAGCACGGGCTTTATCATGGACGACATTGAACATGTGTCGGAAATCGCGCTGTCCCAGCCTCTTGTTACGGCCGAGGTGGTCGCGGAAAAGGTCCTCAAGACCGTCAGGGACGCTAAGATGGAACGGATCACGGGTGGCGCCCTTTCAGGGATCATGACCACCCTGGGCTATCTGTTTCCGCGAGGCAGGCGCGCGGTCAAACCCCTCCTGAAGGCGAAAGGAAGGAGAGTACGGGAAAAAATTTTGGCGCAGGGTGGTTGTCCGCAACAATAACGTCCGCAACGGCACTCTCCATCGGGCGGATGGTGAGACAGGGGTGTTTGTGTTTAATCAACAGGGATCAACTTCCCGACTCCCGTGTCTTGAATCGTTCCTGTTCCGCGATCAAGTGAAAAAGAAAAATCGTCCCCTCTGCCTTTGATAGATATATTGTGGTTTGACCTGTAAGTCATGAAACAGGTCAACATCCTGCCTGAAAAAGAGAAAAGACAGATAACCCTGCCTTACGAAAAGTTTAAGATATTCTGTTAAGATGTCAGAGGACGTTTGAAAATCGGGGCATTAATAACATTATTTCGGATTTGACAAGGTGTCTGATTAAGAGAGATAATTTTTTAAATGCCGGTTTTTTTATTAAAAATATTGATCATTGCCAATATAATGAGTAATTTAACGTTATTGATTAACAATAGTGTTAAACTAAAAGGTTAAACAAAAGTGTTGGCAGGATGCAGTTTTAATTTCATATAATAAGGCTTATGTGCCGGTTTTGATAATAATGGTTTTATATCGATTTTAAAATTAACATTTAAGGCAGAATGTTTATGAATCGTATTATCCATTATTTCATAAATCAGAAACTCCTGGTAAATTTTATTGTAATAATAACTGTTGCTTTTGGAGTATATGCACTATCAGAAATAAACCGTGAATCCATTCCAAGTGCCAGCATGGATATGGTTTCGATCGTTACTGTCTATCCGGGAGCTTCACCCAATGATACTGAAGAGCTGATTTCCATCCCGATTGAAAAAAAGCTGCGGAGCGTTTCCGGCCTTGACAAGGTCAGGTCATATAATGTTGAGAATGTTTCTTTTGTCATGGTTTATATGGGTGACAGCGCAAAGGATAAAAAGAAGGTCATCCAGGACATCAAGGATGCGGTTGAAGCCATAGAGGGCCTGCCGGCAACTGCTCAAACGCCTCTTGTCAGGGAAATCTCCCTGGAAAACACGGTCCTTACCAATGTCGCATTTACGGGAAAGGACGGTGATGTTTCCTATGAAAAGATCCGGGAGTTTGCCAGGCAAATGGAAGATTTTTTTTACGGTATCAACGGCATTGCCCAGATCGATAAATTCGGATATTATGACCGCGAGTATCTGGTTGAAGTAGATCCTGACGCTCTTGATAGATATAGAATCGGGATCAACACTATCATTAATACTCTCAATGCGCGTAATATTGACCTTCCCGGCGGGCCTCTCCGGTTAGGCAAAAAGGAATTCGTACTCCGCGTCGATGCGCAGTTCAAGAACGCGGAAGAGATACACAATACGGCTATCAGGGGCAATGACGTTGGTTCCGTAACCAGGATCCGGGATGTGGCACAAGTGACCGATACCTACAGGGAGGCCGATGTTTATCATCGCTTCAATGGGAAGAAGTCCGTGGTTTTCAGACTCTGGAAAACAGGGGTCGCTGATGAAATAGAACTTTCAGGCCGTCTCCGCAAGGCGGTGGCGGAATATTCGATTCCTGGCTGTGAAGATATTTCAATAACGTTCTTTGATGATCAGAGCCTTCAGACAAAGCGTCGGGTTTCCGCGGTTCTTGAACAGGCGGCACTCGGCGCAGTTGTGCTGGGCCTCTTTATGCTGTGGCTTCTGGGAAGGCGGATTTCAGGCCTGGTAATACTTGGCGTGCCAGTTTCTTTTATGATCGCCCTTGTTGTGATATGGTATCAGGGGCATACGATAAATATCATCAGCCTTTTCAGTATGATCATGGTACTCGGGATGATTGTTGATTTCAGCATCGTTGTAGCGGAAAACAGCCATCGGTATATGGAAGGCGGCCTGGGGAAAAAGGAGGCCATTGAAAAGGGTGTTTCGGAGGTCTTTCTGCCCGTGACCATTACCATGATTTGCATCATTACCGCCTTTATGCCGCTCATGCTGGTAACGGGATTTCTGGGCAAGTTTATCAGGATAATCCCTATTGTGATAATCACCTGTCTTATCGCGTCATGGTTTATCGCCATGTTTATTCTTCCTGCTTATATGGATTTTTTTCTGCATGAAACGAACGGGAAGGAAGGAGATAAACTCGAACTTTCTATTCCCATGCGTGTATTCAGGTTTATTATCCGGATATTCAGGAGAAAACCGGGACAGGGTTCAAAGCGCATGAGAAAGGCAGGGGAAGCCGGGTTTCAGAGGGACGAAGGGAATAATGCAAAGGGCGGGTTCGCGTATTTTCAGGGGAAATACAGGAACCTCATACTGATTTTTCTCAAGTATCGATATATCACCGTAGCCCTGTTGATTGTCGCGTTTTTTATTACTCTCGCGGTCATCCCCGTTCTTGGTTTCAGGTTTATTACGCCCGGAGGAGAGGAGCTGATACGGATAAAAGTCAAATTTCCCTATTCCACCAATCTCCAGGCGAACCTGAATGAGACCAGAAAACTGGAAAAGGTCGTGAGCGCGCTTCATGATGATGAATTCGTGGGTATGCATACCTATGTGGGTGAAGAATACAGTGAAATACACGACCCCAAACCCGGCAAGGCAACATATAATACAACAGTGCATATTTATCTTACGCCTGAACAGGAGCGGGAGCGCACCGCGTCCGAGATTTCCCGCGATATGCGAAACAGGATTGATACCGCGCGAAAAAAGAGATTAATTTCTGATGAAATGCAGACCAGGGTCGCAGTGATCGGATATGGTGAAAAACTGGCCGTGGGAAAGCCGGTTAGCGTTGAAATTCGCGGCAAAGACTATAAGATTATTAAACAAATTTCCTCAGAATACTACACCTTCCTTTCCACGGTCGAAGGGGTGCGTGATCTTTCCATTGACCTTGAAGAGGGAAAGACCGAATACCGCTACAACGTCAATGAAAAGATGGCGGCCATGACCGGCATATCGGCACGGGACATTGCCATTTCTCTGAACGCCTCCTTTGCCGGAGCTGTCTCCACAAAAGTGAACCAGAATGAGGAAGAGGTTGGTGTTCGTGTCAGATTCAATGATAACGAACGTACTCACAAGGGAAGCCTTGGTGAGGTCAAGGTGGCAAATAAGTCAGGCGGCCTGGTTCCCCTTGCTCTTGTTACTGATGTTAAAAAGGTAAAGGAGTACTCCCATATTAACCGTCTTAATTCAAGACGTCTTGTGCAGGTTCAGGCTGAAATAGAAGATTCCCGAATAACACCAGGGAAAGTTACGGATCTGCTGCAGGAGAAGTTCGCAGACATTGAAAAGCGGTATCCCGGATATCTGGTCGCCTGTGGCGGCGAGCAGGAATATAGTAACAAAAGCATGGCAGAGCTCAAGGTCCTCTTTATCGGGGCCCTGCTGATTATTTTTGTCGTGCTCGCTGTGTATATGCATTCACTTGTCATGCCGGTTGTTGTGATGATCGCTATTCCCTTTGCCCTTATCGGCGTGGTGTTTGCCCTTGCTGTTCACGGACAGCCCATGTCCTTCTTCAGTGTTCTCGGGCTGTTCAGCCTTGCGGGTGTGATTGTCAGCAACACGCTTGTGCTCGTCCAGTTTATCAACAAGTTCAGGGACGAGGGCCTCGGGCTGAAAGACGCCATTGCGGAAGGTGGCGTGGTCAGGCTTCGTCCCATTATCCTTACCGCCGGTTCGACAGTTCTCAATCTGATGCCGGTTATTTATGGCTTCGGAGGCAGGGACTATATGGTGGCGCCTCTTGCCCTGGCATTCGGATACGGGCTTATTTTCGCCACGGTAATCACGCTCATTCTTATACCCTGTTTTTATCATATAGCCGAAGATTTAAAAAGGCTGCTATCGCGAACCGGCGTAAGGATCGGTGTCACCATAAGCCCGTTTATATATGATAACTCCGGAGCGGGAGATAATTGAATACTATCAGTATATTCTTGTGAAAAAGGGAATCAGGGAATACCCTCCCGTCCTCCCCCCTGGCAAGGGGGAGGTGGCTGAACGTTAACTGAAGCCGGAGGGGGATTTGTCGCCAGGTCTTAGCTGACAGCGGGAGTGTGAGGATGTTTAGTGACGGGATCAGCCGTAACTATATAATATTTCAACGTTAAATCGGCAGGGAGAACACGTGGAAACTGACAGCAAACAAAACATTATCAACGCGGCGATTAAGATTATTGCCAGGAAGGGAAGACACGGCTTCAGAATGGAAGAGATCGCTCATGAGGCAAAGATCAACAGGGCGATGCTGTATTATTATTTTTCAACTAAAGAAAATCTTTATCTCGAGGTTTTGCATGCCATTTTTATTCATTTAAACCGGGAATCATCTTCTGAGATACGTGAAGACATCGAAAAAGGCAAAAGCCATGAAGAGATTATCACCAATTATATTTACAATACCTTCCTCAAACGCTTAAATGAAAATCCTGAATACACAAGAATAATAATGGAAGCCATTGCGAATGATGATGAAGATCTTCGTAAGACAAAAACAGTTATCCTTTCCACTTACTCCCGGGAATCTACCGTGCATATTGTAGATGTTATCCGGGATGGAATAAATAGGGGAGTCTTCAGGGATGTCGATCCGGGCCAGACCCTGGTCAGTATTATAGGAATGATACTTATTTATTTTTTATCCCCGGGGATGATTAAATTTTTTCATATAGAGGTTGATCAGGTTGATGATTTTGTAGAGAACAGGCTGAACAGCATTACGGATTTGATCATGAACGGGATCAGGAAAAGATAATCCGGCACGTGCTGGTTATTATTGCAACCTGGATATTTGCGTTCACAGTGCCTGGCAGGGATATTCCTGAAAGAGGGGTGCGGCGTTTTTTCGTATGAGTAATAAAAAAGGCGGGTCTTAAATCCGCCTTTTTTTGTTATGCAGGTGACGAGGGACTCGAACCCCCAGCCTGCGGTTTTGGAGACCGCTGCTCTACCAATTGAGCTAGTCACCTGTGTGTCAAATCGTGAGTGTATTAAAAATACCAGTCCTGACACGTCAAGTATTTTTATGAATAAAATCCTTCCTGGTTATCTCATTTTTATTAATAAGGGGGGATGTTATTCCTCGTGCACCAGCTCGATGACCGTTATTTCGGGCGGTGACAGGACCCGTATGGGCGGCCCCCAGGTGCCGGTGCCCCTGCTTACGTATATTTTCGTTCCCTCGTCAATCGTATACAGGCCGCAGAGATAGGGAAACGCGGCCCTGACCAGGGCGGTAAACGGAAAAATCTGCCCTCCATGGGTATGGCCCGAAAGCTGCAGGTCGTAAAATTTCGTGTTCTCTTCTATTATTCTGGGCTGGTGTTTCAGCAGTATGGTGTAGTTCTTCGGGTCGCAAGCTGAAAGGACCTCGCTTTCTGATTTTTCCGGCACAATGCCGTTATGACGGCCGGACGGGTCATCCACCCCGGCAAGCGTCACACCGGCAGGGAGCGTGACCGATTCATTGCGCAAAAGCCTGAACCCTGCAGCGTCAGTAAACCGCTCGCTGTACTCCAGGCCCGAGTAAAATTCATGATTGCCGGTTACCGCGAATTTGCCCAGCGGAGCACTGATGGTCCGCATCATCGAAACAACGTCACTGCTGTTTCTTATTGCCCGGTCAAGCAGGTCTCCGGTGGAGACGATGATGTCGGGATTTTCTTCTGCCGTGAGCCGGCAAATATTTTCCGCTGCGGCAGTGCTTATGATCGGGCTGAAGTGCACATCACTTATCTGGACTATTTTTACGGTGTCATGCCCGGCTTTAAGCTTTTTCGTCGGGATAGTGTGCCGCTCGACCCGTATCGTTTTTGCTTCATGAAATCCATAGGCCAGCACGGATATGCTGATCACGAGCGTAGCGGTGAACACTGCCCGGTTGATGTATTTTGAAGGGGCAAGGCCGATTTTTTCCGCCGCGAAGAGAATGATGTCAACAGTCCCGTGTATTACCAGGAAGAGAAAGAGAAAGGCGAGCCAGCTGTACCCGGTAAATCCCGTGACCGCGGCCCAGAACGGCAGTTCTTTCATGGTGAAGACCACGGTCGCCACAGGAGTCAGTATGACCGTGAACAGCACGAGGCGAAAAAGGATCGCCGGCAGTGACCGGAGCGTCATCACGTTCTGGTGTTTTTTAATGAAATAATAATTCATCAGGCTGTACAGCGAAATGGTCACACAGATGAAGATGATAAAACGAATGCTGTTGTTCATGGGCAAACTCCGCGGTAAATGTCATTCAGCGTGAACGCTTCGTGTAAAGGGAAACGCGTGAGAAATTTTTTAGTAATATTCGTTCGTCACGCAGTCTTCAAAGAGGTACTTCTGGTTATCATCCCCGCATTCTTCAAGCTCCGAAGGGTAGTCGCCATCGAAGCAGGCAGTGCAGAATTTTTTCTCCGGCCTGTTCATCGATGAGAGCATGGTCTCGATGGACATGTAAGCGATTGAGTCAACGCGGAGATATTTTTTTATTTCTTCAAGCGTGTGCGTTGAGGCGATAAGCTCTTTATGCGTGGGGATGTCGATGCCGTAAAAGCAGGGGAATTTGGTCGGGGGGGATGCTATCCTCACATGAACTTCAGTCGCGCCGGCATTGCGGAACATCTTGATTATCTTCCGCATGGTCGTACCCCGCATAATCGAATCGTCGACCAGTATCACCCGTTTGCCCTTCACGCTCGAGGCGACAACGTTGAACTTGATCTTGACGCCGAAGTCCCGTATCTTCTGCTGGGGCTCGATAAAGGTCCTGCCGATATAGTGGCTTCTGATCATGGCCATCTCATAGGGGATGTTCGCCTCACGCGCGTATCCGATCGCGGCCGAAACCGAAGAGTCCGGTATCGGGACCACGAGGTCCGCGTCAACGGGCTCGGTGCGCGCCAGCATGCGTCCCATTTCGATGCGCATGTCATGCACCGATTCCCCGAAGATGATGCTGTCGGGCCGGGAAAAATAGATGTATTCAAAAACGCACAGGGCCTGGCGTTTCTTTTCAAAGGGATAGTATGACTTCATCCCGTAGGCTGAAAGCGCGATCATTTCACCGGGTTCTATTTCACGCACGTACTTGGCGTCAATGATGTCAAAGGCGCAGGTCTCTGATGCGACAACGTACGCGTCGTTGAGTTTGCCGAGCACCAGGGGCCTGAACCCGTGAGGGTCGCGAATCGCGTAGATCATGTCGTTGTTCATGACCAGGAGAGAATACGCGCCTTTGACTTTTGAGAGCGCGAAGATCAGGGCCTCGGTGAAATCTTTCATCCCCGACCTGGCCATAAGATGCACGATCACTTCAGAGTCAATGGTTGTCTGGAAGATGTGCCCCCGCTCTTCAAGGTCATTCCTGATTGAGCCCGCGTTGGTAAGGTTGCCGTTATGGGCCAGCACGATCGGGCCCAGCACTGACGATGCCCTGAACGGCTGCGCGTTGCGGAGAAACGACGAACCCGTGGTTGAATAGCGGTTGTGGCCGATGGCCATATGGCCGAGGAGGTTTTCTATATGCTGCTCGGTGAAAACATCCAGCACTTTTCCCATGCCGGCGTATCGATAGATGTGCTGCCCGTCAGAAGAGGCGATGCCTGCAGATTCCTGGCCTCGGTGCTGAAGGTTATACAGGCCCAGATAGGTCAGGTTCGCTGCCCTGGAATTGCCGTAAATGCCGAAAATACCGCATTCTTCCCTGGGTCTGCCATGGTTCAGAAAATGTGAAATATCATTACTGTCCATCTGGGTTTCCGGAATGGCTTTAAATACAACACGAACATCCTTAGTTTCCAGGTAAATAAATGTAAAGCATTTTCTAAAGACTGGCAATTATTTTTATAATTGCAGGGCTGAAATAAATTTTACTTAATACAATAGTGATATTGATTTTCGTTTTTCTCTTGAACAGTTGTATAAATACAGTATAGTGGTGATAAAATTTCAATGGAACGTTAAATTCAGGTTTATTTATTATGTCCAGATCATTAATTCAGTTTGTTATATCATTTTTTACCGGCTGTCTGATTTTTTTTGCGGTTGTAGGGGGCCTCGAGGCTTCGGAAATTATTATTGATGACACCCTGGATAAAAAATCCATTGAAAAAAAAGTAAGCTATTTTATCGACCGGTCCGGTACTCTGAGCATTGATGATGTTTCTTCAAAAGATTATTCATCACGTTTTATTAAGAATACGAGGAAGGCACGCAGTTTCGGCTATGATCCGTCCGTTTTCTGGATCAGGATCGCAATAACGAATCCGACCGGCCATGATGTTCCCTGGGTCCTCGAATATGGATATACACATATGGACAGTGTTGCGCTTTTTATCCCCGAAGGCAAACCCTCCGCAGCCCGTATGTTCAGTGTGATACAGACAGGGGACCGTTACCCCTACAGCACCAGGAAAATGCCCTACCGTAAATTCTCTTTTCCACTGGCCGAGAAACCCGGGTCAGCGGTCTATTATCTGAGGCTGCAAACAAGGGGGGCTGTTCCCCTCAGGCTGACTGCCTGGAAAATGGAAAGCCTTCATGCTTCAATAGTCCGGGAATATATTTTCTTTTTTGTCTATTACGGCCTTTTCCTGGGATTGATATTATACAATATCTTCATATTTTTTTCAGTCCGGGACAGGTCCTATGTTTACCTGGGCGTTCTGCTGATCAGCTATGTGCTTGCCTCAATGACCCAGAACGGTCTTGCCGCGCAGTTCCTGTGGCCTGATGCACCGGTGTTCGCCAATTACGCCCATCCGTTCGCTGTTATTCTGTGCGGTTTTCTTGCGGTTCTGTTCTCCCGGGTATTTCTTAACACACGGGAATATCTTCCCCTCATGGATAAAATATTGAAGGGCCTGATAGCCCTGTATGTGGCCGCGCTGGCCGCCTGTTTTGTCACGGAATATCATTTCAGTACTCAACTTTCGGTGCTTATTTCAGCGCTCAATATGCTTGTCCTTTTTGTCCTTTCAATTGTTGCGCTGTTTCATGGCGGGCGAACCGCGCGTTATTATTTTTTTTCCTGGGTGTTCATGATCGTGAGTATGTTTATGCTCATGCTGCGCACCTACGGGGTGATCCCTGATTTCGTGTGGATAACCTGGCTCTATCACCTGTCATCCGCCCTGATGGTCTTGCTTCTTTCGCTGGGAATTGCTGACAGGATGAACATCATCAGGGACGAGCGTGAAAGGGCCCTCAAGTCGTTGAAAGAGGCTGATGACAAGTATAAAACCCTGGTCGAAAGCGCGCATGAGGGGATCATTATGGTCGTTGATGAAATTGTGGTATATGTGAACAAAAGCATGATCAAAATGACCGGTTTCGGAGAAGATGATTTCCTGGGCCATCACCTCTCAGAGTTTCTGCCTGATACTCCCCTGGGGCGGGAACTGGTGCTCTCCCGCTACCGGGACAGAATGGCGGGGCTTGAGATACCTCCCCAGTATGAAGCGGAGCTGCTCACCGAGGGCGGAGAGGTGATTTCAGTGATAGTATCCGCGTCCCCTATTTACAGCCAGGGACAGAAGGGAATCGTGGCGACCATTACTGACATTACTGACCTGAAAAAGGCGCATGAAATCATTACCAGCCAGTTTCATGAAATCCAGAGCCAGTGCGAAGAAGTTGAAATGGTGAACGAGGAACTCAAACAGGCCCATACCGAGATGGGCCGCGCGAATGAAAGCCTTTCCCGGGAAACCGAAAAACTGTCAATAACCCTGAAGTCGATCGGGGAAGGGGTTATTACCGTTGATGCTGAAGGCAGCATAGACATCATGAACAGGGCCGCTGAAAAAATAACCGGGTACACGTACGATGAGGCCCGGGGCAGGCATATCTCTGAAATTCTGTTTATCGAATCTTCGGACGGCCCTGTCGGGCTTGCGGGTTTCAACAGGGATTCATTTGCAGGAAGCAGGCTTTTTGCCGCTGATAAAGACATTGTTGTTATTGATAAAAACGGGCAGAAGAAGTTTGTTCTCCCGATATTTTCCGAGGTCCGGGACATCAGGGACACGGTGATCGGGGCGATTTTTGTGCTGAACGACATTACCCAGCGAAAGAAAATGGAAGATGAACTGTTCAAGAGCTCAAAGATCGAATCGCTGGGGGTTTTTGCCGGCGGCATCGCGCATGATTTCAACAACCTTCTCACGGCAATTGTGGGGAATGTCTCACTGGTCATGCTCGATATGGACAAAAGGGACCGGCATTATAAATACCTTTCTGACGCGGAAAAAATGACCGGCAGGGCGGCTGACCTTACCAGACAGCTCCTGACGTTTTCGCGGGGCGGGGCGCCGGTGAAAAAGACGGCTTGTGTCCGTGACCTCCTGTCTGATACGGTCGAGTTTGTTCTGAGCGGGTCAAATGTCAAAGCCGAATTCAGCCTCGCGCCGGACCTGTGGAACGGAAATATTGACGAGGGCCAGATAAGCCAGGTCGTGCAGAACCTCATCCTCAACTCGGTACAGGCGATGCCCGGTGGGGGCACGGTACATGTTTCCGCTGAAAATTATCTCGCCGCGGGAAATGATCCCATTACAGGCAGGGGCGGTGAATTCATCAGGATCGTTATCCGCGATGAGGGCCCGGGGGTTCCGTCCGAAAACATCGCGAAAATTTTTGATCCCTTTTTTACCACCAAACCGGGAGGGAACGGTCTGGGCCTTTCGATCTGTTATTCAATAATCAAAAAGCATGACGGCAATATTGCTCTCCTCCCGGCAGGGGATGGCGGAGCGGTTTTCGAGCTCATGCTTCCCGCTTCCAGGGATGAGCTGAACCCGGTTGCAAGGCAGGCTGTTGAAATGAAGTATTCAGGAAGGGTGCTTTTTATGGATGATGAGAAAATCATCCTTGACGTGGGCGAGCGGATGCTCAAGAGGCTCGGCCTTCACGTCGAGACTGCCTTTGACGGTGAAGCGGCCATTGACCGCTATAAAAAATCAAGGGACGAGGGCAAGCCCTTTGATCTGATTATTATGGATCTGACTATTCCTGGCGGCATGGGGGGAAGGGACGCCATTGTCCGCATAAGGGAGATGGACAGCGATGTGAAGGTGGTCGCGTCAAGCGGTTATTCAAATGACCCGGTAATGGCACATTTCGAAGATTACGGCTTCAACGCGGTAATAGGCAAACCCTATACTCTCGACCAGATGGCCGACCTGGTGCGGCGGTTGCTTCCCGGATATAATCAGGGCGCGATATCTTCGAGGTAATTGACGTTGATAAAGATTTTTTCAGGGTCCCCGTAATACTGGATTTCCTCCTCATGTATCGCCCTCACCGAAACCTCATTAAAAAAAGCGATAATTTTTTTTTCGCCGCGGTCAATGGTTTTTTTGATGGGCTCAAGACACGCGGGCCCGTAAATGGCGAGGAGAGGTTCGTACCGGTTGTTGATGAAGGGGACAATGACGTCATAGCCGCCTTGTATCATTGTCATGTGGCTGAGAAATTCCGAGTTTATAAAAGGCATGTCGCAGGGGACGGTGATGATCCTGTTCCCCTTCGCGTGAATCAGGCCCGAGTAAATTCCTCCTATCGGGCCGAGCCCGGGGATGATGTCCGGGATGGTTTTAATTCCAAGGAAGGAATATTTTTCCAGGTCGTCTCCGGCGATAATGATATCGCTGGTAACGGGACTCAGGGCCTCAAGGGCGTACTGTATCAGGGGTTTCCCCTCATACATGAAAAGCCCTTTGTCCTGCTTGAATCGCCTGCTCTTGCCGCCGGCAATAATACATCCGATTGTTTTCTTTTCAGCGTGCGTCATGGCTGTTTATTGCTTATTTTCATCTAAATGGAGTTATTTTATCAATTCATTTTTATCGGTCCCGGTAAAAATGGACAGTTTTGTTTTAATAATTGACCTTTTTTCGTAATAGTACTGAGTATGCACCATACGATATGGTAGAGAATGACTTTCTCTCTGAAATCGGTTGTTCGGGGAAGGTGCCTGTTGATGACAAAACCGTTAATAATAAATATTGTTGGAAGATCCGGTTCCGGGAAGACGACCCTTGTCGAAAAATTGATTCACAGGTATACTGCCAGGGGGCTCAAGGTCTCTGCCGTGAAGAGCATGCGCCATGACTTTGATATCGATTATCCCGGAAAGGACAGCAGCCGTTACCGAGAGGCAGGGGCCTGTACCTCAATAATCACCAACAGAAAAAAATACGCTCTTGTTTCTGATCTTGAAAACAATGAGAGCCCCCTGGAACTTGCCGTGGCGCACTGCCAGGGTTCTGATATTGTCATAATAGAAGGCTTCCGCGAAGGCAATTCAATCAAGGTGGAAGTGATCGGTGATTCAACCGAGGAGCCGCTTTATAAATCCGGGATTGAAAATATCGTGCTGCTGGTATCGGACAGGAAGATCGATTCAGGGCTTCCCTGCTTCAGGCGGAATGACCTGGAGGGGATTGTCTCTGCTCTTGAAGATATTTATTCCGCGCGGTAAATCTTACGTCAACTCAATAAGCGCGGGAAGGTATTCTTCAGGCGGCTCGAAGTTCATCAGCTTTAACAGGGTCGCGGCGACATTTCCCAGCCCGGGTTCGCTGGCATCCGCAAGCCGGTACTCGCCTTTGAATTCAGGATCATAAATAATAAAGGGAACGGGGTTGAGCGTGTGGGATGTTTTTTTCTTGCGTTCGCCCGTTTTTTTATCGATTTGTATTTCGCCGGTCTTTTTGTCCTTCTCGAACATTTCATCGAGGTTGCCGTGGTCGGCGGTTATAACCGCTATGCCTCCGAGTTTTTTCACGGTTTTAAGAAGCCTTCCCATGCAGAGGTCAACGGTTTCCGCCGCGATGATGGCAGCGTCAAGATCGCCGGTATGGCCGACCATGTCACCGTTGGGGTAATTGAGCCTGAGGAAACGGTAAGAGCCGCTTTCCAGTGCAGCGATCATGGAGTCGGTAATTTCGGCTCCCTTCATCCACGGCTTGATGTTAAACTCGATTTTATCGGAAGGGATTTCTTCATAGGTCTCTGTCTTGTTGTCGAATTTCCCGCTCCTGTTCCCGTTCCAGAAATAGGTCACGTGCCCGAATTTCTGGGTTTCTGAAACCGCGTACTGGTGCACGCCTGACTTCGCAAGATATTCGCTGATTGTCCTGTCTATTGCCGGAGGGCTGACGAGATAGTTCTTCGGGATCATCATGTCACCGTCATACTGCATCATGCCGGCGTACATAACGTCGGGCCTGCGCACCCTGTCGAAATATTCGAAGCTGTCCAGTTCGAATGCTTTGGATATCTCAATCGCGCGGTCACCGCGGAAGTTGTAAAACACAACCGAGTCTCCGTCTTCAATGGTTCCTACCGGGCCTTTGCCGTCAACTATGGTGAACGAGGGAAGGTACTGGTCGGTGATCCCTTCTTTTTCTTTTCTGAACGTTTCAAGGGCCTCCAGGGCCGAAGCGAAGGGGCGCGCTGTTCCCAGGACATGCGCCTCCCACCCGCGCTTGACGATGTTCCAGTCGGCCTCATAGCGGTCCATGGTGGTGACCATCCTGCCGCCGCCGGAAGCGATCGCATAATCAAGGCCTTTATCACGGTATTTTTTAAGCCATTCCTCAAGCTTTTCAATGTACAGCGGCGCCGATGTTTCAGGAACGTCCCTTCCGTCAAGAAGGATATGCAGTTTTATCCGCTTTATTCCCTCAATGCTGCATTGTTCAATCATGCGGAACAGATGGTCTATATGCGAGTGAACATTGCCGTCTGACAAAAGGCCGATGAAATGAAGTGTCGATTTTCCGCCTGCGGGTTTTTTAACGAGAGATTTCCAGATGTCCGTGGTAAAAATGTTTCCTGTTTCAATGGCGCTGCTTACGAGCTTGGCTCCCTGCGAAAAAATCCTTCCCGCTCCCAGGGCGTTATGGCCGACTTCTGAATTGCCCATATCGTCATCACTGGGCAGGCCCACCGCGGTGCCGTGGGCCTTGAGCCTGGTGTTCATATATTCTTTCAGCAGGTTGTCATAAACCGGGGTGTTCGCCAGGAAAAAAGCGTCCCCCCTGTCGCCGGTTCCGATGCCCATGCCGTCCATTATAATAAAAACCAGCGGCCCCCGGCGTTGTATGTGATTGGTGGTTTTAAGTTTTTCCATGGCAGAATCCTGGTGGTAGACTCCTAATCGAGAAGAAATGATTCAAGCCCGGCAAGTTCGAGAACGCGCATCACTCCTTCATTGGGATTAATGAGTTTTAATTTTCTTTCATCTTCGGTCAATTTATTTTTTATACGGATAATTGCGGCTATTGACATTGAGTCGATTTTGCTGATGTGGTACAGGTCAATGGTAACGTTTCTGTGGTCGTCCCTTATGAAGTTGTTGAGCTTTTCTTCAAATTTAAAAACATTTACCGCGACAAGTTCGTCTTTGGGGATAAATGTTCTTTCATCTGAAGAATCCTGAATATCTATTTCCATGACGGCCCCGTTATTTAGTTTTTTGAGCATTTTTATAACTGGCGCACCATTCTAGTACATGGTGGTTAATTAATATTTATTTGTCAATTTTTATTCAATCAGCTATAGTGATGAGTTTATATTTTATGGGCACCTCTAAAAATCAGGAGTTTCATTATTATCAAATATGATAACTCCTGATTTTATCAGATAATGTGCCCACAAGGGAACATCAAAAATGTAATTTATAGAGGTTCCCTTATCGTATTTTGTCAAGTTCCTTTTTAAGGGCCTGTTTTGCTTCTTCAGTTTCCGGTGATAATGTCACTGCGGAAGCGCTCGCTCCCTTTTTTATGTCATCGAGATAGGATTCTCTCAGGGTATTCATGTGCCGGTCAAGCGTTATGAGTGATTCAACTGCTTCTTGAGAAGAGAGGGGGATGTTTTTTTTCTTCGAAAACAACAATGGTATTTTTTTTACGGATTTTTTTATGCCAGGCGCGATGCCGGTCATAACGGCAACCATCATAAGGGGCAGCAGCAGCAATGCATTGCTTTTAAGCATGGCAGGCAGAAAAACTCCGGGTTCCGTGTTCATGGCTTTTTCCCAGGCAAACCAGAGAGAGTCTGCCGCGGCAAGTGAAATCAGAAAGGACATTTTCCCCCTGGGTACTCCCACAACGTTAAGGGCTGCAGAAAATAGCGTAACCATGAGCAAAAGGACCAGGGTGTTCAGCCCGGTGATCGTGAGCACTGATTTTATTACAGAGAAAAAATCGGTCAGTGCGGTTACTATTTTTCCGAGATGATCAAGTGATTCACTGAAACCGCATGACAGGCAAGAAGGGGGAGCTGTAAAGAAAGAGAACAGTGATACGATGTTGCAGGCCAGTATCAACGAGAGGAAGAGCGTAATCTGGCAACGCTTTTTCATCCGCAGGCCTTGAAGAAGAATTTAAGGTTTACGCTGTTGCCTTTTTTGTTCCAGGTCGCTTTGCAGAGGCGGGTCATAAGATACAGGCCGTGCCCCCGGGGTTTCAGTTCCCTGACATTTTTTTCGGTATTCAGTAAAGGTTTAAAGCCGTCACCCTCATCCGTGATACGAATATTTATTGATGATGAATTGGATATTATTTCAATATTGATTTTTTTCTGCGGGTCCCAGTTGTTGCCGTGCTCCATCGCGTTGGTGATGGCTTCATCCACGGCCAGGATTATTTCATCTCCGGGCAGTAATAATGAAAGGTCCAGGGAGGCGAGGGCGGCTGATACCGTTTCGAGGATTTTTTTCCGGATGTTTCTTTCTGAAGGGAAAGTGTACGTAAAAAGGACCTCTTTTTTCATAGTGGTGATCGTTATGGTAGTATTAAGATATATTCGGGATGGGGAGATTCGAACTCCCGACTTCTGCGTCCCGAACGCAGCGCGCTAACCGGACTGCGCTACATCCCGTATATTAATACGGCCAGTGGGCCATAATATGGCTTTTTTGGCAAATATTTTTTAGTGCGTATTATTTTTTTAATTACCGTCATTGCAGGAATAATTATACAAAAGTGTTATAGTGCTTGAAAAATCGGAATAACTGTCGTATTTTTTCAGTGATGTCTCAATAACCCCGGGAGCGGAGCATATGAACATTAAGCATGATTTTGATAACGAAACTCTGGTTATTCTCCTTGAAGAGAACAACGGCGTTGTCTGTATTGAGGATATCGATCTTTATATTAAATCGCTGGCAGGGCTCATTAATAGTGTTTCGTCTCGTGAGCTTTCTGAAGTTTGCTTTGATCTCTCAAAAAAATTATTTCTTAACAGCACGGGCCTGTCCCAGCTGGTAAAGCTGAAAGATTTTCTTGTCGACAGGGAAAAACAGATTTCCATAAAAAACGCTTCGCAAAAGGTGCTATCCCTTTTTTCAATGGTGGGCCTGGACAATTTTATCACTGTTCAGCGCTGAAGGTGTCGCCGTACAGGATGAATGATCATGAAGCAAAACGGCAGTTATGATTCACTGATGCGTTATCCGGGAAGATTTCTTGAGATCAATGAAAAGGGATTTCTCATCAGGCTGATCGGCTTCCTTTTCAAAAAAATCGATTTTGACGCTGAGAGCATGGCCACCCTTGAACATTACTCCGGCATGGGCAAGGCCGTGTATGTCTCCTATCAGCAATCCAACATGTCGCTTCTGCTCCTGGCCAGCCTTTTGAAAAGGCATTCCATGCCCATTTCAATCATCGCCCTTGATTTCATGGCGTATTTTTTTAAAAAAATGAATTTTCGCCGCGGCAGAATGGCCGCATCGGTCCAGCGCCTGATGTCCAGGAGGGTTTTTGATTCCCTTACCGAGACAGAGATCATCCTCAAAGAGTTGAGGTCCCGAAACGGCCTTGCCCTTTCCCTGCTGTCCCGGGACATGTTCGTGCGCCGGTATATTGACATAAAATCCGATTCGCTCCAGTACCTCGTCGAGGCACAGAAGGAGCTTGAAGAAACCATTTATCTCTTCCCCCAGATCATGTTCTGGAACAGGAACCCCGAGCGCACAAAAACGTTCTTCACCCCAAGGGCAACCGGCGACCGCGGACTTGTGTCCGCCCTTTTCACGGTCCTGACCAGCGCGACTCCTGCCTTTATGAGAATAGCCGAGCCCATTAATCTTAAAGAGGAGATTGAACGATCACCTTCAGCGGACGCTAAGGACATAGCGCGGCGCGTTCGCACCAGGCTTCTCGATATTTACAGCAATGAAAAAAGGGCGATTCTGGGCCCGGTTATCAAGTCGCAGCAGGAGATGATGGAAAAAGTGCTGTACCATGTCTCGGTGCTTGAAGTCATCGAAAGGCTTTCCAGGCAGGACAATGTGCCTGAAATGAAACTGCGCAAAAAGGCCTATGCCTTTTACCGGGAAATAGCCGCTGATTTTTCCATTGTTTATATTCGTTTTTTCGAGCGGGTCATGCGTTCCATTTTCAACCGGGTCTTTGACGGCGTGAATTACCGCATTGACGACATCAAGAAGATCCGCGAGGCCTCCCAGCGCGGCCCACTTATTGTTCTGCCCGCGCACAAGAGCCATATGGATTATCTCATCGTGTCCAGTATTTTTTACCGTGAGAAAATCATCCCCCCTCATATCGTGGCAGGGTCAAACCTCACCTTTTTCCCCATGGGAAAAATATTCAGGAAATCAGGCGCATTTTTCATGCGCCGCTCGTTCAAGGGGCTTGACCTGTATTCCGCGGTGTTCAGGCAGTACCTTAAAACGCTGATCAGCGAAGGCTACAGCATCGAGTTTTTTATCGAGGGCGGCAGGTCCCGCACCGGGAAGCTGGTGCTGCCGAAGATGGGAATACTCAAATACCTGATCTCGGCAATCGAGGAAGGTTATAACCGTGACATGATTCTGCTTCCCGCGGCGGTCAACTACGACCGCATCCTTGAGGAGGCCTCATACGAGAAGGAGCTCGGGGGTTCGGAAAAAGAGACTGAATCAACGTCCGTTTTTTTCAAAAGCAGAAAGCTTTTAAAGAGGAAGTACGGCAAGGTGTACCTTTCATTCGGCGAGGCACTGAGCTACCAGGACCTCAAGGCGCGGTTCACGGATGACCCGGACATCACCGCGAGCATCGGCAACCACGTCATCAGGAGAATCAATGAGATCGTTATGGTGACCCCTTTCGCGATCACGTCCGCATCGATTCTTCTCGCGCCGTTCAAGGGATTTACCGCAGAGATCGTTAGGGAGAACCTGCTGCTTCTTCGTGACTGCCTCGCCAGCCGCGGCGCCCCGCTGCCTGATTCTCTCACCGGAGACATCAACGCTGAAAGCATCGTGGATTACGTTGTTTCATCGTACGCTGACGACAGGATCGTCATGCCCGTGCAGCTTGACCGGGAAGGCGAGTCTCCGGGGGGAAGCGGCCTTTTCCGCATAAGCGAGGAGCAGCGCGCGCGGATCGCTTTTTACAAAAACAGTATCGTCCACTATTTTCTTCCGGTTTCTTTTGTCTCTGTTTCACTGGTGTCGCTTTCGGAAAAGAAAGCGATCGCTTATGCGGATGTCATCGGCCTGTACCGCGACCTCATGGGACTTTTTTCGCGCGAGTTTGTGTTCCCTGAATACATGCTGGAACAGGAGGGCACTGTCGGTTCGGTGCTCGCTTACTTCGAGGGAAGGGGCGTTGTCAAACTGAAAGGCGCGACGGTCGGCATCGTCCCCGGCAAAAAGGAAGAGCTGGTCTTTTTCGGCAGGCTGATCAGTGAGTTCCTGCAGTCGTATCTGGTTGTACTCAGCACTGTTGAAAAGACAAAAGGGCGGATGAACCGGAGAGACCTGGTCATGGAAATCAGAAAAAAGGGCATAGCCATGTATCACCTCGGGGCCATAACCCTTTCGGAATCGCTGTCAATCCCGATTTATAACAATGCCCTTGCGTGGTGTGCCGACACCGGGATTGTCCGCGAAAACGAGCGGACCCGAAAATCGCCCGATGTCGAGGTGATTGACCCGAACAGGGCCGCACTGTTTCGCGAAAAGATCGCTTCAATACTCAGGATGCAGCCCTGACTTCTTCGGCCTTGGGGGCGGCCTTTACCGCCATCGTGATCGCATCGAAATTGCAGGTTTCAGCGCACCACCCGCACCCGATACAGGCTTTTTCATCGGTCATGACCGGATACTCGGTGTACTGATTGTTGCGGTTATACTTCAGTTCCGGCTTGGTCATGGTTATGCATCCGACGGGGCAGACGTCCGCGCAGTTGCCGCATGAATAGCACTGCGCAAGTTCAATGACCGGTTTCGGCCACTGGCTCCTTTTAATCCGCGCGACTTTGATCCCGTGGGAATCAATGACCGCTTCCTTGACGCATATGCGCCCGCACGCGCCGCAGTTCATGCACAGGTCCTGGTCGATGCGGTGCATCTTCCCTTTTTCTCCTGAGATGGCCCCTGCGGGGCAGACGGTCTTGCAAGTTGTGCATCCGGTGCACATTTCGCTAATCTGGTGACTCATGATAGTATCCTGGTTCTGTTAAAATTTTTGTTTTTTCGGTCCTTTTTTGATTTTTTTCAGGTCAAGGGGCACGCCTTCCCAGGCGGCCTCTATGACCATGATGTTGTCTTCGTAGCTTTGCTCTTCAGGGTTGTAGATTTTTGCCCCGTCACCCATGGCGTTCTTCGCGATTACGGGGATCGCGTCACGGGGAACCATCTGTTTGCCTTCGCGGTCAACAATGTCCTTGAGCGCGGTAGCGTGACGTCCGCCCGTTGCTTTTTTCAGCTTTTCATTCATGCCGCGGATGTACTCGATCGTCGCCAGCGGCCTCTGTTTTTTCGGGGTCTTCGCGAACACCTCCGCCCCGGCGAGGGGATAAAGTATCTCGCCGATCAGGTCACCGACCTTGTGCAGGTTGTATTCCAGCCCGTAGGGAAGATAGATGCTCATGCACACGCCGTGGGGAACATGGCATACCGCGCCGGTGGCGTGGCCCAGGTTGTGGACCAGGCCGACCATTGAATTGGAAAAAGCGATCCCGGCCAGGGCCGCGGCGTTGGCCATGGCAAGCCGGCTTTCCATGTCGCCGGGGTTTTTCACCGCGTTCATGATATTGTTGCTGATGAGCTGTATCGCCTTGAATGCGGTGGTGTCGCTCAGCGGGTTTTTCCCGAGGCAGAAGTACGCCTCGACCGCGTGGGTCATCGCGTCCATTCCCGTGAAGGCCGTGATCGCCGCGGGAAGGGTCTTGGTCATGCGCGGGTCGAGCACCGCGATGTCGGGAAGAAGGAAGTACGAAACAAAGGTCATTTTCACGTGCCGGTCATGGTCTGCTATTACCGCGACCAGGGTCATCTCTGATCCCGTGCCAGCCGTGGTCGGCACCGCGACCAGCGGCTTGAGGCGCTGCTTGACCGCGCCCGCGCCTTCATAGTCGAGAAGATTGTCTCCGCCCAGCGAGACCAGTATGTTCACGCCTTTTGCCGTATCGAGAACCGAACCGCCCCCGACAGCGATTATGGCGTCGCACTTTTTCTCTTTGTAGACCTTCGCAACAGCATTGACCACCTTGTAGTCCGAATCAGGAGGCGTATCGTCGAAAACGGCGCCTATTGTAAGCCTTGATCCCTTTCCGGTTATGGCCGCTTTCACGATTTTTATCAGCCCGGCAGCAACGACGCCCCTGTCCGTTATGATCAGGGCCTTGCTCGCGTTCAGTTTTTTCAGCTCGCCCGGTATGGCTTCCAGGGCGCTGGCGCCCGATAGGGTCTTCACTCGTCCGCAGAATTCTGAATATCTTGGAAGGATCATGTTTTTCTCCTTTTAATTCTGATTTTGTTGAACGTCATGTTCGGCTCCCATTAAAACGTGAAAGTGCGGATATAGATCAATACACGGTTGACGTACTTTCGCACGGGAGAGAACTCTGACCACTTGTGATACCGCTTTACCGCGAGTTTGGTGATGATCTTCGGCAGCAGGTACAGCTCGACGATGTTCAGCACCCTCACGATCGCCAGGGCGTAGCCGAGGTCGCCGTTAACGATAAAGCGCTCCCTGGCAAAAGCAACTGACGTCGATTCCTGGAAGCTGAATACCTTGAACGCGGCCTCGATGTTCTTGATGTTCATTTCAAGCGGCAGGCTGTTCCTTCCTTTTTTCCAGCCGTCGTACTTCGCCCGCCCTTCGCCGTCTTTGCTGATGATCATGAAAGGGCCGGTCGGCAGCACTCCCAGGCTGAAGGAGAAATGTTCGGGCAGCTCGGCGAATTCTTTTTTTATTTCTCTGTCAACCCTGCAGGCGGCCTGTATGGCGCGGCCCACGATCCAGAGCATTACCGCGATATAAATCCTTTTAATGTATTTTTTACCGGGTTTTATTTCAGGATATTTGTTTATGTTCATTGGTTCCCCCTGTCGCTTTGGTTACGCGAGTCCCATTCCTGACATGGTCAGGATGCTCTTGTAGTCGTTATAGGTAAACCCCTGGGAGTCTTCGGATTCCGCCCTTCGGGCCGCGTCCTCGAGAATGTACCCGGGAATTTTCAGGCCGGCAAGGCTGGCGGGGATGTATTTCCCTGCAAGGGCGGTCAGGCCGCCCAGTATCTCCACGGCTTTTGCCGCCCGTACTTTATCTGGCGTTTGCGAATATACATCAATACCGGCCTGGGCAAGGACCAGCTCGTCGCGCACCGGTATTTTTTTCTCTATTTTATAACGCAGGGCGTTGGGCAGAATGATGCCCATGCAGAGCCCCGGTTTAAGGCCGGTAAGTTGTGAGAGTGCTGAGCCCAGGTTGTGTACCACTCCGGATGGCGCGTTCGAGAACGCTGCCGCGGCCATGGCGGACGCATAGGCGAGGGCGAGCGCCGCGTGTTTGCTCCCGGGTCGTTTAAGCGTTACCGGGAGATTCTCATGGATGAACTGGATCGCAGCAAGGGAATACGCGTCGTTGAGCGGGTTCTGGTGCCTGGTCTCTGAAGCTTCCATGGCATGGGCCAGGGCGACAAACGCGGACTCTACCGTTTTCTGGATGTCGGTTACCGCGGTCATCCTGGGGTCAAGGCAGACCACTTCAGGGAACAGGTAGTCTGATTTGAACATCCGCTGCTCGATCACGGCGATGTTCGCCATGTCGTAGCCGCACGATCCCGCTGTGGGAACAGTAAAAAAAGGCTTGAGCGGATGTTTAAGCGTGTTTTCTCCCGCAAGCGAAAGAATATCGCTCACGCCGGTTGACACCGCCATATTCAGGCCCTTGGCAGCGTTCATGACCGCGCCGCGTCCCACCGCGATGATTGAATCGCATCCGCGGTCATGAAAGAGCGTCGCGAGGTCGCGTATCTGGTCAATGCCCGCGGTGTCGATTATGTCGTCGTAAAATCCCCCCAGAGTGATGTCGGAATCGTAAAAAGCCCTGATAAAGGTTTTTTTCAGGCCCTGCAGGGTAACGTCTTTTGTCGCCAGAACAAGGGGCCTGGCCGCGTCATAGCTTTTAAGATCCACCGGGATATGTTCCAGCGCCCGCGCCCCGGCGAGGTACTTCGACTGGTTAAAAAACGAATAGAAATCTTTTTTCTGCATTTCCCGCTCCTGGTTATGATTATTTTTTCTCGATGCCGAGTTTTTTCAGTGTCCGGTCTTTGGGTATACCGTTTTTATCGTATCCCCGCACGCTGTAGTATTTAGGCAGCATTTTTTCAAGGGGAACGGTCCTTCCTTTGGGGTCATTTTTTCTTCCTTCTTTGAGAAGCCTTCCGGGGAGGGTGTCGTCCTTTTTCGATATGCCTTCCCGCGTGTTCATGTAGCGTTCGAGCACGTGCATCCTTCGTCCGATTTTGAGCATCTGCCACATGTTCAGCCGGTGGCCGGTTATTGACGACCAGAGCCGCGACCATATCGAGAGGTCCATGACTTTGATCGCGATCGGGGACATCGCTGAAAGCGAAATCTTCAGCGTTATCGTTGGCAGAACCCTGATCAGCGGCGGCTGGAGAAAGACCGGGAACGCGGTGAACTGGCAGATGTGAAGGCTGTTCGCCACGTTAAAGCACTCTTCGGCAAACGCGGTGTAGGTCGCCTTGCCCCAGGTGGTGTAGGGGGCGTACATGTTCAGGTAGGCTTCAAGGGCGAAAAAGGCCGCGGAAAGGTGGCACGCGCCGCGGTTCGCGACCGCGAAGGCGAGCCCCTGGCCGAAAGCGCCGCGCGGGTCATAGGCCGCGAGCTCGAGCCCCTTTACGTGCATGGCGAAATCTTCGCCGCCGTATTTTCTGGAAAGCCATTTGCTTCCCATGGCCAGCTCTTTGCCGATGCCCCTGCCCATAGCGATGTCTTTTATCGTCCGGTCTATATGGTCAGGGCTGCCGAATTTCAGGTCTGATTTAAAAAGCCCTTTTTCAGTGGCCTCCATGGTCCAGGCAATGGTGCCCGCGGCGGATATGGTGTCCATGCCCATGAGAGAGCAGGTCTCGTTCCACTGTGAAATAATGACCGGGTCGAATATTTCAAGGTTCGGCCCGAAAAGCCCCATGGTTTCGAACTCGGGCACGATCCTTTCTTTTCCTTCGAAGGTGGCCTTGTGGCCGCAGAGGATGGCGCAGGGCTTGCAGGTCGCCTTTGTGGCGTTGAACTTGGTCAGCACTTCTTCAGCTGAGACTTTGTGTGCCTCGCCGTGTGAGCCGGTGGTGAAGTTGCGGACCGGCAGAATGCCCGCGTTGTTGGACAGCATCACGTGGGAGTTCGTTCCCAGGTTCCGGTACTGGTTGCCGCTGACCTTGTTGGCGTTGATGTAGGTCAGCAGGCGCTTGCGGGTCTTGGTGAATTTTTTCTGGTTTTTCGGCACGATCTTGTATTCTTTCCCCTTGGCGACCACTGCCTTGAGGTTTTTAGACCCCATGACCGCGCCCATGCCGCCCCTGCCCAGGAACCGGTGCCCTGAACAGATATTGGCGTACCTGACCAGGTTTTCGCCCGCGGGCCCGATTACCACTGAGCCGCTTCCCAGTTTGTCAAGTTCTGCCTGCACTTCGTGCGTGTCCATTCCCCATATTTTTTTGGCGTCCCTGAACTCGACGCCCTTTGAGTCGATGTACAGCAGAACGGGTTTGTCCGATTTGCCTTTAACGATCAGTCCGTCCCAGCCCGAGGTCTTGAGCGCCATGCCGAACGGGCCCCCGCATGACGCGGACACCATGATACCGGTCAGGGGCGACTTGGTCACCGCGTCGAACCTTCCGGAACAGGGTGCTCCGGTGCCCATGACCACTCCCATCATGAAGGCGATCATGTTGTCCTCTCCCAGGGGATCGATCCGGGCCGGCATGCGGTCATAGAGCATTTTAAGGCCCAGGCCTTTGCCTCCCATGTACATTTTCAGGTCTTTTTCTGAAACGTCGGTGACAATGAAGGATTTTTTACTGAGATCGACCTCGAGAACTTTGTTGCTGGTTCCTGAAATTTCCTGCATGGTTTTTTCCTCTCATTGGTAACATAGTAGATTTTTTTATAGTTACCCGGTAGTCTGCAATCTGGTGTATTATAACACCCAGTACAAATATAAGCAATTACCGTGGTTTTTAAAAGGCATTTTTATGTGCCGGTTTATTATCGCATTAATGCCTGATACGATTTTAGTTTTGATCTTATATCAGATAAAAAACCGTCCTGTCGACCGGATTTATAATTCAGGACTGCCGGACTCTTTCTTTAACCAGGTTTTCTTTTCGATACTGGGTCGGGGTCATGCCCGTGAACCGGGCAAAAGCCGCGTAAAAGGCTGATTTCGAGCTGAAACCCACCTCGTGCGCTATGGAAATTATGGAACGGGATGATTCTTCAACAAGCATTTTCATGGCTTCCTCAACGCGAAAGCTGTTGATAAAATTGTTGAAGTTCATGTTGTAATTTTCGTTGATCAGGTGGGAAAGCTGATGAATGGTCAGGGAAAGCTCATCAGCAAGGTCCTGAAGGGTTATGTCTTCTTCGGAATATATTTTTTCATCGGTCATGAGTTTCATGAGCTGGCCGTTCACCTGTTCGGTTTCAATGCCCGAAATGGGTGAGCGGCCTTTTTTCTTTACCGCCTTGATGAACAGGAGTTGCAGAAATTCGGGGAACCTGAACCCGACCAGGTAGGCGCCGATCAAGAGCAGGCTTGCGAAGATGCCGCCGGAACACAGCAGCGCGCGTGAGCTGAACACCGCCCCTGAAACCAGCACGATGTGCGCAAGCATTGATAGTGCCGTGTACACGATATCGACCGTCATGATGTTGCCGTATTCGCCCCTGCGTTTTTCTTTTATCAGGATAACCAGGAGTATGCTGAGCAGGATGATTATCTGGATCGATGAACCCAGAATAATGGCTTTTACCGGCATGACCAGGGGACCGGGTTTTCCCGAGAAGACGCCTTCAAGAATGCGTATCTGCTCGGCGCGGGGCAGCATCAGGTAATAGATGTCCACGATGAACGAAACCATTGAGGGGATGAACAGCAGCACTTTTTTTACCGGAAAGGTCTCGACCGGAAAAATCACGTAGTAATACGCGATAAAGAGGATCGGGCCGAGAAGGTAGGCGAACGTCATGAACATGAAAAGCAGCTCGGGTGTTTCGAACATCAGGTTGTTGTTGACGAAGTCGGTCTGCAGCAGGCACATGCCGAGCACGCTGAAGAGGAAAGCCAGGTTGATGTTTTCCTCCCTTCGCTCCCTCAGGCTGAGCTGCCCTACCGCGGTAAGAAGGGACAGGCCTCCCCCGAAGAGGAGAATGATATCGCAGATGAGGTCGATCATATCAGGTCATCTGTTCCAGTTTCTTCAGGAGTTCATTTCGCCTCTGGATCAGCTCTTTGCCGTGGAACGTGTCCTTTACCTTTTTCGGACGGTCGAAGTTGTCGATTTCCTCGAACATCAGCTTGGGGGGCTCTTTCTTGTTCCAGGCATCGGCGATCTCGTCAGGAGTCGGAAGTATTATGGCGTATATCGCATATGGTGTCTGTATGAGTGAGTGCCCGCGCGCGAGGTATGCTTCTGAAAAGCCGCCGTCGATGTTAATGGCCCTGCCGTCAGGGGTGGCGATCTTTTCTCCCTTGAGGACGTTAACCGGCGTATGCCCGAATACCACGCGCTCAGCGCCGAATTCAGCCTGGATCAGGTCCATGAATTCTTTCTTCTTGATGTTTTCTCCCCAGTGGAGGGTCTTTTCCTTGTGGGTGTCCTTGTCCCTGAAAAAATAGCGCTCGAAGGTCTTCATCGCGTGCTTGCCGAAGAACGGCGATTTGGGGCCGCACCACATGTAAAACATGACCGCGAGCTGAAAGTGCTCCTGCCCCTTCCCTTCGAGGTAGTTTTTACCGACTTCTTTAATGGTCCTTTCAAGATGGTCGAACAGCTCTTTGCCTTTTTTGCCGTACATGGTGTCGAACTGGCCGTCAGGGGTGCTGGGGATCAGCGCGTGCACGTTCATGATGTAGTTGTTTATGTGATAGAGCTTGCCTTCTTCAAAGAGGTATTTCATGAGCCGCTTGATGGGGGCACTCGAGGTAAACTGCACTGCCAGGTCGTCGATCACTTCGCGCTCCTCGGGAGTGAGCTCGCCGGGGTTGTTGGGGTCGATCGTGGGGAAGTGCGTGTCAGTCAGGCCCGCGGTGTCGCCCGCCCTGAGCATCTCGCCCAGGCGGTCAAGGTTCAGGCGGGATTCCATGTCAAGCTGCGGATACTGCTTGATGGTTTTTTCTTCAAGCTTGAACTGTATCACGGCCAGGGTCTTTTCCATCTTTTTGGAAAGCTCGAGCTTGGCCTTGAAGTTGCCGGTGATCTCCCCGGGGTAGAGTTTGAGCGCGAAATCGGTAAGCCGGGTCAGGTCAATGCCGAGCCTTCCCAGGAACTCGAGGTTGTCATACCGGGTGCTTATGCGCAGCGCTTCGGCGATGAGCGATTTGTTCCCTGCCGCGGCGCCCATCCACAGAATGTCGTGGTTGCCCCACACATAGGTCACGTACGGGCGGATGTCGTTCTGCATGAGGATCCTGAGTATTTTGTCCGGCTCGTCGCCGCGGTCGAAAACGTCCCCCAGCACGATCAGCCTGCTCAGGATTACCTGCTTCACCACTTTGGCCAGGGAGTTGATCACCTTGTCCGCGATGTCGTCGTTTTCGTACACGATGTTGGGAACGGGAAAATTGAGGATGAAGTTTTCGATGATCAGCTTCAGGTCCTTGTTGATGTTGCCCCTGATCTTGTCGAAGTCCTTGACGTCCTGCACCTTGTATCGGATGATTTTGACCAGGGACGAGATGACGTCCTGGCGCTCCATGGCGTATTCTTCGCCGGGGATGTATTTCTCTTTGCGGATGATGCGGTCGAGGTGTTCGAGCTTGTCCCTGGGGAAGGTCTTGGGCAGCGCCTCGTACGCGGTCTGCCAGACCAGGCCGAAGCGTCCTTTCAGTATCGATACAAAGCGCTCACCCGCGCCGTGCGGGTCACTGATCCACAGGGTCGTGTCTATATTGCGGTCGAGTTCAGACTCGATGCCGGTCAGTTCCTGGATAATACGGTTATATTCAACCAGATTTAATGCGGCCATGGCGTCCCTCGTTTGGAAGATGTCGGCCACTGCCCGGATGCTGCAGAGTCCTGTCGTTCTGGTGAGTTCCCGGGCAGGATCGAGCACGAAATTACTACAGCAAAAGAATAAATACGGGCCGTCAGCCTGTCAATGGAATTTTATGTAAGGGTTGAAAATCAGGGGTAAAATCGTTTTCTGAATGCGGCGCCGATTGCGGTTTTGTGGCTTTTAAGGGCCGGAAGCCGTGTAAAAGGCCCGGTTGCGGCTATCTGAGGGGGATGGATACGGGCGAGAGGTCAATGCCGTTTTCAGAAAATGAGGCCCGGTAATACTGGCTGCAGCGGGAGCAGCGGTCTTCCCTGTTGAACCCGCCGCACCCGGAATTGATATACCGCACCCCGTCTTTTTCCAGAGAGTAGTACACGGGCTCGCTCCCGGAAATTACCGCGGATGCCGGGTGCTCCTTTAATAGCCCGTGTACGGGCCCGCTCCAGGTGAACCGGTCAGTCCCTTTTCGGTCAAAGGGGCAGTAGTGGGTAAACACAATGACCCGTCCGCCCCGCGCGCTTTTAAGGTCGTTTTTGAGCCATGCCAGGGTGTTTTTCAGGTTTGCCGGGCCGTTCTCGTCAATCAGCGTGTTCAGAAAGACCATGTGCACGCCGCTGATGGCGCACGAGTAGCACAGCTCCCTTTTGAGCCGGTTTTCGTACAGCACGGCGCTGTCGTTATGCAGGTCGCGCGCGCCTGCCAGGGTGTACAGGGGCACGGGAAGGCCTTTGAACGCGGCCATGAAGAGGGCGAACTGGCGCGTGAGGTCTCTTTCGATAATGCCCACGCGCTCTGACCCTCCCTGGACCAGGTTGCCGGTGTGCACCACGAACAGGGGGTTCTCTCCGGTGATGCGCGAAACGAGCGCCGGCAGGGCTTCAGTGAACCCGTTAAAGGGCGATTCAGGGTAGGTGTTTCCCGTGACAATAAAGGTGAAGGCCGCGTCCCGGTCTTGTGCCGGGGCCGCGGTCATGAACAGAAACGAGGCAAGGGCCAGTGCGGCCATGGTTGCGGCGTGCCGCGCTCTCACTGCCGGTCCCTATTGTTGCCTTCTTACGAAAGCCTGAGAAAGTCGGTGGGGAAGGCCTTGCATATCTCGGCAACTTCGCCCTTCGCCCTGGCGAGCACCTTGTCGTCTTCAATATTGTCGATGACGTCGGCGATCAGGGTCCCCACTTTTTTGAAGTCGTCCTCTTTGAGGCCGCGGGTGGTCAGCGCCGGGCTGCCCAGCCGGATGCCGCTGGTGACAAAGGGAGACTTGTCGTCAAAGGGGACGCCGTTCTTGTTGC
>DAIUKG010000022.1:0-68388 GCA_036848375.1 Spirochaetota bacterium
GGAATTATTTTATCATCTTCGATAATGAAATCTATACAGATACGATAAGAAATATTTATTGAAACAGAATATAGTTCTGAGAATTTTCCATGTAATCTATGTAACCGAAGTGAGGGATGATTGGGATTAATTTCCAAAAGCTTTAAAGTCTTTCCATATTGAGAGAGTAAATCAGGATGTTTTTTAATAAATTTTCTGGCCCTTTTAGTATAGCTTTCAGTATAAATAATTTCAGCCACGGGTAATTCTCTTAATATGCTTTTCCACTGATTCTTTGCGAAACCTGCCATTTTTAATATCATTTTTCGATTCGTGCAAAGCAGCCTCTAATTCACACTCTCTCAGATAGTTATATTTTTCAATAGAAAGAACTACGTATTTATTTTTTCCTCTTACTGTGATAATTACTTCGTTACCTGTTGAGGTTTCTTCATTTAGTATCGAAATACCTTTTGTTTTTAAATCATTTGCGGTTATCGTTTGTGCCATTTTTTTAGCCCTCATATTAGTACTATTTATCGTATTATGATGAAGGATTTTTTGTCAAGTTTTTGAATACCAATAAAAGTATTTTTTTTACCAGGCCTGTGCATGCCATGTCTTTATATGCCGGGCAGGGCCTTTTGGCAAGATACAGGCCTGATCCTGTATTCACTCTCTTTAAGCCGAATATTACAAAATCTTCCGCGCGCCTGTTCATTTAACTATTGACAGGTATGTTCAGGTCAGCAAGGATTTGCCCTGATAATTTAGGGCTATCAGGGCCGGAGGTATTTATGATCAGCATTTCCATTCCCGGTTTCGGCGAGCTTACCCTGGAGCACCTGGTTCTGGATTACAACGGCACCCTCGCGGTTGACGGCGAGCCCGTGCCGGGAGTGATCGAGCGCATCAATCGCCTGAGTAAAAACCTGCAGGTTCATGTGGTCACTGCCGACACCTTCTGCACCGTGGAAAAACAGTTTGCCGGCCAGCCCTGCACGGTGCAGGTGCTGGGAAAAGAAAAGCAGGATGAAGCGAAGCTGGCCTATGTGCGGGCCCTGGGAGCGGGGGTCACCGCGTGTATCGGCAACGGCAGAAACGACTGCCTCATGATCGAGGCCTGCGCCCTGGGCATGGCGGTCATCCTCGCCGAGGGGGCCTTTTCTCAGGCCCTGCAGCAGGCGGACCTGGTCTTCACCAGCATAACCGATGCCCTGGACGTTCTCGCGCATCCCCTTCGCCTCACCGCGAGCCTGAGAAGCTGATGCGATGAATCATCTCCGCGATATTATCTTACCGGCGGCTTTCTTCCCTTTCTCCTGAACTTGTATGCGATCCGTGACGTGATAAAACACCATGCCATGCCGGTGAAGGATATTCGGTCAAGGGCAGGGTTTACCACTGCCATTATGGCGCGGCCGGCCTCGCGGCTGTCAATTTCCCGGACAACTGATTTAATGGAATCACGCATGAAAGCCGGGTCATGTTCCTGCAGCCTGTTGAGCGTCCTGAGTGAAGAATTGACGCCGCGCCCCAGGGATGAGGCGAGGCTGTCGCGCACCAGGGCAATAATTTTGGCCCTCACGTCATCCAGCTCCATGAGCTTTGACATCATCCCCCCGTAAACAGCCAGGGCCCGTGAGACGGATGCTGTATCAATGCCGCCGATGACCTCGCCCATGTAGTCCCTGAGCAGGCCGGGTTCAATCTTGTCGTCAATCTGTGCGCCCATCTCCTCAACGGCGGATATCACGGAGTTCACGATCAGGGGGAGCGCCCCGATCATGGAAAAGAAAAACTCCATGTCCTGCCACATGATGTTTTTGATCACGTCCCGCGAGGATGATGACCGGGCGCTGTTGATCGATTCGCGCAGCATTTCCTTGATAAAGGGCGTTGCCAGTATCTCGCTGATCACGCCGCCGCTTCCGTTCCCGGTGATCACGGGCTCCCGCTCTGTTTCATGCAGTGATTCCTGCCCCGATGTCGCGCCGGTGTTTTCAATGGCTTCGGTCTTTTGCATATGCCTACCTCGGTGTGTCGTTTGATTTTTGCTTATGAACTTCCCGTGACGCGGCGGTCACGGATGAGAGCACGGGTTCGACCTCTTGCCATATTTCCAGGAGATTCTGTTTAACCTGCATGGCTCTTTCAATGTCGATATCGCGGGCCAGGGTCTCAATAAATCCCCTGAGCAGTTCCGGGGTTATTTTATCGCGCACCTGGTTTACGATCTCATCAGCCAGCAGGATGAACGTGTTGGCGATAGCGGGCAGGGCCCCGACCAGGCCGAACATGAATTCCATGTCCTGCCAGAGCAGGGTGCGCGCCAGTTCAGGCGCGGCCCCGGCATCGATATTGTTGAGCACCTGGCGGACGTTGTTTTTAAATGAAGGCCGGTTCAGCAAAACCTTTAAAATTCGGTTTGTCATGTCCACAAGGCCGCGGTTGTTTTCGTTAACAGGATGGTTCATTCGCTCACCTCCTACAGCGTCTCGCAGTTGAAATAATAGCGCGCTTTTTCCATCTGGCACAGCTGCTTTCCTCCGAGCCAGAGCTGGATCATTTTCAGGTCCCGCCAGTGCTTCTCGATGTCCCAGACACGGTCGCACCCGTACGCGCCCAGTATGTCCATCGCCCGCCCGCTTATCTCGACCGCCTTGTCGCAGATGAATTCCTTTATATTGCGGGCCTTCGCGGTGGTCTCCTCCGAATAAATGGGGCTTCCCCAGGGTTTGTTGCGGTCATCGCCGAGCCTGACCACTTCATACGCAAGTACCCGGCAGATGTCAACGGCCCCGGCAAGGTCACCCAGCATCGCGGCAATGGCGTCGTTTTCCTTGAGCAGGCGGTTGCCGAAGGTCCTGGTTGATGCGAAGTCATACAGGATCTCGTAAATGTTCATCAGGGCACCGACAGCGAAGCCCACGCTTCCGAGCTGGCCCATATAGATGAGCCCCTTGAAGGCAAGCGCGTCCGTGCCGGGCCCGTGCACGCGGTAAGCCAGGGGCACGCGGACGTTTTCAAACCATATGTCCCCGTTTTTGTCCGCGGCCATGCCGGCCTTGGCATAGGGCGTGCTCTGGGTCACTCCTTCCGTGTCCGCAGGGACCATGATGTAGGCGAAATCATCCGGATCGTCCGATCCCGGTTTCGTGGTGCAGGGAACGCCGAAGATGGTGGCAATGCCTCCTGAATTGGTCGGCCAGAGCTTGTGCCCGTTGATCACCCAGTGGCCGCCTTCCTGCCGCGCCGTGGTGGTGATTGTTTTTCCCCTGATGAGGTCCATGTTTTCTATGTCAGACCCCCCCTGGGGTTCGGTCATGGCCTGGCACCCGATGCATAAGGTGTCGCCGGTAAACAGGGGCGCGAGCCGCTTCGCCAGGTCCATGTTCACGAGAGGGGGGATGAGAAAGGTGCACAGGGGCCACAGGGAACAGATGCTGGACAGCGAAAGCGCGCTGTCGCCGCGCCCCACCTCTTCGGCAATGCAGTAGGCCAGGGCCATCATGTAGTCCGACTGGCCAAGGCTCCATCCGCCGCATTCCTGGGGGAACAGCGCCTTCTGTATCCCCAGGTCCACGCAGAGTTTGTGGATCACGGGCTCGATGTATTCGTGTTTTTCCCAGTCTTCGTCGTACTCGCGGCGGTGCGGCATGATTTCTTCGTCAACAAGACGGCGCAGCAGGCTGCGGAAGGGACGTTCCATGGGAGAGATCGTTGACCGGGGCCGGGAAAATTCATCTATGCTTTTCATGGGTTACCACCTTGGATGATTGATTTCAGGCTACAACAGCGCTGTCATAAAAAAACCGGGCCATGTCCATGTGTACCGGCACCTCGGATGCCACGCCGCACAGCACGGACTGGATGGTTTTAACGTCCCGCCAGTGTTTTTCCGCGTGCCATTCCTTCGCGTATCCGGCAGAGGCCATGAGCTCCATGCCGCGGTTGATCGCATTCAGGGCGCTCTGCTGTATGCGCTTGCCGAACATCTGCGCTGCCATGAAGATCACCGGGTTTTCGTGCCCTCCCCAGACTTCTGTCCTGCCGAGAAAGTTGCTGATGTTGTACACCAGAATTTTCGCCAGGCCGATTTCCTCTGCGACTGTTGCCAGCACCGAGGCGCACAGAGGATTGTTTTTCAGAAGGCCCTTTCCCTTGATAGTGCGGTTCTCGGCCCAGTTCCGGAGTATTTCAAAAAAATTGAGGCAGGCCCCAACGCTGACCGCTCCAAGAAAAAGATTGAGCCATGTGTACAGTTCTCTTACCGCGTCGTCATTCATGACGACGTGCTCTGACGGGACCGGCGTATTGTTGAATGAAATGTCGGCGTTCAGGCACGCGTCAAGCCCGGTCTGCCTGATGGACTCGCCGCGGACGATACCGCTCCTGTCAGCGGTGATAAGCGCGATACCCGCTTTACCTTCGGGATTCGCGCAGACCACGCCGAAGATGTCGGCAATGGCCCCGTTCCCCACAGGGCGGATCCCGGAACCGTTGAGCAGGTATCCGCCCCTGTGTGGCTCGATACGGGCACTTATTGACCTGCCCATGAACAGCGGATCATCCCTGCCTGCCGTGCCCGGGCCGGGCATGAGAATTGATACGGTCTTTAATTCTGTGCCGCAGAGCAGGGGCGCGATAAGGTCGCAGATTTTGTTATTAACATTAGGTTCCATGGCTGCTACTGCGGAAAGGGAGTACTCCAGGGCGGACATAAAGCCCATGCCCGCGTCAGCCCTGCTCAGTTCGCCCAGGATGGTCACCAGTGCCGGGGTCTTTTGCAGGGAATTGAAGCCGCTGCCCCCGTACTCTTCAGGGAAGATGATTCTCTGGAATCCTATGTCAAGATTATGCGAACGGCGGCGCTCATTAAAGAGCCGGGCATAGGCTTTCTGGTATTCCAGCCGGTTATTGATGATTTCATTGTCGGCCCATTTGTGTATGGCGGCCGCAATGGCCCTGGTGTCGTCATCGACCCAGTTTCTCGGATAGGGAAACAGTTCACTCACATCATACGCCATGGAAATTTTCCTCCTTGTTCTGTATAGATATGTCTTTCGTGCAAATAAAACGATGCTGCTGCTGGATCCTGTTGATTTTAGATACAGGTCCGCCTGAACAGTCGTTACTGTTCAGCTACCCGTTATTTTCTGGAAATGAAATACTGATACTAATGGAGAAATGTCGACAATCTGCATAATGAACGAGTTTGAATAAAAATCAATGCTTTTTTACTGATTATACATAATAAATCACCACGCCGCTGAATTATAATGCACGACCGCATCCTGGCCTCCGCCTTATCAGAGAAGAGGTATTTTGTTTGTATGGGGCGCCCCGCCGTATTTCAGGGATTGGCCGTTCTATAACCTGCGAATGTTATCCGCGAGAGCGCCGCAGGAACGCGATGACCGCGCCGGAGATATTGTGCCAGATCGAAAAGAGCGCTCCGGGAAGCGCGGCAGCGGACGAGAAAAATTCAAGCGCGAGTTTTACCGACAGGCCGGAGTTCTGCATCCCGACCTCGATGCCGATCGTTATGGAATCCCTTTCATTTATCTTGAGCAGCCGCGCGATCCCGTAAGCCGCGCCCAGGCCGGTGAGGTTATGGGCGACCACCCCCGCGCATACCGGCAGAATATCGCCGCTCAGCCTGTCACGGTTGACATCGATGATCACGGCGATGATAAACGCGATGGCGATCACCGATAGCAGCTGGAACGCCGGCTGGATCGACGCGACCTTTTTGCCGGCAAGCGAGTGGACGAGCACTCCCGCGGCGACCGGCACGATGATAATAAGAACTATGGATATGAACATGCTGAGGTACGGGACCGTGACCCATTTTGACGCGAACAGGCCGGTGAGCAGGGGAGTCATTACCGGCGAGAGCAGGGTCGAGATGGTCGTCATGGTCACCGAAAGGGCGACATTCCCGCCCGCGAGAAACGTGATCACATTGGATGCCGTGCCCCCGGGGCATGACCCGAGCAGGACAAAGCCCGCGGATATTTCATGGGTGAACCCGAAAACCTGCGATATCATCCACGCGATGGAAGGCATGAGAACGAACTGGAGGCACAGCCCCAGTATGACCGGCGCGGGATTTCTGAAAACAGGCCCGAAATCGGCAGCGGTGAGCGTCATCCCCATGCCGAACATGATGACGCCGAGCCCGGGGTTGATCAGCACCACGCCTTTTGCGAAAATACCGGGGAACAGCCACGCGGCCAGGGAGAAGAGCAGCACCCATACCAGAAAAAGCCTGGAGAGAAAAAGAACGGTTTTCATGATCAGGATGACGCGGGCTTTTTAAGCCTGCCGTAATAGGGCGCTTTTGAAAGATACACGGCCGCCAGGGGATTGTGGCCGGTAACACGGTCTTTTACCGCAAGCACGGTGCTGGGGACCCTGCAGTGCTGCATAAAAAGCGTGTCATGCCCCACGCACAGCCCGAGCTGCACGGCAAG
Source organism: Spirochaetota bacterium (assembly GCA_036848375.1). Lineage (GTDB taxonomy): Bacteria > Spirochaetota > UBA4802 > UBA4802 > UBA5550 > JAKLIV01. Next base: position 6,459 of record DAIUKG010000022.1, read on the forward strand.
GTCAACCTGCTCTGCATTGATGATCTCCGCCTGCGCGATCGGGTTGCACATGGGTTCGAACAGGGCTGGGGGCGAGATCTTCTGGTCCGGCTGGATCCCGATGGATTCCTTGGGGACCCGGCCAACCTTGCAGCATACCGAGACCACGTCGAGCCCTTTTGCCTCGAAAATTGAGGCAACCAGCCGCGCCTCTTCACGCAAGCCGATACAGAACGCGATGCCGATCCGGGTAAATCCGCATTTTCGGGCGAACTGAATGATCTCTTCGATGCGGGGAATTCTGGTTTTAATGCCGTCAGGGGTCATTTCATAGCATTCAGCTTCCTGGATCGAAGCCAGGCGCGCAAACTCACGGGTGCGGGTCTCGGTGTACGCCGACTCCGCTGCGGCAATGACGTCAGGGTGCTGCCGCATGGGGCAGAAGTCAGGGGCCTCTTCCAGTGAGGGCGGAGTATCGTCAACGCCCATGACGGGATAGCAGGTCTTGCCGGCGCACTGGACGCAGCGGCTGCTGTTTTTTGAATTTTCGCTCATCGGTCAGCTTCGTCCTGAAGTTAATTTTTTCAGGACATTGTTAGTTTTTTTTTACCGGCATGTAAAGGACTTTTCGGCATTAAGAGCCTGTTGACGTTTTTCAATTCATGCAGCGGCAACAGCGCACGGCCTAATGGCGGATTTTCGCGTTCCTCCTGAAAGGCACGGTGAGCTGCATCAATGCCTTTATAAGTGAATGATAGATGAGCTTCAGCATGTTGCGGCTGTCAAAGGCGGGGCTGCTTATCCTGAAGCGCCAGAGCAGAAAGAGCATGAGGTCCTTTACCTTTACGGGGCAGCCCTTTATGCGGATGATTTTCCCCGCCTCAAGTTTCCCTGACACGCCGGCGCAGGTCCCGATGAGCGCCACGGTCTCACCCGGATGGATGACGTCCCCCTCGTAGTATCCCATGACAATGGCCCCCGGCCGCGCCTGCTTCAGTGTACCGGGGGTCTTCTTGTCTGCCGTTCCCAGCACGCCCTTGATTGAACAGATGCACCCGCCGAAGCAGATGTTGCCGCTCGCCTTGTTGCATCCTTCGTAAAACCGGACCGGCGTGTCGAGCTTCTGAAGATCCTGAAAGGGGGACACGATGTCCCTGGTTTTCTCTGCCAGCTCGGCAATGGTCACGTCTCCGGCAACTTCGATGTCCGTGATGTCAATGGACCCGTAACCCCGGTCACGCGCCTCAACCAGGTGGCCGACTTTCGAGGGCTCGTAGCTCAGGATTCTGGCTGCAACCACATCAATGGCAACCGGGTCGTTGGAGAGAATAAGGGCCCCCAGGTGGAAGGGCGTGGGGCTTGACTCGAAGCCCATGCCGCAGGTGACCGCGTCCGTGACGATGAGGTCAGGGTATCCGATCTCCAGCATGTCCACGACCTTTTCCAGGAGCCGGTCATCGTGGTACAGGAAGCGTTCCTTGTGCGTCAGAATGCCGATGTTGAGCTTCAGGGCGTTGGTGATGTCCGTGACGATGTGGTACTTGAGCTTGGGCATCCAGATCTTGAACTCAGCCTCGTAAAGGGACTTTGCCACCTGCATGGTTTTGTGCCATTTCGCCTTTTTGAGCTCCACCTTAACGGTCTCTTCCTCGTTGAAATCAACCAGGGGGACCTTGATCCGTTTTGCCATTTTTCTGAAACCGGAGTCTGAAAAGAAAAGGCGCGTGGGGATGCCTATGCCGCCCGATTCTCCCACGGTGATGGTATCGCACCCGAAGGGGCCGCGGAGCGTTGATACCATGGCCTCAACCATGCGCGGTTCGGTATACGCGTGATGGATGTACTCGGTATTGGCGGTGACCACGTTGGGCTTGATAAGCACGTTGCCCCCGGGCGTGAGGCCCAGTTCCTTGATGCCTTCCTCGATTATCCTGCTGATCTTGTGAAGATCGTAATCATCGCAGCGGCGTATGATGACTTTTCGTTTTCCCGGTTGTTTTTTCATAGAATCAATATACGTATCAGGGCCCTTTCGGGCAACGAAAAGATCGCTAAAATCGGGGAGGGCTGCTGTATAATGGCGGCGGCATATGGCCGCGGGGATTTTTATTTTTTCTTCTTCGAATAGAGCGCCTTTAAGATAAGGTCCCTGTTCGTGCTCGAGCGTTCCGTTGTCAGGGTTTGCAATCCTTCAACATCAAGAGCACTGATAAGGTGAAGCATATTTTTAAATGTTATTAAATCGTAATAATAGTGTTACATAAATGTTGTTGACAGAATAATAAAGAATGTTATTATTGCTGTGACTGGAGTATCTTAGGAATCTATGCGAATTGGTATATATCCTGGATCTTTTGACCCTTTGACGAATGGACATCTTGATATAATCCAGAGAGCAAAGGGATTATGCGATACATTAATAGTCGCTGTAGCAAAAAACAGTGAGAAAAGGCCTCTGTTCAGTGTGTCAGAAAGAATAGAGATTATTAATAGGTATTGCCGGGATTTTGGTAATATTGAGGTAGTATCTTTTGATGGATTATTGGTGGAGTATTGCAGAAAAAAGAATGTTTCCTTTATTATCAGGGGACTGCGATCAACCACCGATTTTGAATATGAATTTACTATTGCGTCAGCAAACAGTAAATTGGCTCCTGAAATAGAAACGGTTTTTCTTATGACCAAGGGTGAAAACTTCTTTATTTCATCCAACATCGTAAAGGAAATCGCAAGCTATCATGGAGATATTACCCCTCTGGTTCCCCAATTCGTAGTTGAAAGAATCCAGCAGAAGTATTCCAGCATGTAGATCGATCGCCGCCGGAAGTAACCCGGGCGTCATCGAATCCTGATGTGTGCCCATTCCGGCTTGTCCCTCTGCACGGGGCAGAGGCATGAGTTTTCTGGCGGTCCGTGATCTTTTAAAAATTACGTGTAAGGGGGATAAAGGATGACTCTTACAATAATCTTGATTATTGCTCTCCCGGTGGCAGGGGTTATCGGTTATGGTGTGCGGGCTTATCTGGGAAAGATAAAGCTCAGTTCGGCAGAGGCAAAATCGCACAGGATTTTACAGGATGCCATTAAAGAGGCTGAAAATAAAAGAAAAGAGCTGTTGATTGAAGCCAAAGACCAGCTGCTGAAAGAAAAGAATCTTCTTGAAAAGGAGATGAGGGAACGCAGGCAGGAACTTCAGGTCTCTGAAAAACGCCTGATCCAGAAAGAAGAAAGCATAGACGTTAGACTGGAGGATATTGACCGAAAGGAAAAGATCTTATCGGTCCGTGAACAGGAAAATACTGAAAAAGAAGAAGAGCTTCGAAAAGAATTTGAAAGGCACAGAAAAGAACTTGAACGTATCGCCGGAATGACGTCCGACGAGGCGCGTGAAGTACTTTTAAAAAACCTTGAGAACGAGGTGAAATTCGAAGCGACCAAGTTGATCAATAAAATCGAAGAAGAGGCACGAAGGACGGCAGAGAAGAAGGGGAAGGACATCATCATCTCCTCTATTCAGCGGAACGCGTCTGAATATACATCTGAAAGCACGATCACGACCGTGTCTCTTCCTTCAGATGAGATGAAGGGGAGGATCATCGGTCGGGAAGGACGAAACATCCGTACCCTGGAAAATCTTACCGGCGTGGACATGATTATTGACGATACGCCCGAGGTCGTGGTCATTTCAGGTTTTGACCCGGTGCGCAGGGAGATCGCGCGCCAGTCCCTGGAGCGGCTGATCCAGAACGGCAGGATACACCCGGCAAGGATCGAGGAGATCGTGGAAAAGGTTACTGCCGAACTCGAAGAATCAATGCTCGAAGAAGGTGAAAAGGCTGCCTATAAACTCGGCCTTCCGGGGATCAGCAAAGAGGCCCTGTACAACATCGGTAAACTCAGGTACCGCACCAGCTATGGCCAGAACGTGCTCAGCCACAGCATTGAAGTGGCCAACCTTGCGGGGATGATCGCCGGTGAGCTGGGCCTTGACATCCAGCTTGCCAAAAGGGCGGGGCTGCTGCACGATATCGGCAAGGGCTGTGAAGTCGAAGGCGAAGGCGCGCACGCGCTGGTCGGCGCCGAAATGGCCAAGAAGTTCGGCGAAAACGACAAATGCGTCAACGCGATCGCGTCCCACCACAATGACAAAGAACAGGAGTCGTTTGAAGCGGTCATTGTCCAGGTCGCTGACGCCATTTCCGCCTCACGGCCGGGCGCGAGGAAGGAATCCCTCGAGACCTATTTAAAGAGGCTTGAAAACCTTGAAAACATCGCCACCAGCTTTAAGGGCGTTGATAAATGTTACGCCATACAGGCCGGCCGCGAACTCAGGGTCCTGGTTGACAACGAAATCATTTCTGATGATAAAGTTGAAATGGTCGCCAGGGACATAGCGACAAAAATTGAATCTGAACTCAAGTATCCGGGGATTGTCCGCGTGACGGTCATCCGTGAGAAGAGAATAGTCGATTACGCGAAATAGGACATTGCGCGCGGGCGGCCCTCGCGGGCTGTCCGCGTATCATGTTTATAGTAAAAGAAGCATGCCGTGAAAATTCTTGCCATCGGTGACATAGTCGGGCGTACCGGAAGGAACGTCCTCCAGAGCAGAATCCAGGGACTTATTGATCAATACCGAATAGAGCTGGTAATAGCCAACGGTGAAAATGCGGCCGGCGGACGCTCCATCACCCAATCCATAGCCAGGGATTTTTATTCCTGCGGCGTTAACGTGATCACCTCGGGAAACCATATCTGGGACAACAAGGACATCTACGGTTTCATCAATGACGAGGTCGCGCTGCTGCGTCCGGCCAACTACCCGCAGGGTGTTCCGGGCAAGGGGTATTTTCTCAGTACCTTCAAGGGCGTTTCGGTCTGCGTGATCAATCTTCTGGGCCGCGTGCACATGGAGCCGGTTGACTGCCCGTTCAGGACATTCGACGCTATCTATGAAATCATTAAGGACAGGTCGGATATTATTGTCGTGGACTTTCACGGGGAGGCGACGTCAGAGAAAAGGGCGTTCGGCTGGTATGTTGACGGCCGCGCCTCGGTCGTATTCGGAACCCACACCCATGTCCAGACCGCTGACGAGGAGATACTTCCCGGCGGTACCGGTTTCATAACCGATATCGGCATGACCGGCTCTTTTGATTCGGTCATTGGCATGGAGAAGCGCCAGTCGATCGAAAAGTTTTTGACACAGATCCGTCCCCGCTATGAAGTGGCAACGGGCAACCCCGGGATCAACGCGGTTATTTTTGATGTTGATAAAAACGGAAAGACCCATGCTATAATGAGAATACGGAACTGACATGTTTCTTGAAAATATCAACAGCGTACGGGACCTGAAAAAACTCAGGGTGAATGACCTTGACCCGCTCGCGGAGGAGATCCGCGAATACATCATTGACGTCGTGTCAAAGAACGGCGGTCACATCGCGTCATCGCTTGGCGTGGTCGACCTGACCATCGCGCTTCATTACGTTCTCAACGCGCCGCATGACCGCATAATATGGGACGTGGGGCACCAGTCATACGCCCATAAAATTCTCACCGGCAGAAGAAAGGACTTCGCTGACCTGCGTAAACACGGCTGCATGAGCGGTTTCCCCAAGAGGAAAGAATCGTCCTTCGATGCCTATGATACCGGGCACAGCAGCACCAGCCTTTCCCTCGCGCTGGGTGAGGCCGTGGGCCGTGACCTTTCGGGAAAGAAATACAAGGTCGTTGCCGTTATCGGTGACGGATCGCTCACCGGCGGCATGGCCCTTGAAGCGCTCAACCACATAGGCCACGTTGACAATGACGTGATCATAATCCTCAATGACAACGAGCATTCCATATCGAAAAATGTGGGCGCCATTTCACAGTACCTCACCAGGATGATAACCGGGTCGTTCTATAACCGGTTCAGGCGCAGGTCCATGTCCCTGATGAAGAAGATTCCGGTAATCGGCGAAGGCCTGTACACGTTCATTTACCGGTTTTTTACCAATTTCAAGGGGATGATCACCCTGGGCCAGTTTTTCGAGGACATCGGGATCCGTTACTTCGGCCCGGTTGACGGCCATAATATCCCCCTGCTTGTTGAAGTCCTCAGGGGGGTGAAGGAAATAGATAACGGCCCCAAGATCATTCACGTGATCACCAAGAAGGGCAAGGGATACGTCCCGGCAGAGCACGACCCGGCGCGGTTTCACGGCATCGGGCCCTTTGACCGGGCGACCGGCGTTGCGCTGAAAAGCGGCGGCGGGATTTCGTACTCGGAGATCGTTGGCCGGACCCTGGCCCATCTTGCCGCTACTGATAAAAAGATCGTTGCCGTAACCGCCGCCATGAAACTGGGGACCGGTTTGTACGAATTCGAGAACAAGGCCCCGCGGCGTTTTTACGACGTGGGCATAGCCGAGCAGCACGCGGTGACGTTTTCTGCGGCGCTGGCGTCAACCGGATACAAACCGTTTGTGTCGATCTATTCAACCTTTTTACAGCGCGCGTGCGACCAGCTTATTCATGACGTGGGCATCATGAACCTTCCGGTCAAAGTCTGCGTTGACCGCGCCGGCGTCGTGGGGGATGACGGTGAAACGCACCACGGCCTGTTTGACGTTTCAATGATACGAAGCATCCCCAATTTTGCCTTTCTCGCGCCGGCCACGGGTGAAGAGCTCCGAGACTGCATTTATTTCGCCTCAAACTATGTGCAGGGCCCGATCGCGATCCGGTATCCGCGGGGAGGCATCAAGTCTCCAATCTCCATTGAAAAACAGGGGACTGTTGCCCTGGGAAAAATCAGAAAGCTTTCCAGCGGGAAGGACGTCGCTATTTTCGCGCTCGGTGACATGGTGGACGTGGCGCTTGAGTGCGCGGGCCTGCTCGCCGGAAAGGGGATAAAATCGGGCGTGGTCAATATTTTTTCAATCAAGCCCCTTGACATCGCGGGCATTGAAAAGGTGATCAGCGGAGTGAAAGGCTTCATAACCCTTGAGAACGCCATGCTTTCCGGCGGGGTCGGCGAGGCCATAGCCTTCTCGGTAAAAAAACCATTAAGAGGCAGACTGCTTTTTAACGCGGGGTTCCCCGATGAGTTCATTCCCCACGGACGGGTCGGCGAGCTGTTCGCCGATTACGGCCTTGACGCGAAAAGCCTGAGCGACCGGATCATCAGGGCGCTGAAGAAGTCCATAAAATAAAAAAAGATCAGCCACTGAGACGCAGAGGGCACAGAGAAGAGAAGTCTGACGAGTCATAAGAGAGTGAAAAAGGGGCCGAAAAGAATAAATCTATTAACCTCTGTGTCCTCTGTGCCTTTGTGGCCTTCTTCCTTATCAGCAACTATAAGATGTATGAAAACACGCCTTGACACATTCCTCGCGCAGCAGGGCCTTTCTCAATCCAGGGAAAAAGCCAGGGCCGAGGTCCTTTCCGGGTGGGTGAAGGTCAACGGTGAAACTGTCCGGGAACCGTCGCGCGGCCTCACCGGCGAAGAGAACGTCACGGTGGAGCGGCCCGGCGGCGTTTTCGTGAGCCGGGGCGGTGAAAAGCTGTCTCACGGCCTCAGGGAGTTCGAGATCGACCTTGCCGGGAAAACCGCGCTTGACCTGGGCGCCTCGACCGGGGGGTTCACCCACTGCATGCTCTCCGCGGGAGCGGCCAAGGTATACGCGGTGGATGTGGGATACGGCCAGCTCGATTATTCACTGCAGAGCGACCCGCGCGTGGTTGTCATGGACAGGACCAATGCCCGTCACCTCAAAGAGGGCGATGTTCCCGAGCCGGTTGATTTTATTTCCATGGACCTTTCATTTATTTCAGTGCTCAAGGTCTTTGACACGGTAAGGTCGCTGTACGCGCCCGCGCGCGGGATCATGCTGATAAAGCCCCAGTTCGAGGCCGAGAAGAGCGAACACAAAAAGGGCGTGGTGCGCAGGAAGGAAAACCACGAGGCCATCCTCAACCGTACCGTCACCGGTCTTATGGACCGGGGCATGGTTATGCTCGGGCTCGTCCCCTCGCCGATAAAAGGGCCTGCGGGGAACATCGAGTTTCTGTGTTACTTCTCCCTTGACCCGCAGGAGCAGGGCATGACGCCGGAACAGGCGCGCGGAGCGGTTGAACACGCGCTTGCCCTGGCCCACGGAGAACTTGAGGGCCCTTTATCGAAGTGACCTGTTTGAGTATTTTGCCGCATCCCGGTTCTTCCATCCTGCTTTTTTTATTTTTTTATTCGGTAAAACCCTGTTCAACAAATATTTGTTGACCCCACGCTCTATTTTTGATTCACTACAATGAGGCGGTCATAAAACATCCCCTCATCCCTTGATAAATGTTGCCCGGTACATGAAAAAAGAAATAGTTATATTAGTTTCCACTCTCGTGATCCTGTTTGTTGCAGACGCGCTTTTCGCCCTTGATGCAGGTAAAATCATTGCCTATCCCGTCCCCTTCAACCCGAGAAGAGGGGAGCGCACCCTGAAGATCGGCATTGGCCAGCCCGAACCCTCGGCCAGTTCTTTCCGGCTTAAAGTGGAAATTTTTGATGTCAACGGCGACCTTGTTTTTAAAAGGACGTACTATAACGCGCTTCCCGCCATATGGAACGGCCATAACCGCAAGGGCAACCTGGTAAAACCCGGTTTATATATTATGAAAATTGACCTGGAAAATACGGCAACCGATGACCACAGCCAGGGAAAAAAAATCATCAGGATATTGATCAATTACTGATTTTATTCGAGTGATTGATGCGGGGATGTTACAAGACGCGCACCGAAAGGGACTTATTGAAGTACATTATATGAAAAAAAGTCTTTATACAGCAACTGTTTTGTTGATCCTGGCCTTCGGTTCCTCGCTTTACGCGAAAGGCGTGGGCACGAGCCGTGCCGCGTATACGCGAAGCGGTTGGGTCGGGGCCCGGTATGTCGCCATGGGCATGTCTGCAGAGGTCAGGGCGGATGATGTGTACGCCCTGTACTGGAACCCCGCAGGGCTTTCGGAACTTCGCGGAAGAAAGACCCTGACCATGGCCGAAATAAAAAAGAAGGCCCAGGAGGACAAGCCCGAGCAGATATCCGAGGAAGACCTGCTGAAGTTTTCCGAAGATGAAGAGCAGAAAACCACCTTTCACCTTGCCATGACCGGCGGGATTCTCGATATGGACCGCAACTCTGCCTTCCTGGGAACCGCGTTTGACCTTCCCAAGGGAGTCATGGGCATCGGGTTTTACTCGGTGTTCTCCCTCGGCATCGAGGGCCGTGACGAGACCGGCAAGCGCAAATCTGACCTTTACTATATCGGTTCCATGGCGAATTTTTCCTACGGCATTTCACTGGGGGTCGCCTCCCTCGGCGTCACGGTCAAATGCCTTTACGAAGCCATTGGCGATGTCAGTTACATGGGTATCGGCGCTGATATCGGCACCCAGGTGTATGTGCTTCCGTTTTTAAAGATCGGGTTCGTTATCCAGGACCTGGGTACCGGGCTGTACCCGGTGGATGATTATGCCGGCGTGTCAAAGCGGTATGATTTCGCCTATCCCACGCTCAGGCTGGGGATCATGCTCAGTACCGACGCGGGCATATCGCTTTCGTTCAGCGTGGTGAAAAAGATCGAGCAGGATGATTACGGGTTCTGTTTCGGGGTTCAATATGATATTGTCAGGTATTTTTCCCTGTTCCTGGGCATGAACAACGCCAATTTTTCCTGCGGCGCGGCGCTTGAAGTCTATAATTTCAAGCTTTCCTATGCCTTTGCGATTGACAATATAGACTTTGGGTATAATCATATAATTTCACTGGCAATGATGTTTTAAAGAGGTTAGAATGAAAATAATGGGGATCATAAATGTCACGCCTGATTCGTTTTATGACGGCGGGAGATATTATGACCGTTACCGGGCTGTTGAGCACGCGGTGCAGCTTGCCGAGGAAGGTGCCGATATTCTTGATATAGGGGGCGAGTCGACCAGGCCGGGTGCTGCCCAGGTTTCCGAGCAGGAAGAGATGGACCGGGTATGCCCGGTTATCGAGGAAGTGGCGCGCCGCACCGCACTGCCCGTTTCAGTTGATACGACCAAGGCGGCGGTGGCCGAGGCGGCCCTGAAATGCGGCGCCTCAATGATCAATGATATCAGCGGGTGCACGTTCGATGCCGGGATGGCTGACGTGGCCGCCCGCTTCGGCGCTGGAATGGTTCTCATGCATATAAAAGGGAGGCCCGAATCAATGCAGAACAACCCGCTTTATGACGGGGATTTCCTTTCAGAATTGTATTCGTTTCTCAGCGATTCGGTTGAGAGGGCGCTGCGGGCCGGGGTTTCAGCTGAGAGAATCATTATTGACCCGGGTATCGGTTTCGGGAAGACCCTTGAGCATAATTATCTCATTATAAACAACATCGGTTATTTTAAAAAAATGGGATACCCGGTTCTGATTGGCCTGTCACGAAAATCGTTGATAAAGAATCTATACAATAACGGCAGCGACTGCCTGCCCGCGACCATAGCCCTGAATACGGTGTCGTACATGAATGGGGCGGATATAATCAGGGTCCACGATGTACGGGAGCATAGACTGGCCCTGAAAAGCCTTGATATGCTAAAAAAGGTTTCCTGAACCATGGAAGTTATATTTGAAAAAACACTGACCGTCATAGCTTCTTTCTGGGAATATATCAGAAATGTCATTGATATATTAATTGTCGCGTTTATTTTTTACTGGGTCTATTCGTTTTTAAATAATACCAGGGCAATTCAGCTCGTCAAAGGCATAGTGGTGATTTTTGTTGTTGCGGTGCTTTCCAAGCTGCTCCGTTTCGATACGCTTGACTGGCTGATACAGAACCTGACCACATCCCTGGTTATAACGGTTGTCGTGCTTTTTCAGCCTGAGCTCAGAAGGCTGATCACCCAGTTCGGTCAGAAGAACTGGCTTTCCACCGAGGAGCAGAAGGAAATCTTTCCTCTTGATGAAGTGGTGAACGCGCTTATATCAATGGCGTCTGAACGTGTCGGGTCGCTTATCGTGATTGAGAGAAATACCGGACTCAAGAGTTATGCCGAGTCCGGGGTCGTTGTCAATGCCGATATTTCAGAAGAGTTTATAAGGACGGTTTTTTTCCCTCTGACTCCGCTTCATGACGGCGCGATCATTATTCAGGAAGGACGGATCGCCGCTGCGGCCTGTTATCTCCCCCTGAGTGATTCAAAGCAGCTGAAAAAGCAGCATGGCGCGCGCCACCGCGCGGCCCTCGGGATCGCTGAAGAGACCGACGCGCTGGTACTTTTAACATCCGAAGAAACGGGCAGTATCAATATCATGGTAAACGGTAAAATATATCCGAGGGTCAAACAGGTTGATCTTAAAAACATGATACTCTTTTTTATGAACCCGAAAACAGCCTATGAGGAGAACTATAAGATTTCATGAAAAAATTCATGGAAAAAATATATGGGATTATCAGGGACAAAGACTTTCTCGCAAAAGTGGTCTGTCTCGCTCTTGCCATGTTTTTGTGGGCATATATCAGCAGCACAAAAACAAGCGAGTTGAAATTCAAGGTCCCGCTTGAAATAATCAATCTTCCCGCCTACCTTACCATTGCTGAAATGCCGGAAAAGACAATTGAACTCACCATTGAAGGAAAAAAGGAACTGGTAAAAGCAGTGAGCACCAGGAGCGTGAGGGCCGTTGTTGACCTGAAAAAGCCCAGGGTGAACATCTCTGCCCGGTATCCTGTTGAGATTATCAGGACCCAGATCCCTGAAAGCATTACCCTTACTTCCGGGGTAAAAAAGATATCTCTCACCGTCGAACGGAAGATTGAAAAACGGGTCCGCGTAATTCCCAAAATTGTCGGCAATGTTCCGGAAGGCTACGTGATCGGGAAGTATTCTGTTGAACCGGAATTCATCATGATCAGCGGGGCGCGTTCTCTGGTGGAGAATACGGAAAGTCTTTTCACGTCGAATATCTCCATTGAAGGGGAAACCGATCAAATTGTGCGTGAAGTGGAAATCAACAGGGACAATTTAACCAACATTGATACCAGTGAGAATGAAGTTAAAGTGACAATCCCCCTTTTGCAATACAGTTCCCTGCTCAGCATGGAACTCCCCATTACCATAAGGAATATGAAAAAAAATTTCCGCTATACTCTCAAAAAAGATAAAATAACCCTTTACCTGAAAACCCCCGGGAACGTTAAGATAACTCCTGAGTTGTTTGTTGTTTATGTTGATGCGGGCACCATAGACCTTAAAAATTATAAACAAAATCCGAAAGGCTTCCGCAAAGTAGAGGAGATTGGCATTAATGTGTTGTTTAAAGACGAAATTGATGAAGTCGAGATCGTATCCCATACTCCTCAAAAAGTCATGGTGAAGGTGACAGCGAAATGACAGCTTTTTTTCTTGTCATCCCGACTGGCGCTTGATATTTTGTCATTTTTATTATCTTTAACCCTGAAGGGAAGTTAATGTCCGATATCAAACTGTGTGTGAATATTGACCATGTTGCTACGGTCAGGCAGGCTCGTGGCGGCATAGAGCCTGACCCGCTTGAAGCTGCCCGTATTGTCGAAGAAAACGGCGCCGCAGGTGTTACGGTGCATCTGCGTGAAGACCGCCGGCATATCCAGGATTCAGATGTTGTAGCATTGCGTGATATTGTCGTAGGCACGTTAAACCTGGAAATGGCCCTTTCAGACGAAATAATCGATTTTGCCCTGAATATAGTTCCTGACCAGATTACCCTGGTCCCTGAAAAAAGACAGGAGTTGACCACCGAGGGGGGACTCGATGTTAAAAGCAATTTTAATCGAATTAAAACCGCTATTGATCTCTTTCATAAAAAAAAGATCATTGTCTCACTTTTCATTGAGCCCGATTTAGAAACAGTTGAGCTTTCGAAAAAGTGCGGCGCTGATTATATCGAAATTCATACCGGGACGTATTGTAATGAGTTTTTTCGGGGGACTGAACGGGTAAGACATGAACGGGAAAGGATATATCTGGCTGCAGAAAAGGCGGTATCGAGCGGCATAGGCGTTAATGCCGGCCATGGCCTTGACTGCAGGAACCTGCCATCGCTGCTTGACGCGCCCGGCCTTGATGAACTGAATATCGGATTTTCAATAATCGCGCGTTCAGTGTTTATCGGACTTCCTGCAGCGGTTAGGGAAATGCTTGATACCATCAGAGGTTCTAAAAGTTAAACAATGTTTCTGGCAAATTTTTTTAAATTAATCTTTTTTATCCTGTTTGTCTATTTTATCTATTCTTTATTCAGGCTCATTCTTTTTTCAGCTAAAAATTCATGGGAGCACAGCGAACGCATGAGAAGGGAACATGAAGAGAGGAAAAAAATGGAAAAAGAAAAGTCGAAATCAAAAAAAGGGGATAAGGTAATAGAGCTGGACAAGGATCAATACAAGGTCGAGTAGCCATGAAGAGTGTTGTTCCGGTAAAACCTTTGTTTATCTGCTTGCTGCTGGTTTTTTCAGTCTCATGCCTGAAGCTTAAGGGTGAATTCGCACTGAAATTCGCCATGCAGGACAGTTACCGGCGTATTACCGCTCCGGTACAGATCAATAAAAATGAAACGGTTCAGTGGTTATACCAGCTTGACACCATGCCTTCACAAAAAGTCCAGATCGGCATTATACTTCTGAAAAAGGAAGTGATCTGGGTCGATGTGCTGGTACAGGATGATATCATCGGGATGGATGTCAATGTTGTTTACGGAACGATAAAAGACCTGGATGAAGGCCAATACCGGCTGGTGCTTACTGACGTTAAAAAGAACGCTGAGATAGATTCATTTGAATTCACTGTATATTCTGATGATGCGTATTAATTGATTCATCTGCATTACCGCTGTCTTTCGAAAGCGCATCCCTTACTGTACTGTCCGTAAAATTCATGAGTAAAGAATGGCTTATGTCCTTCAGTGTTTGCAGATGGGATGCCCCTTCGCGAATTATATCCTCCCTGTTCTGAGGCATGGATCTGCCGGTGTAAGAGAGATAACCCGCATAAAGTGTCAGAACAACAAAAAGAAAAAAAGCTGCCTTAACCAGCCGTTTCATTATTGCCCAGAGCAGCATTATTCCTGCCAGCACGGCCAGTGTTGCATAAATCGGATTTGACGCGATAGTATCGATGAAAGTATTCATGGTTCGATACATAAATCGGCCGTGTCCGCAGGAATGTTGAGTGATTTCTGCAATAAAAAAAGGGAATGCTTTCGACATTCCCCTGATTAGCGAGGGAGGGACTCGAACCCCCCACACCGCGGATATGAGCCGCGTGCTCTAACCTACTGAGCTACCTCGCCTTATGTAGCGCGGGCAGGATTTGAACCTGCGACCTTTGGGTTATGAGCCCAACGAGCTACCAACTGCTCCACCGCGCGATCTTGCCGTCAACGTATTAAAATAGTCAGATAGTGTCAAGATTTTTTCTCATAAGCATTTTTTCCGGTTCAATACCGTCCCGTTTATTAAGGCATGTAACATGCTAAAAATGATTTGACCTGAATATTTTACAGGGCTATGGTATCACATTAATTTAAATTATCCGGGGTCTTCCTGCAGGAAAAGCCCCGGGCCAAGAAATTTTATGTTAAATCCGTTGCGTTTATTTAGAAACACACGAGTGGGCCTTGCGCTGGGAAGCGGCGGGGCTAAAGGAATGGCCCATATCGGCGTGATCGAATACCTTCAGGAAATGGGCATTCCGATCGACATGATTGCCGGTTCGAGTATCGGAGCGGTGATCGGCGCTTTATACTGTTCAGGCGGCCTTGCTTCTTTTAAAAATGACCTGATAAAAATGTCGCGCAAAGACCTCCTTGGGTATTTCGACCCGGTTTTCCCGACGTCCGGCCTTCTCGCGGGAAAGGAGATGATGAGCCTTCTGTTCAACTATATTCCTGAAAACACCAGGATCGAGAATTTCTCGATTCCCCTGGCGGTGCTGGCGACTGATTATAACACGGGCAGGTCGGTGATCTTTCGCAGCGGGAACGTGCATGAGGCGATACGCGCGAGCATCTCCATTCCCGGAGTGTTCACCCCGGTGCGTTTCAGGAGCACCCACCTTATTGACGGCGGCGTTGCGGCGCCTCTACCGGTGAATGTAATACGGGGGATGGGGGCGGGACTTACGATTGCGGTGAATCTTCATCCTTCCATTGAAAAGAGAAAGTGGAACAGGAACATTAAATCCGCGGTTAAAAACAAAGGCATCACGGTCGATTCCCGGGACATCGAGATCCTTGAAGAAAAGAAAGCCCCGGTTGACCTGTCGCGCGGGCAGACATTCCAGAGGGGGCCGGGATGGTTCCAGTCCCTTGAACGGTGGATCAGGCCTGAAAAAAAAGCGAGGGATGATTCCACGCCGAACATTTTTGAAGTCATTGGCCAGACCATTGACATCATGGAATACATCAACACCCAGATGCTGCTGAAATACAACACCCCAACCGTTCTTGTGGAACCCGAAATGGCAGGCGTGGGCACGCTTGATTTTACCCATTCCGGAAAAATCATCGCTGAAGGCCGCAATGCCTGCGCAAGGGTAAGGGGAGAGCTTTCAAGAAAAATCAAAATCTGGGTGTGAATGCATCCTCATCAGGTGAACACGGAGCAGTAAGATGAAGGGCAGGAAGAGCGGGATCCGGAAGCGTTACGATGAGCTGGTTGATCTCATTAAAGAGTATAATCGTCATTACTACGATCTTGACAGCCCCGCTGTTGACGACGCGACCTATGATGAACTTTTAAAAGAGCTCATCGATATTGAAACAGGCTATCCTGATATAGTGCGAAAAGACTCACCCTCAGGCCGGGTGGGAGGGGAGGTCTCGGCAGCGTTTTTCGAGGTTTCCCATGACCCTCCCATGCAGAGCCTGGGGAACGTGTTTGACTGGGATGAGCTTCGCGAGTTTCACAGCCGGTGCCTCAAGGGCACGGGGCGCGGCGGCCTGGTGTACACCGCGGAACTCAAGTATGACGGCCTCGCGGTCGAGGTGTTTTACCGCGAAGGGAAGATGGTCCAGGGTGCCACAAGGGGAAACGGCCTCACGGGGGAGGATGTTACCGCGAACCTGGCGACAATCCGCGCCATTCCCGGGAATCTCGGGGGAGGCGCGCCGCCCGGGTTCCTTGCGGTTCGGGGCGAGGTTTATATGCGCCAGAGCGAGTTTGAAAGAATAAACGCCGGACGCGAGGAAAAGGGTGAATCTCTTTTCGCGAACCCGCGCAATGCCGCGGCCGGGTCCCTGCGGCAGCTCGACCCGGCCGTGACGGCCCAGCGTGAGCTGGACGCGGTATTTTACGGGATCGGCAAAATCGAGGGCGCGCCTTCAATCGCGACGCAGGAGGAACTCTTCGGTTATTTTGAAAAGACCGGCATCCCGGGACCGCCGCGGTGGATCATCGGAAGCATCGACCGGGTGCGGGATTTTTACCTGCACTGGCTTGAGAACCGGCACACGCTTGATTTTGACATTGACGGGGTTGTGGTAAAAGTGGATGATTTCTCATTGAGGGATATGCTGGGGTCGACCAGCAAGGCGCCCCGATGGGCCACGGCGTGGAAGTTTCCTGCGAAGGAAGGGATAACCGTCCTTGATTCGGTTGACTTCCAGGTGGGAAGAACAGGGATCATCACCCCGGTCGCGAACCTCAGGCCGTTGAATATCGGCGGCGTTGTGGTGAAGCGGGCAAGCCTGCACAATTTCAGCGAGATCCGCAGGCTCGGCGTCAGGATCGGGGACACGGTGAAAGTGATCCGCGCCGGGGATGTCATCCCCAAGGTCACCGAGGTCCATTCATCCGGCGGCGGCGAGATGATCATCCCCCCTGAACGATGCCCCTCGTGTTCTTCCGAACTCAAGCGGGAAGACATCTATCTTCGATGCGTTAATCAGGGGTGCAGGGCAAAGAACCTTGAAGTCCTGAAATTTTTTGTTTCAAAGGACGGCATGGACATTGAATTTTTCGGCCCGGAACTGATACAGCGGCTGTACCTGGCCGGGAAGCTCAGCGGGCCCGCGGATTTTTTCCGCCTGACCAAAGAAGGCCTCCTGGCTGTCGAGAGAATGGGAGACAAGATCGCGGACAAGATCCTTGAGTCAATTGATTCACGGAGAAGGGTGCCGCTTTCACGGTTCCTGAAAAGCCTGGGGATCCGCAATGTGGGTGACCACCTGGCAAAAGTGATCGCGCAGCATATATCATCCCTTCAGAATCTTTATACCATATCGCGGGATGACCTGATGAAGATCCACGAAGTCGGGCCGGGCGTTGCCGATTCGGTTTACGATTTTTTCCACAGCGAGCGATCACTTTCGCAGATACGGGCCATGCTCGAGCTGGGCATTGTTGTCGAGGACGAAAAACGGGAACAATCGGGGACGGGCCTCATTGCCGGCAGGACCTTCGTGTTCACCGGTACGCTGGAGACAATGGGAAGAACGGAAGCTGAAGAGCTGGTCGAGCGGCACGGGGGAAGGGCGTCGTCATCGGTGAGTAAAAAAACGGACTATGTTGTTGCCGGTGAATCTTCGGGTTCGAAGCTTGAAAAGGCCAGGGCCCTTGGTGTTGCCGTACTCAGTGAAAAAGAATTTATCGAGCTGGTGGGACGCGATGGACAATAAAGTTGTTTCTTTTTGTAAAAAGAATTATTACCTGCTTACCGCGCTGCTGATGTTCCTGGCATATCCGAATTATAATCTTGTGCTTTTAAAGGCGGGGGCCGCAGCCGCGTGGATCGCTTTTGTTCCCCTGTTCGTGTTCGTTAAAGATAAAAAGCCCGTTGACGTGTATTTATATACCTTCGTCGCCGGACTTGCCGGGAACTATTTGTGTTATTACTGGATCGGCCAGTTCGGCGGCCATGTTTCATACGGCCCCGCGGTGATCCTCCTGTTCCTGATCCCGTACCGTTCCATGTTCCTGGGAGTAAAGGTGCTGTTCGCGGAAACGCTTTCACGCCGGTACGGGAAACTGGGGATCGTGATTTATCCGTCAGCATGGATTCTGGTGGACTGGATCGAGTCAATCGGGTTTCTCGCGTTTCCCTGGTCCTACCTGGGGTATTCGCAGTACGCCTTTCTGCCGTTCATCCAGGTCGCTTCGCTTACGGGCATACTGGGCATTAGCTTTATTATCGTCCTGGCCAACCGCTCGCTTGCTGATCTGTGGGTCAGGAGAAAATCATCCCCCTCATTAAAGCACCTGCTGCGTACGGGCGAGATGAAGGTTGTCTCGGTAGTGGCCGCGCTGGTTTTTGCCTGCATCGTTTATGGCAGCATCGTACTGCTTGCCGCGAAAGAACCGCAGAAGTCCGACCTCCGCGTGAGCACCATCCAGTCATGTATTTCTCCGTGGGAGAACTGGGGCAGCAACCGTTTCCGGTATCTCGCTGAACTTGAAAGGATCACCACGGAATCCCTGGCTGATAATCCCGATTTGATCGTGTGGTCCGAATCAGCGACACTGGAAGGCATCTCATACGATTATGATTCCGGTTCGCTGAACGATTTTGAAAAAGAGCTCCTGGGTTTTGTGAGGACCATCGACCGCCCCCTGGTCACGGGTGAAATCGGTTATATTGATGACCTGGAAGGTTTCATCCCGCAGCGTTATCCCTTGAACAGCGCGGTTTATATTAACCGCTTTGGTGAAGTGATTGGCAATTACGCAAAAATTCATCTGGTGCCTTTTGGCGAATGGTTTCCTTACGGAAAGTGGTTCCCGTTTGTTTCGGAAATAACCCACCAGTTCGGGGGATCTGATTTTATTCCCGGAGACCGGCCGTTGCTGTTTGAAGAGAAGGGTCATCCCTTTGGCATTTTGATCTGTTATGAAGGCATATTTTACCGGCTGTGCAGGGAATACAAGAATCTGGGCGCCCGTTTTTTTATTAATATCACGAATGACGGCTGGACCGACTCCTACAGTGGTCACATGCAGCACTTTTCAGCATCCATTTTCAGGTCGATTGAAAACGGGGTATGGTACGTGAGGGCGGGGAATACCGGTTTCAGTACCATAATCGATCCCTACGGCAGGATCCGCAGTTCGATGCCTATTCTGCTTAAAGGCCATGTGACCGGAGACATGGATTTTTCCCTGAACAGAAATACTTTTTATTCCCGGTGGGGTGACCTGGTGTTGTACGCGGCACAGGTCATGCTGGCGGTTCTCGTCCTTCATTATATATACGGTATGGCAAAAATATGGAAAAGCCGCAGGAATGAGGGATGAATGGTGGGGCGGGATTTCATGTTTCGGTAAAAAACCGGATATGAATGACATTCCTATAGTGTAATATTATCATATCTGATGAAAATTATCCTTGCTAAATAAGAAGATGAAATAATACTTAGTAATAATGTGGTAAATAACGGTTGCTTTATAAGTGGCCTTGCTTATAAAGTTTATGGATCAGCTATAAAACTGTTAATGGAGGAAGAAAACTGTGGCTGAGGGAAAAATCAGAAACAGACGGAAGGGACCGGATATTCTCGTAAAAACCATTAATAATATCGCTATCCTGTCATGGATCGTGATTTTCGGCATTTTTATTACTTTTTCCATTGCAAAGCCAAGGCTCATGGGCGTTGCGCCCGGACACACGTCAAGTCTCGGCGGCTGGGATACAACCTTTATTCAATTTGCTTTTTATCTTATGATAGTGCAGGCCTTTCTCTGCGCTTTCGGCCTGGCGATAAACGCGAACCGGCTCAAGCGTAAAACAGACAGGCTGAATAAGTCACTGATTATTTTCGGTTGCCTTTCCATCCTGGGCATCATGATTTATATCATTCTGGGATGACGCGATATAATACACGCGGTTTTTATAGCAGATCACGAAACAATTAGTACATTGTCATTCCGGTCGTAGCGTTAGCGAAGTACCGGAATCTCATACAAAAAGACTATCCTATGAGATTCCTGCATGCGCAGGAATGACAAAAAATGCTTTAATTTAATCGTTAACCGCTATAATTGATATAAAAGAACAGCCTCTCACCTGCCACTGGTGACGGGTTGATTAAGTAAAAATTTTTTTATCGCTGAGATGGTTTTTTCCGGCTGGTCCATATAGGGAACGTGCCCGCAATCATCAAGGACCACCGTGGTCAGGTCTTTAACAGCCGCTGAATACCGTGTGACCCCTGATACATGCATGAGCTTATCGTCCTTCCCCCATATCAGCAGTGTTTTTGCCCTGATTCCCGGAATTACCGGTTCAAGAATATTTTCCCTTGCCATCAGGTCCTGTTTGAATATTTTTTCATGCAGCGCAAACTGCTTCTTTTCTTCAGCTGCGATATAATTCTTGATGTGGTCGGGAATTTCGGGCGGCCTGTTGACGAGTAATGACATTAAAAAATCGAATTCGTCTGCCGACCGGTATACGATGGTTTTATCGTCATCCTTGTTTTTGTCCCGCATCTGCTGCGTATAGCTCTTTTCGGGGGACAAAAGGCCGAAGGGGCTCATGAGGATGAGTTTTTTTATTTTTTCCGGGTACAGCGCGGCATAATAGGCGGCGATGCCGCCCCCCATGGATATCCCGGCAAGGTTGACTTCTTTCAAGGCCAGTTTGTTGATAAAGCCATTAAGGCGAATGGCCTGAGAGGGGATGTCATAGCAGTTTTCCGCATCCTTGGTGCTTTCTCCAAATCCGGGGAGGTCGGGGATGATGAGTACATTGTTTCCCGCAAGCGAGGCGGGAATATCATCCCAGAGGTCTTTGTTCTGGCCGAACCCGTGAAGGAGAACAAGCGGCTCACCATTTCCTCCCTTGAGATAGACCCAGGTATCCTGATCAATGGTAACTTCATATTTTTTCAGGCCTGCCCGCTTCTGCTTTGCCCAGTAAGCGCCGCTAATGATGACTCCGGGAAAAAAGTAATAAACAAGGGCGAAGAGAATAAATATAAACCCTATGGATGTGCCGAGTATTTTATTAATTTTTTTCATGGAATCCCCCAGTGATTGTTTTTCCCGGACGAAATGTGCTGGCGTGAATGGTACTGAACCCCGTTCACTTGGCAATTTACGTATCATGACGTATAATGTGATTATTTCAATATATTTTTGAAATATGCTTTTCAAATTTTAATAGATAATGCTACCATAGTAGGGACACAAAGGGGTGCGCAGAGTGAAGATATAGCGTCACGAACTGTTTATCGGGAGGGGAGAAATCGATAAGCAGATATCGTGCAATCCGTGTTGAAAAAAATCTGACAGTGATGAAAAGGCCATGATGCTAATGTATAATTTTTATAAACCTCTGTGTTCTCTGTGACTCAGTGGCTGTCTTATCCCATAATTTTGGAAAGAATGATATTTTTAAAAGGAATAATTCTATGAACAGTACTCATCAATTTAATTCGGCCGATTTATCAAGGTATGAAAAAGATATCAAGAGGTTTACGTTCACCTTTATTGCCTCAACGGAATTCATCAGCTATTTTCTTATCGTCCCCCTTCTGTTCATTTATATTGTGGTAAACCTTGATTTTAATACCAATGAACTGATTCGTTTTTTGAAAATATGCACGGTTGCGTTTACGGTTTCTTTAAGCACGACCCTGATCAATAATATTATCGTTGTGGCACCGATAGTCAGGTATTTTAAAGCCCTTCTCAATAATGAACAAATATCACAGGATGAATACGCGCAAGCGCAGATGCGGTTTTTCAACCTTCCTTATTACCATGGCATTGGCGCATTTTTCAGATGGATTCTGGGCCTGTCCATGGCCTTTGTTCCCTTTCTGATGACCGGGTCGTATACGTTTGTGCAGAAATATAATGTGTGGATGCTTGTCGCGGTCATTGCTCCGTTCGGCGGGATCCTCTATTTTCTGCTTACTGAATTGTTCATCCAGAAGCTGTTGACCAGGGGCGTGTTCCCGGTTGTCGTCATTAATAAGATGCAGTACAGTATGAATTTTGTGAAAAGAATTATCATTTCAGTCATGTCGATCTACCTCCTCCCGGTGCTCGCGATCATCGGCTACTTTCTGCTGGTTCTCGAACATGCCAACCCGGGTGAGTATTTTTCTTTTGTCAGGCTGGCGGGGATCATCTTTTTCGGGGCCATGGTGGCGTTCACGCTTGGCATTGCTCTGATTAAGACGATACATATGAAGATCACTCTTATTATGGGTATAGTTGATTCTATGGCAAAGGGCGATTTTTCGGCTGACCGGCAGCTTATCGCGGTTATGGATGAGTTGACAAAGGTGACCCAGATCATCAATGCCATGAAGGACAATGTCGTTAAGATGCTGCTCGGCATTAAGGAGGAATCCGACAGGCTTTCTTCTTCAACCGATGAAATATCATCGATTGCCGACAGTTTTTCGGCTGAGACCCAGAACGGGGCCGCGACGGTTGAAGAAGTGACCGCGACAATGGAAGAGATTTCGGCGTCGCTTGAAAGCATAGCGTCAGGGGCACAGCAGCAGATAACATCGGTCGGCTCTCTTTCTGAACGCATCAGGGATCTTTCGGGGTCAATTCATGAGATGGAGCGGATGACAACCGGCGCGCAGGACATGGCAGGGATCATATCCGGGCAGGTCCAGACCGGAGAACAGTCGCTGAAAAAAATGGATGAGAGCATGAAGAATATTTCCGAAAGCTCACAGAAGATGACAGCAATTATCGGTATCATCAATGATATTTCGGACAAGATCAACCTTCTGTCCCTGAACGCGTCGATTGAGGCCGCGCGCGCCGGAGAAGCGGGAAGGGGCTTTGCCGTTGTCGCTGATGAAATTTCCAAGCTGGCCGATAATACGGCAACGAGTGTCAAGGAAATCGACACCCTGATAAAAAACAGCGAAGCGGAAATAACCCAGGGCAAGGTCTATGCAGCGGAAGTGGTGACCGGCATGGGAAAAATTATTGATGGCGTTGAACAGATCAACGGCATGGCCACGGGAATTTCCGGTTTCGTGAACGACCTGGTGCATCACAATAAAATGGTCGATGACGAACTGAAAGGCGTGAAGGTGAAATCAGAAGAAATTGAACGGTCAACATCGGAGCAGAAAAGGGCAATGACCGAAGTTCTTGAATCAATATCACGTATTAATGAACTCACCCAGTCCATCAGTGCGGGAGCAGAGGAGATCGCGGCAAACAGTATTGAGCTTGCAACCATGGCCGATAACCAGAAGGGGATGGTGAACCGCTTTAAGCTTACCAGGGACAATCCGCACAATTCGGTCACCGTGGTATAAATCCGGCTTTTTGCAGAAGAGTTTTCCCCTCTTCCGAAACCGTAAAATCGATAAAATCCTGCGTTTCTTTTTTCAGGCGCTTTTTATCGGTATACATATATAGCTTTCGTGAAACAGGGTATGTCCCGTTAATGCAGTTTTGTATCGTGGGCTTAACATTGTTTATGCTCACCGCCTTGACTGATTTATCCAGGTAGCCGTAACTGATATACCCGATAGCATTGGGATTGCTTGATACTGCATAGACCATGGTCCCGTTTGTTGCCTGAAGCATTGCCTTTCTGGTAATTTCTTCTTTTTTTATAACAATCTTATACCATATGCTGAAGGTGCCCGAAGATGAGTCCCGAGAAGTCACGACAATGTTCGAATGTTCCCCGCCGACCTGGCCCCAGTTAGTTATCGCGCCCCGGTATATCTCCTGTATCTGGCCCAGGTACAGATTGTTCACGTTATTTGAGGGATGGACAATGGGAACGACCATGTCATAGGCTATGGGTGTTTCTAGAATATCGATCCCCCGCGAAATCGCCTGGTCAAGCTCTTCTGGTGTCATGGCGCGGGATGAATTGGCAATATCGCAGGTGCCGTCTATAAGTGCGGTTATTCCATTTGCCGATCCGGTGCCTGTAACCGATATGGCAATGCCATGCTTATCGGCGAACACTTCAGCAAGGGCCATCGCAATGGGAAGAACGGTTGATGACCCCTTGATCACGATCTGTTCCTTTTTTTTACTGCACGAAAAAGTAAAAATCGACAGGGTGATCATTGCCCCTGCGATCAAAGTTTTTATGTTCATTAATATTCCTCCTGGCTGTGATTGAAAACAATTTGCAAAATAACGTATAACGCCCGGCAAATGATTTTCCTTAACAAATCAACCTATTGTAAAAAAAATATTATTTCTTTATAAAAAAAGTGTTAATAAAACGTGAGACTATTGTTAATGTCGCATTCGTTTTCCCTTCACGCCGCAACCCTGATAACAATTAATAACCAAAAAACAATAATATCTTTAACAAATCTTTAAATCCCCGGTGCATTGTTCAGTCAAAATTTATTTTAAAATTATTCGAAAAGCAATCAGAACCTGGAGGAAGCATGAAAGAATCTGTAGGTCAAGGCAGAAAAAAGGCCATTGGAATAATGGTCATCGCTCTCGCGCTATTGGCGGTCATATGTATAGGCTTCAGCATGACAGCAAACGCCCAGGAGGAGCAAAAAGGCCGGCAGGCTGCGGTTGAGCAGAAAACTAATAATGAAGAGAACACGGTCTCTTTTGAGGCAGTTTCAGAAAATAAAGAGGAACAGAGTGAGGCCGAAAAAGAAAGCGCTGCAATCCCTGAAGAGGAGAACGCCAACACATACCTGGCTGAGGCCGGTGAACTTTCGGTGAAAAATTTTGACTTCACCGTATGGCTTTTAATCATTCTTTTCAACCTTGCCCTTGCAGTATCTATCGAACGGGGAATGTATCTTTATAAGAACAGGGGGAATAACGCCGAGCTCGTAAATATAATTATTAAAGGAATCAGTGAAAAAGTTGATGATCTTGGCGAACTGATCAAAAAGGTGAAAGGCCCTCGATATGGCATGGAGGGCAGGGTCACGGCCAAAACACTGCAGGGATGGAATTACGGCGTCAGGGCGATGGAGGAGTTCTCGCGCGCTGCGATTGAATGCGAACAGCGCCTTCTCGATAAACGGCTCGTGGTGCTTTCAACGCTGGGCAATAACACGCCGTTTATCGGCCTTCTGGGGACTGTCCTCGGCATCATGAAGGCATTCAGGGACCTCGCCATGATCGGCGATGCCGGGCCTGCTGTGGTCATGAAGGGCATCTCCGAGGCGCTTATTGCCACTGCGTTCGGTCTCGCGGTCGCTGTCCCCTGCGTTATCGCTTTTAACTTCTTTTCGAAACAGGTCAAATCGAAACTGTCAAACGCTGAAGAAATCGTGAAAATCATTTCAGGAATCCGCAGCGCTTTCGAGCGGAAGGGCCACGAAGGTATCCAGGATTTTGCGGATGATGACGAGAACCTTTTTACCGCCGGTAACGATAAAGAGACGCCGGTAAAGACCGGCATGGCCCCTGAAATGGCCTGATAAAACAATGAAGAGAGGTCTATCATGGCTGGATCAGTATCCGGAAACGACACTGAAATAAGCGGCATTAACATAACGCCGCTGGTTGATATTATGCTGGTGCTGGTGATTATTTTGATGGTAACTGCAGAATTCACCAAGTACCGGACCGTACCTATCGCATTGCCCAAGGTCAACGCCGCAGCGGTCAAGAAAGAGCCGCAAAAGGTCGCGCTTACTGTCCAGATGAACGGTGACGTGATCTGGAACGACAGAAAAATTGACGATATCCAGAAGCTGCCCGCGATGCTGAAGACCGCAAAGAAACTTCAGCCTGAAGTCGCGGTAATTCTCAGGGCAGAGGGAGAAATTCAGTACCAGAAGCTTCTGGATATTCTTGATGAAGTTAAAATGGCCGGTATCGCAAAAGTCGGCCTTGCGGTGGATTCAGCAAAAAAAGACAGGCAATTGCGTTAAACACAGGAGGACGATAACGCATGACTGAAAAAAACGATTTCATTCATGGAGTGGAAGGGTCGGTGGCGATTTCCGCGCTTCCTCTGTATAATTCTTTTGAGAACCTTGCAGCCGAGCCGTGGTTTAAAAGGCATTCCGTTGTCGGAATTTTTTTAATAACCGCGCTTGTCGGCTATACTGCTTTTTCGATAAACTGGAATATCCTCGATGATATAAAGAACCGGAAATACGACCAGATGGCGGTCACCGTTGTCGATTTCGGCGATTTTGTGCCCATCTCAAAGAGAAGGGCCGGCGCCAATTATGTTGAGATCGACGAGGTATTCGGCAACCAGTACATCAAGAAAGACGCAAAAGAGCTTGACCCTGACCGGGACATTGTCGATCCGCGCATAGGCACGGCCGTGAACCATGTCATGGCCAACGCGACCGCCCCCATTGACCTGAGCCCCCAGATCGCACCGGAGTATACCGCGCGCGCACGCGCGGCCGGCATCGAAGGGACGATCATACTTGAGCTCATCATCAGTGAGGACGGTGAAGTGCTCAGGGCAAAACCGGTGGGGAAGATCCTGGGGATGGGCCTTGAACAGGCTGCGGTGCAGTGTTACGAACGCAAGCGGTTCAAACCCAGCATGAACAGCGACGGGAAGACCATAACGGTCAAGATATACCAGCCTGTTCGTTTCGAGCTTTTATAGCACACATGAATATTTTTTACAATGGAGTTCGCACAGATCATGAAAAAGAAAACATTGGGAAGTCTGATTTTTGCTCTGGCAATCGCATTGACGCTGGCCTATGCCCAGGAAGCCGGAACGATACGAGGGAAGGTGGTGGATACTGCCTCGGGGGACCCGATCATCGGCGTCAATGTCATTGTCAAGGACAGGCAGGTCTACGCGGTCACTGACATCAATGGCGCATACATTCTCAGCGGGGTGCCCACGGGCGAACAGGTCATCCTGTTCCAGATGATGGGGTATTCCCAGACGGAGTCAAGGATCACGGTAATGGCCGGTGAAAACGATCCCCTCAATATTGTGCTTACCTATAAGACCGCGGAAGAGGTGGTGGTCACGGCAAAGAGGATATCGAACACCGAGGCCGCTCTTCTCAGTAAAAGAAAAAAAGCGGCTGTCGCGCAGGACGCGATCAGCTCGGAGCAGATATCCAAGACCCCGGACAGTGACGCAGGCGAGGCTGCCAAAAGGGTCACGGGGGTGAGCGTGGTTGACGGAAAATACATCTGGGTGCGGGGACTTGACGAGCGGTATTCATCGGTATTTTTCTCAAACAGTATCATACCTTCACCTGATCCGGAAAAGAAGATCGTCCCCCTTGACATTTTTCCCGTGGGGCTTCTTGACAACCTGATCGTCATTAAGTCATACACCCCCGATATGCCGGGTGAATTTGGCAGCGGGCTGGTTCAGATCAATCCCCGTGATTACCCTGAATCGCGTTTTGTCACCATTTCTGTCGGATCAGGCTGGCAGATCGGAACGACCAATGCTAAGTTTCTGACCTATAAAGGAGGGGACTGGGACTGGTTTGGCGTGGATGACGGGACACGGGAAATGCCCAAGGGGATCAGTGACAAGCCCCTGGGTTCTTCAACCTATACTGCGGCAAAAACCGAGAAGATCGGCGAGGATTTCAGCAATGTGTACACGCCCACAAGCAAAAAGGGAGAGCTTCCCTCGAGTTTCAGCCTAACGTACGGCGATCGCTACGACCTGGGAAAATTCGGGACCATCGGCCTGATTTTTTCAACTATGTTTAAAGAGAGCTCAAAGACCGTTGAATACGACATACGCAGGGTCAACCGTAACTTCGTTGATCTGAAGAATCTGGAAACCATTAAGTCAACTTATTCCACGACCAAGGGACTCCTCCTTTCCCTTGGCTATAACCCTTCGAGAAATCATAAACTGCGACTTACCAGTTATTATACCCACAGTTCAAAGGACAGTACCTCAATTGAGGAGGGGTTTCTATCTGACCGCAACCAGTCCGCAGATCCTCTGAACCTCGATGTGTCGAAAAACTACAAGCTCCAGTTTGTGAATACCGGCCTTTTTTATTCGCAGCTTTCAGGCGAGCACCACATTGAAAAGGCAGCGGACATGATCATTGGCTGGGAAGGAACCTATTCGTTCGCCACCTATGATGAGCCGGACACGCGCACCACCGAGCTTCTTGATAGTGAAGGCGATGGAAATTTCTTTCTCCGCAGGGCTGATTACGTAAAACGTCTGTTTAACGAACATGAAGAGACTGTGGTGACCTTTTCGCCGGATTTGATTTTGCCCTTCAAACAGTGGGACGGGCTTCAATCAAAAGTGAAGGTGGGAGGATCTTTTACCTACCGTGAGCGTGATGCGGGAGGAAGGATCTTTACCTGGGAAAACGGGGGAGTTATAGGCAGTTACCCTGTAAGTGGAACGCCTGTTGAGGATTTATTCACTTCTGATCATATAGTCGGCAGTTCTTCTGATGTCAGCGACGTTGATTACATGATCACTGAGTCGTCTGGTGTCAATAATACCTATGGTGCGCTCCTGTATATTTATGGCGCTTTTGCTCAGCTCGATCTGCTCCTGATAAGGGATTTACGCCTGGTCACCGGAGTCAGGTACGAGTATGCTGATCTTTCACTGGAATCTTATGATCCCTATAAAGGTGGGATCAGTAAACAGGACGAAAACCCCTATGCCAGGCATAATTATATGCCTGCACTGTCGCTCACCTGGGAGTTTGTCAATGACATGAACCTGCGCTGGTCTTTCAGCAAGACCGTGGTTCGGCCTGACTTCAGGGAATGCACCAACACGAAATACAATACCCTTGTTTCAGGTGAGACGATCAATGGAAATCCCGACCTTAAACAGGCGGACGTATACAGCGCTGATATGCGCTATGAGTGGTTCCCCAGCGCCTCGGAGATCATTGCGGTTTCATTTTTTTACAAGTATCTGCTGAATCCCATTGAGATGCTTCAGACGGCAGGGACAGGCGGCACCGAGTTCAGGTACCAGAACGCTGAATACGCCCATAACCTGGGCATCGAGCTCGAGGCGAAAAAGGACCTGAGCTTTATCACAAAGGCCCTTAAAGACCTCTCGATCGGGGTGAATGTCGCCTATATCTATTCCCGGATACACGTGGAGGATCTTCCCACCGCGGACTACACGACAGAAAACCGGGCACTCCAGGGACAATCGCCGTATGTGGTAAACGCTTCACTTGAGTACAGCAATGACAAGGCAGGTTTTACCGGTACCGTGCTTTTTAACATTAACGGCAGGAGGATTGTCCGCGTGGGGATACAGGGCAACGGCGACGTGTATGAGGAGACAGTGCCGAAACTTGACCTGGTGCTTAAACAGAAGATTGATAAGTGCGGCCAGTTCAAGCTGACATTCAAGAACCTGATCGACGAGCCGATTGAGGAGACCCAGGAACAGAAAAATTCAATCACCGGTAAAAGGAAGACCTTCGTGCTGAAAAAATACCGCGAAGGGCGAAGTATCGGTCTCGGTTATTCCTATACCTTCTGATGGTTAAATGGGAATGAGAGAATTAACAAAATATTTAAAACATCTTCATTATTTAATTAATGGCTTAAAGTACTAATGCTGTATCAGATTATTTTACTAAAGGAGTTAACTAATTATGGAAAAATTTCGTAAAATTTTTTCAGGCATGTTCAGGATGTCCCTGGCGTGTGTGATGGCGATCGGAATCGGAATGTTCGTTATCGGATGCGACGATGATGACGACGACGATAACGGCGGGTCGCCAATTTCTTATTGCGATGACGGTTATACGACTCTTGCCGACGGCGGGACCCTTAACGGGGTTTACACAAGCTGCATTGAAGTTGATGAGGATGCTGAAGTGACACTGAGAGGAAAGGTTGTTTTTACAAGGGGAACCATCCTCAAAGTGAACCCCGGCGTTACCTTCAGGGGTTACATCGATGCGGACGATGCTGATTTTGTTTCCTATCTCATTATTGACCGCGGAGCACGAATTGACGCGGAGGGAACCGCATCAAAGCCTATTACTTTTACCAGCAGCAAAAGCGACGGAGAACGCGGACGTCAGGACTGGGGCGGACTTATTGTTAACGGTTACGCTGATATCAATAACGGGACCGAAGCTTACGGCGAAGGCGACAGCGGGCTCTACGGCGGCACCAATGATGCTGACAACAGCGGCGTTATGAAATACGTCAGAATCTTTTTTGCAGGAAAAGCCTTTACTCCCGACAATGAACTCAACGGCCTCGCTCTTCAGGGAGTTGGTTCAGGAACCGAACTGGACTATATTCAGACTCATAATTGTTATGATGACGGTATCGAATTTTTCGGCGGGAACGTGAATGTTCAGCACCTGGTCTCAACGGGTAATGGAGACGACCAGATCGACAATACCGGCGGCTACAGAGGAAAAATACAGTTTGCCATATCCGCTCCCATAGATTCCGATACGGCCTTTGAACATGATAATAATGAAGATGACTTTGCAGCGAGCCCGATTACCGCTGTTGACTATTATAATGTTACTGCCCTTCGTGGCGACGGTTCTGCAGTACGCGGCGCAAGAATCAGGCGCGGGACTCAGGCAAGCTTTAGCAACGCCTATTTTGCCGGTCACCAGGATGCACGATGTGTGACAGCCGAAGATGCTGGAACTGCCGTAACCCTTTCAAGCGTTGTTTTTGATGATTCCTGCGGTGTCACTGCATACACCGCTACATCCCCTGCAACGATTACCGAAACGGCAAACGTCACCCAGAACGTGTCGACTGATTATTTTGATCTGGGCGATTTTGCTACCCTTGCTGCACTTGAAACAGCAGGCGCGGATGCTTTTATTCCTTCAGCAACAATAGCCGGAACAGCAGCAACTCCTCCTTCAGATGGTTTTTATGATACTTCAGCCAATTATATCGGTGCGGTACCGGCAAGCGGAACAAACTGGCTTGCAACATGGACGGCCTTTCCGGCTGATTAATGGTAATTTGACTTATTGCAGTATGGGGATGTAATGCATCCCCATACTATTTTATTTACAGAGTGCAATCATGCGATTAACTTCATTAAAATTTTTTCGACGAATCTTCTTCGCTCTTTTCAGTGTCATTTTGTTTGTTTTTTATTCTTCCTGCTCTGTAGAAAAGTCCTTTAGTTCAAAGGATGATCTTGCAAGG
The DNA here is from genome assembly GCA_036848375.1 of Spirochaetota bacterium. Lineage (GTDB taxonomy): Bacteria > Spirochaetota > UBA4802 > UBA4802 > UBA5550 > JAKLIV01. Next base: position 37,509 of record DAIUKG010000022.1, read on the forward strand.
ACCGTTGTCTCTTTATTGCATGAGGGTGGCGCGCGAAAAATAAGAAACATGCTTGTCGATAAGGACGATTATATTAAAAATATGCACAGCCTTACCAGCGCGTCAAACCCGGAATACGGCATGAACGGCGAAGACTACTGGCGCATATTCATTGGCCAGCGCCGCCTCGTGGCCCTTGATTCAAAGGCGCACCGGTATGAAGGCAAAATTATCAAGCTGGTGAAAACAGGCGAACCATCCAAGAGTATCAATTGCGGTCCCTTTGTGATGCACAGAAAAATACCCCTTACCCTCATTGTTGAAGACAGGACGCAGCAGAGCATCCAGGTGGTAGACGATGAGATACTTGGCATAGTAATCGAGCAGGACGGAAGATTCAGACTTTTTAATATTTTCAGATAGCGCACTGAGTATTGCCTGACCGCGTCTTTCAGACTTCCCTATAAATTATGCCTTTCCCCCGTTTTTATTATTGAAACGGGGGAAAGGTTCTTTTATTCAGGATGAAATCCTTCGATTTAAAATGAACATGATAATAACTTTCTATGAAGAGCAGGAGCTGGTATATGAGGTCAAGTAAAACCGGTTCATAGAAGTTTTCGGGCCTGATCGAGGTGAATTTGTTCTGAAGGGCCTGCATGATGAAATCCATGGCGGTCCGGGGGAGCATGTTCCCGGTTTCCAGGCAATTAGCGCACATTACTTTAAGATCGGTTTGGTTCAGCGTAAAAAAGTCATAATCGGTTTTCCCGCATTTGTCACACGACCCGGATATCTCCAGAAGGCCGTGAAACTTCAGCAGGTGAAGCAGGTATGCCGCGGTCAGGTGCACCGGCGAATCCGTGGCTTCCATCCGTTCCAGGGCGGCGTGAAGGTATGCGTAAAAATTATTTTCCGAATCATTGATTCCGGTTGTGCTGTCGGTCGTTTCAAGGAGGATGTAAAGGTGATAGATTTTCGCCAGGTCTCTGCGTATGCCGGGGAAGTATTTTTGAACTGAAAAATCATTCACGATGGATGAATCTTTCTGCTCGTGGTAATAGTATTGCAGCGAAGAAACCGATCCCGGCTCTGCTGCGGTATGGGACCTCTTTCTGCTTTTGCGCAGTCCTTTAAAGATGAATTTCCCTTTACCAAAATCCCTGGTCAGGATGGTGCACAAAACATCCGCCTCTCCGTAATTGCGGGCGGACAGAACAATACCCGTGGTTTTGCGTATTTCCATTATTTGGGCTTTGACAGGGTGACAATGATCCGGTTGATAACCGTGCCGCTGATATCCTTGATTTTAAACGTCAGGTCGCCGTCGCTTACGGTCGCTCCCTGTTCGGGAATTTTGCCGAAAAGATCGAAGACATAACCTCCGACCGTATCGAAATTTTCAGTGGAGAGGTTAAGATTAAACATTTCATTGAAATCGTCAATCGTCATCCGTGAATCAAGTTCATAGGAATTTTTACTGATCTTTTCAATTTCCGGGAGCTCGTCAGGATCATATTCATCACGGATTTCACCGACGATTTCCTCAAGGATGTCTTCCATGGTAACGATGCCGCCCATCCCCCCGTATTCATCCACTACAATGGCGATATGCAGTTTGCGCAGTTTAAACTCAAGAAGGAGCTCATCCAGGGGCATGGTTTCAGGAACGAAGAATGGGTCATGAAGTATTTTTTTCAGCTGAAATTTTTTGCGTGAATTATCGAGCAGCAGCTTCAACAGGTCTTTTACGTAAAGCACGCCGATAAGATTATCGATTGTTTCTTCATACACCGGGACGCGTGAATGCCCCGCATCGCACACGATTTTTACCAGCTTTTTGAGATCGGTTCCAACCTCAACTGCCACGAGATCAACCCGTGGAATCATTATATCCCGTGCAATCTCGTTTGAAAGCTCAAACACACCCCGGATCATGTCTTTTCGCGGCGTGTCGAGATTGTCAAAGGCGTCTTTATCGAAGATAACTTCTGATTTTTTTTGAAGTGGTTTTTTTATGAGACTGGTTATTTTTGTTATCAGGCCGCGCCTACTGCCAGGGTCAGCATTATCTGATGTCATTCGTTATTATCAATCCTGCTCTTAAGTGTTGATAAGCATAGCAACAGACATCTCCCCGCATTTGTCAACATCAATTTTCAGTGGATTTATTCCCATATGTTAAATTTTTTAATTGTCTCCAAAATTTTTGTGGAGGCTTCCATTGCGTTATCTTTGGTCAGGCTGCAGTCATTGTACAGGCTGTCAGCAATGAATTTTTTTATGGCGATGTAAACGTCCTTTGTGGGGTAGAAAATAAAGGAAAAATAGTCCTGTGCCTTTTCAAGGATGGTGAACGAGGAGTGGAGCGACATGTGGTCCCGGGGAACCATTATTTTTTCACTTTTCGTGCCGTTTATTATGGTCAGTTCATTAAACCGGTAGGGGATCGAGAGGCCTTCTTCACGGTGTACCGGTTCCATGTGTTTTTTTGAGTAAATGGCCGGCTCGACCAGAAGGTGGGTTCTGTTTCCATCTGTTTTAAAAACAATCCCTTCAGGAGTCCTGTAGATATCTTTCACATTGCTGTACGCGGTGATTTCATAGATCGTGTAAGCTGACCCGCTCTGGAAAAAGGCCGTTATTATGAATCCCCCGTTGGGTGGTATTGTTTCGGAAAGATACGCTTTTAAAAGGGACGTCGCTTTTGCCATTTCCTTCACTCCTCATATTGATTGTGTTCTGCATTAATTTTATATATTTTAATTTTTAATTCAATCATAATTTTTAGCATTATCTCTCAAAGACATGTTTTTTTATTGATCAATTTTACTTGTGTTTCAATGCTGGTGAATGCTATAATCTGTATTCTCGAGCAGAAGAATTAAGGAATGACTGTTTACAGGCTCAGTACCGTTGACGGAGATGCATAATGAAGCCATTTTTCAAGCCTACACCGGTGATATTCGCGCGAAGGGGAGGGATGCCTTCTCTGCCGGCCGATTCACCTGAAGCATATCATGCGGCAATAGCATCAGGTGCTCATGTGATTACTGCAACAGCGCGTTTATCCGCTGATAACGAACTTGTTCTGGTTCGTGAAAATAATGTGTTATCAATGACCGGAATAGATAAAAATATATCCGATATGACTCTTGCGGAAATTAAATCTCTTGATGCTGCATATACTTTCAAAGACCCGTTAACCGGTGAATACTCATACAGGGGAAAGGGGATCTCTTTCATGACACTGAAAGAGGCGCTGGAAAAATTTCCTGACCAGCGTTTTAATGTTGAACTCATGGATAAAGGGAAGGCTCTTCCCGCTATTTTCTGTGATATAATTGAAGAATTTAAGGCAGTTGACCGGATACTGGTCTATTGTTCGTATGGATCATCTCTCCGTATAGTAAGGAAAAGGCTCCCCTCTTCTGCTACCTCGCTTTCCCTGATGGGTATAATCGGCATCTATGCACTTTTCAGGACAGGCTTCCTTTACTTCACTCCCGGATTCAGGGCTGATGTTCTGCAGGTTCCTGAAATGATCGGCCCCTCATTCATCGGAAACCAGGCACTGATACGCGAGAGTTCCGCTAAGGGTATCAGGATAATTATTTCCCTTGATGACAGCCCGGTTCAGGTAAAAAGGCTTTACGAGTCGGGCGCGCATGGTTTCATCACCAACAATGTCCCTGCCCTGACTGCGGTGCTTGACGAGATACCCGTGTAATCGCTCATTTTTCATCCTGTTTTCAGGGTCTTTGAGCAGCCATTTTGCCGGATTGTATCTGAAAGAGGGGAGTCCCGGAAGCATTTAAATGCGAGTTGCCCAATGAAAGAATACAACATCGTTGGCATGTTATGATCACTTCCGGGACATGGCTCTGTGACGGTCAGCTGTTTTGCGTTTCCGCGCTATCGTTTGCCTGATCCTTTAATTTCAGTTTGCCGGGGTTTTCCAGGAAGCGGATTTCATTGCCCACGATTTTAATCCTGGATTGGGTCTTCCCGTCTTTGCCTTCCCAGCGGTCCTGCCTGAGCCCGCCAATCACCAGTATGCGTTTGCCTTTTGCTATGTTGTTCGAGCAAACCTCGGCGATTTTTTCCCATGTTTCAACTTCAATGTAGGAAACCTTCGGATTATCGTCCATTTTGGTGTAGTGATTGACCGCAAGAGAAAAGGTGCATACCGTTTTCCCTGTTTTGGTTTTCTTGAGCACCGGATTCTGGGTAACAAAGCCTTCGATAGTTGCTGCTGCTACATTTTGCATAATCGTCTCCTTTTATTACATGATTTTTCAGGGATTTTTTCCCGGCTGAAATTTTTCCTTTGTGGTTATACGAATAAAGGAAGATGATTATGAAAAAATTTTTTAATTCCGGATTTTTTTATGAACAGGGGGATGTGTTTTACTGCAAGTTTTCCGGGTAAGGCATTGCCTGATTATTTCGTTGATATAGCGACGGTACCCGATTATTACATCCTGCTCGGGCAGTTCTTCAAGAAGCATATGCATGCCCTGCATGTCTTCTTCGTATAAAAGGATGCTGTTTGCCGCATCGAGAATATGAATGGCTGAATTTTTTGTAAGCATTGATTCAACCTCTCTAACGCTTATAGTATCGGCCGGGCAGAGTTTTTTCTGAACACTTTCGAGTATGTGTTTGCCATGAAAAAGCATTGACTGCCTGTACGGGCAGGATGTTATCATACATGAAAAACTTTCTGATCCTTGTGGGAGGATGATCATGTACAAACTCTGTTTTTATGTTCCCGAAACTCATGTTGAACTGGTCAAAAATGCTGTTTTCGAGAGCGGAGCGGGAAGGATCGGAAATTACGATTCCTGTGCGTGGCAGGTCAGGGGGGAAGGGCAGTATCGCCCTCTCGAGGGCAGCAACCCCTTCCTGGGTACACTTGACCGGATCGAGCGTGTTCCCGAGTACCGGGTCGAGATGGTATGTGATGACGGGTTTATTAAAGATGCGGTCAGGGCTTTGCGGGAATCGCATCCTTATGAAGAACCGGCCTATGATGTGTGGAAGCTCGATGAGTTATGAGAGGTCAGGATCATCAGTTACCCGTGTTTCACGGGTTTTTTATTTTTTCGATCACCATTTTCAGCAGGTTAAAGTAGTCTTTTTCAGCCTGGATAAAAGATTTCACGATGGGTTTATTCTCAAACCTGGTTTTCAGGAATTCATGTTCAGAGGGGGAATCCATCCCCATCGGTTGCCCCTTTAATGCCTTTTCGTTCAAATCCTGCCCCATCATGATCAACTCTGAAAGCAGGTCTTTTGCTTCCTGGTCATTCATGATCTGACTCAGGCATTCTTCGTATTTTCTGGTAATCGGATGTTCTTTTATGAGGAGGGATAATTCCTTCGTTTTTTCGATTATCAATTCCTGAGAAGCGGTCATTTACCAGAGTACCTTTAAAGGATTTATCAGTTTATTATAGTGCCACAGAGTAAAATGAAGATGCGGTCCAGTCGAAAATCCTGTTGATCCAACGCGCCCAATGAGGTTCCCGGCTTTGACGTATTTTCCTCTCCTGGTGCATATTCTTGAAAGATGGCCGTACAGGGTTTTATACCCGTTATCATGCTGAATTATTACCGCCTTCCCGTAACCGCCCATCCAGCCGGTAGCGATGACCCTGCCCGCTCGTGCGGCGCCGACATAAGTCCCGGTCCGTGCGGCGATATCAATTCCATTATGAAATCCCTGCACGTGAAAAATAGGATGCATCCGTCGGCCGAAAAATGAACTGAACCGCCCTCCAAGGGGTGACCTGAATTTTTCACGCAGTTCATACTGCTGCGCCAGTTTATCGTGCATGAAATCACTGCATGGTTTTGCATTTTTAATGAACACCGCAACCGGTTCCTGTATGTCTGCAAACGCGTGGTAGAGCCGGTACAGAAAGGGAAGGTCCTGGATGATGATGTCATCTTTTACTACGGAGTATAATTCCGGCAGAGATGATAGTTCATCAAAGGATTCAATAAAATGGATTGTCCCGTTTTCCGAGGGCACAAGAATTTCCTGGTCAACACGGGCAATAAGACTGTTCCAGTGCGGGTTCGCCCCGATCAGGGTGTCAATGGTAATCCCGTGTTTTTTCGCAATCTTCCAGAAATTATCGCCTTTACTAATCGTTATGACGTCTAAACCTATTGAGTCAAAGGAAACATTATTTTTTATGAAGTCAACATAATCGTATTTATAGAACATTTCGTAAAAATTTTTTTCTTTGAAGAATTCTTCGGTGTCAGGCATGGAAATCAGCGGTTTTAAAAGAAATACTGACGTAAGTATGATAAAAAAGGGTACTGTAATATACAGAATTTTTTTATTCATGCCATGTTCCTCAACGTTGGTTTTTGGGGTCTACGTCTCAACTCTTGAAAGATTAAATTAAATACCATAATTTTTGTATTAAATTGTTTCGATTTATTCAGATTTGTTTACATATTCTCATTTTCGGAGTCAAGGACAAAATAATTTAGTACGTGAATAATTAACTGCGGGACAATTTTTTTCGGGTATTTCTCATTGTTATCCCATCCAGGGCGCATAATGCGTGAGCTTTTTCAATATTTCCCCGGATCCTGCAGGAACTCAAATCAGTGGATTTATTGAGGGTCGTGATTGAATTTTCGGGAAAGAATTTACCGGTTTCCCTGTGCTGAAGTACAGTTTTATCTCTGAGTTGAGGGTAGCAGTATAATTTTGAGGGTAACGTAGTTTTGTCATTCCGGTTTTGCATCTTCCGAGTTTGCAAATACCGGAATCTCATGCGATAAATTCATGAATATTTTCTATGAGATCCCGGTATTACCTTCGGTAAACCGGGATGACAACAAAATGTGTTATGAAACGGTTTCCCCTAAAAATAATTTGCTATCTGAGTTGAGCTATAATAAAAAAAAGGAAAGTTCTTGTTTTTTTTTTTAATATATGATTATAATTGTATATATATTATTGAATGTTATAAAAAGCTGAAAGAGTGAATAATCCTTTTCATGCTTATATTCAATAATAATTTACTAAAGGATTATTATATCAAAAAGTGAGAGTGTCTGCTATGAAGAAAAGGATACGAATAAAGACTGTAACGCTCTTTTTGTTTGTTTTTTCAACCTGTCTTTTTGCGGGCAATTTTTTCATTGAGCCCATATCCCCGGAAAAGCTGAGGATGTTCCCGATCCCCACCGATTACAGAAACTATTTTTTCCTTCAGTCAATTGACGATGAAACGTCAATCATCATCGGTGATTTTACCGGTGCCGAGAAAATTGTTTCGCATATAATAGATGAAGGCAGTGATAATACTATTGATAAAATTTATGACTACTATCCTGACAATGGTAAAACCAAAGTATTGAGAAAATCCAATTCTATTTTTTTTAAAAATGATATAGCAGAATTGAAAATGGACATTATTGACGGTAAAATTTTCAGGGAGAATTATTCTTATAAGATGAAATCACTTGAAACCCTGAATTTTAAACTCGATCAGGGCACGGATATTTTCCCTTATGGTGACGGTTACAGTATTAAGTTTTTTGATCCTGATGCTCCAACGACCATCATGAGTGAGTTTTTCTTCTCCAAAAGATTTGAACGTTATGACCTGATCTTCAAGACAAATTATTACAAGCTTTTTAATTCGAACATCCAGCCGCCTATTGAATTCTCCGTTTATTGCAAGAATTCGAAAGATCCGGTCGTGGCAAAAGTGGTTGAAGAACTTCTGGTAAAAGTTAAAAGCGTGAAATAAACCTGATTTTTAGAGGTGCCCGTATAAAAAAAGGCCGTCATTTTAAACATTGACGGCCCTTTTTTTGTTTCATTATTAGGTGGGGACGGAAAGATCGAAGCTTTCTTATTTATTTTCCTTTTCTTTTAAGGTTGCCACCATGGAACGGAACTGATCATAAAATTCCTTGAGTTCATCCTTTTTACGCAGGGGTCGGATATTGGGGTATTTCCCGTTTACTATTTCCCTCATATAATTCGTCATAACATACAGAGGCCCTGATATGCGGTGTGTCATTTTAATTATCATCATGTACAGAATGACTCCCTGGGCCACAATAAAAACAAGAAGTGTTATCAGCAGTGCCTTGTTATACTTGATTATTTTATTCAGGGTCTTCATGTTTTCGCTATGGTTAACCGCTATGTCTTTAATGGCGTTTTTAAATGACGGGTCTTCTATGCCATGGGGACGGGAAGTCAGAAAGTGGACGATGTTGTCTTCTATTTCATAGATGTTTTCAATTTTCAGGTTGTTGAACACAAGATTTGTGGCAATTACCGCGATAATGATCGCTGAAATAATTGTAACCATCCCTATGATAGAAAAAGTGTGTTTAAACTGAAATTTTTTATCAATGATAATCTGTTTGCGCTTTCCCATGTAAATACTCCTTCCCCTATTAATTCTTGAACTGCTTCCTGAAATAATAGCATCATTTTATCAATGACAGCTTTCAACTATTCTACACAAATTTAAATAAATAGTCAATATCTTTTCACAATACAAAATGAAAGATTTTTTTAACAAATTAATTCAGGCAGGCCCATTTCCACGAGAATGGAAAAGAAAAGTGTTAGCGGGAAGCCTATAACGTTTGTAGCTGAACCGGAAATTTTATCTATGATCAACCCCCTGTGTTCCTGGAACGCATATGATCCGGCCTTGTCAGAATAGTCAATCAGTGAAAGATAATGGATAATTTCATCCACGTTCATTTTTTTAAAGGTTACCGCGGTTTTTTCAGATTGCGTTATTACTTTTGTATCATTGTTATTAAGATGGGCCACGGTCATGCTGGTGATGACACCATGGGTTTTTCCGCTCAATTTTTTCAGCATCGTAACTGCATCATCAATATCTGCCGGCTTACCGAGAATTTCCCCATTAATGGTAACAATCGTGTCGGCAGTTATCACCAGTTTTTCACTTTCAACCGGCGCAAGCGAAGCGATGATCGCGTCAGCTTTCAACCGTGAGATTCTTGCCGCGTACTGTTCGGGAGTTTCTCCTGCCAGTATCGTTTCATCGGCAGAGGGATGAATGATCGAGAAATTACTGAAAAGTGAACCCAGTATTTTTTTTCTTCTTGGGGATGATGAGCCGAGAATGATATCCATTATTACTTGATGATGACTTTTTCGTTCAGTTTATAAACGTCGGTTACGTTTTTGATTTTACGTATCCTGGTTTCAATTTCCTTAAGGTGCTTGTTGCTTTTCACCTCAAGAATGAATTTCAGCAGTGCGGCCCCCTCTTCTTTAACCTGGGCCTCTGCCTTGATTATATTGGTATGGCACAGCGAAATTTCGTCAGCTATGTCTTTGAGCAGGTTCTGGCGGTCTAACGCGTGCACGGCAATTTTTACCGGATAAAATTTCGATGATGATTCTTCCCATACGATATTTATGAATCTTTCCTTTTCATTTCGGAGGCGTTTTAATGAAGGGCAGTTTATCTTGTGCACGGTAATCCCCCTGCCGCGTGTAATGAAACCAATTACATTGTCGCCGGGAATGGGCTGGCAGCACTGGGAAAGCTTTATAAGGACGTCAGAGGCCCCTTCAATCTGTACCCCGATCCGCTGTTTCTTGGAAAGGTTTTTGATCCTGATCTGTTCGTCAAGAGGGATGGTGACCGAAACCTTTTTCGGTTCCTTTTGACTCTTTTTCCCCTTTTCCTTTTCTTTTTCTTCAGCGCTTTCCTTTTTATCTTTTTCGATATTTTTCCTGAGCCAGTTCCGTATCTTGTACCGGGCGTTCGGCGAAGCCACGAATTTGAGCCATTCCTGCGTAGGGTGCCCGTTTTTACTGGTAAGGATTTCAACGATGTCGCCGCTGTTCAGCTTTTCCCTCAGGGGGACCATTCTGTTATTAACCTTGGCGCCGACCGTGTGAAACCCGATTTCAGTGTGGATGGCAAAAGCGAAATCAAGCGGCGTTGCTCCTTTCGCGAGGTTGATGATTTTGCCCTGCGGCGTGAAAACGAAAATTTCATCCTCGTAAAGGTCCATCTTCAGGCTTTTCATGAATTCCCTGGAATCATGAAGGTCTTTTTGCCACCGGTTGATGTCCTGCAGCAGGGTAAGGTCTTTGTATTCCTTTTTTATCCCTTTTTTGCCCGCATCATGGTCCTTGTAGAGCCAGTGGGCGGCAATGCCCATTTCAGCGGTAAGATGCATTTTTTTGGTGCGTATCTGAACTTCAAGGGGAAATCCCTGCGGGCCGATAACCGTGGTGTGCAGCGACTGGTACATGTTTGATTTGGGGACCGCGATGTAATCCTTGAACCTGGCCGCGACCGGCGACCACATCGTGTGGATAACGCCAAGCACGCCGTAACAGTCCCTGACTTCATCAGTGATGATCCGTACGGCCCTTATGTCATAAATGTCATCGAATTGCTTGTTCTGTTTGTACATCTTGCGGTAAATAGAGAAATAGTGTTTCGCCCTTCCGGTTATCTCGGCATTGATATTCAGTTCCTTCAGTTTTTCATGCAGTGTTGTTCTAATATACTCAAGATATTCCTCAAGTTCGTTTTTTCTCTGGGCCAGCTTTTTCCTGATCTCTTCATATTCTTGGTGATATAAAACCTGGAAAGCGAGGTCTTCAAGCTCTGAGGCTATTTTTGACATGCCCAGGCGCCGGGCGATTGGCGCGTAGATGTCCATGGTTTCTTTTGCTATTCGCTGTTGTTTGTCCGCGGGCTGGAACATGATGGTGCGCATGTTATGGAGCTTGTCCGCCAGTTTGATTATAATCACGCGTATGTCCCTGATGGTCGCGATGAGCATTTTCCTCAGGGTTTCGGCCTGCGCGGTCGCCTGCGACCGGTTCTTTATGGATGATATTTTGGTAACTCCGTCTACAAGACGGGCGACCTCTTCACCGAAGACTGAAGAAATCGTTTCAAGGGTCGTGCCGGTGTCCTCAACCGTGTCGTGGAGCAGGGCGGCCGCAATGGTTGTGGTGTCAAAATTGAGGTTTGCGAGAATAAGGGCCACTTCAAGAGGGTGGATGATATAGGGCTCGCCCGACAGCCGCAGCTGGTTTTTATGGGATTCACAGGCATAGTCATAAGCGCGCTTGATCAGATCGAGATCATCATCCGGATTTTTCTGTTTTATCGTGCTTATCAGGGTTTCAATGTCCCTGCTGCGTATTTTTAAATCGGAATATTGCATGAAATCCACCGCGGCCCGGCGGGAACAATTAAGATACGGCGCCGTACCATGAAAACACCATGATATCTGATGCCGTATTATGAATCAAGAATAATCATTGAGCCACCGAAAATATAGGTAAAAGTCTTGTATATCTGTTTGTTGCGTACTATAATCCATTGTTACTTTTCATTCATGATAATTATGTTAAAAAGAATATTACAACCTCAAGCGCTTTTATGCATTATGGCCCTGCTGCTGTTCAGCGCGGGCACTTCCTTTTCGGCCTTTTTATATGAAGAAGAAAGCGAACAGATAAAGGAAGCGATCGAGAAGTCCTCAAAAAAGGAAGGACGCTACCCGGTGGATGTCGCCTATAATCTTCAGGCTTCTCTGGTCAAGGGGACGACCAATTCCATAATGGTCACCTGGGATGTTCATCCTGATTATAAGGGGGATGTCATCATCGGCAGAAGCAGTGAAATTATCGATTCCAGGGCGCGGGCGCTTTCGGCAACATCCCTCAAGGTCGTGAATGCGCGCGACAGCAGCGTGTATATCGACAGCGAGCTTCCCCCGGGAAGCTATTATTATACGGTGCTCGCCAAGGAAAGAGTTGAGAAACGGGATGTTGAACTCTATCCTGACATCAATTACACGACATTCCCTGTTGTCGTTTCTGCCGCGAAGAAGAAAGAGCTTGGCAATGTGCAGAAAATCATCGCGAAGAAGATAAGCCCTGAAAAAGTACTGATTTCATGGAAAGGGACCGGCGGGAGCAATGTAATTTACAGTGTTTACCGGGGTCTCAGGCGCATTGCCGGCGATGATGAATTGTCAACTGCGGTAAAAATCGCCTCCCTGGTCGATGCGGAACAGTATATTGATGATTCGATCCCGGTAACCGGGACCTATTATTATGCGGTATCCGTGAAAAAGCTGGATGAAGGTGAACATACCGTGTTTATTCCGGGTGAGACCTACACGACTAACGGAATATTCGTATACAAGAAATATTCTCTGGCGATCCAGAACATCAGGGCTGAACAGGTCAATAATGACATCCAGATAACCTGGGAAACGGTTGTTGCCGGAATCGAATATGAAGTCGAAGGCTATGCCCTGTACCGGGCGTCCATCCCTATAAGCAATTATGAGCGGCTTGATTTTTCGAAGCATCTGGCCACGATAGACGGAAAAACCACGACTTTTATTGACCGCAACCCTGGGCCCGGAAAGTATTATTATGCGGTGCTGGTAAAGTTCAAGAATGGCGCGGTCGATACCCGCCTGCAGCAGGGCTATAACTATACGGCAGACCCTGTTGATCTGACTATAGGCAGCGCGTATTTCGGCGTTATTTCAATTGATGCGCTGAGCGATCAAAATGGCGTAAAGATAACCTGGAAACACCGGGGCGGACGGCTCGGAAAGACGTTCATCCTGTACCGTTCCCAGCGCGTGCCCTCATCAGCGCTCACTATTCCCGCGAGCTGGGTAGTGGCCCGGGTGGATATCACCGGAAATGAATACCGGGACGACAATCCTCCGGGGGGAAGATTTTATTATGGCCTGGCGCCGGAGCTCGACGAGGCAAAGAAAGTATATGAGATTGTTAAGGGAGTGAATATAACGTCATCCCCCCTTAGTTTTGAGAAAAGAAGCGTTGACCGGAAGGTTCAGGCATACCGGGAAGTGGAGCCCCTGCCTCTGCCGGCGGATCTTGACCGGGTTGATGTCATTATCCGGAACACCTTCTTCAGGGGAAAATATCATCTTGCCATAAAAGAATTGCAGGATATTGTTAAAACATCCGATAATAATGTGGAAAGGGCAAAAGCCAGGCTGTTCATCGGGCGCTCATATATTGAACTCGGAGAGTACAGCAGGGCCTTGATTTCACTTTCACTTCCGGATGTGAGAAATTATTTTCCTGAAGAATCGGCTTTCTGGCGTGAATTCGCGATGATTCGGGTTAAATAGAGTGTTTCAGGAGTTAGCATAAATGGAAAGAAACGGGACAACGCGGCTCATATTAACCATTGCCGGATCGGTATTGATCGCGGTGGGAATCGGTCTGCTGATATTTTATGTGCAGAAAATTCAGCCAGAAAAGCAGGCGCGGGAACTTCTTGTTGAGGGAAAACTCGCCTTTGAACGGGGAGACCGGGATTCCATCAATACATCGATCGATCTTTTTTCAAAGATTCTGGCCCGCTATCCTGAAACACCGTCATCCTTTGAAGCGTATTATTACATCGGCCAGAGTTATGAAAAGCTCGGTTTGAACCGTCTCGCGTTTTTGAAGTATGTCTATATTTTAAAGAACAATAAGGACATCCCCCCTGACCTCGCGAACGATCTTCGGGTGCGGTTGAGCAGGTTGAAGGTCCTCAGTGAACGGACCGAAGAGGGTATTGATCAGCTGCTCGGGCTGGTGAACTATTCCAGCAATAACGAATTCCGCAGCAGGGTCTACACCGAGCTCGGTCACGCCTATCTCAGGGACGGAAGTTATAAAAAATCGAAGCGGATGTTTGATATCGCCCTTTCTGAAAACGGCAGCAACGAAGACGCCATTCTCGGCAAGGCCCGTTCCTATATTCATCTCGGCCAGGACGACAAGGCCTATGACCTGTATGAGTATTTTCTCAAGTACTATGGCAGCTTCAGCCAGTACACTGATGACGTGAAAAAGAGCTTCGCGAGGGACGTTTACAACAGCGGAATCAGATGTTATAAAAGGGGGATGTATTATCCCGCGATATCATTTTTCAAGCGCTACCTCAGAAATTTTCCGGGATATAAAAAGAGTGAAAACTCACTGTACTGGATCGGGGAATCGTTTTTCGGCCTTAAAAAATACGACGCTGCAGCCACGTATTTCGGCAGGGTCCTGACCAATACCCTTTATCAGAAGGACGAAGACGCGCTCATTAAAAGGGGCTATTCCTTTTTCATGGAGAAAAAATTTGACCTCGCGTCAAGGGAATTCCAGACCTACATAAACCGCTATCCAAACGGGAAACATATTGAAACCGCGAAAAAATGGAAAGAAATGAGCACCAAAGAGATACTTTATCGAATACAGAAAGACCGTGTTCCTGAAGATTATGATGAAAGCGGGGATGAAATAGAAAGTGTTCCTCAAAGCGATGAGCCTGAAGCAAGCTCATTGAATCAAAAGAGTTATGGGAACGACCGGCAGTATGGTGTTTCCGGCGACTTTGAGGAAATTGATATTGAACAGGAAAATATAGCGGAACTCTAATAATAATACAGGCTGTTATAACAAAAGGGGCCGGCCTTTTCAGGACGGCCCCTTTTGTTTTTTATTCAGGGAATAATACCCCGATGCCTGTATCGAAGATCAATTATTGGGATAAAGGCCTTTCCGCGACCGTGACCCAGAAATTAACTGATTTTTTATTTCGCCACACGGTGACTTTTATGCTTTTCCCGATTTCACTGGTGCTGACAATATCGAGAAGGTCCTTGAAATCGGTCACTTCCATATCATTGAGTTTTATAATAACGTCCCCTTCGCGTATTCCCGCCTTGTCTGACGGACCGCCTGATTCAACTGAACCGACCAGGGCGCCTTCAGGTTTTTCGAGTCCCAGCTCTTTCGCGTATTCTTCAGTGAGAGGAGATATCTGAACGCCGATATACCCGCGCTTAACTTTTCCGTTCTCTTTCAATTGCGCCAGGACGTTTTTTGCCGTGTTTATCGGAATGGCGAAACCAATGCCGAGATTTCCGCCTGAATTCGAATATATCATGCGGTTGACCCCGATTACCTCGCCGTCAAGATTGATTAATGGCCCTCCCGAGTTGCCGGGATTGATTGACGCGTCGGTCTGTATGTGTGAATTGCCGATGTTGTCGATTTCGCGTCTGCCGGTCGCGCTTATGATTCCTGATGTCATGGTCTTGTCCAGACCAAAGGGATTGCCGATCGCAACGGTCATGTCTCCCACTTTGACCGAGTCTGAATCGCCGAGATATACCGGTTTCAGGTTTGTGGCATCAATTTTCAGAAGAGCGATATCGGTCAATTCATCAGAACCGATAATCCGGGCCTTGTATTCCTTGTCATTCACCATGACCGTGACTGAATCCATTTTATTGACGACATGATGATTGGTGCATATGTAGCCGTCTTTGCTCAGAATGAAGCCGGTTCCCAGGCCTTTTTGTTTTTGTTCAGGCTGCTTGTTTTTCTTGCTTCTTCCCTGCGGACCGAAGAAATCGCGGAAAAAGGGGTCGTAAAAGAAGGGATGGTAGTATCTGGTTTTGATTGTTTTTTCAGTGCTTATGTAGACCACCGAATCTTTGTATAATTCATATATTCCGTGGAATGTCTTCTGTAATTCGTATACGGCGGATTCCCTGTTTTTGTCTTTTAACGGAGAGGGTAAATTCGCTTCACTGAGAAAATTGGATTCGCCCCGCAACCCGCCGGGGACAAATAGAATTACTGCGAACAGCAGAACGGCACCACTCATTGTTTTTTTACGCATTATTGAACTCCTTGTACCGGAAATCCTTTCCGGTTATGGTATGGTAATTTTAATTTGATTCAGTTGAAACATTCAAGGCTATTGCAGCTGTTTCTTAAGGTCAAGTAATTAGTTTGGATGATTTACTAATTGTTACATCCATAATAATAAGCAGAAAAATATTGTTTTAAAATAAAATATTGTTGATATATTCTATCTATTTAGTAGAGATTGTATGTTTTAAAATCATTCTCGAGTTCTGTATCAATTATCGTTGTCAAATGAGGTCGTCTAATCAGCTTGTGTAAAACGGATTATTAAGATAATGTTAAGAATATGTCAGGTAAAAATGAATTCTTCAGTTTTAAAACCATAATTTCTTGATTCAATTTAAACAATAATTTTACTGTTTTTTTATTATGGGCACCTCTAAAAATCAGGAGTTTCATTATTATCAAATATGATAACTCCTGATTTTATCAGATAATGTGCCCACAAGGGAACATCAAAAATGTAATTTATAGAGGTTCCCTTATTTAACAAAAAGTAAATCTATAGGGGGTCTCAATGAAAAAATATTTTTCTATTGCAGCAATAATTATTTTTCTAGGGTTATTTCAGGTTGTCCTTCTGGCCCAGGAGAAAACCGTTGCAACACCGTCTGAAACGAAAGCCGAAGATAAAACAGAAAAAAAACCGGACAAGGGAATTGACCCGCCTCTGGGTCTTTCAGGTAAAATGTATCTCGAGCTTAAAGTTGACACGCTTAAAGACGGAAAGGAAACAACTTCCATTGCTTTAACAAGAGCGTATCTTACCTATGAGAGGGTTTTATGGGGGCCTGTCAGTTTTAACATCACCTCGGATATCGGTACCGGAATGAAATCAAAAGATAAGAATAATACGGTTGAAGTTTCAGGACAGACATATGAATTTTATATAAAAACCGCGTATCTTCAGGTTGCTCACAGCTGGGATTTTCTGGCACTCAAAGGCCAGGTAGGAATTATCGGAACACCCGCAATCGGTGTTGCAGGGAAAATGCAGGACCTGCGCTGGGTATACAACGATTACAGTTTTGATAAATCCGATAAGCTGGGTGTTGAAACCGGAGACACTTCAGCTGATGTCGGTGCGAGCCTTTCTACGCGAATTTTTAAGTATGTGGAACTTAATTACGCCATCTGCCACGGTGAAGGATATAAAAACCCGGTTGAATCCTATGACGGTAAATCACATTATGGAACAATTTCAATAATTCCGTATAAATGGGTTTACATAAACGGGTTTATTAATTATGAACGGACCGAGAAGTTTAAAACCAATTATTACTATGGCGGCGGACTGGCATTTGTTTCTGATTTTCTCAAAGCAGGCGCCAATTACGTTCTTCATGGAGTAAAAAAAGGGGATGTCGGGGCCTATACCTATCATCTTGTTGAATCATGGGTGCACTTTAACCTGGGAAGCTTTGTGAATCAGGCCCCGGTTCTGGTCATCGGGCGAATGGCCTGGGGCGTAAAAAACGCTGACCTCGACCATCCGACACTTCTGCTCGCAGGCGGGGCTGGCTACCAGTTCAACAAACATCTGCGCCTGCTTGCATACTATGAATCATATAAACCGAAAGGTGAGGCGGCGACCGCGGCGTTTTATATCAAGAGCGAGGCAAAATTTTAGGCTGTAATTTATTCACATGGAACCAAGAATTTCGTACTGGACCACCATCGCGATGTGGTGCAGGGAGCTTGCCCGGGATCATTGTGACGTCCCGGGCATTGCTGCTGAAATGTCATCCCTGCTGAAATTGAGTGAGGCCTTGATGGATTCACCCTCGCTTTCCGGCGTTGAGCGTGTTTCCGGATCACTGCAGCAGCTCTATGAAAAGCTTCTTTCCCGGTATGCGCGTTTTCCGGAGAACCGGATATATGAACGCCTCTATCTCAGGGTCGAGAATTTAATCGATGTATACTTAAAGGAACTTGAGTAAAGCAGTTTGATCCCTTCAAACTGTTTTTTTTCGTTTCCATTCATACAGCGCAATTGACGCTGATACCGCGCCGTTCAGTGACTCCACTCCCTGATCCAGGGGAATGGAAAGTGCCGATGCCTTCAATTCGTCAGGAAGCCCGGGGCCCTCGACACCGGGGATGAGGATGAACCTGTCCGGAAAAACACATGAATTGATGTCGGTGCCTTTCGCGTCAAGGGTGAGCACGGGGATGTTGTTTTCTTTGCATGAATGATACAGAGACCGCGCAGATGGGCCCCGGTACAGAGACACGATGAATACCGCGCCGGCTGAGGTCCGTATAACCCTGGGGTGGAACGGGTCAGCCGCTCCCTCAAGAATAATAATGTCCCGCACTCCCAGTCCGGCGGCGCTCCTGATCACCGAACCGATATTGACCGGGTCCTGAAAGGGCAGGGCAAGAGTGCAGCCCGGATTGAGTGCCCCGCTCCATTGAGATAGTTCCGGCCGGGGAATGAGCAGCAGCGGCGCATCGCTCTGGAGCAGATCGACTTCTTTAAACAGGCTTTTTTTTAAAATAAACAGATTGCCTTTATCCTTAAAGGATTCCATGATCCGGAGAAATGAATCATCCTTTTCCGTGTATCCGTCAAAGAGCAGCAGCATATTTCCTTGAAGGAGATTGTCACCCGCTGATGCGAGGTAATCGGTAATGATTTTTTTCCCGGTAATGATCGTGGTGCCGGATTTTTTCCCGCTTTCTGCCGCGCGCCTGAATTCCTTGAAGTGTGTGTTTTCGCGGGATGAAATGGTGCGGCCCTCGGCCCCGGTGTTTTCTCTGGGAATGTAAAAGGTCCTGGCACGGGAGCCACCCGTTTTTCGGGCAATGACCAGGCGCCGGTTATATGATGTCCCGGGCAGTGTGTAGGGGATGTCTTTTTCAATTTTATAAGCACTGAGATTCTTCTCTGACAGAAGATTCAGGTCTTCTTCGGCCGAAGGGCCCTTGAGGAAAAAAACCTTTCCTGACACCGGAAGAAAATGGCTGACGCGGGCCAGCGTCTCGTCAATCGTTTCAAGCGCGCGGGTTATCACGCCCTGTACTGAAAAGAATGATTTTTCGGTCACGAGGTGCGGGTATACTTCGGTATTCGGCAGTTCAAGATCCGAGATCACCCGCCCGAGGAAACTGACTCTCCTGTGCCGGTGTTCGGCAAGGATGACTTCCGCGCCAGGGTGCAAGATTTTCAGCGGGATGCCCGGGAACCCCGCGCCGGTGCCGATGTCAAGCAGGGGGAAGGAGAGCTCGCATAATGAGGTAATATACAGGGAATCAATAAAGTGCTTGATGAAAATATCGTCCCTGGCGGTGAGGCGTGACAGGTCGCGGTCCTGGTTTGACGAGACCAGAAGATCGTAGTACCGTGAAAAGCGATCCAGCTGTTTCTGGTCGAGATCCAATCCCGCGGAAATGAAGAGTTCCTTCATCCTGTTGAAATCATCGGATTTCATGTTTTTTTTACAATTTCTTAAAATTTTGATTTGATATAATGTTTGACACAGGGGTTTTTGTACAGCATATTTTAAAATATAAAATTTCGAAACAATCAAGGGGAAAATCCATGAACAAGAGAACATGTGTGACGCTCTTTACCGTGGTGATGACGCTTTTACTCATAACGGGCCTGGGCCATGCCCAGCAGAATAACACTGAAAATCAGACAAATCTTATCGAGGCTCAGGCCGGGGCACAGAGTGTCGTGGTTGATCAGGGTATCGCCCCGCCTGACAGTGAATCCGCCGAGTCAACTGAGGCGAAAGGAGGCAGCCTGTTTGCCACCGTTAAACAGGGCGGCCCCCTGATGATCCTGATCGTGCTTCTCGGGCTCATGTCTCTGACCATAATTATCGAACGGCTGATATTCTATACCAAACATGAAGTATGGAAGTCAGACAGAATTGAGATGCATCTCCGGGAGGCGGCGCAAAAATCCAGCGCGAGCTTCCGCGAGGACCTCGAGGATGAGATGCGCGCTATTTTCAGCATTTATGCCAATTCACTGGAGCGCGGGCTCGCGCTTCTTTCAGGAATCGGCAATATCGCGCCGGTGATCGGTTTCCTGGGAACGGTCATCGGCATGATCAGCGCCTTTGCCTCGATCGCCGCGGCAACAACGGTAAACGCCAAGGTCGTCGCGGTCGGCATCCAGGTGGCCCTGGTCACCACGGCCGGAGGATTGATCGTCGCCGCGCCCACGCTGCTGTTTTTTTATTTTTTCACGCACGTGATACAGAACCGGTACGCCCTGGCGGAGGAGATCATCAGCGGCGTCACTGATACCCTGCCGCGGCTGTCAGACCGCCTGTGCGAAGAGCCGGCCCCGTTAAAACCGGCTCAGCGAAGAACCAGAGCACCGAAAGCAGGAAACTGATTAACCGGTCATGGACGATACCAGAATAATTTACAAGATACTGCGCAGGCGGGCGGTGAGGCAAAAAGAGCTTGAAGCAAAACATTTTGATTCGACCTCCATCGCGGACCTTGCTTTTCTGCTGCTCATTTTCTTTATCGTTACGAGTTCGTTTATAATTCGCCAGGGGCTTTTTTTCTCGCTGCCTTCGCGCTCGTCAGGGACAGTCAGGGTCGACGAAAACAGGATCGCGGAGGTCTTTCCCAGGGAAAACGGTTTTTTATATGAAGAGAAAATTATGCAGAGGGGTGAGTTTAAATCATCCCTGAAAAAACAACGGCTTAAAGAACCGGAAACGATCCTGCTCATCAGGATGGCGCCTGAAATACGATATGACCGGCTCGTTGACGCCATGAGCGTTGCCCGGGAACTGGGTATTGAGAGAATATCACTGAAAAATACGGAATAATATGGCCCTTTACAATAAATCGTTTATAACCAAGTTACGCCCGGTCGCCATCGGTTCTGCAATGGCGGACCTGGCCCTTTTGCTGCTGATTTTTTTTATGGCAACCACCTCCACTGAACCGCCCAAGGGAGTTGATGTTGAACTGCCTCATTCCATTACCCGAAGCGCCGAGCAGGACAATATCTATATCACCGTATCGAGAAACGGTGAATATTATTTTGAAGGAACCAGGGTTTCGCCGCAGCAGCTCAATGACAATCTGGCCATGCGGCAGTCAGAGAAAGACCGGGTGGTCGCCATAACCGCGGACAAAAACCTTGAGTACGCCGTGATCAATGAGCTGCTTGAACTGCTCCGGGACCAGGATTTTCTCAATATCGTTTTCATGTCTCAGACGAGAAAGGAAGGTGACGGTGAATAGGGAAATTCAACCGACCCATCTGAGTATGCTCACCCGGCTGTCCCTGTGGGAGGACGAGCATCCCTACCTATTTTCTTTCGTTATTTCGCTCGCCCTCGTGTCATATGTCTTTTTTTCAACCTCTTCGATCGATTACAGTGAGGAGGACCTCGCCCCGGCCGAGAACATCCAGTTCATCGACCTCGAAACCATCAGGGCCCCGAAAAGGATCACCAGAAGTGAAATATCAACCGAACAGGGTGACATCTCGGATGAGGCCGCGCAGGTTGAGCGGGCCATGGGCACTTCCGATGACGCCAACGCTGTGGACATCGCCTTTTACCCGAACATCGCCCCGCCCAAGCCCGTCGGCGCCCTGAAAAAGTTATATCCGCAGGTTGCCCGTGAAAAAGGCATAGAGGCGATCGTGAACGTTGAACTGCTGATCGGCGCTAACGGCAGGGTCAAATACGTCACCATACTGGGGATGCGGCTTTCAAAGGAGCTGCCGCCTGAAACCTACAGTGAAGTTTCAAAGGCGTTTGTGCGCGTCACCAGGGAAATCCTGCTCGGGGCCCAGTTCACGCCCGCGGTCGTCGAGGGAGAGAAGCGCCCCATTAAAATGGAGATTCCGCTGAAATATCGGCTCGAGGGCCTGGAGACCGGGTTATAAGCTATGGCCGGAACCGGAATGAATCATAAAATCGCATTGTTCGTGCTGGCGGGGATGATGTCGTTCATCATGACATGGCCTCTTTCCGCCCAGGAGCGGATATTCCTTCAGGGAAAAGTATACAGCACTGTTGACAAAAAGCCCGTTGAATTCGCCACGGTCGCGCTGATCGAAGCGAAGGTGAAGACCAGGACCGACCAGGGCGGCGGCTATTCACTGGCTGTCCCGGAACGGGGAACGTACACGCTGATCATTCGGGCGGCTGGACTGAAG
Source organism: Spirochaetota bacterium (assembly GCA_036848375.1). Lineage (GTDB taxonomy): Bacteria > Spirochaetota > UBA4802 > UBA4802 > UBA5550 > JAKLIV01. Next base: position 59,399 of record DAIUKG010000022.1, read on the forward strand.
ATGCTTAAAACTTCTATCACCATCATGAACAGTGCCACCAGGGATTTCTGGCTTCAGCCGGTCACCATTACCGGCGGGGCGCTCACCATTGTGGGCGAGCGGGACATCCAGAAAGTGTCGCGCTACACCATGACCGCGCGTGAGCTCAAGGATGTTCCCGCCTCGCTGGGAGACTCGGTCAGCGCACTGACCGCGCTTCCGGGAATTATCCGCACCGCGGGCTTTTTCGGGAACCTGGTCATCAGGGGGGCCTCGGACATGTCAAACCGTTATTACGTGGATGAAATGCCCCTGTACAACCCGCTGCATTTCGGCGGGCTCCATTCGGTGATCGCCAACGAGCTCATCAGCGAAATCGACCTGTATTCGTCCGCGTTTCCCGCGAAATTCGGCGGGCCCACCGCTGCGGTGATCAACATCAACACCATGGATGACGTCAAGGAATTCGGGGGATGGGCGGATATCGGCCTGATATCCGCGACTGCGCTGGTGAAAATTCCCATTACGAAGGAAGTGTTGAAGGACGAAAATTTCGAGAAAGAGATAAAGGGCTACGTGATCATATCGGGAAGGTACGGGTACCTGACGCTGTTCATCCCCCTGTTTTATGAGCTGATCGTGGGTGAAAAACTCAATGTCGTGCCTGAATACTGGGACTACCAGGTCAAGGCGAAATATTATTTCGACAGCAGGAACTCGCTGACCCTGCTCGCGTTCGGCAGCAGGGACTATCTGCGGCTCGTGAACGACGAAAAGGGCGATTCCACGGTTGACCCGCTTCTTGAGGACTTCCAGATACGGACCGACACCATGTCGTTCACCCAGGGCCTGACCTACACGTACCGGCCCGGCAAAAAGTTTTCCAATGACCTGATCGCATACGCGTCCCTGAACGAAGGCGAGTTCTATACCAATATCGACAGCGACCAGGCCGCCTCATGGACCAAGGGATACAACAATAAAGGCAAGCCCTATATCTACGGCCTCAAAGACCTGGTGCGTATTAAATGGCTCGACAACAACGCTGAGCTGCGCATGGGCGCGGATGTCACCCTGTATAACTTTACGTATAAGGGCTACATATTTTTACCGGATCAATACCGCGGATACGGGATTCCCGATTTTGCCAATGAAAATGAATTCACTCTTAAACCCATAGAAAACTCGATACTCAACATCGTCGCCGGCGGCTACATCGAAAACAAGTTCACCTGGAAGGGACTTACCGTGGTCCCCGGCGTGCGCATGGACTACCTCAACCGCAGTGATTTTTTCATCGCCGACCCGCGCCTGCTCATCAGCTACGAGTTTGAATCGGACACCACCCTGTCCGTGGCAGGCGGGATGTATTCGTCCTTCTACCAGGTCAACCCGTACCTGTTTACCCAGGCCCAGTATATCGCTGAAATCGGCAAGGGCCTCAAACCGGAACGGGCCGCGCACAGCGTGCTGGGAATTGAACAGAAGATTTTTCTCTTTACCCTGAAGATCGAGGGCTTTTTCAACTATTTCTGGGACGTGGGAGTTGAAAGCGAATATCTTGATAACAGTTTCGATAATAGCGGCCAGCTCATGGCTTACGGGGTAGAGGCCCTGCTCAGGCTCGACCGCAGCGAGAAAGCGGCGGGATTTTTCGGATGGATCAATTACACGTTTACCCAGTCAAAATGGCGTTCGGGGCATCCGGACGTTTATGTTAATACGGATAAAATTATTTCAGACGGCGGCAGGTTTATAAACTATGATTACGAGCAGGAGCACGCGCTCAAACTGGTTCTGGGATATACCATCAAACAGCACACCATCAGCGGAAAATTTCAGCTGTACACATCGTTCCCCTATACCCCGATAACCGGAAGCATCGAGAGCCCCGCGGGAAGCGGCAGGTACTTCCCCACGTATCAAGGAGTTGAGACCAATTCGCGGCACTTCCCGGTCAATCACCGCCTCGACCTCAGGTACACCTATACCTCGCGTCATGAATGGGGCCAGGTGAGCTGGTATATCGAACTCATAAACGCGTACTATTACATTCCCATAAACCGAGAGACCTGGCGGTACAACCAGCCCTACGAAAAGGGGACAAACCCGAAACTGGAGAGGGACGAAACCGCGCTGGCGCTGATCCCGAATTTTGGCGTGGAGATCAAGTTTTGAAGACTGGCCGCAATATCCCCCTCACTTGACGGGAGGGGCAAGGGGAGGGTGATCTGTTTCACTCACCCGGATTATTTTAGGGAGGAATTGATGAAAAGAAAATCATTCATTATTCATACGATACTATTGATAATTATACCGGCACTGCTTCTCGCCGGGTGCGTGTCTCCCATGGGCATGACGGCGTCAACCACGCCGCTTGACGGCAAAGAGATCGAGGTCATCGGCAGGGCTGGGGGATGTTCGAACTGGGCCGGGGCGGTGTTCGGGCTCTGGTCGGTGAACAGGGCCGACATCAACCGCGCGATTGACAACGCGCTGAAAATGGAGACCGATGTGGTCCTGCTCCGCAGGGATGACGGCAGGGAACTCGTCATGAAGAAGGGCGCGGTGCTCCGGGCCGACAATGCCGGCATCAGCGAGGGGATCGCCGGCGGTTTTGATAAAAAGAAAAATTCCGGCGCCGTAGATTTTTCCGCGGGCGGTTCGCTGCTTTTAAAAGAAGGAAAACTGTTCATTGCCGGCGCGGAAGGAGAAAAGGAAGTCGCTCCCGGCGGCATTGTCAGCCTGGGTCGGGACGTGCGGCTTAAATATATCGCGGGGACTGAAAGCGGCTCGGCTCCTGTATTGCAAAAAGTTGCGGGCGACATGCTGGTCTACGTTGACGGACGGCCCCGCAGGCTCGCAGAAGATGAATCCCTTGCGCTGAATGACGGTTTTACCCTGAAGCAGGTCCGCGGCGACGCCCTGATCAATGTGCGCTGGTACGAGAGGACTTATTTTTTCGTTCTGTTCAGCCTCCACCGCGTGTATGTGCAGGGGGACGTTGTCCGCTTCATTAAAAAGGAACCGCTGGCCCCAAAACCGGAAGAGGGACCCGCCGCCTCCGGAAAGGGAAGAGGGAGCATGAGGAGATAGCGCGTATGATACTGAAGAGGCGCATCGCCACCCTGGGTCTGCTGGTCCTCCTGGCGGCAGTGATGCCGGGATGCATCGTGTACCGGGGGTACCATCAGTGGGCCTATGAACCGCAGGTTGCCCGGCTTAAAACCGTCCGCTACGAAGTTCTCGGAAAGGCGGAATCAAAGGTAAGCAATTTCACCCTGCTCTGGATATGGTCAGTGACAAAAGACCCTGACTATGACCGGGCCATTCGCGAGATGATAAGCGAAAAGGGCGGGGATGACGTGATTGACCTGAACTTCTGGGTGGACAAGCAGCACTGGCTGCTGGGTACGGTCACGGTGATGCATATACAGGGGACCGTGATCCGGTATGTGTATGAGTGACGGCCCTGATCGGGCTTGCCCATGGGTGTATTTTGTCCCCGTGTAACCAATATCTGCAGAATTAAATCATCCTGCCTGTTCTTAACTTCATCTCATCCAATTACTTTTTCAAAATCAGGTCACACATCACTTTCCCGACCTGCTCCATGTGAGACAGGACCTGGTCTTCGCTTCTGCCGGGAAGCTTTCGGTATGTGACGAGTATCCCGTTCAGGGATGCGAAAAAGAAGTGGGCCAGCATCCTGCTGTCTCCCTCATACCCGATTTTATTGAATATTGATTCGAAAACATCAAGACCCCTGCGGACCATCTCGTTCAGCTTCTGCAGTGCCTCGGGATTCAGGTTGCCCTGGGTCATGAAAAGAACCATCATGCGGAAATATGAATCATGCTTTGAAATGAATTCAATGAAGGTGTTTATTGACTGCTCCAGAAGATGTTCATTGTCTGAGCTTCCAATAATTGAATTCAGCTCGTCAATCAGTGCATTGGTGTTTCGCAGGGTGGCCTCGACAAACAGGGTGTCCTGGTTGGGGAAATAGGTATAGATGGATGATGTTGCGATACCCGCGTCTTCTGCGATTTCACGCATGCTGACCCGGTCAAAAGGGCTGTTGGAAAAAACTTTTTCCGCGGAGTCCATAATCAGGGTCCTGCGGGCTTCACGCTCGGTTTCCTTGAATTTTGACAGGGTATTTTTCTTGGCCATAATAAACATCCTTATACTATTCTATGAACACGTCAATTATTTTGAAGTGAAAAATCAAGGATATTTTGAAAAATATTTGACATGATGAACATCATTCATAAGGTTGATAAATAATCAAATAAACGATAAACGTTTGAGAGGCATGTATGATTTTATTAAATCCAAAAAAACATGTTCGAAAATATCCTGACGAGAAGTCCAGGCAGATTATGCTTAAAACCATCGAGTTTTTTGAGAACAAGGGGCTGAAAAACCTTAAAAAGGACTGGCATGAAAAAACCTGGAACTATGATTTTGTGGAATTTATGAAGGAAAACCAGGTTTTTGCAACCCTTATGACTCCTGCGGGGTACGGGCCGGCTGATTCACGGTGGGACACCTATCGAAACAATGAATTTTCGGAAATTTCTTCCTTTTACGGGATCACGTACTGGTATACCTGGCAGGTTTCAATGCTCGGCCTGGCGCCCATCTGGCTGGGTAGCAACGAAAAGGTGAAAAAAAAGACTGTCAAGCTTTTACAGGATGGCGGGGTTTTCGCATTCGGGCTTTCTGAAAAGGAACACGGCGCTGATATTTACTCCAGTGACATGATGCTGTATCCCCAGAAAGACGGAACCTATGTCGCGATCGGGGACAAGTACTATATCGGCAACGGGAATGAGGCAGCGCTGGTTTCGACCTTCGGCAAAATGGCAGATACCGGCGAATATGTCTTTTTCGCGGTCAACTCGAAACACGAAAAGTATGAGTGCATACGAAGCGTGGTCAATGAGCAGAATTACGTTGCCGAGTTCGCCCTACACGATTATCCCATAACGGACGATGACATCCTCGAGAGGGGCCCCAAAGCATGGGATGATATGCTCAACACGATCAATATCTGCAAGTTCAACCTTGGATGGGGCTCCATCGGCCTGTGCACCCATTCCCTGTACGAGGCCCTTGACCACGCGGCGAAGCGCAATCTCTACGGCAAGTTCGTTACCGACTTCCCCCATGTTCAACGGCTTTTTGTTGACGCCTATTGCAGGCTTGTTGCCATGAAGCTTTTCGCGGAACGCGCGACCGATTACATGCGCTCCTCGAATGAGAATGACCGGCGTTACCTGCTGTTCAACCCCATGGTGAAAATGAAGGTCACCCGTGAAGGCGAAGAAGTGATCAACCTGCTCTGGGACGTCATCGCCGCCCGCGGTTTTGAAAGTGAGCCGTTTTTTGAGACCGCGGCCCATGAAATACGCATGCTTCCCAAACTTGAAGGCACGGTGCACGTGAACATGGCGCTGATCGTCAAGTTCATGAAAAACTATTTCTTCAACCCCGCTGAATACCCCGAGGTCCCGAGGAGGGACGACAACGGCAATGACGCTTTCCTCTTCAGGCAGGGGCCGACAAGGGGTCTTGGCAAGATACAGTTCCATGACTATAACATCGCGTATAACAGTGTTGATCTTTCCAATGTCACCATATTCAAGGAACAGATCAGGCTCTTTAAGGAGTTTCTCGTCAAGGCGGGGCCGGATGAAAAGCAGGCAAAGGACATCGACTACCTGCTCGCGCTCGGGGAAATTCTCACCCTGGTCGCGTACGGTCAGCTCATCATTGAAAACAGGAAATACTTTGATGTTGAAGACGAACTGCTTGATGAGATTTTTGATTTTATGGTACGCGATTTTTCAAAATTCGCGCTGAATATTTTTTCGAAGCCGAGCAACAGCGACATCCAGAAGGAGCTCTCGCTCAAAATGATAAAGACCCCCCTGGCAAACCAGGAGCGGTTTAATAAAATCTGGAAAGAGCATGTTTACCCGTTAAAAGACGCCTACGTGATGAATGAATAGATTTGAACGTGGTTCCCGCAGCCATTGGGCGGGAACCACGTACTTTTTATATCGAAATAACTGCATCCCAAATAAAAAAGAGCAAACCCAATAATATATTTGACACAGACCCGCGCGGTGGATACTATTACCGAACTGAATTCATTAAGGAAAAATGAGAACAGTTCCTTAATAATTATTACTTTTCCGGCTGCATAACGATTGGAGAAAATAATATGGGGTGTGTAATCCCCGGTATTGAAAAGCCCTTGAGGACGAGAACAACCCTTAACCGTACCCGCCCTTTGCAGAAATGGAAAATCGGAACATAACATTTTTATCATAATCCCAGGAGGAACAACGTGCGCGCGGCAATTTTTATTGATGGAGCCTATCTCCTTTCCAATATGAAAAAAAATAATATCGAACCCAAATATGGCGAACTGCCTGATTATCTGCTGAAACCGCTGAGAAAAGCCGTCCCCCTTGACCTGCTTCGCTGTTATTTTTATTACTGCCCGCCCTGGATGTCGCCTGAACCGACTGACAGCGAAAGAAGAAGGATGGATGAACACGAAGCGTTCATGAAGGAGATTACAAGCCTGCCCCGGTGGGGCATCCGGCTCGGGAAGCTCCAGCGCCGCAGGGAAGGCAACCGTGAATATTTTGAACAGAAGCGGGTGGATGTCCTTCTTTCGGTGGACATGGTCCGCCATTCGGCAGCAGGGCACATTCAGCATGCGATCGTGCTTGCCGGGGACAGCGATTTCATTCCGGCCATTGAGGCAACCAAAGAATCCGGTGCGACCGTGACCCTCTGGTACGGGGATGATAACACCATCCACAAGGATCTCCTGTCACTTGCCGACATCACGCACCAGATTGACTGGAAGAAATTCCCCGGTAAAAAGATCAAGCCTGCTCCAGTTGTTAAAGAGAAACCGGCGCTGCTCCGGCGGTGGAATTCGCGTTCATCAGGTTCATCAGGAACGAACCATGATAGCCGGAGAAAATTCAAATCTTCAGACAAAGGGGGCAGAGGAAGGAAAAATTAATCATCCTTTCCGGCTTTTTTTATTAAAGAGGCGCATTGATCCGGTGAAACGGTTTTCTGCTCACCGGTTTTCAGGTCTTTGACCGTGTAGTTTCCTGACCGGACTTCATCTTCCCCGATGACAACGGCAAACTTCGCGTTTTCCCGGTCCGCTTTTTTAAACTGTGATTTGAATCCCTTCGATGACGGGTCAAGGTCCACGCTGAGGCCCATGTGGCGCAGCTGTGAGGCAAGGGCAACTCCTTTGTTCAGTGATTCTCCTCCGCCGTGCACGATGTATGCGTCGATACCATCAACAGGAAGATCGTTCCCTTCAGTGAGCAGAAAAATGCGTTCAATTCCGGCGGCGAAACCCACGGCCGGAGTGTCCTTGCCGCCGAAATGTCCCACGAGGCTGTCATAGCGCCCCCCCGCAGCGAAAGCGTTCTGCCCGCCGAGCCGGTCAGTCACGAATTCGAACGTGGTCTTCGAATAATAGTCAAGCCCTCGGACCAGGAAGGGGTCTTCGACGAAGGTGATGTTGTTGGCCGCGAGGTATGATTTCACCGCCTGATGGTGTTCCCGGCATTGCGGGCAGAGGTGGTCGGTGATAAGGGGCGCCTGCTGCTTTATCATCCTGCATGAGTCGTTTTTGCAGTCAAGGAGCCGCAGCGTGTTTTTCTCAAGGCGTTTTTTGCAGTCGTCACACAGATCGTTAACTTTTTTCCGGTAATAGTTTTTCAGTTCCGCCACATACGCTTCCCGGTCGTCGGGGCAGCCGATCGAGTTCACCAGCAGGGTATAGTCCTCTATCCCGGCTTCGCGCGCTATTTCATCCCCCATGGCCATGATTTCATAATCGTAGTAGGGGTCGCCGCTTCCGAAAAATTCGGCGCCGAACTGGTTGAACTGCCTCAGCCTGCCGCGCTGGGGCCGTTCGGCCCGGAACATGGGGCCGAAGTAGAAAAGCTTGCATGTTGACAGCCTGTTGTATTCCCCGTTCTCGACATACGCGCGCACGACCGATGCCGTGCCTTCCGGCCTCAGGGTGAGGCTCCTGCCGCCGCGGTCTTCGAAGGTGAACATTTCCTTTGAAACGATGTCCGTTTCATCGCCCAGGCCCCGGGCGAACACCTCAGTGAATTCCATGACCGGGACGATTATTTCCCGGTAATTGTATTTTATGAACACCTTTTTGGCTGTGTTGACGATATGGTTCCACCGGTCGATTCGGTCCGGGAAGATATCTTCGATCCCTGGGGGTTTGCTGAACATGGGATGCTCCTGGTAAGCAATTTTATCGTTAATGCATTTCTGCATCAATACGGGGGTATGACGGTTTTGTCAAAGATATTTTTACCTGATCATCGGGGATAATGCGGCTGTGGTGATGCTATCGCTGATGATTCATGAGAGGAATTTGTAAACGGTGATAAGTACGGTGATCATGGTGAAACCCGCGGTAATGAGAACGGTCAGACGTGAAAAACGTTTATCGAAAAGTTCCATGCGCCGGTCGACCTGTTCAAACCTTCGGTTCATGTCTTCGCGCATCTCTTTGAAGCGCTCATCGACCTGTTCAAAACGTTTGTCCGCCTGTTCAAAGCGTTTGTCAATTTGCTCAAAACGTTTTTCCATGAGTTCAAAACGTCTTTCGGTCATGTCAAATCCCTGCTTCATGAGTTCACGCTGGCTTTTAAGCTCTTCTTCAACGCGTATGATCCTTTCGCGCTGTTCGAGGTCCCATACCTGCAGTCGCCGGGTATTTGCTGCTTCCATCCACTCGGGAAGATGCTGCTGCACATACTCTCCAATACGAACGAGGTCTTTTTCTTCTAAATCCATTCTTTGACTTTCCTCATGATTCATCATAGTGGTCAACTCCCTGTGTGTCAATTATTATTGCTTTTCATTAATACGATCAGGGGGGGTAGCAGTATAATTTTGAGGGTAACGTAGTTTTGTCATTCCGGTTTTGC
>DAIUKG010000023.1:0-67976 GCA_036848375.1 Spirochaetota bacterium
GTAATCGTCAAGGATGAGTATCCCCTTTTCTTCACCGATCCGCTCGCACCGGCGGCCCACCCCCCTGAAGCTGATCAGGCCATCCCTGATGGTCTTCACGTCAAGGCCGAGATCAAGGGCGACCGCGATGACCGACAGCGCGTTAAGGGCGTTGTGCGTTCCGATAAGGCCGATCTCGAAAGCGCCGATGGTATCGCCGTTGTAATGGCAGGTGAACTTAGTCCTGCCGTCAACACAGGCGATATCCGAGACCCTGAAATCGGCGTCATCGGACATTCCGTAGGTGAAATAGGGCCGCTCAACGCGGGGAAGTATCTCTCGGACCGTGATATCGTCAATGCACAGGACCGAATACCCGTAAAAAGGGATGCTGTTGATATAGGACAGGAACGCGTTCTTCAGCCCTTCAAAGTATTTATAATAATCGAGGTGGTCAGCGTCGATATTGGTGACAATGGCGATACTGGGAAGAAGGTTCAAAAACGACCCGTCAGATTCGTCCGCCTCGAAAACCATGTACTCGCCCTGGCCGATGCGGGCATTGGAACCGAAATTGAGCACCTTGCCCCCGATAACAGCGGTCGGGTTGATGCCGCCGTGGTAAAGAACATAAGAAAGCAGCGAGGATGTCGTTGTCTTGCCGTGCGTCCCGGCTACGCCGATCCCGTGCTTCAGCCTGACGAGTTCCGCGAGCATTTCAGAGCGGTGGATGACCGGGATCCTTCTTTTCCTGGCTTCGATCAATTCCGGGTTGTCAGGGGTGATCGCGCTCGAAGTGACCACGACATTGTAGTCGCGGATGTTCGACGCGCCGTGGCCGATATAGACCGTCGCGCCGCGCGCCCTGAGGTGTTCCGTCTGTCCCGATTCGCGCAGGTCGGAACCCGAAACCTCGTATCCCAGGTTAATCAGTATCTCGGCGATCCCGCTCATGCCGATGCCGCCGATCCCGATGAAATGCATTCTTTTCGATTTTCTGAACAACCTCTTTCTCCTTGTGCCCTTCTTCAGGCGCCCACCTGCGCCGCGATATCGCCCACGATCACCGCAGCCGCGTCAGGCTTTGCCGCCCTGAGCGCGCCTTCCCTCATTTTTTTCAATAACCGCTCATTGTTGAGAAGGTCAATCAGCACGGGCCCCACCTTTTCCGGGACCGCGTCTTCATTGGCGATCTTGATCGCTGCCCCGGCAGTGACGAAGTCATCCGCGTTTTTGTCCTGATGGTTCATCGCCGCGAACGGATAGGGTATCTGTATTGACGGAATACCCATTGCCGCGAGCTCCATCATCACCCCGGAACCGGACCTGCTTATGGCCACATCGCTTGCCGCGTATGCCAGGCCGACTTTATCTATGAACGGAGACAGGTACAGCGCGCCGCCTTCCATGTCCGTGTGGACCTTCTTCTTGAACTGCTCATAGGAATACGCGCCCGTGCTCCAGATTATCCCGACATCCTTAAACTCATCGGGATAGTGCGTCTTTAACCCGTATATCAGCTCATTGATCCTCAGGGCCCCCTGGCTTCCGCCGATGGCCAGGACCACCTTCTTGCTCGCTATCAGGTGAAAGGCCTTACGTGCCTCGTCCCTGCTTGTTTTAGCAAGGACTTTTTTCCTGATCGGATTTCCCGCTGATACATATTTCTCTTTATACTGCAGGTAATTAGTTGCTTCATTAAAGGTACCGTAAATTTTTACCGCGTATTTTTCAAAGCTCGAGGTCACCTTCCCCGGGACCGCGTTCTGTTCACACAGAAAAATAGGGACCTTCAGGGTCTTCGCCGCCATCAGGGCCGGCGCTGAAACATATCCTCCCATGCCGATTACCGCCCTGACGTCCGACTTCTTTATGATTCTTCTGGCGGCAAGCACCGCCATCATGAACGACATGACAAAAAAAGGAAATCTGAAAAAATTTCTGGTCATCCCCGGAGCCGCGTAAGAAATGAGATCATCCTGCGAGACATCCTCAAGAGAAGAAAAACGGACGTCCTTTTTGCCCACAAGGAAAAGTGGCCTGATGCCTTTTTCCCTGAATTCCTCGTAAAGGGCTATGCCCGGGCTGATATGCCCGCCGGTGCCCCCTCCTGCGATCAATACCGAAAAGCTGTTCACTGCCATACCTCATCTGAAAGTTTAAACCCGGGATTTGAGACCTCCCTGTACCGTGAAACGTTGAGCAGTATCCCTGCCGCGATCATGTTCGCCAGCAGCGATGAACCGCCGTAACTCACAAAAGGAAGCGGCATGCCCGTTGTCGGCAGGCTTCCCATGACCACCGCGATATTGATATACGCCCCAATGCATATCAGCATTGAAAGCCCGGCAGCCAGGAGCCTTCCAAAATCATCCGGTGCCGCCACCGAAACAAGTATTCCCCGCCAGAACAGGAAGCCGTACAGCAGGATGACCAGCACCGTGCCTGCCATGCCGGTCTCTTCCGCGATAACCGCGAAAATAAAATCCGTGTGCGGCTCCGGAAGGCGGGCTATTTTCTGGGTCCCGTAACCGAGTCCCACGCCGAGAAGGCCGCCTTTCTTAAACGCTATGAAAGACTGAATAATATGATAGCCGATGCCGAAGCGGTCTTCCCAGGGGTTGACAAAAGCCAGAAAGCGGTCCTTCCGGTAATCAACCTGGTATATCAAAAGATAGAACATGGGGATGCTTATCACGAACAGTGAGAGGATGTAGAAGAGCGGAAAACCGGAAACAAACAGAATGAGCACGCTTGCGATAAGCAGGTCAACGGCCGTGCTGAAGTCCGGCTGCATCATGATCAGGACGAACATGACCGCGATCACGACTATGGGGATCAGCAGCTGGGCCACCTGGTTTTTGCGGGTCTCCGAGGAAAAGACCTTGACCAGGTAAATGACCATAAACAGCTTGACGAACTCCGACGGCTGGAACCTCATGCCCGCGACACCGAGCCAGCGCGCCGAACCTTTGACGCTGTGGCCCACGCCCGGGATCAGGACAAGGACCAGGAGCACGAACGAGATCAGAAGCATGACCTTGGTGTTCTTTATATACAGGCGGTAATCGATTTCCTGAAACACCAGAAGCGCGATAAAGCTGACGCCGAACCAGAGAAGCTGGCGCTTGAGGAAATAAAAGGAATCGCCGAAGGTGTTCATCGCGTAAACCGCGCTCGCGCTGTAGCTCATTGCCACGCCCAGGCCCGCGAGCACGAATACAGTGACAAAAAGAAAAATGTCGGATTCACCCTTGCGGCGCGTATCGATGACCGTTCTCAGGTCCATTACAGTTCCCCCCTGAACAGCCTTTCGCAGGACCTTCTGAAAGAGTCTCCCCGGTCCTCGTAATTTTTAAACATGTCAAATGAGGCGCACGCGGGCGAAAGGATGATGCTGTCCCCGTCCGCGCTCAGATTCATGGCGCGTGCGACGGCGTCATCAAGGCCATCGGCCCGCACATGGTTGAAATCGGCGAATATCTTCGAAAAGGAATCGGCCGATTCGCCGATAAGGACAACGCCCCTGACCTTTCCCTGCACCATGCTTCTCAGGCGTGAATAGTCGTCGCCCTTGGTCCTTCCCCCCAGGATCAGGACCCCGTTTCCGGGAAGGCTCTTCAGCGCCATGCCGACCGCGCCCACCGTGGTCGCTTTCGAGTCATTGATAAAGGTGCGGCCCTTGAAGGCGCCCACGACCTCCATGCGGTGGTGCAGTCCGGGAAAGGACGCGACCGCCGCCTCAATTGCCGCGTAGTCAGGCATCGCGCCCCTGCGCTCGATCAGGGACGACACCATGAGCAGTGAAGCCATGGCGTTCTGCACATTGTGCAGGCCCATGATCTTCATCTTTGAGGTATCGATCACGGGTTCAGTTCCGGCGGCGGTTTTCACGCAGATAAATCCGTCGCGGTAGAAGGCGTCGGCGTCATGATTCTCAAGTGAAAATGATTTTTTTACCGCGGCAGCGGACGACGCCCTGGCCGCGACAACAACATCATCCGCGTTGTAAACCAGGACGTCGGTATCGCGCTGGTTCATGGCTATGCGGAATTTGGCGTCAGTGTATTCATCCATGCCGGGGTAGCGGTCGAGATGGTCGGGGGTTACATTGAGCACGGCCGCGACATCCGGCCTGAAGTCAACGATCGTTTCAAGCTGAAAGGACGAAAGCTCGATCACCGTGACCGAGTCTTCGCGTGTTTCATCGGCAATCGAAATCAGCGGGATGCCGATGTTGCCGCCCATGCGTGAATCAAGGCCGAGGCATGAGAGCACGTGACTGGTCAGGGCCGTGGTTGTCGACTTGCCGTCGGTCCCGGTAATGCCGATGGTCTCTCCTTTAAGGACGCGGGCGGCGAATTCGATTTCGGATATCACAGGGACGCCGCGTTTACCGGCCTCAACGACCAGGGGAATCGATTTGGGGACCCCGGGGCTCAGGATGAGCAGGTCATAGCCGCTGTCGAGGATTTCCGGTTTCTGCCGGCCCGCGATGAGTGAAACTCCCGCGGCCAGCTTCGCGGTCACGTCCTCAAGCTCGGCCGCGCTCTTGCTGTCAGACGCGGTCACGGGGATTCCGCGGCCGGCGAGGTAGTTGCATACCGCGAGACCGGTCCTGTATCCGAGGCCCACGACAAGCACGCTCCGCAAACCGTTTATGCTCTGTAAATCATCAGCCATATGTGCAATACCGTTCAGAGCAACCTCATTCTTTTTTACAATATCTTGAGTGAACTCAAACCAAGGATCGCCAGTATGATCCCCACGATCCACATGCGCACCACCACCTTCTGTTCGGGCCATCCCGAAAGCTCAAAGTGGTGATGTATCGGCGCCATTTTAAACACGCGTTTGCCCGTAAGTTTGAATGACGCGACCTGAATAATAACCGATAACGCCTCGAGCACAAAGATGCCGCCGACGATTACCAGGAAAATCTCTTTTTTTATCATTACCGCGACGATCCCGATCACACCGCCGAGCGCGAGCGAGCCGGTATCGCCCATGAACACCGAAGCCGGGTTGCTGTTGAACCACAGAAAACCTATTGACGCCCCGATAAGGGCCGAGAGAAAAACCGTCAGTTCCGCGCTGTGGGGGATATAGGGAATGCGCAGATACTCGGCGATCTTCGCATGTCCCGTAGCGTACGTCATGACTGCGAGCACCACGCTCACGCTCAGCACTGAGCCGATCGCGAGGCCGTCAAGGCCGTCAGTCAGGTTCACCGCGTTCGAATACCCGGCAATCACGATCATGGAAAAAACGACCCACAGGGTCCCCATGTCAAGGATCGCTTCATTGACAAAGGGGACGAACAGGGTCGTGGCATGGACGCTGTTCGAGGGCAGAAAATAAATTACCAGGGACACGCAGAGTGCGACAGAAAACTGGATAATGAGTTTTACTTTGCCGGGAAGGCCCTCTTTTTTCTTTTTTACCGCTTTTATGTAATCGTCCGCGAAGCCAAGCCCGCCGAGAATAACGGTCGCGACGATCAGGGTGACCAGGTAGTGGTTGTTAAAATTCCCCCAGAGAAGAATCGAGATCAGCACCGAACCCAGGATCAGCAGTCCCCCCATGGTCGGGGTCCCCGCTTTCTGCCGGTGGCTTTCGGGCCCCAGCTCGCGTATCTCTTCCCTGAAGCGCAGGCCCCTGAGCCAGTTGATGACCAGGTTCCCGAAGATGAGCACGAGCACCAGCGCGGTCAGGGCGGCATAGGCGGACCTGAAAGTGATATATTGAAACAGCCGCAAAAAGGATACATATTCTTTTAAAGGTAAAATTAAATGGTAAAACATATTTTCACCTATCCTGTAATGTCCCGCACGATTTCTTCCATTTTCATTGAGCGCGAACCCTTGACCAGTATCACATCCCCGCTCCTGATCTCTTTTTTCAGTGAACGGGCGAGGTCATCCTTGCTTTCAAAAACACGGAGCGATTCTTCAGGCATCCCGGCTTTCAAAGCGCCTTTCCGGTATTCCTGGGCCATTTCCCCCCAGAGATAAAGCAGATCGACCCCCCGTTCCACCGCTTCCCTGCCGCAGCTATAGTGGTACGATGGCGCGTGCGCGCCCAGTTCCTTCATGTCAGAGAGGACGGCGATCTTTCTGCGGCCGGGAAAGATCTCCGATATGGAACGGAGCGCGTACTTTGTCGACAGCGGGTTCGCGTTATACGTGTCATCGATGACCGAATATTCCCGGTTGATAATCTGGCTCCTGCCCGAAATATTCTCAAATGAATCGAGCGATGGCTGGATGCCACCCGCGTCCATCCCCAGTTCCAGTGCCACCGACAGGGCCGCAATGAGATTATACACATTGTGAATCCCGCACAGAGGGGCCTTCAGTGATACGCCCGAAAGAACGACCTCAATGCTCTCAGGTAAAAGCCGGTATGCGGATGGAAAGATGTCCGCGGTGCTGTCAAGGCCGAATGTTTTTACGCGAAGTGAAAATTTTTCGGCCTGGCCCATGAGTATATCGAAGCAGGTCGAGTCGCGGTTGATAAATATCAGCGACCCGGGCTGCATGCCGTGCATGATTTCTGCTTTCGCGTAGGCGACGTTTTCAACGCTTCCCAGAAATTCGAGATGGCCCTCGCCCACATTGGTGATCACCGAAATGTCCGGCCTCACGATGCGGGACAGGCGGTCGAGCTCGCCGGAATGGTTCATGCCCATTTCGATCACCGCGAACTCGTGTCCCGGATCAAGCGAGATCAGGGTGAACGGGACCCCTATTTCATTGTTATAGTTTTTTATGTTTTTCAGCGTAGTGTAGCGCGAGCTCAACATCGCGTGGAGCAGTTCCTTGGTCGTGGTCTTGCCGTTGGTCCCGGTGATGCCGATCACGCGGCAATTGATTTTCTGCCGGTGTCCCGAAGCGAGCGAGCCGAGAGCGGCAAGAGTGTCGGCGCACAGAACAGCGGGGACTCCGGTGGAATCGGCGATTTCGGCATGTTCCTTTTTCATGGTGAGAAAAGCGGCGATCTTTTTTTCAGCGGCGAGCCGGGCAATGAAATCATGGCCGTCAAAGCGCTCGCCGACGAGCGGGATGAACAGGGACGCCTCACCAAGGTCCCGGGAATCACTGCTCACCGATTTAACCAGTGTACCGGGGTCACCCGCGATCACCGTGCCGCCGCAAAGCCCGGCGGCATCCTTCAGGGATATGTGAAATTCAGCCTTCAAAGGGCCTCCCTGTTGCGGATACATTCTTCCGCGATCTCGCGGTCGTCAAAATGGCTTTTAACCGTGCCGATTATCTGGTAGTTCTCATGCCCCTTGCCCGCTATCACCACCGCGTCCCCTTCGCGGGCCCGGTCGACAGCGTGAACAATGGCCCCTTTTCTGTCAGGGATGACCGTGTGGCCGACCCTGACGATGCCGGACACTATGTCTTCGATTATCGCATCCGGGTCCTCTTTGCGGGGATTGTCGCTGGTAACCACCACGTAATCGGAATAATCGGAAGCGATTTTTCCCATCACCGGCCTCTTGGTTTTGTCGCGGTCGCCCCCGCAGCCGAAAACGGTGATGATTCTTGACGGGGAAAGCTCCCGCACCGACTGGAGCAGTTTTAACAGCGCGTCAGGGGTATGGGCGTAATCAACGATTACGGTGAAGCCTTTTTTAGAGCTGATAACGTCAAATCTTCCGGGAACCGCGTAAAGCTCGGCAAGGCCGCGGCTTATTACGTTGTAGGCAAGACCGAGATTTCGGGCAACGGCAAACGCCGCAAGCGAATTATACACGTGAAAACGGCCGGCAAGGACCATCCTTATTTCGTAGCCACTGAGCGGCTCTTCGAGCATGTAGCTGATCCCGGTTATTCTGCTCTGTATGCTATCCGGGGCTGGCCTGAAATCAGCATCCGGATTCAGGCCGTAGCCATAAAGAGGAAACGGAAAGGATGATTTTTCTTCCGCGATGAGCGCGCCGTATTCGTCGTCAGTGTTGACCAGAGCGAACTTCCAGGTCTTGCAGCTTTTCTGAAGCAGGGGAAAAATCTTCTTCTTTGCTTTGAAATACGATTCCATATCGCCGTGAAAATCAAGATGGTCGCCGGTAAGATTGGTAAACACCACAGCGTCAAAATCAATCGCTTCAGCCCTTCCGAGATCAAGTGCATGAGAGGACACTTCCATGACCACGGCGCGCACTCCGTCGTCCCTCATCCGGGAGAGGATCTGCTGCAGGTCCCGGGATTCAGGCGTGGTATTGGGCGCGTCAAAGACCTTTCCCTTCCAGCGGTAATTGATCGTGCCGATGACTCCGGTATCGATGCCGGCAGTGTCAAAAATATTTTCAAGCATATAGGTGATGGATGTTTTCCCGTTGGTTCCGGTTATGCCGACAACAACCAGGTCTTTTGACGGGAACCCGTAAAAGCCCGCCGAGAGATAAGCCAGGGCGGCCCTTGTATCTTCAGCGGCCATGAGACACACGCCCTTTTCAGCAAGGGGAAGAAACTCGTCAACCCGCGCCCTGCTGACAACGACCGAACTCACGCCCTTATCGACCGCCTGGGCAACATAGTCATGGCCGTCGGAAGCATAACCCTTGATGGCGACAAAAAGAGAGCCAGCCTCCGCTTTTCTGGAATCATATTCAACCGACGAGACCGGGTCGCTGCCGGTTCCGGAAACCAGGGCCACAATCCCCCCTGACTGCGAGATTAGGGTGCTGATCAGAATTTCATGTTTACCTGTTGTTGACATCATTGTTTACTTCTATGACCTCGATGTCCGCGGGAGAGACTGGCTTCAACCCGTGCGCTCCCGCATACCTGTTCATGGAATCCATGGTCCGGTACTGTTCAATGCGATAGACAAGCTGGTCAATTTCCTTTATAAGCTTTTTCTCGACAACAAGGTTTTTCCTGTACTCAAGGTTGATCTTCATCACCTCAATGTTCTGCCATACGTAAAAGACCACAGAAAGGATGATGAAAAGAGCTATGATAAAGTAGCGGATACACTACCTCCTTACAAACGTTCGCAGACCCTGAGTTTCGCGCTCCGCGACCTGCTGTTCTTTTCAAGCTCATCCATTGAGGCCATTACCGGCCTTTTCGTCAATATCTTAATAAACGGGTCACCGGCGCACTGGCAATATTTTGCCTCCTGCCTGCAGGTACATCCCCGTGAAAGTCTCCGAAAATAATCTTTAACAATGCGGTCTTCAAGGGAATGAAATGAGATCGCCATAATCCTTCCGCCCCTGCGAACAAGCCGGTACGAGTTTTCCATGACTGTTTCAACCGCCGCGAGCTCCTCATTAACCGCTATCCTCAGCGCCTGAAACACGCGCGTCGCGGGATGGATGTTCCTGACATGATACTTTATCGGGATCGCCCGCAGAACCAGTTCAGCCAGGCGGACCGTGCTCTCAATCGGGGCCTTTTCCCGCTCCCTGCACACCGCGGCGGCGATCCTGCGGGACCATCGCTCCTCGCCATAGCGATAAAAAATATCACCGAGGTCCTTTTCCCTGGCCCGGTTGATGAGGTCATACGCGTCGCGCCCGGCACCGCGGTCAAGCCTCATGTCCAGCCGTTCATCCCTTCCATAGGAAAAGCCGCGTCCGCTCTTTTCATAATGAAAGGATGAAATGCCGAAATCGAACAGGATGTGACTCACATCCCCTTCCCTGTCTTTGAGAAACTCCGGCATGGATGAAAAATTCTGGTTCACAAAAGTTATCCTCTCGCCGAATTTTTTGAGCCGTGCCCGCGCAACATCAAGTATCTGTGCGTCTCTTTCAAAAGCCACAATGGTCAGTTCAGGAAAAGTGCCCAGAAGAACTTCGGAATGACCCCCTTCCCCGAGCGTTGCGTCGACCATCATCCCCTCACCGCCCACAGGCGATTCTTTCACGTAATCAATGACTTCCCGCCACAGGACCGGTTCGTGAGAGTATCCATCCGTTTCGTCTCCTGCATTATGTCGCATTGATAAATCCCGCTCATTTCATTAAAAACCAAGATCACCGGCAAAAGAATCAACAGCACCGGCGTCCGGACGATACTGGTCGTAAACTTCACGCGCCCAGATTTCCAGCCGGTCATACACGCCCAGGACCGTTATATCTTTTGTAATCCGGGCATAGTCCAGAAGATAGCCGGGAATGATGATCCTTCCCTGCTTGTCCAATTCGCAGTCGCAGGCCCCTCCGAGAAGAAAACGGATCCTCTGCCTGTTGGCCGAGTCAGCCTGTGACAGTTTTATCAATTTTTCTTCAACGAAATTTTTCCAGTCCTCTTCACGAAAAGCCATGATGCACTTGTCAAAACCATGAGTGATAATCAGCCTGTTTATCACTGAATTTTCCCCAAAGGCCCTGCGCAGTTTGGCAGGTATTGCCGCCCTTCCTTTTTCATCCAGGGAAGGATGATATTCACCCATGAACACGGGGCGCCTCGTTGATACTATTGTTATACATTTTTCACCACTATTCCCCACTTTTACCCTAATGAGACATAATTGTCAAGTAAAAAATAATAATCATCCCCATCGGGATGATTTTCATCCAGGCTTGACCTTTTTAAATTTTTCTTGACGATACCGGACATGACTGTATTGTGGCAAAACATTGCGGGTGTAGTTCAATGGTAGAACTTCAGCCTTCCAAGCTGATAGCGTGGGTTCGATTCCCATCACCCGCTCATAAAAGGAAAGCTGGCCTCTGAAAAGGGCCAGCTTTTTTATAACACCTCAGAAAGACGCCTGCGCCTGCATCTTCCGTCCGAGAAAAAGCTCAAGAACCCCGAAAAGAAAATAAACAGGCTGCTGCCAGTGGGCCAGGCCGATGCATAAAACCTGTACTACCATCCACACGATAAGAAACATCCCCAGTACAATTGCCGCTTGGGGATACAAACGGTGTCTCCGGTATGTCATTACACATCCTGCGATACTGCCCAGCCCATTGACGGTTAAAAGAACAATCCCGGGAATAAAATAGTCTTTAAACCAGGTTTTCTCAATCAACTCCCGGGGCAGGCCGAGGGAAGAACCGCTGGGGTCCGCAATAAGAAATACACCCCCGCCAACAGCGCCAACAGCGATGAAAAGCTGCAACAACAGCAGAGAATTTCTTTCCCAGCCTGAACTGGATATTTTCAAGCGTCATCCCCCGGTTCAGTTTTAAATATCCTGAATGATCACGAAAAGCCTCACGGAAAACCCGATCAGGCCAAGCGCGATAGTACCAGAGAGACTCATGATAACATTACATTTTAAAAACAGAAAAATCAACACGCCGGTTCTTTGCCCTTCCCTTATCGGTTTTATTATCAGCAATTGGCTTGGTATCGCCGAACCCCTTGGATTTTAACCTCTTCGCTGGAGTATTTAATGTTTTAATAAGATAGTTCTTCACGGCATCAGCCCTTTTCTGCGAGAGATCCACGTTTTTTTGGGCATTGCCGACATTATCGGTATGGCCTTCAACCTGAACCAGAAATCCCGGATAGTTGCATATAATCTCATCAACGGCTTTAAGGGTCTTTTTGGATTTCTCAACATCAATTTCCGCACTTCCTGTTTTAAAAACGATCGGCCCCTTTTCATTCTGGACATTTTTAAGTTTTTTCGTCAGCTCCTTAAGAGCTACATCAGTTGCAAGACCGGCTTTCCGTGAGCCTTTCCCCTTCATGTCGAGGGCCTGCGCAGACGCGACAAAGACAATAACAAAAAGCGCCAATAATTTTTTCATAGAGTCCTCCCGTTACATCGATTATCATAAGGGGACTTCTAAAAACCACATTTCGGATGTCCCCTTGTGGGCACAACATTTGATAAAACCAGTAGTTACGATTTTTGAAATTTCGGTAACTACTGGTTTTCAGAAGTCCCCATAAAGAATACTGAAGATGTACTGATGATAACGCCCGATCGGCAAAATGTCAATATTGACAGTTTCATATTAAAGAAAATAGAGTTTTAGCGGAATAATTCTTTACAGGCTGCATTCAAGTGATATGGTGAATCATCAGATATACGGGGAGGGAAAAGATGAGCGCACTTGCAGAATTAACGATTTTCCCGATAGGAAAACATGAAAGCCTCAGCATATATGTTGCACGAGCGGTTAAAATAATCGCGGAAAGCGGCCTGGAGTATACGGTAGGCCCCATGGGGACGGTAATAGAAGGGCCGTGGCCTCGGGTCATGGAAACCGTTTCAGCGTGCATGAAGGATATGCAGGGGGACTCCAACCGTATATACATGGTGTTGAAAGTTGACTGGAGAAATGAACCCGAAGGGAGAATAACAAGAAAAACCGATTCAGTCTTTGAAAAAATTAACGCGTGACAACTTCAATACGAGAGAAAACCTTCTTCTTTTCCCTTATGGCAGGGAAAATTCCATAAATGCTGAACAGATTAATCCAGGAAAAATATCTTTAAACCTGAGTCACCCTGCTGGACCCGCACATGGCGCAAAAAGGTTCATCTCCGGTCCCTTCGGTGACAACTTCCTCCCATTGATTTCCGCAATCCTCGCAGACAAGAATGGCCACAAAGTCATCCACTTCCGAAGATGCTTCTTCAATTTCTTCATCAGAAACCATGACCTTGCCCTCGGAATAGGTTTCCTTGTAGTATTCATCCTCATAAACAAGATCATCAAAGCTTTGCTCAAGACTTTTTCCCATAATGTTACCCTTTCTTTGATGAGATGTCCTGCTGTTCTTACAGGATTAAAAAAAAGACGTCCAGACTGATTTACTATAATATAGTATTAAACCAGTCGATGAGGCAATCATCCTGGCAAAAAATTGCAACAAAAAAAATATTTTTTATATTTTTTTAGAGCAAATCCGATGCCAGTTCAGCTAACTGTGACCGTTCCCCTTTTTCGAGGGTCACATGAGCGTACAGGCCCTGCCCCTTCATTTTATCAATTAGATACGTCAGGCCATTACTGCGCGAATCAAGATAGGGAGTATCAATCTGGTACGGGTCCCCGGTAAAAACAATCTTGGTACCCTCTCCAGCCCTGGTAATGATGGTCTTCACCTCATGAGGTGTCAAATTCTGTGCTTCATCCACAATAAAGAAAACCCGGGAAAGGCTTCTTCCCCGTATATACGCCAGAGGAATAATCATGAGCTTTTCTTTTTCAAGCATGTCATTTATCCGCCGGTAATCAGGAGACTCTTCACTGAACTGGTTCTGGATAAAGGTAATATTGTCATAAAGCGGCTGCATGTAAGGGTCAAGCTTGCTTGAAATATCACCGGGAAGATATCCGATGTCCCTGTTTGACAGGGGGATGATGGGGCGCGCCATGAGTATCTGGCGAAACTCCTTGCGCACCTCAAGCGCCCCGGCAAGTGCCATAAGGGTCTTGCCGGTCCCCGCCTTGCCCGCGAGGGTGACCAGGCTTTTATTCATATCAGTCAACGCGTCAAGCGAAAAAGTCTGTTCCGCGTTGCGGGGGGTGACACCGTAAGCCTTTTTCTTTTCAACAAGCCTGAACGTCTTTGTTTCATGGCAGTACACGCATAAAACACTCTTCCCGTTATTGCGCATGATGAAATACTCATTGGGATATGGATCAAACCGGGGATTGTAACGGTCCAGTTCTACCCTGGTGTCTTTAAACAGGGAATCAATAATTTCCTCAGGAACATCCTCAACAAGATTTTTCCCGGTGTACAGGTCATCGATATTTTTAATCTTACCGGTTTCGTAATCTTCAGCTTTGAGCCCGATGCTTTTTGCCTTCATCCTGAGATTGATGTCTTTTGAAACGAGGATCACGCGGTCTTTACCATGACGCTGCGACAGATTAAAGGCGATTGACAGGATGCGATGGTCAGGATTGTCTTCCCAGAAAATATCGTTCAGGAAGCTGTCCTTTTTTAAATTCGTGTCAACAGTGATGAAACCGCCGGTACTGAGACGAATCCCGTCTTTCAGCAGCTTGTCACCGAAAAGGGAATCCAGTTCCCGGGAGAACTCCCGTGCATTGTAATTAATGATTTCATTTCCGCGCTTGAATTTATCCACTTCCTCGAGAAGCGTGATAGGAATAACGACATCATGTTCTTCAAAGGAATAGATGCAACGGAAATCATAGAGCACAACATTAGTATCCAGTACGAATATTTTCTGGGTGCTGTCACCAAGCATGGGAACGATCCTCTGTATAAAGATATAATAAGGATGAGTTATAAATTTTTAATATAGTAAGAAAAAAAATAAGCGGGAAGATAGACAAGCTCGAACTGGCATTAATAACTATAAAAACCTCTCGGATACAGGACATCAATACGCTCTCCGGAAAATCTTCCATGTAAGATATACTGAACTATCCGTGTTCACATTTTTAGACTATACCAGTAAAAAAACATCTGTCAACCGAATTACATTAAATATGTTCCCGAAATCACTAGAAATATGAGGATATAATGCATTTTAAAAATAATTATAAAAAAATTAAAAATTTTTTATACTAAACGAATAATTAGCTAAACATTTATATAGCATATCCGATAAATATTATGTAACGATCATAAACCTTAAAACAAGGAGCATATCATGAAAATATATCAACTTGCAAACAATAACCGGAAAAGAACAAGCATACACGGATTACGCCGCGGTTTATCAGTGGCAAAAAAAGCGGCAGGGGCGGAAGATCTCATTCTGCTCACCAGAGAGGCACGGGAAAGCTTCAACCGGGACAATGTGGTAAAATTAAAAGAGCAGGAGCTCAAAAATCTGGCGCTCAAGCATATCAATGACTATTATCCGGGGATGGAAAAGTATGATACTGATCCTGAATTCATTCGTGCAGAAAAAATGACCCGCCTCGCGGAACTGGTTGTGCGGATCATCCCTACCGGCAGACATCGTGACATCCACAATCGGATTTCAGAATTTGTTGTGAACCAGCTTGTTGAAGAAAATGAAAGGGAACAATAACAGTTTACCGGGAGCTTCAACTCCCGGTAAAAATATTTTTCCCGAGAAAAAATTCATGTTAGAAATCTATACACTGATATGAGAATGGTTACCATGGCAAAGCCTGCAGTAATCAATACGGTTATACGAGAAAAACGTTTTTCAAAGGATTCAAAACGTCTGTCAATCTGATCAAGACGTCTGTCTACCTGTTCAAAACGTCTGTTCATCTCCTGATGCATATCATCAAAACGTTTTTCCATCAGTTCAAAACCTTTTTTCATCAGTTCCCGCTGATTTTTAAGCTCTTCCTCAACACGGACAACCCTTTCCCGCAATTCAATATCTCGATTATAAACACTCATAGGTGATGGAATGGTCTCGAGCCATTCAGGAAGGCGCTGTTGAACGTATTTTCCGATTTTTTCCAGGTCTTCTTCTTTTAATTTCATGGTTATCTTACCAGTTTGATTAATCATAATAGCACATCCTCACCATGTCAATTATTATTGCCTTTACTGTTATACGACTATAACTGTTCAATAATAAAAAAATTTTCCCTCAGAATGGCTAAAGAGTATTTTTTAACCGATAATAATTAAAGAATCTCCTCAAGGCGGATAATAATGAAAATAATTATAAAACTGATATTAAGTACCGTATTGGCAATGATTATATGTGGAACCGGTATACCCCAGGTTCCTCATTCAGGAGACAATAACAAAAAAACAGTATCCGGGTCAACAGCCACAGCCGGAAACAAGGAACAGGCCAAAGCAGAGAAAAAGGACACAGCGGCTGGCGAAGACAAAGCTCAGCCTAAAAAAGAAGAATCAACTGAAGAAAAAGAAAAAAAGCTGGCAGATAATATTGAAAAAGTCCTCAAATACGGCCTTCAAAAAGAGCGAATGATGGCTGTCACTAAAATGCTCACGATAAAAACAGAAGCGATAAAAAAACAACTTATCACAATGCTTATCAATCTTCTTAAAGACGAAAAGGACTCTGATGTCAAACAAAAAGGGCTTACGGTCCTCGGTGAAGTTAAAGCTCAAGAATCAGTCCCGCTCATGCTGGCATCACTCGGTGATGATTCAGAGGATGTCCGCGTTGCCGCGGTTTATGCCCTGCAGAATATCAAGGCAGCATCAGCAAGGAACAGATTGGTCGAGGAATTGAAGAAGCAGGACCTCTCTACCGATTCCCTTTACAGCGAAGCGCTTATCCGCTGCCTGGGAACACTGGAGTCGGCAGAAATCATCCCCCTTGCCAAAAAGGCGGTTGAAGACATGAAAACAACGCGGAACAACCGCGAAGTCCTGGTCCTGATGCTGGGAGAAATCGGGAAAAAAGACCAGGCAGAATTCCTGTTGAAGCTGTACAAGGATGAAGAAGAAAGCGTGACCCTTCGGTCATACGCGGTAAACTCTATTGCCAAAATCCAGTTCAAAGAAGCTGCCAAAGACATCAGCGCGACCATTAATGAGATCAATTCATATTCGTATAAAAAGAAAAAACAATACTACACGCTTTACATCTATTCAATCGCCGCCCTGGCCAAGCTCGGAGATCCCGCGGCAGTGCCGCATCTTGAAAACGCTCTCAGAAGCGAAAGCACAACAGTCCGTGTTAAAGCTGTTGAATTGCTTAAAGAACTCAAGGACAAAAGAACTATTGACATTTTGAAGTATAAGATGGAATATGATCCGAGTGTAAAAGTGAGAAAACTGGCCAGGGAAGCCCTCAAAGAAATGGGGGTTGACGTAAAAGGGAAAGAAGAGAAAGAAGAAACAGACGAGAATGCCGAGGAATAATTCTTTATGAGTTACGATGGTCCCTATGAAAAAGACAAACTGAAGCACCGCTTCCG
The DNA here is from genome assembly GCA_036848375.1 of Spirochaetota bacterium. Lineage (GTDB taxonomy): Bacteria > Spirochaetota > UBA4802 > UBA4802 > UBA5550 > JAKLIV01. The sequence goes on from DAIUKG010000023.1 coordinate 16,777, forward strand.
TGAACTCGCGATACTTGCCGGGTTTACGGTTTCCGCAGCGCTTGTTTCGGTCCTGGTCATGGACCTCATCGCTTTCCCGATCACCCTTCTTGCGGTCAGGAAAACCCCTCTTTTCAACACGATTGTTATTTTCATCATCTTTGCGGTTATTGCTGCAGGGCTGATTTACCCCTTGATAAAAAAAGTAATCAGTCTTTTAAAAAACGGAATGGGCGCAGGAAAAATCGCCTGGTACCTGGTAAAAAAAACCGGGCATTATTCGGCGCTCTTTATCGTATTTCTGGGAATATCCGGTGCGCTGATTCTGTCGCTATATTTTTTATTATATAATAATCATTACCTGCTCCACAGGGCGTTGAACATCCTCTAACATGGCTATTGAAAATTTTGACAGGTATATACTCAGATTTCCTGAACTGGACCGCCAGAATGACTTCACTTCGTTCTGGCAGAAAGCCACAGGTGAACTCAAAGGCGTTCCTATCGAGCCTGTTTTGAAAAAAAACGGAAGAAAAAGTGGTTCGGGTTTCAATTGTTTTGATGTCTCCTATAAAAGCAGCGACCGTTTTCTCCTCAGCGGAGAGTTGTATCTCCCGCACGGGAACGACCGGAAAAAAGTGATCATTCTCATCCATGATTACAACACAGAACCCGCATATGACCCGCGGCTCTTCGACGACCGTTCAGCATACTTTATCATGAAACTCAGAGGGCATGAATCTCTTCCAAAAAACGACGAAGACATACCGCAGACACCGGGATACATGGTTGAACGCATCCTTGACAGGGATAGTTATTACGTAAAGGGTCTGTACCTTGACACGCTTCGGGCGATCGAAATGCTCAGGCTTCTTAAAAATCTTGACTGCAGTTCGATCGGCATGATGGGCAAAGGACTCGGGGCCGCCTGCTGTGTTTTCGCTGCTGCATATTCTGACAGGGTTAAGGCCATGGTGCTTGACGCGCCCTCATTCTGCGAGCTCCCTGTTTCACAGAACATGGTAAGCAGCGATATTACCACTGAGATCAATGAATTCATCGCGGCAAGCCGCACGAAAAAGAAGCTGATTAAAACAAACCTGACCTATTTTGACGCGCTTAATTTTTCCGATCTGGTGAAAATTCCCGTATTGACCGTAACGGGGATCAAGGACCGGATATCCCCTGCGGAATGCATTTTCGGCCTGTTCAACAGGCTCATGTGCGAAAAAACCATTGAAGTCTACCCTGAGGATGGACACGATGCGGGTGGTAAAAAACAGTTTGAAAAATCGATTCACTGGCTGACAACAATAATCAATACTCCGGAATAAACGATCAATTCATGATAAGGGGGACGAAAACCGCTTCGCCGATCTCTTCTTCCATGACACGACCGTCAGTCAGCACGTAAAAACGCATGATACGATGGCCTGAACCGCTGCTCACCGGAATGACGAGCCTTCCCCCCGGAGCCAGCTTGCTCAACAGCTCAACCGGAAGTATCTCCGCGCCCGCGGCGACAATTATCGCGTCAAAACATCCCTCTGCATCATTGAAGTCACCCGAATGAAGAAGCCGCACATTATGGAGGCTCATGCCTGAGATCACTGACTTGGCGCGCTCATAGAGTTCACCGATCCGCTCAATACTGACCACGCTTCCCGCCACTGCCGAAAGAATCGCGGTCTGGTATCCGGAACCGGTACCGATTTCCAGGACCCTTTCCGATCCGGTAAGCATGAGAGAATGGACCATGCGCGCGATCACGGACGGCTTTGAGATAGTCTGACCGAATCCAATGGGAAGTGATATGTCATCATACGCCCGGTAGCGAAAGGCATCGGAAACGAACAGATGTCTCGGGAGCACGGACATTACCTCCAGTACCGGGCCTGAAGGTATGCCTTTTTCAAAAAGTCCGTTCACCATATTATGCCTGATCAGCTGCATGCCGTCTGTTTTTTCAAGGCACAAAGTATCCACCCCATTCCACTCCTTTCTGTGAATTATGGTTAATTTCTATTTTTACGTCAGACCAGTAACCCTTGAGCGACGATTTTTTATGCGTTGAATATAATAAAACATATCGGTTTTCATCAGCACCGCGGATCCTGTCGTAAATTTTCCTGAGGGAATCGACACTGCTTGCCTTGCAGTATGAGCCGCCTGTTTCAGAGGAAATTTTTACCAGCACCGGATCAGGTTCCCTGAAGGAGATTACATGTATGGGGATGAAATGTTCCCTGGCGTACTGTATGATGTTGTTAACCGTATACGTCGAAAACGAAGTATCATCAACACTACCATCAGAGACCACGATTATTCCCCTGCGGTTGAGCTTTCCCGCGAGGTCTCCCAGAGAATTATACAGGGCTGCACCGAAATTTTTACCGCTGCGGTACTCCCTGGCTGATATGGCCTTCCGTGCCCGGCGCGCGCTCCAGTCAAAATCATTCCCGGTCCAGGTGTCACGATTAAAGTTGAGCACCTTCAGCCGGTCATTCCTGCGCATTTTTTTTATGATAAATTCAGAAACCCAGGGGATGTCATTGTGATAGCCGCTGTTCTCTCTGGAGCGGTCAATGCACAGGACCATTGAGGCTGACTGCTGTTGTGACTTGATGTAATTAACGCTGTGGTTGCTTATCAGCGCGCTGTCTTCGATAATATTGAAATTTGACGGTTTCAGTCCGTAAACGGGATCACCTCTTCTGTCCCGCACGTTCAGGTAAAATGCAATAACCGGGAACTGTTCAGTATCAACAGCGGTTATGTCCACGTCAAGGTTCGTGTAAAGCTTTTTTGCCGGGGCAAAAAGATACACCGAGTCACGGTCATGGTCGAGGCAGTACAGGTACCCTTCCCGGTCCATGGCGCTGGCGACAGGCCTGGCGAATTTTTTATTGTCATCCCCCCATGAGGAAAGCCATGTTTTCGTTCCTGATGAGGGCGTATAATAGAGGTAACCCTTTTTTTCGTCAGCGATGATGACCCCGTCCTGAGCCCCGGTTATGCCTCTCGGAGAATCGAGCTCCCCTTTCAGAAGGTATTCAATAAAGTTTCCGGACGTGTCAAAACGGGCCAGCCTATTGTTGCCGCTGTCCACGATAAAAACATCGTCGCCAAAAAGTGATACATCCGACGGATTTTCAAGCTCGCCGTCATAACGCCCTTTTCTGCCCATGGAGAGGATGAATCCCCCCCCGGCGTTGAACTTCTGCACCCTGCAGTTCCCGCTGTCAGCAACATAGAGGTTCCCGTCACGGTCAAAAGCGAGCCCTTCGGGGCCGTGGAAACTTCCTTCTTTCGAGCCAGGCCCGCCGATTTTAAGCAGGACCCTGCCCTCGCGGTCCATAATAAGAACCTGGTCCCCGGAAAAATCGCTCACCGCGATCCGGTCCCGGTACACGTCGATCCCGTAGAGCCTGCCTGACAGTGAAGGTTTAAGCACCCTGTCACCTTCGCCATTGGAATCAAGTATCACCAGTTTGCCTGTTTCAAAGGATGTAAGGTACAGGTTTTTAGCCTTATCTACCGCTATGTCAATCGGCCGCGAAAAAACAAAACGCGGGTAATTTCTTGACTCGTAGGCCTTCACGAAAACAAGGTCACCGGACAGACCGCTCGAACGCCTGGCTGATTCACGGTACTTCAATGTCTCGATTTTCGCGAGAACCGCGGCATTCTGGGGATTCGACTCATAAAGGGCTGACCATTCTTTCATCGCGGCCTGTGAAAAGCCGGCGAGCTTGTATGAACGCGCCAGGTATTCCCGCGCGGTCTGGTAATCGGGATAGCGCGATACCGCCTTGCGGAAAAACTCGACAGCCGCAAGATACTGCATATTGTTATAAAACGCGAGGCCCCTGATAAAATCCTTTTTGGCGATCTCGAAGGATGCGGTATCATCGCCCCACGAATAAATCCGGTGCGGCGAGGAAACTCCTGTAAGAACGAACAAAAATAAAAAAAGAATGATTTTCCGTGAAAAATTATTTTCCAACAGGCACCTCGCGGGAAGGTCGTCTTGTTCACTGTGTTCCCTGCGCGCGAATCAGCGAGACAGGCACAGGCTCTTTATATTATCGTCACATTTGCCGGGATAAAAAACAATTTTAACAGGCTGAGCGCCTTACGGCGCAAGCGCCTTTTTCAGAAAAAGGCCGGTATGGGACGCTTTATTTTTAGCGATCTGTTCAGGAGTCCCGGCCGCGACAACGGTGCCGCCGCGATCACCGCCTTCAGGGCCGAGGTCGATCACCCAGTCAGCGGTCTTGATCACGTCAAGATTGTGCTCAATGATTATCACGGTGTTCCCGCGGTCAACCAGCGAGTTGAGCACCTGGATCAGCCTGTTGATGTCGTCAAAATGCAGGCCGGTGGTCGGCTCATCAAGGATATACAGGGTTTTCCCCGTGGCCTTTTTGGAAAGCTCTGTTGAAAGCTTGATCCTCTGTGCCTCACCGCCGGAAAGGGTCGTTGCCGGCTGGCCGAGCTTGATGTATCCGAGGCCCACCTGCTCCAGTGTTTCAAGACGGCTCCTTACCGGGGGGATGCTCTCAAAAAAGACAAGGGCCTCCGAGACCGACATCTCCAGTACCTCATAGATGTTCTTTCCCTTATACCTGACCTCAAGGGTCTCGTGGTTATAGCGCCTGCCCTTGCAGACCTCACAGGTAATATAGACATCCGGAAGAAAATGCATCTCGATTTTTTTTACGCCGTCGCCCTGGCATGATTCACACCGCCCACCGGGGACGTTAAAAGAAAAACGGCCCGGCCGGTACCCCCTGACCTTTGATTCAGGAAGCCTGGCAAACAGGTCCCGGATAGGAGTAAAAAGCCCGGTGTAGGTTGCCGGGTTTGACCGCGGCGTTCTGCCAATGGGTGACTGGTCAATATCGATTACCTTGTCAATACGGTCGATTCCGGTTATGGTATCGAATTTTCCGGGATACTCCTTTGATCTCATGATCAGCGATGAAAGGGCCCGGTACAGGATATCGATGACCAGGGTCGACTTGCCCGAACCGGACACACCGGTTATTGCGGTCATGACTCCCAGCGGGAAGGAAACATCGAGGTTTTTAAGATTGTTTTCCCGCGCGCCCTTAAGGGTAAAGCAGCCTGCGGGCTCACGCCTTTTTATCGGCAGGGGGATCCTTTTCCTCCCGGAAAGATAGTCGCCGGTCAGGGAAGTTTTGCATTTCTCGATATCCTTTATGGTACCGGCGACAACAACATAGCCGCCGTCAAGGCCCGCGCCAGGGCCCAGGTCCACGATATAATCGGCCTGGCGCATGGTGTCCTCATCGTGCTCGACCACGATCACGGTGTTCCCCAGGTCGCGCAGCCGCTTGAGCGTGTCCAGCAGCTTCTGGTTATCACGCTGGTGCAGACCGATGCTGGGCTCGTCAAGGACATAGAGCACGCCGGTCAGGTTCGACCCGATCTGGGTCGCGAGCCGAATCCGCTGTGACTCGCCGCCTGAGAGGGTCCCCGCTGCGCGGTCAAGGGTAATATAATCGATACCGACATCGGAAAGAAAGCTGAGCCGCGCCCGTATCTCTTTGAGCACCTGAGACGCAATGCGCGCTGAAGTCTCGTCCAGTTCGAGCGTTTCAAAAAACGATTTGCTCTGGCCGATCGACTGGGAGGTTATCTGGTCTATGCTTTTGCCCGCGACGCGCACCGCGAGGCTTTCCGGCCGCAGGCGCTTCCCGTTACAGCTGTCGCAGACCTTGTTGGACATGTACCCTTCCATCCAGATGCGCATGTCTTCTGATTTCGTCTCAAGATAGCGGCGCTCGAGGTTGGGGATCACGCCTTCGAACTTTCTGCTGAAACGGTATTCCGAGTGTTCACGCTTGATGTTGTAATCCATCCGGCTGCCGCCTGACCCGTAAAGGATGATGTCCCTTACCCGTTTGGGGAGCTCTTTCCAGGGGCGGTGCCCGTCAAAGGCGAGGTTTTTCTCAAGCGCCTGGATCTGCTCGAGGTACCAGTAGCTGGTCGTCTTTCCCCACACCTCCAGTACGCCGTCATAGAGCGACTTTTCAGGGTCAGAGACCACAAGGTCAGGGTCAAATTGAAGGATGAACCCGAGGCCGCTGCACTTTTCGCACGCGCCGTAAGGGCTGTTGAAAGAAAACATCCGGGGAGAGAGTTCGGGGATGGAAATCCCGCAGTCAGGGCATGAAAGCACGGTGGAAAAAAGCTTCTCCTCGTCATTGACCAGAACCGTGATAAGCCCCTCGGACATCTCCATCGCGGTTTCAACCGAATCAGCGAGCCGGGCCCTGATGCCTTCCTTTATCACGAGGCGGTCAACGACGATCTCGACCGTGTGCTTCTTTTTCTTGTCAAGACGGATGGGCTCATCCAGGGTCATCATCCCCCCGTCAACCCTGACGCGCACGAAGCCCTTCTCCTTCGCTTTTTTGAAATGGTCCGCATGCTCTCCCTTCCTTCCCCTTACCAGGGGCGCGAGCACCTGCAGCTTCGTTCCGTTTTCATGCGTGAGAAGCGACTCGACAATCTGGTCGAGCGACTGGGATGTTATTTTTTTGCCGCACTGATAACAATACGGCACGCCGATCCTGGCGAAGAGAAGCCTGAAATAATCATATATCTCGGTAACGGTACCGACCGTTGAGCGGGGATTGCGGTGCGTGGTTTTCTGTTCAATGGAGATCGCCGGCGAGAGGCCGTCAATATAGTCAACATCCGGCTTTTCCATAAGCCCGAGAAACTGGCGCGCATACGACGACAGGGACTCAACATAGCGCCTCTGGCCTTCCGCGTAAATGGTATCAAAGGCAAGTGACGATTTTCCCGAACCTGACAGGCCGGTTATAACCACCAGCCTGTCCTTGGGGATTTCCAGGTTGATATTTTTGAGATTGTGTTCCCGCGCGCCCTTTATGGTTATTCTGCGGTCATTCATATTTGGGTGATATTCATTGAACCGCACATAGGGCAGATAACTTCCGGCTCGACCTCATCCTCGTCTTCAAGGTTGCCGGTTTTTTTCTTAATAATTGTGTCTTCCCAGCGGTAATCGCAGTCCTCACAGGCAAAACTCACGTGGACCTTTTTTTCATCGTCCCAGTATTCATCATCTTCCGGCTCTGAATCGTCGCCAGGGTCAAAATCATCCCTCGCTTCTTCGTCCTCTATCAGCTCTTCTTCTTCGTAATGTTCATCATAATAGTCGTCTTCATATACTTCATCATCATAATCTTTTTCATAATTGTCCTTCGCCATAACATCACCCTGTTATTATGAATTAATAGATATCAAACTCATAGTAATATACATAAAATATCATTCAATTTCACAGAGAAAAACATTTTATTGTATTGCTATCTAAAAAAACAGGCCGTATCTTTGTCAAAAAAAAAACGTGATACGTGAAATTTTTTATTCCACCGGCCCGACCCTGACTTTCATTTCAGGCCGTTCACCGGGTTCAACGGGGATTGTTTCAGGAATCTGCCCCCTGTCGCTTATGATCATGTCCCAGAGGCCCCAGCCCCCATATACAGGAGCGTCCTCCCGGAATTCAATCATAATATCACTGCCCGCGGAAATTTCAAACGGAATATTCATCGTAAAAAGAGAAAAGGCCTCAATTTCACGAAGCCTGATCTGCCGGGAGCTTTCTTTACCTGTTCGAAGATTTTTAATCGTAAGCGTTAACGGCGAAAAAAATGTTCCGTCACCGGTGCCTATAAAGGTCACAAAATCGATCCAGAGCCGGTATTTCCGGTCAGGGTCCAGGCCCCTGACCGTGACCGAGGTTCCTGATTCACTGAAAAACCCTGCCCTGCCGTCCTGCAGGGGGGGACGGTCTTCAACCAGGTACAGGCCCCTGCTCCTTCCCCATTCATAGATCTGGCGCGTGTCCATTACGGCCTTCCACCCTGATTCAGCGGCACCACCTCCGGGGCTTCCGGGGTTGATCACAATCGGATTCGGATCAGGGGTTTCCCCGGAGAAGAGAAGCCTCAAAAAAAATACGGTTACCAGAAGGCACACGGCCATAATCATGAGCGGTACGGAGATCTTTCTGTGTTGTCGCGCTGCAGGCATACGGAGCACCTTTACCATGGAATTGCCCATAAGAGTGACATAATCCCGGGCATAGTCAAGCAGGAAATCAGATCAGAATAAAATTTTACTTTCTGTGTATTTCAGTCCCTGGCATGGATGATAATATGTATTGAACCGCCAGGACAAAGCTCCGGCACCTTTAAAAAAATCTTGACCTTCCCCTTGCCCGGGATGTACTCTTACACCGCTGGGACATACTCCCATAAAAACAGGTACTATAACCATATTTTGACCGAGGAGAAAGCCATGAAAAATACAACCGTTGCCCTTATTCTGTCACTTACCTGTGCCCTGGCGCTGCTGCCTTCGTGCAACGAGGAAGACACGGCAACCGAGCTGCGCTGGAATAACCAGCAGGAAGATACCGTTTCTGAAATAAAGTGGGTCAACTATGAAGACTCAAGTGTTGACCAGACATGGTCTGGCTCCTATGATGAAAATGCGGTCACGGAATTCAAGGAAGTCGACCTGCTGAACGGACAGGGACTGGCTGTATCAGGTGGTACTACTTATAGAATTGTAAGCGACGGTGAGCGTAATTTTATTCTCAATGAAGGCGATTCGGAAACCCTGACCATTGATGGCTTTGACGGTATATAACAGTTTTACCCGGAAGTCATTGATGGTGATAAAAAAATATGTATCGTATATCATAATTCTCTTCCTTACCGCGTGCGCCTCTCCTGAAATTACGGATGCGGGACCCGCACCGGAACCGGCAGCGCCGCTGTGGTTCTGCATCAACGGCGACTGGGCAGTGGCCGGCGGCGCGCTGGTCGAGAAACGCAACCGGGCCGTACGATGGGACTACCACGAGCTGATGAATTACAACACCGTGGTCAGCGTGGCACAGGTCGGGGGCTTTACCGAGACAGGGTTCACCGCTGAAATCATCCCCGCCGGGATCGGCAAACCGCGATTCATGGTCTCGTTCGCGGTAACCAGCCCGAAGCAGCACTATTACTACTCATTTTACGGGTTCAGGCTTGCGGGCACCGCTGAAAAAATCACCAGGATCGAGCTCATACGCTCCGCACGCAAAGACGAGACCAGAAGCTTCAGCGAAAAAAACAATTACGTCATCACCAGGCTGGCATCAACAAAAACGGACATCCCCTGGAAAGGGCCGCTTGATTGTTCCGTGACCATCAAAGGCCAGACGGTCTCGCTGACAGTGAACGGCAAAAAGCTGCTCACGGGCACGGTTGCCCAGCAGCTTACGGGTAAAATCGGATTTTCTGTCAGGGACGCGCGTCTTCGACTGGACAATATTCATGTCGTCAATGGGAAAGACGCGCTTATCGAGGATGATTTCGCTAAAAACACCCTCTACGTGCCCACAGCACGAATCAGGAAAGTCACTCCTTAATAAAAAAAGCCCGGTTCACGACCGGGCTCTGCTTCGCTGATTTAATGATCACCGCTATTTTATAAGGCGCATGACCGCGTCCGGGCGAACGCTCGAAATGTTCGCGACACCGGTAGGCCCGGCTTCGGCAAAGGCGCGGTCGACATTGACCATGATGTTCTCTGCGCGTTCGGTACTGGCGAGGTTGGAGGCCATTATGTTATCGAGTTCCACCTGGAGTTTTTTCAGGCGGTCCACATCGGTTGTTATCATATCATTGATCCTGGTTCCCCGGTTGTTCAGAACATCCTCAGTCACCCCGTCGCCCACAAAGGAACGGAGAACACGATTGCCCTCAAAGGTCACATTGTCCATTATTTGCTGCATGTTCTGTCCGCCGCGGCCGTAATCGTTTTTAAGCTGGTCAATGCCGTCACGGATTATCTGGTTTTTGGTGAGTGATGACTGGATTTCACGGAATTCGCGGTCGATGCTGTCAAGCCTGGTGTCGATCTTGCTGGTCAAAGACACCGAATCGCCCTTGACTTCTTTTTTACGCTTGTCAAGGGTATCTTCTTCAACCTGTCTTTGATTATTTATACGCTGCGCTGAACCGAGTATTGCGTCAATTGATACTTTCATAATACACCCTCCATTGTGTTCAGCGGCAGGGCCCTCCGCTAAGCCCTGTGCCGGTGTTTATCCTCCAGTGAATTACCGTGTACAATTGTATTAATAATGAAAAAAACTGCTGATTTTGTCAAGTTATTATTGAATTTTTAGGGTTCAACCCGCTTCAGCCTGCTTCTTTTCCAGTTTTTCCATACGCAATGAGACCAGTTTCGATATACCCGGTTCCTCCATGGTAACACCATAAATTGATTCAGCAATACTCATAGTCTTTTTATTATGGGTGACAATGATAAACTGCGTGCCCCGGGAGAACTCGCGCAGCATTTTCACGAACCTGCTGATGTTTTCCTCGTCAAGGGGCGCGTCTATTTCATCAAGGAAACAGAACGGCGAAGGCTTGACCATATAGGTTGCGAAAAGAAGGGCTATTGCAGTAAGGGCCCGTTCTCCCCCTGAAAGGAGGTTTATGTTCTTCTGCTTTTTCCCCGGAGGGCGCACCATGATGTCAATTCCGGATTCAAGGACATTTTCCTGCTCAACGAGCTCAAGAGAAGCGTCCCCCCCTTCAAACAGGCGCCTGAACACTTCGCTGAAATTCTTCTGAATCTCCTTAAAGGTCGAGAGAAAAATTTCTATGGAGGTTTTATTGATGTCCTCGATTACCGAAATAATGTCTTCGCGGGCTTTCTCAATGTCCTTTTTCTGGTTGATGTAATACTCGAAGCGCTTTTTTAAATCGCGGTATTCTTCGATGGCGAGGTTGTTGACCGGGCCCAGGTCGCTGATGCTCTTTTTCACTTCCTGCATCTGCTGCTGAAGGTCGTTCAGCTGAAACGAGCCGGCCGAAATGTTTTTCATCTCCGATACTTTCTTCTCATATTCGACCCAGAGATGGTCTTCAATGCTGTTCTTTTTAAAGATCAACTCAACCTGGGACTTGTCAAGAGAGCCGATCTTTTCAATGATCTTTTCAAGCTCCTCTTCGTCCTTTTTACTCAGGCTCTTGCGCTCGACAATGCGGCGGTCAATCTCGGTCCGCTTCTCAGTGGTTTCACGGATGTTTTGCATCAGGGACTGGCTGCGCTCGTTGAACTCGATCAGGCGGGCCTCCCACTCCTGTATTTCCTTGCTGAAATTTTCAATGGCCCGGTCGCTGCGGTTCATGTCTTCGCCGTAGCTTTCAATTTGCTTGTCAACGTCCCTGATCTGATGGTCCAGGGACAGTATGTGTTTTTCGATCCAGTCTTTTTCGTTCTCGTTTCGGGACAGGTCTTTCTCGACTTTGGTTATCATGCCGTTTACGTCCTCGAGCTCATCCTGCTCGTTTCTTATGGACTCTTCAAGCATGGCTATGTCCGTGCGCAGGTCGTCAATAGCTTTGGTCTCTGAGCCAATTTTGCCGTCCAGCACCTGTTTCTCCGCATGGATACCGGCCTTGTCAAAAAGGATGGAACGGAACCCGTCTTCATAACCCTGGAAAACAAGAAAATCACTTTTCAGTGAAGCAAGATCAATAGCGCGAAGCGCCGCAAGGGCCTCCTCGGTGATGCCTGATTCAAGGCTCTGTATTGCCCTGCCCAGGAAGGACTCGACTTCTTTAAAGCTTGTATGGATGCGGTCAAGGACCCGGTTCCTTTCATCTTCAGAGTCCTGCAGCTCGGCCTTTCTTTTATCGATGGCGTCGACCAGGCGTTTGATTACGACCTCGAGTTCGCCGCGCAATGACTTCAGACGTTCTTCACTGTCGGAGATGGAGGCCTTGTTCTTCTCGATCTTATCGCGGAGCCCGTGTATGGAAGCGATCTTTCTCTTGCGGGTTTCAAAAAATTTCTCCAGGCGCTCGTTGTCGTCCTTGATCTTCTGCCGTATTTCAATTCCCGACGCGACCGTCCTTTCCTTTTCAGTAAGCAGGTCTTTGCGGCTCCTGGAACGCTCTTCGATTTTTTTCTGAAGGGACTCCTTCCTGGCCTGCTGCTCGCCGATCATCTCGCGGTTCTTTTCGGTTTTCGAATCAATGTCCTCGACCCTGATCTTGTAGGCGTGCAGCCGTTTTTCCAGTTCAAAGAGCTGGTGCTGGAGGTCATTCTTTCTTTTTTCATCCTTCTCGTTATCAGCCGAAATCGTGGACACGCGCGCCGATATGGCCTCGCGCTCCCTCTGCATCCTGTCGATCTGTTCCTGGATTTTTTCCTGTTTCGACTGGTATTCCGTGTACCGGATATAGCTGATCTTCACGTCAAGATCGGTAAGCTGTGACCTGAGAGCGAGATAACTTTTGGTGCGCTCGGCCTGCTTCGCCTTGAGGTCCTTCTCGCGCTCGATTTCCTTGATGATGTCATTGATCCGGTTCAGGTTTTCACCGGTCTCCTGGAGTTTTTTCAGGGACTCCTTTTTCTGGAGCTTGTACCGGGAAATGCCGGCGGCTTCTTCAAAAATATAACGCCGGTCCTCGGCCCTGGTTGAAAGGATAAGGTCCATCTTGCCCTGCTCCATGACCGAATATGAAGACTTGCCGATTCCCGTGTCCAGAAACAGCTTTTCTATGTCCTTGAGCCTGACCGGGGACTTGTTGATCAGGTATTCGGATTCACCGTCACGGAAGACCCTGCGGCTCACGGTCACCGAGTCTGAATCAAAATCAAGAATACGCTGGCTGTTGTCAATGGTAAGGGAAACTTCCGCGAGCGAAACCTGTTTCCGCTGTTCCGTTCCGGAGAAGATGATGTCCTCCATGGTTATGCCGCGGATGTTCCGGGCCTGCTTTTCGCCCAGCACCCATTTGATCGCGTCAACCACGTTCGATTTGCCGCAGCCGTTCGGCCCGACAATACAGGTAATGCCGGATTCAAATTCGACCTGGGTCCTGTCGGCGAAGGACTTGAAGCCGAACAATTCCATTGATTTCAGAAACATAGATTCATCCGATAATTATTTAGGAGCAGATAAACCGTTAAAGGCTGCAGGCATAATTGCCAGAAAAATAATTAAATGGAGCAGCGGGGCACATGGCAAGGAGAATTTTTTTATTTTACAAAAAAAGTAAGCTCTGTATACTGTAAAAAAATTCCGTACCGGTAGCCATAAATGCCTTATATGATTATAAAAACGCTTCTTTTCCCGGCAATAATCGCCCTGTGCTCTTTCCAGGCATGTACCACCATGCAAAAAAACGGGGCCGCGGATGAACAGACCATGAACGGCATGATCTCCAGCCAGCAGATCTCGAACGAACGCATTGACCGTGAGGAAACCTATGAAATGTATTTTAAACCGGAAAAGCCGGTTTCCTGTTTGAAAATCAGCTTCTCAGCCCGATATCTTGACCAGGGAATCAGCCCCAAATACCGGTCAATGAAAATTTATTTTATCGTTGAACGCATGGTCGACATAGCAAAATACGGAAAAAACCTCGGCCGCTATAACTATTACGAACTGGCCAGAAATTATGATAAAAACTGGGAATACTCCAGGGAAGTAACCATTTGTTCACAAGAAAACGACCCACTGGAAAAGATCGAGCCGAACGCGCTCTACAGGATCAGGTTTACCTCTTTTTCAACGGTAAAATTTGAATATAGCGTCACTTTCAAGTCCGGCGTTAAAATTATGGCATCAGAAAAAATCTCAGAGCTCCAGGAGAAAAAATGAAGAAAACAGGTTGGATCTTTATTTTAATTTTACTGATTCTGTTCATCATTCCCGCAGCACACGCCGCGGCCCTTACCTATAACAGCGCGGGAATCGGGGGCGCGACAGGAATGATCAACACTCCCGCAGCGAAAACAGGATGGGAGGATGCAGACCTCGCAATTGATTTCGGCTACCATTTCATAGCGGATAACGATTTCAGCCATATCCCCAAAATCAGCATCTGTTTTTTAAAACAGGCCGAAGTCGGTTTCATCTATGACGCGCAGGATTCAGGGGGGGATGATTTTCTCTTCCATGTGAAATGGAACTTCTACAATGCCGGGAACGCGGCCCTTGCTTTCGGGTCAACGGTCCAGGGAATCAGGTACAGCCGCAATGACGCGATTGAGCCGTTCGGCCAGATATATTTTGCTTTCACCTACCTGGGAGAATTTTTCGGCATGCCGATCCAGACATCCATCGTTTTTGGCAAGACCCTTGGAAGAGGATACTATAACAGCGACCTCGACTTTTCCATGGGATTCGACCTTGACCTGTTTCCCGACTTTCTGCAGCACTATCTGCACTGGATAAACGACTTTGCAAATTACTCGTATTCGGTTGACCCCAATGGCTCGACCCACGCGCGAAGGGGCTCCTTCAGCACCGGGTTCAGGATCGCGGTCCTCAAGGGCGATGACCTGTTAAAACTGAACATCGATCTCTTGATGACCGATTTCTTTGACGAGGGAGACAGAAGTTTTGCCCTTGGCACCACGTTCGGGTTCGGCATTTTATAGGGCCCCCGCCGGTTTTAGCGGCCGAGCCTTCGCCGGTCAAAATCACTCCTGGTGAACAGGGAGATCACTTCCACGCCCGTTTTTTCAATGTTCTCGCGCCCGCCCTCTTCGCGGTCAACAACCACCGCCGCTTTAACCACGGTAAGGCCTGACTCGCGCATATGTTCGATTGCGGTGATCGTGGAGCCGCCCGTGGTTATGACATCGTCAATGACGACGACCCCTTTCACGTTCTCGAGATCTCCCTCGATCCATTTCTGCGTGCCGTGTTTCTTGGGCTCCTTTCTCACGATCAGCGGAGATACGGGCATCCCCTGGTGAAAGGCCGCGATGGCGGTTGAAACGCTTATGGGGTCTGCCCCGAGGGTAAGCCCCCCGATGCCCTGAATCGCCCCTTTTTCAATAAGCGGCCTGAGCGCTTCGAACATGACCTTACCCGTAAGGGCGACCCCCTCGCCGTGAAGGGTCGTGCCCTTGCAGTCAAAATAATAAAAACTCTCCCTTCCGGACACGAGCTTGAACGGAGGGTCTTCGCGGTACATAAAAGACCTGGTGTAGAGAAGATTGAAAAGTTGTTCCCTGTCGTTGTTCATGAGAAGCTCCCTGCTGTTTACATGGCCCGCCTGCTGCAGCGGGCCTGGGCCATGGATCGCATTAATAAAAATTTTTATCAAGAAGATTTATTTGAATTCTATGAATTCATTCCCGGAGGAATGCGTTGCCATTAATTCCCGCTGAAAAGCGTCTGTGCTTCAAATGAGGAAGAGCTGACAAAAGGGGGAAACACGATATCAAACGAGTTATACCGGGAAGCGGTTTCAAGGAATTCCTTGAGGTGAAGGCCGGGAACGTATTTCATGGGCGCATTCAGGGGGCGAAAAAAATTATCAAAGTGCACCGGAATAACGGTTCGGGCTTGCAGGGGGATGACGACATTCTCGATGTATTCAGCGGTGTTCCCGCCGCGGCCGGCGATGCCGAGAAAAATTTTATCCGCCCTGATGCCGTCATACATGCCTTTGATAAAACCGGCGCTGCCGTGATGCACCGCCGTTCCCAGAGGATGTTCTACCAGAAAAGAAAAAGTCGTGCCGAGGCGGTAGGCTGTGGCCGGCCGCGGCGGCACCAGCGGCGCGCCGATCGCTCCCGGATACGGGATCCTTCCGGCAAAGGCGGGCCCGTGCGCGCTTTCAATAAAGGTAACGGTAAAATCGCCGTATGCCCGCGAATCACCGGGCCTGACTTCATCGATGAGGGCCCGGTCAAGCCCGTACCCCCGGCCCGCCATCGCGGTGCTGGATGATCCGGTCAGGGGAACGCCGCGCTCGAGCGCGAAAAACGGCGCGTCAAGAAGATGGTCGAAATGCGAATGGCTGACCAGAACAGCATCATAACCGGGATTGCCCAGGACATCCGCCCACTGTTTGATCAAGCAAAGCTCCGGCTTTAACGGCAGGCCGAGAAATACGCGTGCCATGCCGTGTCTGCTCACATAGGGATCAATCACGAAGCCGTTCTTTCCGTCGCAAATATACACTCCGGCAGTGCCAAGCCAGCAATACTGAACTCCGTCTTTTTTAAAGTTTATTTCAGGGGGGATGTTCTTTTCACGCATGAAAATTATCAATCGCTGCCATAGGTAACACAGTAGTAGGTGCTGAATTCACGGTCGTCATCACCGTCCCAGACGTGATACTTGGTGCAGTATAAACCGTCAACATATACAGAAAATTCATGTTTAGTATCCTCATGAGGCTGGGTTTCCCAATCGATGTCCCATTCATAAACCTGATACGCGGCAAGGGTCTTGGAGCCGTGCCCGTCAAACTTCACCACATGGGTGCCGTCGGTGTCATTGGTGACCGTGATCGTGGCGCTGTTTTCAATACAGGCGGTGATTAAAAAGCAGGAAAGAACCAGAATAAAACCCGCAACACGTGCTAATAAATTCATTGATTCCTCCTTTCTTCATCCTGCTCTTTTATAATGTTTTGATTACCCGGCGTTGAATAGATTCTTTACTGTCTGGATCTTACAAATTTATGCAGGTGTCAGGTCATAGTGTATAACAGGATTGGAATATAGCAAGAAAAATTTATCCCCGGTATTTGTCCGGCCACAGGCGGGCAAGGCGTTCAGCAATGGCCTTTTCTCCTCCCTCCTGTGAGGGTTCATAAAACACCGCGCCGTTGATTTCCTCTGGAAGGTATACCTCACGCACGAAATGGCCGGTAAAATCATGAGGATATTTATATCCGGTCGCGTAGCCCATTTCTTTCATAAGAGAGGTCGGCGCGTTGCGCAGATGCAGAGGGACTTCGCCGGACAAGCGGGACGCGGTTGACTTGGCGTTTTTGATGGCAAGATACGACGCATTGCTCTTGGGGCATGAGGCAAGGAACGTCACGCACTGGGACAGGATAATCTCGGCCTCGGGAAGCCCGATATTCTGCACCGCGGTCATGGTTGACACTGCCAGGTTCAACGCGGTCGGAGAGGCGTTGCCGATATCCTCTGAGGCGAAGATGACCATCCTGCGGGCGATGAAGAGCGGGTCCTCTCCGGCAAGGATCATACGGGCGAGATAATACACCGCGGCATTGGGGTCAGAGCCGCGAAGGGACTTGATGAACGCCGATATGGTGTCGTAATGGCGGTCCCCTGCCCGGTCATAGTAGAGCATGGAATTTTTCACCGCTTCCTCGACATGCTGTTTTTCAATATGACCGGATTCGCTCAGTGAAAACGCGGTCTCGAGAATATTCAGCAGCCTGCGGGCATCTCCCCCCGCGGCCGCGGCCATCATGCTCTTGACGCCTTCGGCAAAGGTAACGCCTCCACTGGCCAGGGCCTCGTCCCTGGAAACGGCGTTGTCCAGTATCGTTACCAGCTCATCCGCGGTAAGCGTGCGCAGTTTCAACACCCTGGTGCGCGAGAGAAGAGGAGAGATCACGTTGAAGGAAGGGTTTTCCGTCGTGGCCCCGATCAGCACGATGTCACCGGATTCCACCGAGGCAAGCACCGAGTCCTGCTGCGCCTTGTTGAAACGGTGAATTTCATCCAGAAACAACAGGGTCTGCGTCCCGTTTTTTCTGTTCTCCCTGCCGATCTCGATGACCTTGCGCACGTCCGCGACCCCTGCCGAGATCGCGCTGAGGAAATGCGGATCCATGGAGCAGTACTGCGCGATCAGGCGCGCCAGGGTCGTCTTTCCCGTTCCGGGGTCGCCCCAGAGAATAAGTGAAAAGGCCTCTCCGCCGTCGATCATGGAACGGATGATTTTTTTCCCGGTGAGCAGGTGTTCCTGGCCAATGAATTCCTCAAGGCTCGAAGGCCTGCACCGCTCGGCAAGAGGGCTGATGGTGTCGCCTGATTTTGTCATCAGGGAGAGTGTACGCATGAGGCCGGTTTATCGTCAAATACTAATTGCGCGCAGAGAAACGGCACCACGCTCCGGTCATCCCCGCCCTTAAAATCTTAATTATTAAAGAGCACTCTTTTCGAATTTTTGAGAAAGACCGCCACGGAGACACGGAGAGCACACAGGTATAAAAATGTCATTTCAATCGGGGAGAAATCTATTGTACGGATTAAAATTTCTCATCGCTGCGCGATTCGAAATAACAGAGTAAACAGTAAACGTATCCACGCCCCATCCCGTTTCATCCGCATGTATGCTTTGAAAAAATTCAGCTCGTGTCCGTAACAAAAAAAACCTGCATTTTACTCTGTGTACTCCGTGACTCTGTGGCCATCTTTTTCACCTTGCTTTTTTGACATTTAAATCCCACCATTCCGGAATGGGCCATAAAAAGAATCTTGACCGGTTTTTATGTTTCGGTATTGACAAATCAGTCCGGGCAGGTAAACTCATCGGCACAGTATCAATCACATATTCTTTCCAGTGTCATTTCACAACCATTAACCGGAACAGGGAGTACATCATGCGGACAATAAAATACCTCATCATTATCGTGTCTCTTATCGTCGTAAGCGGTGTGGGCTTTCTCTACATCGCGCCTGAAAAAGCCACGGGCATTATTCTGGATGCGGGGCGCGCGATGTCGGGCCTCGAGCGTAAGGAAATCACGCTGCCCGGCGGGCTGCGCTACGTGTACTGTGAAGGCGGCACGGGCGAGCCGCTGATGCTTCTCCATGGTTTCGGCGCGGACAAGGGGAACTTCACGCTCATAGCCCGCTACCTCACGCCCCGTTACCGGGTCATCATTCCCGACCATATCGGTTTCGGCGAGTCGGCCCACCCCGCTGACGCCGACTATTCCTCGGCCGCCCAGGCCCGCCGCCTCAGGTCCCTGGCACAGGCACTGGGGATTACCGGCATTCACCTGGGAGGCAGCTCAATGGGAGGCCATATCTCCATGGCATACGCTGCCGCATTCCCCGGCGAGGTCAAGAGCATGTGGCTCCTGGACCCGGGAGGGGTGTGGTCAGCACCGAAAAGTGAGTTGAAAAAAATTATCAGTGAAACTGGGAAAAATCCCCTCATGGCGGCAACCGAAGACGAGTTCATCGCAATATTCGATTTCGTGATGAATGACCCGCCGCCCATCCCCGGTCCCATGCTCAGGGTAATGGCCCGGGAGCGCATCAACAATTTCGAACTGGAAGGACGCATCTTCAAACAGATTACCGCCGATTCCGTTGAAAACCGGATCAAGGGCTCGCCAGTTCCGACGCTGATTGTGTGGGGGAAGGAAGACCGGGCAATCAACCCCGCGACCGCCGACATCCTTCACGGGCTGATCCCGAAATCTGAAGTGATCATCATGCCCGGAATCGGGCATCTGCCCATGCTCGAAGACCCGAAGCAATGCGCGGATGATTATCTGAAGTTCCGTTCTTCTCTCTAAAAACCATTTAAGGCCGGAAACCGTGAAAATGCGACTTCACGGTTTCCGCACCTCTACGAGGACATAAAAAAATCCGGACAAGCCGGATTTCCTTAATTGATTGTAATGACCGTTACATGGAGTCACCGCCGAACCGTCCGCCTCTGCCTTTTTTGCCCCTGGACTGGCCCGCATTCATTCTGCGAATTTTCTTCAGTCGTCGTCTTTCAGCTTCCTCGCGTTTTCGTTTTTTCTCTTCGCTCGGTTTTTCGTAATATCGTCTCCGCTTGAGTTCCTTAAAGATACCTTCAAAGGCCATTTTCTTTTTCAGGTTTTTAAAAGCTTTCTCGATATCGCCGTTGACGTCCACTTCTAATGGCGTGGTCATAGAATCACATCCTTTTTAGTTAGATTAGGTTAGACACGTTAGTAAAGCACCTTTATTTTGTCAAATTAAAAATCTCCTTAATGGAATTGACATTCCTGATATCCCGCTTATAATGCATACGTAACAATCCAATACCACAGGAGCGCCCCATGACTGAAAACCAGAAACAATCCGGCGGGTTTCTTTTTTCCATAAAAACAAAAACAACAACGGGGATGAATACCATCCTGAAACGATTTCGGCTCCTGTATCCCCGGGAAAGCGGTGAACACCGGGCTCCTTATCTGGTCAGCATTATTATTGCCTCATTTAAAAAGTTCATGGATGACGACGGCATGACCAAGTCATCAGCCATTGCCTACACGAGCATCGTGTCCCTGGTACCCACGCTGACGGTCATTCTCACCGTGTATTCGGTATTCGCCGGGGTCGGGGGCCAGAAAGAGGTCTTTTTCAACAAGATTTCCCTGTTTCTGCTCGAACACAATATCAAAGTCAACATTGACCCGGTCTTTGCCGCGATATCCGGACTGATCGACAACGCGGGTAAAATCGGAATAATCGGTTCGGTGATCATGATCTTTTCCGCGACAGCGACCCTCAGGTCACTGGAAAAATCACTGAACGATATCTGGAAAATCAAGACCCACCGCCCCATTTTCCTGAAAGTCGTTTATTACTGGGCAGCCCTGACCCTGGGCCCGATCTTGATCATCGCGGGCGCGACCGCTGCAACCAAGGTCCAGCAGGTCTTCTCATCGCCGAACTACGCGGCCGTTGCCTTTTCAGGAAAAGATATCTGGGTCGCGGGAAGCAAGAATACAATAATCAAAGGCGACCCGGCGTCGCTTGAATTCGACGAGCTTTCCCTGGACAGCATCGATTTTGATAATCAGAAAATTTACCGCTTTGATACGGCATCACAGAGCCTGAAGCTCCGGGAAGAACAGACCGGCACCATTGAATTTAAAAAATTCAAATACCTGGACATGCAGTTTCTCGGCGAAAAGGCGTGGATCACCGGGGACAAAGGCATACTCCTGTTGAGTGAAAGCGGCGGCGACTCGTGGGAATTCAGAAAGCTCGGCGACTTCAGCCTTAACGACATCTTCATGCTTGACGGAAACACGGGATTCATCGCGGCGGACAGCGGCGTGATCCTCAACACCTCCGACGGAGGAAGGTCCTGGCAGGCACAGTCAATGGACGGAACCACCGCGAACCTCAACGCAGTGGCATTTAACGGCTCCAGAGGGGTCGCCGCCGGGAACCGCGGTACAGTGCTGTTCACCGAAAACAGCGGCGCGTCATGGGAAGTGCGGCAGGTCCCGCCGGCGCGCAGGGGAAACATCATGAGCGACCTCAACAGCGTGTTCTTTAACGGTGACAGCGTATGGATCACCGGGGACAACGGCCTGATTGTCAAAAGCGATGACAGCGGCAAGACCTGGGAACCACGCTCATTCATGCAGAACAGTTACACGTCGGGAGTGTTTATCTCTTCGCAGGAGGGATTCATCGGCGGGAGCAAGGGCATTCTGCTTCACACTATTGACAGCGGGGAAAACTGGAAAAAACAGTATCTCTCAACCGACCTGGTCAGCAGGATTTTCTTCAGCGGCGGGAAGCTCCTCGCAGCGGGAAACAACGGCCTCATCATGATGTCACCTGACAGGGGATCGACCTGGCGCGGTACTTCAGGGAGCCCCTTCCTGGGCATGCTCCTGAACTTTTTCGCGCCCTTCCTGTTTATCTGGATACTGTTCCTTTTCACATACATTGTAATTCCCAACACGAAAATCCCCTTTAAATACGGGGCGATCGGCGCGACCTTCACCGCAACCATATGGGTCATATTCATTCTTTTCTTCATCGTATACATCAGGGCCTTCGCGACCGGAACCTTTGCCGTGTACGGCGCGCTGGTTTCAATACCGCTTTTCCTGCTCCTGGTATATACCTCGGTGTTGATTATCCTGTTCGGCGCTGAAGTGTCCTATACCTTCATGCACCCCTCGCTGTACCTTCCGAAAAAAAATACCGACATGGAAGGGCCATATGAAATTTACACGGGTATTGTGCTCCTTGCTTTGCTCTATGGCAAATTCGAGCGGGGAGAGGGCCCCACGACATTCAGGGAAATCCTCAAGTCAACCGGCGAAAAAACGGATCAGGCGGACCGCCTTGTTGAGGCATTTATCAGCAAAAACATCATCCGCCGCACAGAAGAGGGAACCTATATCCCCTGCAACGCGTCACGGAACATAAAAGTCATTGATGTTGTGAACCTGCTGTATTCATCAGCGTTTACGGTTCCTCCTGCGGGCAAAAAAAGCGGAACATATAAGTTCATTTCGGGAATCTTTACCCGGATAAGCGCGGGCCAGAAACAGATAATCGGGGAAACAACTCTTGAGGAGATTATCGCACTTCAGTAGGCGTAATAACCGAAAATAAAAGGGATCACCACAACATCCCCCTTGATGTCTTCGGGCACTGCCCCAA
The DNA here is from genome assembly GCA_036848375.1 of Spirochaetota bacterium. Classification (GTDB taxonomy): domain Bacteria; phylum Spirochaetota; class UBA4802; order UBA4802; family UBA5550; genus JAKLIV01. Next base: position 39,028 of record DAIUKG010000023.1, read on the forward strand.
AACTTTTAGAAAACCTTATTGCGTCAAGGCATGAGCTGTCCAGAGACTTGTTGCCGTAGGAATCGATAATCTGGACGTCAAGCACGTCTCCCTTGCGGTTCATGGTAAAGAAAAGCTTAACCTCCTGGCTGGGGATCGCCATAATCCTGGTTCTGCCCGGCGCATAGGTCCCGGTAACCGGGTTCGATCCGCCCATGACCGCGTTAGCCATGAGTGGGGGATACCAGTTGCTGGCGATCCTGTCTTTCATCTCTTTAAAATAAAGAAAATTTTTGTATTTCGCCGTGTTAAATGAAAAGAGCCCCTTGTTTGAATAAAAGATCGCATTTTCACGGGTTATATCGTTTTTATCAGGAATCTTTATCATCACATGGTCACCGGCCGTTCCCGGCTTTTCGGAATATTCCGGTTTTAAAAACGATATGACCACTTCAGACTCGTCAGAGAGCATGATCGTTTTCCCTTCAGAGTCCTGGTAACTCGTGCGTGATTTTTGATTGCTGCCCGGGGAATGGCCCTGGAGCAGCCTGAAGTCAAGCGAATTGTTCAGCCAGCGGTCGCCTTTTTTCGAGGTAATATATCCCTGCGCGGTTGAGTCCCTGTCAGAGAGAAGGGTCTTCTGCGTGATCTGCTTCTGATCGTCCTGGTTGATGTTGACAATAACGTCCCTGCTGAATGACGCATTTTTACCCAGATACTCATCAAGCTGAAGAAGGCTCTTCAGATCAGGAAGGAAAAGCGCGGTAAGCATGACCAGGTGCAGAAAAAAAGAAATAACAATGGTCAGGGGCGCCTGGGCGCGGATGTTTTTAAGTGTCTGTTCCATACCGTAATATAGCGTAGTAACAGACAAAAGTTACAGAAAGCAAAAACATCTGTCAATACAAAAGGGGCTGTCCCAAAAGCGCTGGCCTCCCATCAAGGGAGGATGAACAGCTTATGGGACAGCCCCCTATATGATATTTTTACTTGTTCGCTTCTTCTTCGAGCTGTTTTCTGCGCTCTTCCAGGATCTTTTCAGCATCCCTTCCGCCGATCGGGTCATAGTGTGAAAATTTCATTTCGAAGGTCGCCTTGCCGCTGGTCATGGCGCGAAGGTCAATGGGATAGCTCAGCATTTCAGCAAGAGGGACCGTTGCCTTAATCACCGATATACTGCCGCTTCCTTCCGAGCTGTCCATGCCAAGGACCCTTCCCCTTCTGCTGGTTACGTCGCTGAGGATATCGCCCATGAATTCCTTATCAACAAAAACACTGACTTCCATTATGGGCTCAAGAAGCTGGGGACCAGCCATTTCCATTGCTTTTTTAATACAGTTTCGTGCGGCTATTTTAAATGACATTTCAGAGGAGTCAACATCATGATATGAACCGAAGTACAGTTCCGCAGACATGTCAACAACCGGAAATTTTCCGAGTACTCCCTCATCCATTGCCTCAAAGATACCTTTCTGCACACCGGGAATATACTGCTTGGGGACAACACCGCCGACGATACTGTCGATAAATTCATAGCCCTCGCCTCTTCCCCTGGGCTTGATTCGTATAGAGACATCACCATACTGGCCATGGCCGCCGGTCTGCTTTTTATGTTTGTACGCGGTTTCGGCCATCTTGGTGATCGTTTCGCGGTACGCGACCCTGGGCTCACGGGTAAGGACTTCTATCTTGTTCTTTTCTTTAAGCTGGTTCAGAATAATTGAAAGCTGAAGCTCGCCCATACCTGAAAGCACCGCTTCCCTGGTCTCGGCATTATATTTATAAGTAATTGTGGGATTTTCATCAGTGACCCTGGCGAAAAACTGGCCGATCTTGTCCTCATCACCCTTGTTCGTGGACACAACTGCAAATGAAAACACCGGATCAGGCAGGTCCACGATAGGAAGCACTATCGGGTCGGCTTTAGGATCACACAGGGTGTCCTTGGTTGTAGTTTTAGTAAGTTTAACCACAACACCGATATCCCCGGCGCAAAGTTTCTGAACCTCAACCTGTTTGTTGCCTATCATAGAAAAAAGCTTGGTTATACGCTCCTTGTCACGCTTGGCCGGGTTGAACGCCTCAACATCATGGTTGAGCTCACCGGAAATCACCTTGAGATAATTAAACCTTCCGGCATACTGGTCAATATAGGTCTTCCAGACAACCGCGGCCAGCGGACCGTCAGGCGCCATTTTTACGGCTTTTTCTTCATTATTATTTGGATTATATCCCGTATATTCTTTACCTGTTGCAGGCGCGGGAGCAAAAGACTTGATTATCCGAAGCAGGGTCTTAATGCCGTTCACCTTTTCGGACGCGCCGCAGGTCACCGGGCACAGTTTTGCCTGGGACAGCAGAAGGCCCATACCACTGGCGATTTCTTCTGTAGTAAGTTCGCCTCCCTCAAGGAATTTTTCGATCAGAGCATCGTCCGCTTCAGCGGCGAGCTCGACAAGGGCGCTCTTTTTCTCTTCAGCATCCTTTGCCGCCTCAGCCGGAACATCGGCAGTGGTAACATCCTTGCCGTCACCCTTGGGAGAATAGAGTTTCATATCAATGAGGTTTATAACACCGCTGAATTTATCGCCTTCTCCAAAGGGGATCGAAAGAGGGGCAACCCGCGCGCCAAGAACACTCTTAAGGCTGTCAAGGACCTGGTTGAAATTCGCCCGCTCTTTGTCCATTTTATTTACAAAGAAAATACAGGGGATTTTTTTCTCGGTAAGGTATCTCCACGCTTTTTCAGTTTCGATCTGAACCCCGTCAACGGAATCAACGACCATAATGGCACATTCAACTGCCTGCAGGGCCGCCCTGGTCTCCCCGACGAAATCTGCCGTTCCCGGAGTGTCGATAATGTTTATTTTTACTCCATCAAGCTCTACAAAACCCATGGCGCTTTTCAGGGAAATTTTTCGGTCTTTTTCATCATCATCGAAATCAGAAACAAGAGTGCCGCTCGCAGCGTTCCCCATTCTGTCAATCTGTCCTCCTGCAAAGAGCATGGCATCAAGAAGGGTAGACTTTCCTGTCTGGCCGTGGCCGATAAGGGCAACATTGCGAATATCCGCACTTTTATATTCCTTTGTCATTGTATCCTCCCATGAGTCCCATAATATATCAGTATTTTAATTCTGCCGTGGCAAAATGGTTTTCCGGTTCAATCCGTTTCTGGTACTCCTCAATGCGGCAAGTCAGGCCGATGCGTTGAAGTTCGCCGAACTCCCTGTCAAAAAGCCGTGTGAGTGGAAAAGGTATAATCCCTTTATTTTTTGTAAAGTATTTTTAAATATGATAAAAAAAATCATCTTCCTTTAAAGTATTCTTCAATGCGGTCCAGGCCTTCCCTTATATTTTCCAGAGAATTGGCGTAAGAAAAACGGATAAAACGCTCTCCGCCGGAGCCGAAATCAACTCCCGGAGTAACGCCAACCCCTACTTTTTCGAGGATCGCAAAAGCCTCGCTATAGGTATCATCACAGAAAGCGCCTGCATCAGCGTACACGTAAAATGCCCCGGTCGGTTCAATATGAATGGTAAACCCGATTTCCCTGAGCCGTTTGATCATGTATACCCTTCTTTCATTGTAGGTCTGCTTCATTTTTTCCACGTCAGGCCAGGCGCTGGAAAGTGCCGCGATACCGGCTGACTGAACAAAACTGTTGGCCGAGATCATGAAGCTCTGGTGCATTCGCTCCATCACCGATGAAAATTCCGGGGGGAATATCAGGTATCCGAGCCTCCACCCGGTCATGGCAAAAAGTTTCGAAAAACCATTGATAACAAAGGCCCTGTCAGTGAACTCCAGAATGGACCGCGCCCTTCCTTCATAGACAAGGCCGTGATAAATTTCATCCGAAAGAATATACTGGCCGGTAAATCGCGCTATCTCCTCAAGGTTTTTATCACCCATGACGATACCGGTTGGATTGGACGGTGAATTGATCATTATGCCGCGCGTCCTCGAGGTTATGGCCTTTCGTATCGCTTCTGGCCGGTACTGGAAACCTTCTTCGGGCATGGTACGCACCTGTACCATCCTGCCCCCCACGGCCTGAATAAAATTGGGATAACAGGCGTAATGAGGGTTGGGAACAATGACTTCGTCATCCGGCTCGACAATAGCCAGCATCATAAGAAGCATTGCCGGGGACGTCCCTGACGTGACCAGCACCTGTTCCGGGGTTATGGAAACACCGTATTCACGGGAATAATAAGCGCAGATCTCTTCACGAAGTTCAATCATGCCCATGGCATGCGTATAATGGGTGTCACCTTTTCTGATCGCTTCGATAGCGGCCTCGCGAACCACGTCAGGAGTGCTGAAATCGGGCTCGCCAACCTCAAGGTGTATAACCTTCCTGCCCGTTCGTTCAATTTCAGCCGCACGGGCCATAACATCCATAACCATGAATGATTTAACATCACTGACCTTGCTTGAAATCATTGCCGGTAGTGTTACTCCTGTGATCAATTAACTGATGACCTGAATACGCCATTATATAATTCAAGGCAAACAGTTTTTTAGAATTGTTTCATTCGAAGGGGGATGTTACACTTGATTTTCAGAAACAAATCTGTCAGAATCATGATAACCGGACAACCTGTTTAAAAAAAAATCTTGCATACCTGGTACCGGGCGGGTATGCTGGATACATCCTACCCTGAGGAAAAACTATGAAAAACAAAAAAATGATCATCCTTATAACGATAATTATAGCCTCATACATTTTAATCGCGATGAGCTCCGGATTCTATCTTGATTACCAGTGGTTCAGCATCAATAACGGAACCGGTATTTTCTGGACGCTCTTTACCACAAAATTCATTGTTCACGCGATGTTCACCGTGGCCTTTATCGCGCTGTTTTTTTTAAATTTTCTGCTCATTCGGCTGCTCGGCGGAAAAGGAAGGATTTTCACCAGCAATATTCTGGACCGCCTTCGCATTCCGGTCTTCGGCTCGCCGCGAAGGGCCCTGCTCATTATCCTGACCATAAGCGTGGTGATCATCGGCTTTATCATGGGTGGGGCCGGATCCGCGTACTGGAAGGAATATCTCATGTTCGGGCACGCGCAGCCCTTTGCTTCAATGCCGCCTGACCCCATTTTCAACCTTGAAGTCGGCTTTTATATTTTCAAGCTGCCCTTTTACAATTTTCTCTATACCTGGCTTATGACGTCCCTGATCATGATAACCCTGTTTTCAGTGTTTTTTCATGTCACGAACGGGGGCATTCTCTGGCGGAAAAACAAGCTGGAATTTTCACTGTTCGCGCGGGCGCACATCTCTTCACTGCTCGCGATAGTCGTGTTCCTCTACGGTGTCGGGTACCGGCTCAAGGCGTATGAACTCCTGTATTCGCAGATCGGCAAATTTTTCGGTGCCGGTTACACCGCGGTTAACGCGAACCTCATCGCCTATAATGTCGCGATGGTTCTCTCGTTCATTGCCGCCGGGTTTCTTCTTTTTAACATCGTTAAAAGAAGTTTCAAGCTGCCCATAATTGTTCTGGTGATCCTCTTCCCGGCATATTTCATCCTGGGGACCATGTACCCTTCAATACAGCAGCGCTTCGTGGTTGACCCCAATGAACTCGACAAGGAAGGGCCGTACATTAAAAACAACATCACATTTACCAGGCTTGCCTATGACATTGAAAAGGTCAAAGAAATACCATTCGCCAACAACAGGAACCTCTCCTATCGGGACATCATGAACAACCGCACCACGCTTGAAAACGTCCGCCTGTGGGACTGGCGCCCCCTGAAGCAGACCTACAAGCAGCTGCAGGAGCTCAAGCCCTATTATTATTTCCACGATGTGGATGTTGACCGCTACATGATCAACAGGCAAAAAATCGCGGTAAACCTTTCCGCGCGGGAACTCCTCCACTCGAGGCTGACCGTAAGCAGCCAGACCTGGCAGAACAAACACCTGATTTACACTCACGGTTTCGGCGCGGTGCTCAGCAGGGTTGACAAGGTCACTGAAGAGGGCCTTCCTGAAATGCTCATCTATGACATCCCCCCGCAATCAAAGATCGATTTTTCAATATCACGGCCGCAGATCTATTACGGCGAACACAATAACGACTATGTCATAACCAATACCAGCATACAGCCCGGAGAGTTTGATTATCCTTCGGGAGAGGAAAACAAGTACACGACCTACGCCGGCTCCGGCGGGCTCGCTCTTGACTCGCTGATCAAACGCGTATTTCTCGCGGCCGCGTTTAACGATATCAACATCCTCATATCAGGGACCATAAGCGACAAAAGCAGAATACTTTTCAAACGCAATATCATGGACATGGTGACCACGTACACCCCGTTCCTGAACTTCGACGATGACCCGTACCTGGTCATCTCGGAGGGAAGGCTCTTCTGGATAATCGACGCCTACACCATGACTGACCGCTTCCCCTATTCGACACCGATCATGGTCGGCGGCAAAAAAATAAATTACCTCCGCAACTCGGTCAAGATCGTCATCGATGCCTATAACGGCTCCATGGACTATTACATCACTGACGATAGCGATGCCATAATAAAGGTCTACGCGGGAATTTTTCCCGGAGTGTTCAAAAAAATGCAGGACCTCCCGGAGGACCTCAGAAACCACGTGCGTTATCCTGAAACGCTGTTCAACATTCAGAGCACCATGCTTCTGAAATATCACATGACCGAGCCCAACGTCTTCTACAACAACGAGGACGCGTGGGACATTCCCCGGCAGATTTACGAGAGCAACGAACAGCCCGTGGTAAGCTATTACCTGGTGACCAAGCTCCCGGACGAAACAAGGAGCGAATTCATCCTGATCCTGCCCTTCACTCCCCTGCAGAAAAACAACATGATCGGTTTTCTCACGGCGAAATGCGACATGCCCGATTACGGCGAGTTGAAGCTTTACCTGCTTCCCAAGGACAAGCTCAGCTACGGCCCGCTGCAGATTGAAGCGCGCATTGACCAGGACCCTGAAATTTCAAAACAGCTCACGCTCTGGAACCAGAAGGGCTCCGGCGTGATCCGCGGGAACATGCTCGCGATCCCGGTCGAGGAGTCGATACTGTACATCGAGCCGCTGTACCTCAAGGCTGAGAGCAGCGAAATGCCCGAGCTCAAGCGGGTCATTATCTCATTCGCGGACCAGGTCGTGATGGAAAAAGACCTCCCCACCGCCCTTGAGAGAATGTTTTACAAGGGACGCTTTTTCTCTGACCTGCCGTCGCGGGAAAACGCCGAGACCCAGCTGCGCATGCTGGCCGGAAAGGCGCACACCCATTACATCAGGGCGGAACAGAGCCTCAAAGCGGGAAAATGGAAGGAATACGGCGAAGAGCTGGAAAACCTGAAAAATATTCTTGAGCATATGAAACAGGTGAAGTAAACCACAGCAAATAAACCGGCACTGGCGCGGTCATCCTTTCAGGATGACCGCGCCAACCGTGATCAACGGATATAAAGAACGCCCGAACACTTCACGGCCTCAAGAAATTCGAGGGCCTCCTCCTGGCTTTCATAGATCTCGATTTCATCACTCTCGAAAAGATCAAATATTTTGTGTATACTGCCATTGACCGAACACAGGGCGACCCGTCTTCCTTCCCTGCTGAAGTCGCGCGCCGCGCGAACAAGGCACCCCAGAATAACACTGCTTATCCTTGCTACTTCGCTGAAATCGATCAGCATGCATGTCTCGGACATATTGAGTATATATTCAATTCTGGTCTGCAATGAATGAAAGCAGGCCTCGCCAAAATTCTTCGGGGGATACAGAACGGAAACATCCTGTTTTATTTCCATTAAGATATTCATAACGCCATCCTGATATTGCCTGAAAGGTCAGGGGGCCGCAATGCACGCGGCCCGCTGACCGGAACTCTTTACCGACCCGGTCATTTACCGGTTAAAATGACAGTGAAACGTTTTTCCCGTGCTTCAATATTTTAATCTCCACACGGCGGTTTTTACTGCGCGCGCTCTCACCGATACCCGTGGCAACCGGACGCGCCGCGCCGTAACCCACGGTTTTAAGCTGGTTGCGCCTGGAACCATGTTTCACCAGGAAGGAGGCTACCGCCTGCGCTCGGTCTTTTGAAAGCTTCACGTTATACGTGTCGGAACCGACGTCATCGGTGTGGCCGCTTATTTCAATGACCATCTCCGGGTTCCTCCTGAGCATGTCTGCCACGCGGCCAAGCTCGTAACAGGAGTCAGGGTTGAGGAGACTGCTTTTATATTCGAAATACACATTGTTGAGCGTGAACACCGCGCCCTTCGTAATCGGTGAAAGCTCGATGTCCCGTATGATCTCCACGTATTTCTCCCTGAAGGTCCTTTGTTTCAGGTCGAACCTGGTCGAGTAGAAAAGATACCCTTTGCTCCTGATTGAAACATCATAGAGGCGGTTGCGGTTGAGGATGATAAAATACTTTCCGTCCCCTTCGTTGCTGGAGATTTGATACTTTTCACCGGTGTCCACGTCGGTAATGACGATCTCGGCCTGGAGTTTTTTCCCGGGTTCATTAACATCGGACACGATGCCCGCGACCGCGACCACTGAAGACTGGCGCAGGTTTTCAGGAAGCGCGGATTTGGCAATTCTGCTGCGTCCATTCGCGTCCTGTTTTGAATAATAAATAACATCGCCTGATGCCGGCACGCTGGCGATCATGTCGTCTGATGCCGAGTTGATGGGTTTGCCGAGACTGACCGGATCGCTCCACCTGCCGTTGTCCATCATCTCGGTTTTATACAGGTCATAGCCGCCCATCCCCCCGGGCCTGGTCGAACTGAAGATAAGGGTCCTGCCGTCGGAAAGAATTACCGGCGCGAAATCGGAATAGTTCGAGTTGACGGGAGCGGGGAGCCTCCGGGGATCGGCCCACTTCCCGTTCACGTTCTCCGAGGTGTAGATCCCGAACCGGTCTTTGGGATCGCCCTTCTTGTCAGGGCACTCGCGCACGAAGTAGAGGGTCTTTCCGTCAGGGGAAAGTGAAGCGAACCCGTCATAGCCGGAAGAGTTGACCGGTTTCCCGAGGTTCCGGGGAACACCCCACACCGGGCCCTTGCGGGGCGCGATCCAGATGTCGACATCCCCCTGGCCGCCTTTTTTATCCGATGAAAGAAGCAGGCTGTTCTGGTCATAGGTGATAAACGGGGCGCCGTCATCGTCGATCCTCGAATTGGCAAACAGCAGGGGGATGGCGCCGGTCCACCCCAGTACCGTTTTGTATTTCATGTACAGTTTGTATTTGTCCTCGCCGATCCTGTCGGTCTGGTAAACGATCATCCTTCCGTCCGCCGAGATGGACGGGCTGTATTCCGAATAATTGATGTTCCGCGCGCACCCGCCGGCGAGCAGGGCCGCCATTACAGGCATGATCATACCTGCGATAATGCTTTTAATTGTTATGGTATGTTTTTTCATCATAAACCTCTCGTTTGTAATAATGCCGCAAACGCAGGCGTGAAATGAATCATAAATAGAAAACAGTAAGGAAAGTCCCTGATGCGGTTATGAAGAATCAGGCTGGGACGTTTCGGTGTGCATTTCTCTGGCCTCCCCGGTAAAGGTTATGGCCGTAAGATACACCCGGTGAAAAAACTTTTCCGGTCAAAATCACAGAAATGGCTTTTTGACACGCTTCAATTATTCAGATGACGATTTGAAAAGAGGATGTTTATGAAAAAAGAAGCGTTACTGAACGAGATCGTCGCGATACTCGGTGGGAGTGCGGCCGGTCTCTTTTTTAAAGGCCCGGTTAAACGTGGAAAGGCTCTCAAAACCGACCGACAGGGCCACGTCAATGATTTTGACCTCGGGGTCGGCCAGTTTGTCACAGGCATTTTCAATGCGGAGATGATTGATGTATTCGTTCACTTTTCTTCCGGTGTAATTTTTAAAGAGACCGCTCATGTAATTGGGGTTCAAATCGACCGCGGCTGCCAGCCCCTCTCTTGACAGGTCGGACGTATAATTTTCCTTTATAAAGGCGATCACGCGGTCAAGCTTTTGCCGGGACGCCTCATTGATGGAAAGGCCCTCGTCCGCCCTGTCCTGGCCTTTAAGCCTTGAGTAAAGAAATTCGAGCTCCATGTTCCTTTTCATCTGTTCCCTGGCAAAAATAGTTACAAAGAGGACCAGAAACAGGGGCGCGCAATATGAAGTTACCAGGAGCGAATATGCCCCGCCTGATAATGAAAAAATTATTTCCAGGATCGCTATACTGATCCCCGCAATTGACACCCCCGCGGCCATGATGAGCTTGAAAAGGTCTTTCCGTGACCGGTGAAAGCGGGTGACCATTACCGAAACCACAATTATGAGCACGATCTCCGAAACAATGGCAAGCCCGTTGCCGATACAGTGCAGCCGGGGTGAGTTCTGGAAAATAAAAATAATCCCGGCCAGAAAAAGAAAAAGGGGAACGCATACCAGGTTGTACAGGGGCACATATATCGAATACAGCGACTGCACGATCATAAGCAGGGCGATCGCGAAAAGATGATACGAGGCGAACTGCACAAACCGGGTCAGTGACTGGTCAAGCACGGTGAAGGGATAAAACAGGGACACCAGGAAAAGCATGTACAGCAGCACCGCGACAAGGGTGTACAGGTACAGCCGTTCCTTTCTGTTCCACAGGTAAAAAATAAACAGGACCAGGCTCACCACGCTGGCCACGACCATCATCTCCAGGGGCAGGTGAAAATAAAAAAACGACGAGATGAGATTTACCACCTCATAGTCCCTGCGGGGAAGTATCCGTACCATTGAGGTTATGCCGCCCCGGTTGTTGCCGTAGACACCCAGGTTCACGTAGAGGGTGTTCTCACCCTTCAGGAGCACTCCCCTGGGGATGACATAATTGCGCCGCTGCCTGATCAGGCCGATCTCGTCATCCCCCATTGACCCCACGGGATATGAATTGATGTACACGGAATCAGTGTCAAAAACCCGTCCCATGGTAATGCCGTAAAACTTTGCCGGGTCATCATCAACAGCGAACCTGGCCCTGAGCCAGAAGTAGGTTACGCCCTCTCCCGCTCCCGGAACGTTAAATGTCGAAGGAATTTCTACCGGGGCCCACCCATTTTTTCCCTGTACGGCGGCAAGGTCCCGCTCATGGTCAAAGAGCACCTCCCACTGCGTGACGGATATTCTGTCATCCCGTGCTGAACATGAAATCAGGCTTGAAACAAGCAATAAAAACAAAAAAAATATAACTGTTAAGCGAGTACTCTTATTGACCAAGGCCCACCTCATGATGTTTGCGAAAACGTAATCATTTTCCGGCTAAAATAATTTTCGGTCAAGATATTATTTATTGCTTTCCCGATCAGGGCCGGGATGATATGATTCGTTACAATCCCTTCAAACTGATAATATAGAGAAAGATATGAAAATTGAGCGTTCAAGCGGAATTCTGCTTCACCTTACCAGCCTGCCGGGAAAATACGGCACCGGGACCCTCGGCGAAGAAGCGCGGGCTTTTGCCCGTAAACTAAAAGACGCGGGCATGCGTTACTGGCAGGTCCTTCCCATCGGGCCTGTTGCTGCCGCTTTTGATTACTGCCCGTATGCCTCACCCTCGACCTTTGCGGGCAACACGCTTCTCATAAGCATTGACGATCTCGCTGCGGAAGAATGGTGCGGCATTGAAATCACGCCCTATGAAGGCCGGCAGGGCCACTTCACTGATTTCGAGGGTGTCGAAAACCATAAAATTCCTCTCTTCAGAAAGGCATTTGAACTGTTCAGCACATCACCCCTGGCCCCGCGGGATGAATACCGTACATTCTGCGGGCAATCATCCTCATGGCTTGACGATTATACGCTGTACTCGGCCCTGGCGGCCCGGTTCAACACCCTTGACTGGACATCATGGGAGCACGGCATCGCGCTGCGCGAAAAGGAAGCAGTGGAAAAATGGCGTAACGAGCTCCGCGATGAAATCGAGTATAAAAAATTCCTGCAGTTCATCTTTTTCAGGCAGTGGGCCGCGCTCAAGCGATACTGCAACGGCCTGGACATTTACCTTATCGGGGACATCCCCATCTATATCACGATGGACGGCGCCGATTCCTGGTCACACCGTGACATGCTCCAGCTCGACCCCGAAACGGGAAAGCCGGAATCGGTTTCAGGCGTTCCGCCCGATTACTTCAGCGCGACCGGGCAGCGCTGGGGCAATCCCCTGTACCGGTGGCGCGACAAAAACGGGAAACTCAACAGGGCCGCGTTTTCATGGTGGACGCGCCGGATCAGCCACCTGCACGGCTGCGTGGACATCATCCGCGTGGACCACTTCAGGGGCTTTGAAGGATACTGGTCGATCCCGGCTGACGAAAAGACCGCGATCAACGGAGAATGGGTCAAAGGCCCTGGCATGGAATTTTTCACCAGGCTCAAAGAGGAGCTCGGCGACCTTCCCCTGATCGCCGAGGACCTCGGGGTGATCACCCCTGAAGTGGAGGAGCTCAGAAGCGGCCTCGGCCTGCCGGGGATGAAGATCCTGCAGTTCGCCTTTGACTTCAACAACAGGAACTATTACCTTCCGCACAATTTTGCTGACCCGAATTTTATCGTCTACACCGGAACGCATGACAACAACACCACGAACGGATGGTTTTACGGCAGCGAAATAGACGAGAACACCAGGGCTTACGTGCTCGAATACCTGGGTGTCGACAATATTCACGAGTTTCACTGGAAACTGATCAGGCAGGCCTGCCGCTCAACCGCGTGCCTGGTCATTTTTCCCGCGCAGGACATTCTGGGATACGGGGCCGAGTTCAGGATGAACATCCCCGGCACCTCGCAGGGAAACTGGCGCTGGAAGCTTACCGAAGGCGCCATTACCGAAGAGATTGTCGACAAACTCTGGCGCATGGGGAAAATGTATAACCGCATACTCCCTGAAAAAGAGATTAATCCTCTTGACAAATAAGTGTTGTTTGCACTCATTTTAAAGATTATTTCAAGAACTTAATTGTATGATATTGCGGTATATTCATTCCGAAAAAAATGTCATCCCGGTTTGCCAAAGGCAATACCGGGATCTCATAGAAAAAATTGAGCATAATGAAAAAATACTATGTTTACATTATGACCAATAAATATAATACCATTCTTTATACTGGTGTGACTAATAATTTAATAAAAAGAGTTTTTGAACACAAAGAAAAAACTATCGAAGGATTTACTAAAAAATACAATTGCAATAAACTTGTATGGTTTGAAGAAGCATTGAATATTAAAAGTGCTATTGCTAAAGAAAAACAAATAAAAAAATGGAAAAAAGATTACAAAATCAATCTTATAAATAGTATGAATCCTGATTGGAAAGATCTTTATAATTTTATTGTATGAGATTCCGGCACTTCGGCCGGAATGACAGAAAAAAATTATCTGGATTCCCATTTTCACGGGAATGACAAAGTTCACTAACTAAAAAAATCAATACTCAAAGGAGACACCCATGGCAAAACCGTTGAGAAGCGCAACCAGCACACAGGGAAGAAGAATGGCCGGTGCCAGGAGCCTCTGGCGCGCCAACGGAATGAAAGAGGAACAGTTCGGCAAACCCATAATCGCCGTGGTCAACTCCTTTACCCAGTTCGTACCGGGCCACGTACACCTTCACACCATAGGCCAGCAGGTGAAGTCGATCATAGAAAAAGAAGGATGTTTCGCGGCCGAATTCAACACCATAGCCATCGACGACGGCATTGCCATGGGGCACAACGGCATGCTCTACTCCCTCCCGTCGCGCGACCTGATCGCGGACAGCGTGGAATACATGTGCAACGCGCACATGGTCGACGCCATGATCTGCATATCCAACTGCGACAAGATCACGCCGGGGATGTTCATGGCGGCCATGAGGCTGAACATCCCCGCGGTCTTCGTAACCGGAGGGCCCATGGAAGCCGGGTTGTTCAAAGGCGCGAAAAAAGACCTTATTGACGCGATCGTCATGAGCGCAGACCCGTCGGTTCCTGACAGCGACATCGAAGAGCTCGAACGCACCGCCTGCCCGACCTGCGGTTCCTGTTCGGGCATGTTCACCGCGAACTCCATGAACTGCCTCGCCGAAGCGATCGGCATGGCCCTTCCCGGGAACGGCACGGTTGTCGCGACCCATAAAAACAGGCTGTCCCTCTTTGAAAAGGCCGCGAAACTCATTGTTGCAAACACGAAAGCGTATTATTATGACGGGGATGATTCCGTGCTCCCGCGCTCCATCGCGAACAAAAAGGCCTTCCTCAACGCGATGTCCCTTGACATCGCCATGGGCGGCTCGACCAACACCGTACTGCACCTGCTCGCCATCGCCAGCGCCGCGGAAGTCGATTTCACCATGAAAGACATTGACGCCCTTTCCCGTAAAATACCGAACCTGTGCAAGGTCGCCCCGAGCTCACCCTACCACGTTGAAGACGTGAACCGCGCCGGAGGCATTCTCGGGATCATGGGCGAGCTTGACCGCGCCGGCCTTCTCGACACTTCAGTGAAGCGCGTAGACCGGCTCACCCTGGCGCAGGCGCTTGACACCCATGACATCATGAGGCCCGGCCTTTCGGCCGAAGCGCGCTCTCTGTACAGCAGCGCCCCGGGCGGAAGGGGAAGGAACCTGGTCCTGGGCTCACAGAATGAATGCTACGATCAGCTCGACGACGACCGCGCCGCCGGGTGCATCCGCGACGTGGCGCACTGCTATAACCGTGACGGCGGCCTGGCCGTGCTGTTCGGGAACATTGCCCGTAACGGAAGTATCGTTAAAACCGCGGGGGTCGACCCCAGCATCTATACCTTCAAGGGAAGCGCCAAGGTGTACAACTCGCAGGAAGCCGCCTGTGACGCGATCCTTGACGGAAGGATCAAGGCCGGCGATGTGGTGGTCATCCGCTATGAAGGGCCCAAAGGCGGGCCCGGCATGCAGGAGATGCTCTATCCCACGTCCTACCTGAATTCAATGCGCCTGGGCAAGGCCTGCGCCCTGCTCACCGACGGAAGATTTTCCGGGGGCACGGCCGGCCTGTCCATCGGCCATGTCTCGCCCGAGGCAGCTTCAGGCGGCGCCATCGGCCTGATCAGGGAAGGTGACATGGTCGAAATTGACATCCCCGCCCGCAAGCTCAACGTTCTCGTTTCGGATGACGAGCTGGAAAAAAGACGAAAAGAAGAAGAGGCAAAGGGCGCGGCTGCCTTTACCCCGGAAGGAAGGGACCGCAGGGTATCGCAGGCCCTCAGGGCGTACGCGCTGATGGTTTCCTCCGCAGACCGCGGCGCGGTCAGAATTCTGCCCGGAGAGGAACAATAAATGGGCCGCCGCATGATACTCAAGCGAAAGATACTGGCATTCACGGCCCTGGTGCTGGTTTTGGCGTCGATACCGGCCATGGCGGACGAATGGAAGCTTGCCAAAAACATGAGCGGAATCAAGGTGTATACCAAAAAAATTCCCGGCTCTGTTCTTAAAGCGGTGAAAGCGGAAATGACGGTAAAAACCTCGCTGGCGAGCCTGATCGCCCTTATGACCGATTTTGATTCGTTTACCCGGTGGTATCCGCAGATGAAGGTTTTTACCTGTGTGAAAGAAATCACCAAGCTCGAGTTCTACATTCACATCATGACCGACGCTCCCTGGCCGGTCAAAGACCGGGATTCCCTGTGTCATTTTAAAATATTCCAGGACCCGGCCGATAAAAGCATCAATATTGAATACACTGACCTTCCCGGGATCCTACCCGAAGAGCCGGGTATTATCCGGGTAAAAAAACTGTACGGATTGTTCCGTTTTACACCCGTGGACAGCGACAGGGTGCTGATAACGTACGAGACCCACTCGGACCCGGGAGGTAAAATCCCGGCCTGGATGGCAAACGCCACCACCACGGAACGACCCTACAAAATTTTCAAAAACATGAGAAAAATGGTGATGAAGGACAAGTATCAGAACACCATATGCGATTCATACAGGGCCATGAACAACCTGAACTGAAAGGTGTGGAAATTTCTCCTGATGAATGATTAAATTCAGTGATCAGGGCCAGGGGTCCCAGTCGCCCCAGTTGTCAAGGTATTCGTTAAAAGCCGGGATTCGTTCCCGGTTCTCTTCTATGAATTTCTTGGTCTGCCGCACGATGTCCTGTTCCCGGTCAAGGGGAAGGTCTCCTGAAATAACGCGGGTCCGCAGAAACACGAAATACGTGTCCAGGACATCGTGGATACAGTAATCGTTGATCTCCCGAATTTTACCCTCGAGATAAAGCTCGTAGACCTTGTCTCCGGTCGTGCCCATCTTGCCGGGCTTGCCGATCACCTTTGCCAGAAGATTGAGCCCGCCGTTCATGCGGATGGCATTGTAATTCGTGACCCAGTCCTGGAGGTCAATATGCTTGGTGCCGAAGCGGTACCTTCCCGCGAATTTGTCTTTGAAGTGCCTGTTCGCGGTGATGCCGTAACGGTAGGCCATGAGTTCAAGCAGGGGGATGTCAAAGCCCCTTCCGTTAAAGGTCACCAGTGATGAATTGCCGTAGAGGGTCTCCACGCCGAGCCAGAAAAGGCGGGTGAGTTCCCTGGGCCTGAACTTCGGCTCGTCGAGGCACACGATATCGATGAGCGTGTAATTTTCCCTGACCTTCGCGACCGTGACCGAGACCGGATACTGAAACGTGACCGGAATAAACTCTGACACGCCGTCAGTCGCCTCAAGTATTTCCGAGCGGTATTTTTCCACCACCTGGCGGTCATCCAGGTCTTCTCCGGGATAGCGGACCATTTTAATCAGTCTGGGATCCGGTACCGATTCGACATCGAAAACCAGATATTTTACCTCGTCATTGCCCATGGTTTTTCCAATCACATTTCCTTAAAATAAAAAAGCATGATGTTATGTTCATAACAACATGCCTGAAAAAGATTATTTAAACAAATACCTTATTCCTGAAAATGGAAAGAGGCCGCTATTTCTTCTTCATTGCCTGTTCTTCAGCTTTCTTTAAAAAGTCCTGAATAAAAGGGTCGGTTTCTTTTTCTTTAGCCTGTTTCCAGGTGTCAAGCGATTTCTTCGAACCGATTCTGAAAGAGGCAAGCAGTGCGGCATAGCGAACGTCCGCGCTCTCGTCATTGAGCAGGGAAGAATTGACCGCGTCAACGCCCTTTTCATCGCCAATGTAACCTAATGCCATAACGGCATGTAAGCGTACATTTTCTCTTTCATCATTGATGAGCCCGGCAAGGCGATCAATCGCATCTTTATTCTTTTTCTCGCCCGCCCAATCGGCTGCCTCTATAATGACATTTTCATCTTTATCCTGGGAGAGATCGGCAATATACTCTTCAGTCGATTTTGACTTTTTTTCAGTATCCGCGTAAGCAATCGCTGTAACTGCAGTAAAAACAAGTATTAATGCAATAAGCTTTTTCATGATTCACTCCATTTGGCTGTAATGATTTAATAAAAGAGAACCGCGCTTTTTATAATATTTGCGTATATACCACCGGCACACTTTAATGTCAATAATTTTATTCACGCAATAATTTTGTTTACACGCAACAGGCGGTAATGGTAACTTGTTTCAACAGTATTACTATTGATTACAGCATCAGGATTCATATGGACAACAATAATATCCCCAATGACGATTTTAACTTCGAAGAAATGCTGGAGGCTTCCCTGACCAGAAGGGACGATTTCGAGCCCGGAGAAAGCGTCCGCGGCGTCGTGGTCCAGATAGACAGCGAAAACGTGTTTCTCGATATCTCCGGTAAAAGTGAAGCGACCATTGACATCACCGAATTTACCGGTAACGACGGCTCTGTCACCGTCAAAAAAGGCGACGAAATTCAGGCATATGTCGTGACTAAAAAAGGAGGGGAAACCCACCTGACCACCAGCATTGGCAGGGGCCGCATCACCCCGGAACTCGTTAACATGGCCTACAGGAAACATATCCCCATCTTCGGTACGGTTACTGATGTGAAAAAAGGCGGCTATGCGGTTTCAATTTCCGGCATCAGGGCATTCTGCCCGTTTTCCCAGATTGACATGAAGAGTCCTGAAAATCCAGAAGGCCTGATTGCCAGGTCCCTCAAGTTCCTGATTACTGAATACCGTGAAGGCGGTAAAAACATCATCCTTTCAAGAAGGGTCCTTCTAGAGCAGGAAAAGGAACAGTCAGAAGAAAAATTGAAGCAAACCCTGAAAGAGAACGACATCGTTTCCGGCCCTGTGACTTCGATCAGAGATTTCGGCATGTTTATTGATATCGGCGGTTTTGAGGCGTTGATTCCCAAATCCGAGGTGTCACGCAGCAGGAGCAGGGGATGTGAAGGATTCGCTCAGGGCGACATGGTCTCGGCGATGGTTAAATCCATTGACTGGGAAAACAAACGTATAACACTGAGCATCAAGGACATGACTCCCGATCCGTGGGCTGACGCTTCGCGGTTTACTGAAGGCCAGCGGTTTGACGGAAGAGTGGTTAACTTTATTAAAAGCGGCGCTTTTATCGAACTTGAACCCGGGCTTGAAGGTTTTGTTCATATTTCTCGGATGAACCTCATCAAAAAAGTCAACAGGCCCGAAGACCTGTTGTCATTGAACGACAAAATATCGGTAACGATCCTTTCAATTAGCACTGCCGAAAAAAAAATATCACTGGATCTTGCCGATGACGGCAAAAGTCCCTGGAACAGGGACCGCGACGATCTTGATGAAACGGTGAAGGGCACGGTTGAAAGGGTCATCCCCCAGGGCATAAACATCAGGCTTGAAAACGGAATGCTCGGTTTTATCCCCAAAAAAGAACTTACCGGCGCATCAGGGCAGGACCTTCAGAAAAACTATCCGATCGGCAGTGAAATATCCGCCGCGGTCATCGAATTCGACAGAAATAACAAAAATATGATCCTCAGCGAAAAAAAAGCTGTTGAAAAACGCGAGCGTTCTGAGTATACCTATTACCAGCAAAAGCACGCGTCAGCGGAAAAATCAACCCTGGGAAATCTTTTTAAAGGAAAATTCGAGGAGCTGCAGAAAAACTTAAAAAAAGATCAGGAATCATGATCACCCTTAAAAACGGTACGGTAATCGAATACAACGAGGATTTTGATGTTTTTTTTCAGGATCTTCTTGAAAAAGTCATCGTTGAATCCCGTAAACATGCTGACAAGCAGCTCGCCACGGAAAACGGGAATAAAACCTTCAATGATATCTTTCTTAAAGAAATAATGGACAACTCCATCTTCATCGTGCATCAGCTCAACGAAATGTCAAAAAAAAATAAAAAGCTCGCTGATTTCATCCTGACCGGGTTCCTCTTCAACAGCATCATCCTGACCCTTTCCAAATTTGACAGCTCATCAAAAAATAATAACCATAAAGACATCATTCACTGATCGAGAAGACGCAGCAGCCTGCCGACACCCTCACGGTCAAGAAGACTGATCTTATCCATGATCTTCTCAAGTCCGTCACGTGCATCGACCGGGATTGTTATCTCGAGCTTCGAGCCCTCGAAATTTTTCGGGATATCGACACGGATGCCTGACGCCGAAAACAGCCTGATGGACCTGTCTGCTTTTTGCTGAAGCCTGCTGTATTCCGGATAACGGTGAATGAAAATCTGCTCATGCACATACGCGTCAATGCCGTTCATCCCCGCCTGCCCGATGTCGATGTTTCCGGAAACAGCGGCGTTCCCGTCGCGGCGGACGATATCGTCCAGCATGTCAACGATGCTCTTGAACAGATTGACCTTGAATACTCCGGATGATGTCCACTCCGCGAGCATGTTCACGGCAATGCCTGGAAGCGAGCGCATTTTTTCCAGCACCCTGAAGCTGATGTCCCGGGCGTCGCAATAGTCAAGAAGCGGACGCGGAAGCGAGAGGATGAACGCGGCAAGCCCGGTATGGGCAAATGATTCAGGAATCGAGAATCCTTTCCGGCACAGCTGCATCAGGTCACGTGCCGGCCCCGGGTGATGTTTTTGCAGCACGAGATAAAGCCGCGCTTTCCCCGCGGGGCCGATGGCGCGGTGATATTCTTTCAGCAGGGCATGTTTCAGGAAATCGTCACGGTTAAATGAATCGGTTACGGTCGCCTCGATGCTGTCCCATCCGAGATCACAGGCGCATTTTACGCGGTTATGGCCTTTGAGGATGATGTGGCCTCCGGGAATTTCAAGCAGTTCAGGATGATCGATAATACCGTTTTGCCTGATTGAAAGCATCAGACGATCATCCCTGGCGGGACGGCTGATCCTGTATGTTTCATCAGAAAGGTCGATGGTTTCCAGGGAAATTTTTTTCCGGCCCATGCAGTCTGCTCCTTATATGAGATCGGCCAGAAGCGTGCCGAGCTGTTCCGGGTAAACCAGGGAAATTTTGCTCAGTCTTTTAAGTGCGTCTTCTCCGGACTCGGTAAGATCGCTTGTCGTGATAAAAAGTCCCTGTTTCGCTTTGGCGTCATTCACGGCCTGGGCGAAATTTCTCAGGGGAATTTCACCGACCTTGGTGCCCTTCCATCTTCTCACCCAGATAAGGGTCTTGCTCTTGTCCTGGATTGAACGGGCCATGAAATCAACACCGTCATTTTCACGGTACGTCGGAAGGATTTCATCCACGCTGAATCCGAGCTTGGCGACCACCCGGTTCGATATGATCCTGAAATTTTCGGGGTCTATTGAGCAAAAGGCATCAATCTTGTCGTCAATATTTCCCGAAACTCCTTTTTTCTTTTCAGGCTGGGTTTCTCTGGGGGCGGCGACCCGCGCGGTAACGGTTACGTTACCCAGGTCAAGAGGCTGATCACTCTTTAATCCGCATATGGAATAGATATAGTTTTCAGGAAACGCTTCCTGTGTCCATTTTTCGGTAAACTCGTAAACGAGGTCCTGTGCTGCGGTCCCGCCCTTTCTCCCCTCCTCATCCATTTCCTTTCTGAGGATCATGACCAGCTTCTGGACGTCCTTGTAGCCCCGGTCCATCTTATAAAGCTGATTCCAGTATTCATACGCCATGTCGGTCTTTTCAGAATTGAGGCAGGCAAACCCGAGATCATACAGGATCATGATCTCTTCGTCCCGGAGCTCCCTTTTTCTTACTGACACCAGCAGTTCCTGAAACACCTTTACTCCCTCTTCAGGCCTTTTGCCCTGGACAAGAAGAATCCCCAGGGCTCTCCTGGCAATAAAAAGAGCATTTTCATCAGTGCTGTTCTGCGTGACCATCCGCGCATAATTGATTGCGGTCTTAAAGTCCCGCCTTTTAAGCAGGGCAAAGGCCATTGCCAGATTGCCGATATCTGAATGTGGATCGACCGCGAGGGCGTCTTTAAAATACACCAGGGCTTCACCGGTCTTCTGATTCTGGTACCCGGCTATGCCGGCCCCAAATTGTATTTCAAAACTCTTCTTGTTCTGAGGGGCAAGTTTTTCGAAATGCCGGTAGGCCAACTCGAAATATTCATGAGCAAGCGCGATAAAAGCGACCTGGTAAAGGGCCTCCTGGTCAGTGGGGTTGATTTTAAGAATATCAAAATATACCTGGAAGGCCTTTTCAATCTCACCCCATTTCAGGTATATCCTTCCCAGATTTTTCAGAACCTGTTTTTTTTCAACATCAATAGTATACTTGTTGATGTTCAACACTTCTTCAAGATGCTGAGCGGCAAGGTCAAGTTGGTTCAGCTGCTGGTACAATTCGGAAAGGCGAAAATGAACAAAAAAATCATACGGCTTCCTTTCAAGAATCCTGTTGTATTCAACAATGGCATTCTCAACGTGCCCCTCGTCGATAAATTTTTCGGCGCGGTTATAAGGGTTAATCCTGGGCGCAAGAAAAAAGATATAATAAAAAATCAGGCCGAGAATAACCACTGTTGTTATCAGCAGGGGAATCAGCATCGCCTTACCATCATGTTACTATGGTTTGTCTTCATCTATATAATGTTAACTGTATTATTATAATCGACATTGAAAAATAAAAAAGCTACATAAAAATCATTCGACATGAAAGAGCACTGTGGCAGCAGGTTCTATCAGCAGCACGGGAGAAGATGTCTTCTTATTATATGGATGATTGTGTTTGTATTGAAAGACACAATTGCTGAAATTGTGTCATTTTTTCATAAAACGCACAACTGAAGGCCATCCATTAATCAAAAATGAAGTTCCGAATTCTTTTTTCAGTACAAAATCATCCCCCTTGACGATTTTCAGCTTAAAGGGGAAGTTAATCATGATATCGGGGGGGATATATTTGGGAAGGTCCTCAAATTGCACATGTATCTCGTGGGCCGTTGAAACAACCCGTACGCTTATATTGCCATACCTTGACGGGGCCTTTTCAATAACGATGTCAGAACCGGGCCTGAACCACTCCTCCTTCGGAATCGGAAACAGCTCAAGCCGGTCATGGATATCAAGAAACAGCAGGTTCCTCAGGGTACAAAGCAACAGTGAATCGACTGTCTTCGAGGCTCCCTTTCCCCAGCATCCGTGCTTTGTCAGGGGATTCGCGTAATCAGGGAGACTGAACCGTTTACTCCCGATTTTCATTACCCTGGGCAGCACATCCCATACCCGCGGGTCCTTCAGGTAAATCATGCTGTTTAACAGATGAAGTGTTGCTTTCAGATCAAGGCCCATCGATTTCACAATTACCGGCAGCTCCTGATAAAACGAGACAATGCTGTTTACAAGCTTTTCAGTCTTTTCATTATCCATGCTTTTAAGCGTTAGCGGATACAGTGAAACAGAGTTATAACAGTAAAAATCATCTCTTGAAAACTGTTTGTCTTCTGAATTCACCGCATTATCAAGGAACAATGCCGCCAAACGGTCTGATTCTTTTTCAAATTTAGACTCATCCCCGAATATGCCCATTGTCCTTGAGATATAGGCAAACCGGCTCATCGCCGCTGAAAGAAGAACAAGATCGTAGCTGTGCCCTTCTCCGGTAAAGTTATAGTCAAGGGAGTTCTCTTCGAGTGAAACAACATCCTTTATCTTCGTGGAATAATTATAAATCAGCTGCGCTGCGTTTTTCAGGGAAGGATGATTTTTTTGAAGAAATTCCATTTCACGGTTATGCAGATAATAATCAGTAAAAATTGCCATGGCATAGCAGGTAGTGGTCACCTGCTTGAACGTAATATTTTTCTCATTATTGTCCGCGATAGATTTCAGGGCCATGGCAACCAGCTCTGATGATCCCTCTTTAAATCCCATCCGGGTCATTCCGAGGGAGAGAAAGAACAGCGATTCCATGTCGTACTGACCATCTTCGCTGCGCGAAGAGAAAAAATCCACCGGCGTGAGGTTTATCAGCGAGTGCTTGATTCCATAAAACCAGTTTTTCAGCACAGTATCGTAGACGGAAATGTTAAAACCTTGATCTCCTCTCAGCTGGACAAAATCAGAGAATTCCTTCTTTAAATCTTTAAAATTTATTTTGCCAGGGCGGATGTCTCTGCCTGAGTCAAGGGAAATTCTGAATATAAATCGGTTATCGCCTTTCTTAAGCCGGTAAGCGAGGCCAAGTGTTGCCATACCGCTTTTACAACCAATTTCAGCCGGGTTTTCATTTCGGTTAAGGTCAACATCACCCTCGGTGCCATTACCGGTGAGCAAAAAATCAGGTTTTTCAACAGCAACAATCCGCTGGTGACTATTAACAGTAAGAACGTGATCGTCATACCGGGCGGAAGAAATAGTCCCTATCCTGCTGCTATTGTACGGCCGCAGTAAAAAAAGAAGGGATACTTCTTTCATTTTACCGGTGATGTCTGCACTTATCTCGACTATTGCTTCATCAATATCGGTTCTTGCTCCAATAATTGTCTGGCTAACGATAAAATTATTATCAGTCCATTTAGTGGTGACAATCGAGCTTACCGGGTCTTTCTGGATCGAGATTGAACGATAGAATTCAGCCGGCCTGAATACATTGTTCCCCGCCGCCAGCCATATTTCAATGGACCAGTCATCATAGGAAGGGGAAAGCATGCCCGAAGGATCAATAAACAATTCGGATGTTGAGAGAAGATTGGTAAAAGATATCCCCTCTCTCATGCTGTTATTAAAAAGGAGAGGGGGCGTTAATGGTCTGAATTCAGGTGTTTCTGCTACTGATGAATTATAAAGCCAGGCGGGCCACTGGTAATAAGAAAATTTCTGGAAGAGGCTGTAATTCTCCATCCCAATGGCAAGTCTACTATTGTAAAAACTTACCTTTTTCTCATCAATCTTGACTTTATGAAAATGAGATATCTGATTTACCGTATCCGGCCCGCTTTTATTCCAAATTCCTTTCACCTTAACACGAAATCCCGGCATGGGTTAGTCATTTTTAAAAGATTTCAGTGCGTCATCTTCACTATCAAAAATGTCAAACATGTCCATTAATTCGACTACTTCAAAAATCTTTTTAACGGCATTGTTCATGTTGCACAATTTCAGTTTTCTATTGGACTCCTTGAGGATTCTCATTGTTGAAACAAATATTCGCAGCCCTGAACTGCTCATATATTCCACATCTTTAAGATTTAAGAGCAGGTGACTTTTAGGGTCATTTTGAATTATACTATTAATCTGCTTTTCAATTTCCGCTGATAGGTGAACATCCAGTCTCCCGCTTAAATATACGACTACTACATTATCAACCTTTTTTTTATTAAGCTCCATATACCACTCCAATTTTTGTATGTTTTGAAAATATATTACTACATTCTAAAATGGTGTAAATATAAAAAATTCTTTTTTTATCAGATATAGTCTATGGTCGAGCAATCATGCATAAGAGACTATTATCCAGGCTATTCCAGCATTAATCAATAAAAATTTTCATCAATAAAGAAAATATATGACACCGGGAAACACACGATTACTTACTCTAATCCTTCTTTTGACTGTTTTCTGGTGATTATTAAAGCGATAGCGTACATGATAAATAGAAAAGTGAATATTATCCCGAGAACAATGACGATCAAATGCCCTTCCCTTTCCGTAGCTACGGGCAGTCCTCCTGCTGTTCTATCCCTGAAGAAAGTCAGGAAAAGGCCATTTTTCATAAAAAGAATTGAAGACAGCAGGGTAAATATGAGCCCGTTAAAATATACGAGTCCCCTGTATTTAAGCGGATCAAAAAGAGGCATAATCATGGCCATTCCTGATGTAATCAATAATGCAGAGAATCCTCTGGATGCGAAGTATAAGGGCGCCACAAGTTCATTATCCATAACGAGATCAAGCCAGTTTTCAGACACGTTTTCGGCAAAAAATGAAAGTACCGACAGCGGAGTAATAAAAAATATAATACCGATTATTAAATACACTACAGCACTTAAAAGGACCACAGCCTGAAGAAAATTAGTGGAACGTGACCTCATGGATTCCTCCTTAAACGTTATTGATTAACCGGCTTCTTTGCAAAAAAGACCTCTGACGCCTTTTCTGTTTCTGAAAAAATCTCGTTCATGTCAAGATTCTTTTGGGTGACCGGTAAAATATGACTGGTATCAGCAAGCGTATTGATCTTATCTGCACTATACGCGCTTCCTTCGAGATAGGTCACATACTTTCGATAAAAAGGAAGCACCCGGTCCTTTTTCAGGAGCACGTTCCTGTTGTTCTGGACCGCGACATAGGTGATATCCGCGCTGTCAGTGCGAAAAAGGTCTTCTGCAGAAACCCGGAGAGCGGGAAAACCTGATGAATAATCCTCCTGGGCAATATTAATTGATTCGAAGAGAGGATATACCATAAATGAAGCGGAGAACATATCTTTTAAAAAGCCGGTACTCATGATACGCCGCTTATCATCCTTATCTCTGCTCAGCAGGGCAACAGGGCTGGTGCTGAACATCTCAAGCCTTGTATTGCCGCATAAATCCTGTGCGGTCTTAACGATATTATTATTTCTAAAAACATATTCGTCAGGAAAGGTAATTTCAAGAAACCGGTTGATTCTGTCTTCAGTAAAAATGGACGAAACGTTCTTTTTAAATTCCGCCTCGCCCTGACTTAACTGGAACAGGGCAAGCATGATATAACTCAACGAGGATGTATATATTGCGTCATAATGAACCCCGCTTTTCGACAGGGCTGAAAAAAAACCGCTTAAAAAAACAGCATCAAAATAAAGAGATTCGATAACCAGGGCCTGCCTGTTGACATAGACAGGGTCAATCATCGCATTGATAGCGGGACTGCCGCTTTCGATTATACCTGAAAGCTGGGGATATATACGGTCTTCACTCCTGAGCTCGAGCTTTTCAAAAATGAATCCACCCGTAAAATTCTGCACCTTTCCCGAATAAAACTCATTCAGTATGTAATAAACGCGCTGAGCTTCATCAAGCTCCTTATCAAAAATCCGGTGACATGACGGCGTGTCCTTCTTATTTTTCAAAAGGGCATAAATAATATCCGAAAGAGCAAAGGCCTTATTGCGAAGGCTTTCATCAATATCCGACACGTCCATAACAATGTATTTATATTCTCTCGAAAGAACAAAAAGAAGCGGTGAAAGGATGTCCGGCTCAACGCGGACCTTGGAACCGAAAGAAACGTTGACAAGATGCAAATCATCATCCGCCCGTTCGATCCTGTCAAAAACCTGCTCCTCGGAAGCAGAGCCATTGACCTGTTTATGCGAAAGGGGGGATGTCACTTTCGCGTCAAAAATCGTAAAAAGCGAATCACCGCTGTATGACAGGTCAAGAATTATTGTCTTCCCCTTTTTGCTGAGAGCTGAACCGATCAGCGCAGAGAACAGGGACTTCCCGGCTTTCCTGCTTTTACTGAAAACAGTAATCACCTTTTTCTGCTCGCCGAAATATTTACTTCCGACATCAGTTACCGTGAAGCCGAGCTTGCGCGCGGCACGAAGATAACCCCTGAGCGCCTTGTAATATATCAAAAAAAATTTCAACAGCTCTTCCTTATCAAAATAGAGGAGTGTTGAATCTGCGACAGCCTTGACCTTGCCGCGGTGAACATTATCAGTAAAGGGGATGATGCCGAAAAAAGAACCCTGTGCCAGGTACATAATGTCGTTTTTTCCCAGGGCGTCAATCTCAAACATCCCGGTAACAATAATATTGAGTGCGTTGATGGTCTTAAGGTCAAAGCTGTGGCCTTTCTGCACCTGGATGGTTTTACTGATTGACCGCAGATAGGCGACCTCCTCTTCAGTGCAGTGCCTGAAAAGAGGAATCCGCTGAAGTATTGTGCTGATACTGTCCATGCGAGGGCAAACGACCGTTAAATCTTCCTTAAAAGTTCCACAAGTTCAGCCTTTCCTAATAATTCAATAGGCCGGGTATTGGAAAAATCCACTGCGGCCTGAGAAAAATCTCCTGTGGTAATTATTATCACGCGGGTAGCATTTTTTATTTTCATCGACTCGTAAAGCCGCCGTAAAAGCCGTTCCTGAATCGTTTCTGTTGTGCGAATGATCCTGATTATTCGGTTAGTCTGCCTTGTGTTTCTCCACTTGCCTTCGGTCTCGGTTCCGACAATCTCTATATCGGTATCACTGATAATGTCAACATCCATGATATTATGGCCCATGGCTTCAACCATTTTTCTGCACACATGCTCAAATTGAGCCAGCCCGGCGATGAGAAAATCCTTAATGCGGTCATCCTGCCTGAACTCGGAATAATTCTTAAGCTTTTCCTGCACGTCCCTGAAGTTGGCGTTGACCTCAACTATTTTTTCCCAGTTGCTTATCGCCGCATGGATGTCCCTCATTTTTTCGTGGCAATCAGCCAGAAAATATCTCAGGTTCAGTTCGGTTTCACTTCCTCTCCTGGCGAACTTCAAGCCGCGCTGAAATTCCATGACCGCCTTGGGAAGCTGGCCCTTTTCCATGTAGCATGAACCTTTGGCGAGAAAACTTTTAACCCTGAGGTCTTCGCTTTTTTGTGAGATTTCAAACTCTTTAATAGCCCAGTCATAATCACCCTGCTGTCTTAACACCAGGCCGAGAAAATAGTGCGACTTGTAATTCGTCGGATCGAGTTTAATAGCGTTGATGAACATCTGGCGGGCGTCAGCGTACGTGTTGCTCCGGTAATACACCTGGCCAAGATAGTAGTAGGATTGCTCGTGATTCGCGTTACAGGAAATGCTCTTTTTAAAAAAAGGCACGGCCTTGTCAAAAACATTGCTGTTGAAAAAAATCTTTCCCAGTTCGAAATAATTTTCAAAATTATCGGGATCGATTTTGGTGAGTATGAGGTATTCCTTTTTCGCGTCCTCTATCGCTTCACGGTCACGGTACAATTTCGCAAGCCGTGACCTGATATAGCTTTCCTTCATCCGCTCATCAAAACGTGCGAATTTGAGGACCTGCCGATATTCAACGATCGCGTACTGCAAATTTTCTTCTTTGAAATATGCCTCGGCAAGCAGATAATGGGCGTAAGCATTCCTGTCGTCTTTCTCGAGCAATTCATTCAATTTTTTGATGGCAAGCTTTGTCTGCCCGGCTTCAATCATCCTCAATATATCATCCAGTTTCTTGGGTACAACAAAGGTATGCACTAAATAAAGGACGATTATTGCAAGAATAACAAAAAAAACAAATATCAACAGATAGGTAATAAGCATTGTGTTCGGTACCTGAGTTTATTTTACACGTTGAAGCGAACCCATAGATCACGTTCCTCAAATAAGGAAAACGGCTGTTTTATCAGCCTATATTATTTTCGGAATGAAAATGCATCATTATTAACAGTTATCTTTCAATAGAATACTATATCTATATCATTTTTAATATGTCAAGACTGTTTAATCTATTATGACCGCACACGCCGGTTCACGCAAATGAAAAAATAATATTGACAAAAAAAGAATAATTTTAAAGATAGCTAAGGATCAAAGGGGGCGTAGCTCAGTTGGGAGAGCGCTTGAATGGCATTCAAGAGGTCAGGGGTT
>DAIUKG010000024.1:0-67387 GCA_036848375.1 Spirochaetota bacterium
AGATGCAAAACCGGAATGACAAAACTACGTTACCCTCAAAATTATACTGCTACCATCCCTGAGGACCTGCGATAAAGACTTTTCGTAAAAAATCATTGCTTTCAGGGCATTACGATTGTTTCATTACTAAAACATGAACACTGGAGATTCAGATGAAAGCAATAAAACCTGAAAGCATAGAGGAGAACATCTTCAACCTTATCGCGAAAGACTGGTTCCTGGTGACCGCCGGAACCGAAAAATCATTCAACACCATGACTGCCGGATGGGGAGGGTTCGGTGTTCTCTGGAACAAAAAGGTGTGCTTCATCTATATACGGTCGACACGCTACACCTTCGAGTTCCTTGAAAAAAACGAGACGTTCACGCTCAGTTTTTTCGGCAGCGGGCACCGGAAAATGCTGAACTATTGCGGGAGCCATTCGGGCAGGGAAGTCGACAAGGCAAAGGAGACAGGACTAACGCCTGTTATAACGGAGAACGGATCGGTTTATTTCGGCGAGGCCCGGCTGGTTATTGAATGCAAAAAAATCTACACCCAGGACCTCGATCCGGGCGCTTTTCTTGATCCCGGCATCGAAAAAAACTATCCGCAAAAGGACTACCACCGCCTCTATGTCGGCGAAATCCTTCAATGCCTGGGAGGCTGAATTCTCACGCTAAAGTTTAATCCGGGACAGGGCCGGAGCGCTTATCAGGGGACATGCTCAAAAGCGCCGGGGTCAACTGTCGAACCATAAGGCCGGGCGTTTCCGTCGCAATCGAAAAGCGGGGCCAGGGACGAGGTGCCGCTGTCGATTATGGTCGCGGCGTCGCTTCTCAGGTGGAAATCAAAGTTGTCAGGGTCAACAAAATAATCGGCGTAGGTTTCCGGATCGGTTATCTGAAGATTGTGGTCCTGGATCGTGTCGTATACATAGCTCAGGTTCCAGCATATGTTATTGCGGATCAGGCATTCCGAGCTCTTTGTGCCGTCCTTGTGCGCGGTGATCCTTATCCATATACTGTGCACCTGGTCCTGTACCGGATACGGGTTAAGCACCGTGTTGTTGACGACCCTGCACTTCAGGGCCCCGTACAGGGAAATGCCGTGCCAGTGGTCCACGATGACCAGGTTGTTCTCGATGATCCAGTTGATGTACCATCCGTCAAAACAGCCGATTCCCTGAAGCGTGCCTTTCAGCGGCTGACCGGGGTCCTCGTAGTTGATGATCGTGTTCCCGCGCAGCACCACCCGCTCCCAGGGAGGAGCGCCGTTCACTGAAAACGACTGGAACCCGTCGTCGTGGTTCCCGTTTTTGGAATCGATGCAGTTCTTGACCATATTGCCTTCAAACGTCAGGTCATGAGCATTGCCGCGCATGCCGTCCCCGTCAAATGTATCGACGGTGTTGTCCTTCACCACGGTCCTGTTGCCGTCTACCGTGATGCCGAAATTCACGTTTTTCAGGTAATTGTTCCGGATCAGAACGTCCTCGGCCCCTGACATGATGCCGTTGCAGTCACGAGCGATCCAGTCGGCTTCGCTCCATGACGAGGCGTCATCGATCGAAGAAAGAGTGCAATCCTCGACAATGATGTCATGCGCGGGGCCTCCCCAGTTGCCGGGCTCAATGTACACCAGGGTGACCTGCGCGGGAGTCACTCCGGTCAGAGACTCTTCCTGGGTAATGGTGAGGCCGCGCAGCCTCCATCTCGACACCGACGTCATTTCGATGTTCGAGAGCACCGGTTTCTGGCCGTCATCGGCCTCTACGGTGATAAAGCGGTCGTTGTATCCACCGTGAAGCTCCATGATCCCGTGGTAACCGCTTCTGAGGCGGATGACATCCCCCCCCTTGACCGGAGCCCCGGGGTTGACCGTTCCCATTTCACCCCCGCCCGATCCTGCCGGATGATCAACATAGTTTTTCATCTCGATAAGGCCGTTTTCAAACACCTCCTGAAGCGTGCTCCAGGGATGGTCGGACGAGCCGTCATTGCCCATGCTTCCCGTGGCAGGGTCCACGTAAAAGGTGCTCCCCCCCGGGTTTGTGGTCACCCTGACCGTGTTGGTGCATGCGCTCTCGCCTTCCTCGCCGCTGATGCACACCTGGTACTCTGCGGTCTGCTCCGGGTCAAGGCCCGCATCCGAATAATAATAATCGCCGGTTCTCGCCAGTTCAAAACCGTCGCGGCTCACCACAAATGATCTGGTCGTGGTCAGGTCGGTTGGCATGCACCAGGTAATACGAATTTCGGATGAGGAGAGCGCCTCCCCCCTGAGAGAAGAAGGAAACGGATTGTCATCCTCGACGTGAACCATGGGACAGTCGCATCCGGCGAGCACAAACGCCGCGGCGTAAAGCATCAGCACAAGGGACCTGGGCAAGGCGCGCATGGCATCCTCCTCTGCGGGCATCGGATGAATATAGGGACGGTAACGCGCTCGGTCAAGCCATTAATCAGCGATTATATTTTCCTTGAAAAAATTATATCGCCGCCTTATCCTATCCGGATTTCATCTCCCCGGAGGGCGCCATGAAAAAACTGCTGTTACTGCTTTTTCCCCTGCTCCTGCAGTGCACCACCAATGACTGGAACGAGGAGAAACCGTACATCCCCTCACCTCCCGACTCGGCCGCGCTGGTGCTCACCAGTCATGGAATTTCATGGTACTTTGACCAGGAATACGAGCACGGCACGTTCGCCAACGGCGACCACTGGGTAGCCGGGGCCGTGCAGGTCATATTCATCGATCCGCCCTCATACACGTTTAAAGGCCGGACCCGGAACGGCTCCATGATAAACCCGTCTCCCACGCTGGGAACGACCCAGGGCTATGACAGCAGCATGTATGGAGGCTACGCCTCGGATGACGATTACAGCGAAAGCCTGAACGTTTCGCTCGGAGTCTCTCCCGAATCGCCGCTGCAGCTTGCCCCGAATTCGTCCCTGGTCTCCGCAGTCAGCGTTGACGAAACGGGCGCCCGGCCGCAGCTTAAAACCGCGGCAATACTGACCGTGCTTGAAACAGCGCCCGCGCAGAACGATTTCTTCCGCCCTCCCTACTGCGGCACAGACAAAACACCTCTGTACCGGACCTCATCGCTTCTCACCGAAGAGCTCGCCGGACTGGCCCCGCCGGATGAAGGCGCGCCGGAGATCAGCGACGTGGCGGGCCTTTTCGAGCGGCCCTGGATCGACCACGTGCCCAACTGGATGGGGCGCTGCATCCACCCCTCGGACAACATGCCCGATTACGGAAGGGAAATAGCGACCGAAGTAAGCATCGGCGCGCTCATGCTGCACCTGAACATCCCCCTTGAAGACAAGATGGCCCTGCTGGTCCGCTATGTGCAGCTCGGCATCGACCTGTACGGCGTCATCGAGGACGGAGGCGAAGAAAACTGGGTGCCCAACGGCGGCCACGCGAGCGGCAGGAAATGGCCCATACTCTT
Source organism: Spirochaetota bacterium (assembly GCA_036848375.1). Classification (GTDB taxonomy): domain Bacteria; phylum Spirochaetota; class UBA4802; order UBA4802; family UBA5550; genus JAKLIV01. The sequence goes on from DAIUKG010000024.1 coordinate 3,441, forward strand.
CGCGGGGATCATGCTCGACGATGCCGGGATGCGAAACATCGGACAGGGGGGCGCCGGGTTCGGCGAGGACGGCCAGACCTTTTACGTTTCCCAGGCCGAGGTCGACATCACGCAGAACAGTGACGCGTGGGATCCTGACGAGCGGGCGGAAGAGTTCGCCCCCTACGAAGCGGCCGATATCGGGCTTCCCGAATGGGGCATTGTCCACTCCCTCAGGCCCGAGGCCGACAACAGGGGATGGATCACGCCGTACCGGCAGTGCTGCACCGCCTATTCCTGGGCCGGGTTCGTGCTCGCGGCGCACATCATGGACGCGGTCGGCCTGTGGAACCACGACGCCCTGTTCGACTACCAGGACCGGTACATGCAGGTAAGCTCGTCGGCCGGGGCGTATCCGGGATGGCGCTGCACGTCAGATTTCGTGGAGAACATGTGGGACCTGTACCGCGCCGGGTACGGGACGGTGTGGAGCGAGTAGGAGCTACTTCCTGAGCCGGTCGAAGTTCTCGTACACCGCCTTTTCAAGCCGCGACATCGATTCGCCGCGGAGATCGGCGATAAACTGGTAGGTGTAGTGCACGTTGTGGGGACGGTTCTGCCTGCCGCGCATCGGGACCGGCGTCAGGAACGGGGAATCGGTCTCGACAAGGAGCCGGTCAAGAGGCACATAACGCGCCGAATCCTGAAGATTCTGGGCCTTCGGATAGGTGACATTGCCGGCGAAGGAGATATAAAATCCCATGTCAAGAAAGGATTTCGCGTCATGGGGGGTTCCCGAAAAGCAGTGGATGATCCCGCGGCCGGGCTTTTTGCGCCACAGCAGATTTATCGTTTCATCCATGGCGTTTCGCGAGTGAACAATCACCGGAAGATAGTACCTGAGCGCCAGATCAATCTGAAACTCAAATGAGCGAAACTGCGTCTCCCCGGACTGCCGCATGCGGTAAAAATCAAGCCCGCATTCACCGATCCCGAATAAAAGATGGGCGTCTTTTCCTGACATTACCTCGGTCGTAAAATTTTCAAGGGTGCGCAGCTCATCGTCCCCCGCATCTGACGAGGGATGGATCCCCAGGGTGAACAGGATCCCCTTTGTGCGGTGCTTCACCGCGAACTCCCGCGACCAGGAAAAGCCGGCAGGATCAATGGAAACCTGTACCGCGTGGGTGACGTGGTGCTCTCCGAGCGCGGCAATAAGCTCGGATTCTGAAATGTCCCTGTTCTCAAGGGTCAGGTCGAAATGGGCATGGGAATCAACAAGCATGGTAAAACCTCTTATTAAACATTTTTCCACATAAATGAGGGCCCTTCGGTTTTGCAAGAATAAAAATGCGTGAAATTCTTGACATTTAAACAGGTTTCTTCAATCAGTCATTTAACAGCAAACACGTTTAACAGAATAATTCCGTTACAACCAAAATGAAAGCGATAGTTTTAACACTTGCCCTTATGCTCATCGGGATTTTTACCGGGAACAATCAGCCCGCCGGGGATTATGTCGTGATCCTTCACGGCATTGCCAAAGGCCCCTCCTCGATGAAGCACATGGAGGGCTACCTGGCGCGCAGGGGATTTACCGTCATAAACGACGGTTATCCGTCAACCGATTACCCGGTGCAGGTCCTGGCTGAAACATATCTGGCGAAAACCCTGAAGGAATGTCCGCCCAAATCCGGCCGCAAAGTGCATTTTGTCACCCACTCCCTGGGCAGCGTGGTATTGCGCTATTATTTAAAAGGCCATGTTGTAGAGAACATGGGGCGCGTGGTCATGCTTGCTCCCCCGGGAAGCGGAAGCTCTGCCGCGGATTTTTACATGGACGTGAGCCTGGTGCGCCTCTTCCTCGGCCCGGCGCTGGAACAGATCGGCACCGGGAAGAAAAGCATTATCCCCGCGCTGGGGCCGCTGAATGTCGATACCGGAGTGATCGCGGGGACGTCCACAATCGACCCGTTTACCTCGCTGATCATTCCCGGCGAGGACGACGGCAGGGTATCCGTTGAGGAAGCGCGCATCGACAACATGAAGGATTATATTACGGTCAGCGGCAGCCACACGTTCATCATGGACTCGGCTGAAGTCATGGAACAGACCTGCCATTTTCTGCAAAACGGATCATTCAAAAAAATCACCGGCGAGGACAAGGGAAACAGGTAACCGGCTCTCTGGCTGCACAGGCGCCATACATTCACCCAATTTTGATTATCTATGAAAGGCAACAGACCACATTCCCCAAAAAGCACCCTGCTTTTATTGTCATCCTTCTTTGCCTTAATTTTCTTCTCCTGCGTGACCATGCCGCGTAAACCCGCTCGCCTGGAACCGGGAGATTATTCCTATCTTAAAGAGTACCTGTCATGGTACATACCGCGACAGATGGAAAAGCATGACATTGTCGGGCTCAGCATCGCGCTGGTTGACGGCAATGCAACGCTGTGGGAACAGGGCTTCGGTTTCAGCAACAGGGAATCACAAGTCCCCGCAACGGAAAAAACACTGTATAAAGTTGCATCAATCACCAAACTCTTTACCGCAACCGCAATCATGCAGCTCGTTGAGGAAGGAAGGGTGAACCTTGACGCGCCGGTTACCGATTATATTCCCGAGTTTTCCATAAAATCACGTTTCAAAAAGACAGCAGCGATAACCGTGCGCATGCTGATGACGCACCACTCAGGAATCCCGTCTGACAAGGGGGAAGGTCTTTTCTCCGAAAATCCCGAGTCCTTTCATTCGGTGCTCGACTATCTCAAAGGACAATACCTGTCCTTCCCCCCGGGCCACATGTTCTGCTATTCAAACCTCGGCGTCGCCCTTCTCGGCATCATCATTGAACGGGTGAGTGGCAGCGCATATCATGAATTCGTTAAGGAACGAATACTCGTCCCTCTTGAAATGAACGACTCGTTTCTGAATCCGGACGAAAAGCAGAAAAAACTCATTGCCGAAGAATATTCATGCGGAGAAAAAGCCCCCAGGCTTAACGCGCGGGACGCGCCGTCAATAAGCCTGGTCTCATCAGCAGCAGACCTGAAGCGGTTCATGATGCTGGTGACCGACAACGAAACTGAAAAACAGCGGCCCGTGTTAAAAAAAGGGACCATTGACGAAATGCTGAAGCAGCAGAACGGGACCAATCCTCTCGATTTCGACAATAAAGTCGGCCTTATCTGGCACATGAGCAGACAGAGCCTTGATTACCCCGGAAGGATCGTCATGCACCGCGGCATAGCGCTTCATCACCGAAGCACCATGGTCATCCTCCCTGACGAGAGGATCGGCGTTGTTATTCTCACGAACTCGGATACCGGGACCGAAGTGGCAAAAGATATCGCTGACCGGGCACTGATGCTCGCGCTTGAAACAAAAAAAGGCTTCAAACCGGTTAAGAAGAAAAGCTATAAAAAGATACCCCTTGACGATATGAGCAAAAAATTCCTTCCCGGGAGCTACGCAACGCTCAAGGGGCTGGTGAACATCAAACTGGTCGATTCGGTCCTGTGGGTCGAGATCATGGAAAAGACTTTTAAGATGATCCCGCATGAAGACGGCATGTTCGCGCTGCAGTATGTCTTCCTGGGCTTCATTCCCGACAGCATCCGCATAGGCGTAACGTATATCAGGGGACGGAAGGTCCTCGTGCTCGAGCACTTCGGCCAGAAAACCGCAGTTGGCGAAGAATACCGCCTCAAGCCGTTATCTGAATCGTGGCAGAAGCGCTGCGGGAACTACCGCATCACAAACGGCGACTCCCGATTTCACCTTTTTGACAGCGACCTCAAGCTCTTTCTGCTGGACGGATCGCTTACCGCAAAAATCAATTCAAACAAGTTCTCAATCGGAAAACTGTTCCTGGTGCTGGACCCGTTGTCTGAAACAGAAGCACAGGTCAGGGGCCTGGGGAGAAGCGCGGGCGAAACCTTCTTTGTCAGGAAACCCGGCCCGGACAGCGATGAACTCATTGAATACTCGGGATTTCTCTTCAAAAAAACAGATTAACGAACCGGCCTATAATTCAATTTTTTAATTGAATTATTATTTTCATGATTATAGAATTGCCCGTTCACAAGGAGAGCCCGATGAAAATCTTCGCCATATCGGATCTGCACGGGGATTATAAATATCTCTGCTACGCGCAGGAAAAAATAAAGGATGCTGACCTGGTCACCATTTCAGGAGACATCTCGCGCTCGGGCAAAATAGACAGCGCGCAGAAAATCATCGAATACATTGAAAAACTCAACCGGAACATCCTGGCAGTGCACGGAAACTGGGACAGGGCGGAAGTTCTGGACCTGCTCGAGGAAAAGGGCTACAGTATTCACGCTTCAGGCAGGGTAATCGGTGAATTCGGCTTTTTCGGGGTCGGAGGGTCAAATCCCACACCGATGAAAACATCCTCTGAATACAGTGAAGATGAAATTCTGGACTTTCTGAAACAGGGATTCCAGTCCGTTAAAACAGCGAAAAAAATCATCCTGGTTTCGCACACCCCTCCCCTGAACACCAGGGACAGGACCTTTCTCGGGCTCAGGGGAGGAAGTCAGGTGATACGGGACTTTATAACAGACCATGGGATTTATCTGTGCCTGTGCGGGCACATTCATGAGGCCAAGGGTACGGCCCGGCTGAACAGCTGCACCGTGGTTAATCCGGGTTCATTTAAAAAAGGGAAATACAGCATTGTGACCTTCTCCGGAGAGTTTCCCGTTATGGTCGATCAGGGCAAAATCAAAAGACCGATTCTGCACCGCTTCACGAAAAAAAATAATTAGGTGCCTGTTCTCCGAACCATTTAAATCACAACCTGATCCGGCAGCCTTTCAAAGTCTCTTGACAAGGAGGCTTATATCTCTCATAATATTAAGTCCACAGGGCCAGGACATGATACTGCTCAATAAAAAACCGACATCCCGACTAAAGAAGAAACTTCTTCTTTACTTTCTTCTGATTTCAATCGTGTCTATTTCAGTCAGCGCGGAAATCATTTTTGAAGTGAGTTCATCAAGGTTTAAAAACTCGATTAAAGATTCCTTTTATTCCCAGTGCGATAAAAAGATTCCCGCAAAAGACCTTGAATCGATAAAAAACAAAATGGATGATGACGTGCTTTTCTCCGCCATCAACGACCTCCGCAACAGGATGATCCTTCTTCTGCTGGTAATCTCCGCCAGTATCGTGGCAGCACTCATCCTGTTCACCAGAGACATCGTATCACCCATGGATGACATGGTTGAAGCAACAAAGAAAATCGCGGACGGAGACCTGACCGTGTCGGTACCGGTCATCAGCAATGACGAGATCGGCCAGATCGGGGACCTGATCAACAGCATGAACGAAAAACTCCTGGACATGATCATACAGGTCAAACAGGACCTGAACCGCCACAAGGACAAAATGAAAGTCGCGGCCAGCATGATCAACGACCTTATTGGCAGCAAAAGGACGGGGCGCATTATGGAGAATAAAAAAATGCGCCTCAGCGATTTCAGAACAATAATCAAAGCGGGCAGGGACATGGTCAACCTGCTTGAAATAATGTCATCCGACCTGACGTCGCTTCAGAACTTTGTCAATATGTACAAGACCTACACCCTGAAAACGGAACTCTCCCAGGATGAGATTGAAGACGCGATCAAGGACTATGAAACAAGAACATAGAGACGAACCAGAGGCCTGAAAAAATGAGTTTTGAATACTGGTACATGTTTCCCGTGTCTATCGTTATCGCCATTCTGGCGAATTCATCGGGGTTTTCGGGAGGGGTTCTTTTCCAACCAATATACAACCTCCTTCTGCACATTCCCATCCAGAACGCCGTAGCGACAGGGATCGCCACCGAAACCGTGGGCATGACCAGCGGCGCGATCCGGTATATCTGGTATAAGATGGTGGAGCTGCCCATAGGCTTCACGATGATCATGCTCGCGATCCCCGGCATCGTTATCGGGAACCACGCGCTTCTTGTTATTAATGGAGACCTGCTCAAACTCACGCTCGGGGTTATCATCCTGGGAATCGCGACCATGCAACTCGTGAACGCGCTGCGCCACCATTTCGGGACCAGGGAAAACATCCCCATTGAAGACATTTACGGATACATGTGGGTGCCGCCAATCAGCGGATTTTTCTCGGCGACAACCGGAACAGGGATATGCGAACTGTCACAGCCCGTTCTGGAAAAAGGCCTGAATATAAAAACCAAACGGGCGAACGCGACCGCAATCCTGATTGAAGCTACCGCCGACTGGATAATAACCATTCTAAACCTCCACGCGGGACTTATCATGTGGGAGCTGTGGGTCTTTACCGGGACCGGCGTCATAATAGGCGGTCAAATCGGCCCGTATGTTTCACGTTACCTGCCGGAAAAATTAATAAAAATCATCTTCTCAATAGCTATAATTGTAATCGGGATATTTTATGTTTACAAAGGCATAATGTGGATAGTTACTCGATAATGGGCCCGATCAAAGGCTTCAAACAAAAAATACGGATTAAACCATGATAAAGGGCCGCAGCAACAAAGACAAATCAAAAGGCACCAGCCTCAGGAAGAAAATGATTTTCTATTTTCTGTTAATCGCCATTGCGAATATTTTCGTGGCAGGGGAAATCCTCTGGGAAATAAAAAGCGCCGATTACCGCACGAACGTCGCCCAGGAGGTCACCCTCATAAAAGAAGGCGCCAAACCGGTCACCCATGTTTATATGATTCTCGACAACCTGTCCCGGAAATTCGTGATCATGATTCTCATTCTCATTGTGGTTTCCGCCGTGGTGCTCTTTCTCTTTGTATGGCAGATCGCCTCACCGATCCAGTACATGATAAACCAGGCGGAAAAAATGGCCGATGGAGACCTGAGCATCCGTATTGATATTAAATCAAAAGATGAAATGGCGGTGCTGGGAAAACTGGTCAATGAACTGTCGATTAACCTTCAGGAAGTGCTGGCCCAGCTTGAACGCATGACCGCAGACATGCACCTTGCGATTGAGCTTTTCAAGGAAGACCTCGGGCAGAAGCCGATAAGGCTCTCAACGATTAATCAGAACATCGCGAAAATCGAAAGCCATCTTAAAAAACTCGACATACTCAAGGACATGTTTGTCCTTTATACGATTGAAAGTTTCAAAAAAAACATCGACAGCTGACAAATAAAAAAAGCAATCAGGTTAAACCGACACATGGAAAACTGGGTCCTTATACCAATCGGCATCACCATCGCAAGCTTCGCGTCTCTGATCGGCATCGGCGGCGGCCTGCTGTGGGCCCCCTATTTCATCCTCTTCAGGGGGTTTGACCCGCAGAAGGCGATCCTGTTCTCGTTTCTGATACAGTTCGTCGGCATGGGTTCAGCGACATCCTGGAACGTACGGCACAGGAATATTTACTGGAAACTGGTCCTCTTTTTTCTTCCGGTCATCGTTGTCGGAGTAGTTATCGGGGCATTTCTCAATCAGCGCGTGGCAGACCCGCGGCTGCTTAAAGGCATACTCGGCGTTGTGAGCATTTTCGTGTCACTATACTTCGCCTTTCAGACCGAAAGGTATGATACGGTTCTCACCCTGGACAAATCCACCAAGCCCACGGTACAGCAGCAGGGGCAGAGCCTGTTTTTCGGGATACTGTCCGGCCTCTTCTCGGTAGGAATCAGCGATTTTCTGGTCCCGGTCATGAGGAGCAAGCTGAAGATTCCGATGAAGTATTCGATCGGGACCAGCCTGTTTCTGAACTTCTGCCTTGCTCTCACCGGCGCGTTAACGCATCTTTCGTTTACCTCTCACACCCTGAACAGGGAAACGATGAGCATCCTCCTGTTCAGCTGGATCGGTGTTTTTATCGGCGGGCAGCTTGGCCCGAAGCTGGCCAACATCATCGAGGAAGGGCGGCTGAAAGAAATTTTTATCTTCACCCTGCTGCTTATAGGCATACACCTGATCTATAAAACACTTTAATATGCTGTAAATTGAAAAAGGTAGCAGTATAATTTTGAGGGTAACGTAGTTTTGTCATTCCGGTTTTGCATCTTCCGAGTTTGCAAATACCGGAATCTCATGCGATAAATTCATGAATATTTTCTATGAGATCCCGGTATTACCTTCGGTAAACCGGGATGACAACAAAATGTGTTATGAAACGGTTGCCCCTAAAAATAATTTACTACCATTGAAAAACAAAACCCCGGGCAAATATTTCGTTTGACATTTTAATCGCATTAATTTTACTATAACTTTCGGTATGAGTTCACTTAACAGAAAAGACCTCCTTGATATCCAGTCGCTTTCAACTGAAGAAATTAATTTAATCTGTAATTCTGCCAGGTATTTCAAAGACATCTTCACCAGGTCGGTGAAAAGCGTGCCCGTTCTCAGAGGGAAAACCGTGTGCACGCTCTTTTACGAACCGTCTACCCGGACAAGGATCAGCTTTGAACTGGCGGCCAAACGTCTGTCAGCGGACATGATCAACGTATCGGTCTCCACGTCAAGCGTGGTGAAAGGAGAGTCTCTCATTGATACGGTGCATACGCTGGAGGCCATGAAGGCTGATTATATTGTAATGAGACATGCGGCGTCACTGGCGCCGCATTTTTTATCTAAAAACATTAAAGCTTCGGTCATCAACGCCGGCGACGGCTTCCATGCGCATCCGACACAGGCCCTGCTTGACGCGTATTCAATTCTTGAAAGAAAGGGAACCCTCGAAGGGCTCCGCATCGGCATAATCGGAGACATCAGGCATTCGAGGGTCGCGCGGTCAGACATCGAGGTGTTCAAAAAACTCGGCGCCAGTGTTGTTCTGTGCGGGCCGCCGACCCTGGTCCCTGACGAGTTCAAGGTCTACGACGTGGACATCTCATACAATCTCGATGACATCCTTCCCGACCTCGATGTCATAAACATGCTCCGCATACAGAAAGAACGGCAGAAGGGGTCGCTGTTCCCCTCCCTGAGGGAGTATCACCGCCACTTCGCCCTGACCGAGGACAGGCTTAAAAAATGCAAAAGCGACATCATCCTGATGCACCCGGGCCCGATCAACCGGGGAATAGAAGTCGACAACTCCGTGGCTGAAAGCCCCAATATCATCATGAACGAACAGGTCACCAACGGTGTCGCGGTGAGGATGGCGATATTCTACCTGCTCGCCGGAGGGGCGCCGCTTGAAGACATGAAAGAGGAACAGTCCTGATGGATATAGTCATAAAAAACGGACGGGTAATCGACCCCGCATCAGCAACCGACGACACCCTGGACGTCCTCATCAGGGACGACCGGATCGAGGACATCGACAAGAAGATATCATTCTCGGACGGGGACGGGGTTATCGACGCAGCGGGGTGCCTGGTGCTTCCGGGCCTGATCGACATGCATGTCCACTTGAGGGAGCCGGGCCGCGAGGATGTTGAAACGATTATCGGCGGTTCACAGGTCGCCGCGAAATCGGGCTACACCGGAGTGTGCACCATGCCGAACACAAGCCCGGTGATCGACAACCAGGCGCTGGTGCGGTTCATCAAGCTCGAAGCGGAAAAGGGCCCCATCAACGTGTATCCCATGGCAACCATAACCAAAGGCGGGAAAGGGGAAGAGATATCCGAGATGGGAGAGCTTATCAAGGCCGGAGCGGTCGCTTTTACCGATGACGGGCTCCCGGTGATGAGCTCCATCCTGATGCGCCGCGCCCTTGAGTATTCGCGGATGTTCAATGTCCCCATCGTGACCCACTCTGAAGACCTGCTGCTCACGGACGACGGGATCATGAACGAAGGGATCAATTCGACACTGCTCGGGCTCAAGGGAATTCCGAAAGAATCAGAAGAGACCATGATCGCGCGCGACACGATTCTCACGCGCCTTACCAAGGGTAGGCTTCACGTGTGCCACGTGTCTTCCGCCGGGTCTGTGGAGATCATCGGGATGGCAAAAAAAAGCGGCATAAATGTCACCTGCGAAACCGCGCCGCACTATTTCGCCCTGACTGACGACGCTGTTGCCGAATGGATGTCAATGGCGAAGATGAAGCCGCCGCTGCGCAGCGGGGAAGACCGGAAGGCCATAATTGAGGGACTGAAAAGCGGCGTGATTGACGTCATAGCAACCGACCACGCGCCCCATTCCCTGAACGAGAAAATGCAGGAAATGGAATACGCGCCGTTCGGGATCGTGGGCCTTGAAACGGCAGTGCCCCTGATCATCACGATCCTGGTGCGCGAAAACAATTTCAGCTACCTGCAGGCTTTTGAAAAAGTGACGGTCAACCCGGCGAAAATACTCAAAATCGACCGCGGCACGATCGAGAAAGGAGGCGCCGCGGACATCACCATAATCAATCCGGACGCGGCCGTGGACATCACCAACGAATTCATGCTGTCGCGCTGTAAAAATTCCCCCTTTATCGGCCGCAGGCTGTACGGCAGGATTGAATACACCATCTGCGGCGGCAACATCGTGTATTCATCCCGCTGAATCACTCAACCTGATACGCAACGACCCTGTTATTAAAAAATGTCGGAACCAGCAGCATCTTTTCGGACGCGATGTACTCCATGTCCGCGGCATTAATGTTCCGGTCAGTCGTGTTTTGTAAAAGGACCGAAGGCCTGCCCGGCGCGATCAGATGGATTTTGCCCTTCCAGTCGCTGACAATGAAGCGGTCGCTGCCAAAAGACCTCAGCCCGTCTATGCCTCCGGCGTGGGGGACAAACAGGGAGACATCGCCGATCCCCGGCTTGATCCTCAGAAGCCCCTGGTCGGTCCCGGTGAACAGGTCCCCTTCACACATGAGCATGCCGTTCACGCCGGTGTAGTTCCTGAGCTCCAGCCACACCGAAAGCGAGCCATTCTTGAGCGCATAGATCCTGTTCGCGGCCATGTCCGAGACATATACCGTGCCCGAATGGTCAATCGCGATGTCATTAAGGAACTGCGCGCCTTTCGCGGCATGAAATTTCACGATCTTCCCTTTGGGAATGCTTACTTCCGCGAGCCGGTCAATATCGGTAACAAAAAGGGTTTCACCCTTAAGGCCCATTCCCTTGGGGGCGTTCAGGCCGCTGACCCACTTCCCGGTCAGGATCTCTCCGGCAAGGGAAACCCGCGAAAGATATCCGGCCCCGTTTTTTTCAGTAGGCATGCCGTTGATGTTTGACACATACAGGACATCCCGCTTTTCATCATAATAAACCGATTCAGGGACCTGGAGCTTATCGGGAGTTGACCATTTTTCGGTGAGCACGGGGTTGCTGTTTTTACACATAACAAAGACTGTTGCGGTCAGCAGAGCCAGGAAGAGGGCCGTGTTTTTCATAATGACCTCCTTTAACAAGCATGTTGACCCGGGCATTTCCGGGAATACTGTTTGACATCGAAGCTTTCTCAACGGTACCGTGGAGGATGAAAATTGCAAGATATTAATAATGCGATGCATTCATGATGCTGAAAAACCCGGCAGAGGTAAAAATTTTTCATACAAAATATTTACTTGTACTGGCCGTAGTGGCGCTATCTGCTCTCATCCTCTCGATAACAGCATGCATTTCGATGAGCAGAAAAAAATTTGAAGGGGAACACAGGATGAAAATTATTTCTTCCCCGAACTACCGCAACGGAAAGTTCGAAAACCTGACCGGTACGGAACTCAACCTGGGCCGTTCTTTCTGCTCATTGATGAAAGAATATTTGTGGGGAAAACAGGAGCGCGTCCCGAAATCGCCGCTTCCCTTTGTCAGGCTCAGGTCCGGTTCATTCACCCCCGTGAGCCGGGGGCTGCGCGTGACCTGGCTCGGGCATTCCTCCGCCGTGATTGAAATCGAGGGCCTTCTTCTCATTCTGGACCCGGTGTTCAGCACCTGGGCTTCGCCCCTTCAGGGGGCAGGGCCGCGAAGGTTCACGAAGGAAATTCCTCTTGTTCCCGAAGACATGCCCGGTGTGGACGCGGTGATCATCTCCCATGACCACTATGACCACCTCGATTACCCTACCATCAAAAAAATACATCACCGGGCAGCGCGCTTTCTCGTCCCCCTCGGCGTGGGCGCCTACCTTGAAAAATGGGGCGTTCCGGGAGAAAAAATCTCCGAGTTCGACTGGGGCGAACACCTTGACATCGGCGGCGTGCGGATCACCGCAGCCCCGGCCCGCCATTTTTCGGGAAGGGGGCCGGCGAACCGCAACCAGACCCTGTGGGCATCCTGGATCATTAAGGGAAAAAATTTCAGTGTCTATTACAGCGGCGACTCGTCATACTCGCCGTCTTTCAAAGATATCGGTGACAGCTACGGGCCGTTTAACGTCACCCTGATTGAAACCGGCCAGTACAGCCCCTACTGGCCCGAGGTGCACATGACTCCCGAGGAATCGCTCCAGGCGCACATTGACCTCAGGGGGGATGTCATGGTCCCGGTGCACTGGGGATCATTCTGCATCTCGTTTCACGACTGGTTCGAGCCGGTCGAGCGCCTGGTCAGGGCCGCGGATGAAAGGAAACAGACCGTGGCAACGCCGGTCCCTGGTGAGCGAATTACCTGCGGGCAGGATCTGCCGCTGAAAAGATGGTGGAGGGAAGGAAGGCAGTCACTCACGCATAAAAGTGTCCCTGACCCTGAACCGGCGGGGATGTGAACCTCTCCGATCAATTGTCCTGCATTTCATCAGACTCGTGGATGTGCACACCGGGAATATTCATCCCCGCGCCTTTGAGCATTGAGCGGGCTACCCTGTCCGCGCTGATCGCGCGGTATTTCTTCAGCGGCCCTCCCATCAGCGGTGAAACGGCCCTCATGACCACGGAGGCGATTACCTCGCCGGGCCGTGACTCATCCCTTTGTCCGAGAAGAAGAGAAGGCCTGAAAATATGAAGCGCGTCAAACCCGACATTCCTGAGATCCTGTTCGACAGTTCCTTTAACGCGGTTGTAAAATATCTTTGAAGCCGGGTTTGCGCCCATTGCCGAGATGACCAGAAAAACCCCGGCGCCATGAGCGCGGGCGGCACGGGCAACAGCGAGAACGTAGTCATGGTCAACTTTGATGAAATTCTGTTGCGTGCCGGCCTTTTTTATGGTGGTACCCAGACAGCAGAAAACATCATCCCCCGTCATTTCAGATAAATGATTTTCCAGGTCATCAAAATTTACCCGCAGTTCGTTCAGTTTCCGGTGAGACAGGCCCGTTGGCCTTCGCACAAGGACCGTGACCCGTTCATAGCGGTCACTTTCAAGAAGCAGTTGCAGGCACTTTCCGCCAACAAGGCCGGTGGCCCCCACAAGGAGGGCCGTTTTCTGTTTCATGGTTAATTCCCCGAACAGTATCCCTTGCCAAAACTGTTTTTTTCGCAGGACCCGGAACCGATGCAGTCCGAATCAACATTGCACGGCTTGCCGGTTTTGCCGGAACTGCCGAAATCGAAAGCCTTTTCCTTTACGCAAACTCCGTCATTGCATTCCAGGCCAAAACCGCATTCTGAATCGCTGAAACACTTGTCGCCCTTGCTTTTGCTGTCCGCGTTATGGGTTAACAGCACCGCAACAAACAGCAATGAGATTGAAAGAATGGAAATTTTATACATACTGTCTCTCCTCGGATAATTTTTACACTACCCTATAGAGCTATTTCGTATAAAGTCAATTCTTATTTTAGCTCGTATTTTTCTATTTCAGGTCTGGCCCTGTCAAAATTTACATCATCAAGAATTTTTTTGGACTTTTCGCCGTACGCTCCCATGATCCGGTCTACAGCTTTATTGAAGTCATCCTTCAGCGCCTGTATCTGCGCGTGGCTCTTCTGCTGGACCTCGTTGACCCGGTCAGCTTCCTTTTTTATGCGCTCAAATTCGCGGTACACCGTGTCGCGGCGCTTTTTGCAGTCGCTGATAATGATTTCCAGGGCGCTTGCGGCTGTTTCAGTCAGGATTATATTGTCCTCAAGGTTCTCTTCGGCAGCGTCAATGGCGCGGCCTGCCCGGTTCAGGTCATTGCTGTTTTTTGCTGAAGCAACCATTTTCCCGGCGCTCTTGATATCGTTCTTGGTACCGTCATTTTCTTTTCCCAGGCTCTGTACATACTCGTCATATCTCTTCGCGTTGTCCGACGGTGACTTTTCCAATTCCCCTTCTTTTTCCTCGAGCCACTGCGCAAGTTCCTGTTTGGAATCCTTTTCCGGTTTTTCTGAAACAACAGCTTCGGCCCGCTCTCCTTTTTGCAGCGAGACCTCCCCGTCAGGATTTGAGACCTCGACAACCCCTTCTTTTACCTCGACCCGCGAATCCCCGTTTTCGGCAACCGCAACGTCGAATTCGGTTCCCCGCACCGCACAAACCGCGGAGGTGCCGTATATCTTATGGCTCCCGTGCGCGATTTTCTGGGACTTGCCGGTAACGCTGCCGAGAATCAGGGCCGGGTTTTCCGATTTTTTCAGCGAAGGGCTGCCGATCCGCACCGTGCTTTTCTCCCTGACGATCACTTTGCTGTTATCGCTGTATACGATCTCAACCATTCCGTTGGACCCGGTTTTAATGATATCGCCGCTCTGAAGCTGGATGCCGGTCGTGATCCGGACCGCCTTTCCCTGGCGTATTATTTTCACATCGCCCACGTAAAACGAAACCTGTATGGCATGAGCCATGACTGAAAACAGCATGACAAAAGAAAAAACTAAAACGACCTTTTTAAACTGCATAAGGCCCCCCTTCTTCATTCAGTAATGTCCGCGGGAAAACTATATAAAACGCAATTTAACACTACACGGGAACATGAAAAAAACAAGTAAAATATGCTACCTGCAGGGGAAACCGGGCAAGAAGAGCCGTATTCCCTGCCAGGAGGCAGGATGTTTCATCCTGTCTTTTCCGTACACGTTCATCAACGCAGAACGGAAGGCAGCGCTGACCGGAATATTTTTCACCAACCCCGCATAATATGATTCAGTAAAGACCGGGCAGTTTATTCCCTTTTCCGGGGCCAGGTTCGCGACAACCGGGCTTTTCCTGCAGAAAAACAGTGCCGCACGATAACAGGACTTCCCCGCGTCATTCATGTCGCCGGAAAAATAGACGCTCCGTAATGCGGCAGTGCGCCCGCAGGCGTCAGAAAGGGCCCGGTCCAGCGCCGGGGTTTGATCCAGAAAATGAAGCAAAGACGTTACCCTGCCGCACTCATCTGTGAGGGACATCCCCGCCTCGCGCAGGGCCGCTGCTTCAAGAATCCCCTGTACCGAATCTCTTTTGCCTGAAACGGTCACCGCATCAGTCCCGCGCGAACGCCCCCGGTCCGGGCAATAACTCGTCAGCGATGAAAGAAACACAAGGGGACGCTGTATCCCGAGCATAGGCCCCCGGCCCGCGACCTCGAAAGGAACCGTGAAAAGGTCCCGGTCACTCATGAGGTAAAGGGTCCCGGAGCCGCTGTCCCTGACAAGATCAGGGAACAGCTCTTCCAGGCCCGAAGATATGTCATCCACACTTCCCAGCTCTTTAACGGTCGCATAATAGCGGTCCGCAAGATCCCTGGCCCGGGTGAATCCGCCCTTAATGATGACGGCCTTTTTCGCGTTTTTTGAAACAAGCCAGAAAAAGACATCATCATTGTTTCGAGCCATGCACGCGAACGTATCACCGGGCTGAAGACGGGTATCCAGGGACGAGGTGATCTTTTCAATGTCCGGGCCCGAAATTTTTTCATCACCGGAGAGCAGAAGGTTTTTTTCCGTAAATGCGGCAAGCGCCCGGGAATAGTGTCCCGTGGCCATGTTAAAGCGAATGTACTCATCATGCAGCCGCGCGGTAATTTCGGCCATTCCCGGAAACGCGATTACCGAACGGTCCTGGTTGAGCATTTCCCGGGCTTCGAGAAACATCCTCTCAAAGGCAGCACCCTCAGCCGCTGTGGCGGCCGGAAGCTTCGCCAGGCGCGCGAGTTCCATGCGCATCCTGATGGTGTCGAGCCAGTACCGGTCAGCGGTGTCCGCAGGGGGATCAAGGGCTTTGACGCGGGTCCCGGCACTGCTGAACAGGCCGCCCGAGGCCTCTATTTCAGCCAGCAGCAGCTCATAGCGCGCGCTGTCCTCAGGCAGTAGCGCAAGAGCGGCCCCCTCTTTCGCCAGAGAATAAGCCTTTTCATGCATTCCGTAAGCGGCAAGGGCCCTTGAAACAGCGAAGAACATCCTTGCCCTGAGCAGCGGAAGAGGCAGGGCGCGGATGTTTGCAACGAGTGGTTCTCCCCGGTTATCGCTGCTCACCTTCGTATGAAACGTGCCATCCTTCACTGACTCGTGAATGCCGAAACAGAAATCGAGCCAGAAAGCCCCGTCGCGGACCGGGGCCTTTGCCTCCTGTTCAGTGCCGGCAACTTTTATCCCGGTCAGGGACGACCAGGCGGCCTGCTCCCTCGTGCTCATGGGGAAAGCCTTTATTCCCTGAAGAATGCCCCGCGACGCGGACACGTGGCCGAACGCGGCACAATACCGCGACAGCAGCAGCGCGAGCCTTCCCTGTTCAACCAGGCAGTTTTTTTTCACGGCATGGTTTTCTTTCATGCCTTCAGGAACCGATCCTGTTTCACCCAGGGCGAGTACCGGGGAATAATAATCAGGGTCACCGAAACCCTGTAGATGCGGTGCGTTCAGGGACATGAATTCACGTGCCTGGCCGCAGCTTCCCTGCGCAAGCAGCAGATATATCTTCAGCGACAGGAGCTTGCGGTAATACCGGTTTCCGGGCTGGAGTGTTTCAAGGCCGGATGAAACCGCTTCCAGGGCCCGGTCGTACCGCGAAAGAATCATATACACGCGGGCAAGCTCAGCCGAAAGCGAAGCCCTTTCAGACCGGGGCAGGGCCCTGATATGCCGCATGAGCGCCGCCAGGGCGTCATCCGCGCGGCCGGACGCGAGCAGCTGTTCCGCGCGCTCAGTTGCCTGCGCGCGCGCCTTATCGTCCGCGCCTGCCGGCGCACCCGCGGATGCGCAGCCTCCAAGGACCGCGGTAAAGCCGCCTGCCGGAACCCGGCGCAGGGCCTCCGCCGCACCTGCGGCGGCAATGTCACTGATCAGTGCCCGCGCCGCGTTCAGATCGTTCCCGGAAACAGTAACCGCGCAGGGGATACCCGCATACCGTGCCGCGCTGGCAAACAGCAGCAGGTCCCGAAACGATGGTTCTTTTACCCGCGCCACAAGGCACTCGGGCCTGAAATACCTGACGCGGAACAGCATCTCGGCAACAGCCGCGGCATCCCCGGTCTGTGTTATCGCTGATGATACCGGGAGAAGGGACTCATCGCCGCTGAATTCCGGGTCGCTGAAAAGCTTTTCGTTCTCCGTATAAACTGTGGCTTCGCCGCCGCAGGGGTAACCGTCCCCGCCGGTGACGTCTTGTATATCTTCCAGGCCGGCGACGAGCTGCACCGGGGAAGCGGTCACATTCATGGCCGGTCCCTTTTTCAGCAGATCAAACAGGGTGCTGTTCAGCACCAGGAAGCGCTTCGTCGCCTGCTCAGGGAACGTAACGAACGGGGTTTCGGCCGCGGTTGACAGTTTCCCGGCCTGCAGTTTTCCCTGGAACAGGGTGAGCACAGAGCGGGTGTTTCCGACGTCGATGATCCGACTAACAGCGGCGTCACGGTACACGGGAAGATTCGGCAAGCGGGCGGGCACGGCATACGGGCACCGTCTGCCTTTCAGTCTGAGCTGAGAATAAAGGGCGTTCAGATGCGCGCGCGCATCACGGTAGTTCCCGGCAAGGCGCTGATACCGGTCAGACTCTTCATCATCCCCCCTGATACGGGCTTCAGAGAGCACGGAGCCTGATTCGATCAGCGCGTTCTGGGCCCTGACATAACTGATGTAGCCATTCCTGTCTTCTTCCGCAGCGAGCTCCGGGCCTGACACGTAAAACATGAGCACGCTGACCAGGGCGTTTTTATGATCGCACATCAGGAACGCGGCCGGATAGTTCCCCTCTTCGAGAAGGATGTTCACGTAAGCATCGCAGAGCTGTTCAACCATTGAAACAGAGCTCCTGAAAAGAAGCGGCGTTTCGGCGACCAGGGCCAGGGCTTTGTCAAAGTGTTCGGCCGCGGCTTCGCGAAAATCATCCCCCTCCACGATTCTTCCCGGCCCGGCAAGGAACATGCCTGTCTGAAAACAGGCCTGAAACATCAACTGCGGGTCGGCGATCCTCTCGCTGAGGTCCCTGGCGTCGATATACGCGGTGTATGCCTCGTCGTGCATGAAAATCTTTTCATGGCAGGTGCCCGCGTTGAGCAGAAGCTTTACCTGCAAACGAAGGTCGCCTTTTTCTTGAGCGGCTTTTACGGCGTCGTTAAAAAGGGCCAGCGAGGACGAATAAAGCCGGTAGCGCTCCTGCTCGCGCCGCAGGTACTCGCCGGTCGGCAGCGGGGCCTGCCCTGGCGCGGAGCCGGGCGCGAGCTCGGCCCGGTAAAAATTCAGCACCGCGAGCGCCACGGAAATCGAAAAGTTTTTCTCGCTTCCTTCCTGCGCGATTTTTTCCTCCAGGGAGTTGATCTCGGCAGCGGCTACTTTTCTCTTTTCAGACTTCGCTTTTTTCTCGAGCAGTTTGCGCTCTTCTTTCATGCGCATATCGTAAAAGTTCTGTTTATAGGATTCCAGGGCCAGCGCGAGGCGGTCAATCGCATCCAGGGGATTTTCCGCCAGAGTGATATTGTTGTCTATTGCTGAAGCATAGCAGTTCACCAGGTTCATGGTTGAGGTGAAGATCCCTTCCTGGCTGTCGTGTTTCAGCGCGTCGTTTCTGGCCCTGGTAAAGTATTCCAGCGCCGCGGCATATTTGCCTCTCCGGTAATAGTTATATCCAATATTGTTCAGGCATGCCACCGCACCATCCAGGTCCATGTCCCGGCCCGACCGGCGCAGGAGCCGTTCCTTCTGTTCAAGGTAGCGGGACGATTTTTTCAGGCTGCCCCGCTTCTCCGCGAGCTCGGACTGAAGCGAGAGGTTCAGGAGTTTCTTGTCCGTGGTGTCCAGGGGCTGAAAGATCCTGCTTTCGCCGATGACCACTGAATCAAGCGAGAGGTTCCAGAGGGGAAGAGGTCCCAGGCCGAAAAATTTGATCAGCAGCGGGTATTTCCTTCTGTCATTCGGATACCGGGAGAGCAGGTCCCATGCGGTCGAAAGATATTTCTCGGAACCCGCATAATCGCCGGTCTGCATGCGGCAGAAGGCCATCTCCTGGTAATAACGCGCCCGGTCGATCGCCAGCGAGTACCGGTCAGCCAGTTCGATGATCCTGCCGTACCAGTCGAGAGCCTTCGCGTATTCTCCCTGCACACGCTTGAACAGGGCACTATAACGGTACAGGAGATACAACTGCTCTGCGTTGCGCCTGCCGCTCCCGGCTATATTCGTGGATGAATAGGCCTGGAGCACCCGCTCCATTATTCCCGCGGCCTGCTTTTCCTCCCCCTGCTGCCACAGGCTGTAGGCAAGGTGATAGTTAAAAAGCGCTTCTTCGGTGAGCGAAGAAAACCGCTTTTTCAGCTCCGAGCTCTTGCGGTAATGGAAAAGTGAGCGGCTGTAATTCCTGAGCAGAAAATACGTGTTGGCCAGGTTGAGGTGGATGTCCCCCTCCTTATCCGGGTCACGGCCTTCACTGTTCATCTCAAGGGCCTTTTCAAGCAGGGGGATGTTCTTTTCAAGCAGGTGTGCGGGAAAATGTCTGCTTATGGTGGTGTCGTCATCGGCGGAGCTTTCACGTTTCAGGTCAAGGTACTGATACATCCAGCACTGGAGGATGAACGAATCCACAAAGGAATCGTCAATGAAAATCGACCAGTTGCAGTGCAGCAGCGACTCTTTCATAAAAGCGACCAGGCCCGCGGTGCCGACCTTTTCGGAAGGGGTGGAGCCGATGTTCTTCTTTTCCTGGACAAGGGCTTTCTGGCACAGAATATAGGCGAGCCCGTAAAGGTGCGCTTTGTCGAAATCCATGCGCGCCTTTGCAAGGTTTTCCCGGTACGCGGTTTCAACATCGTCCAGGCCCTTTTCCCCGGTTTCCCGTACCGCGTCGATATACAGGACATGGGCCCTGGGAGCGTGAAGGTTGTACAGCTCCTCGAACCTGCCCAGGCGGTGGATATAGCCCATGAGCGAGGTGTAATCCCGGTACAGAGCGGCCGCGTCAGAGTACCTGCCGGCTTCCCTGAATTCACGGCCCCTTTCCTCGTAATAGCGTATCAACCGGTCAAGCCGCCCGGTTATTTCAGGGTCTTTCCATTCGTTGCGGTACCGGTACAGCGCGTTGTAATAATCAACCGCTGCCCGGTCATTCTCGCCGGCCTTCAGGTCAATGTCACCCAGAAGAATATTGGCCAGGTAACCCACAAGGGTCGTGGGACGCGCCTGGCCGAGCGCCTCAACAAGCAGCGCCCTGGCCCCGGCAGAGTCTCCCTGTTCAAACAGGGCCCTGGCCTGGCAGTAGTGCAGGAGCGGCCTGACCTGCCGGTCATCGCCGTGTTCCCGGAGTTTTTTCACGAGCATGGCGCGCCTCTTCGCCGGGTCCCTGACCGCTTCGGCAAGGGCGCATGTTTTCAGGATTACTTCATTGACCTGGTAATACTTCCCCTTTTCCAGAACTACAAGCGATGACGGTGAAAGCGCGTGTTCGAGGTCTTTTTCAATTATTGACGCGCATTTCCGGTGGATGCCCGCCATACGTTCAAAGGAAACATGGCTGTCGGTGATTTCCCGGTACAGCCTGAGTGCTTCTACCCGACGGCCGGTAGAGTAATAATAATCACCCAGGTCTTCAAGCGCATAGGGCAGCAGATCATCCCCCGCCTGCCGGGCCTTTTTCACATGCGATTCAAGAATTCTACCGCCCGCACCGGGGTCAGAGCGCGAGCCGAGAAAACGCAGCATCACGCCCGCGTAGCTGCTTTTACCCGCGCTGAGCAGTTCCAGCTTTGAAACCGCTGATTCATAGCCGCTGACGTCCCCGGTGCGGCCGCAGTAGAGGCCCGCGGAGACCAGGGCCCGCGCGGTGTACACCCGGGACCGGAGGTCGCTGTTCGCACCGAAGTGGTCATACACGCTCAGAAGGCAGGCCACATAGCGGTCGGGGTCATCCTCCTCCTGTAAAAACTTGTTGGCCAGTTCCAGCTGCGACTCCGCGCCGGTTTTTACCGGAATAATACCCGTATCGGGCAGAAGCGCGAGGTTGATGTTGCTCCCGTTCTGGGTCGAGTAGATGACTATTCCGCGGTACTGTTCGGTGCCGTAAACCGGGTACCACCTTCCCGCGAAACACGACTGCGAGGGAAGGGTAAGAGGATATGACTGATTTTTTTTGAGGTCAATATAATACAGGCGCGCCGCGTCCCTGAGGTCAAGGGCGCCGTTGCCGTCGCTGTCCCGTTCGATTGCCGTATAAATAATTTCGTTGCCGGACATAAACACCGGGTACATCGTGATCCGCCCCGGGGCCGGGACGAACGTCTCACGGTTCGACGTCAGGTCGTGGATGCACAGGTCCCCGCTCCGGCTGTTCTTATATGATATGTAGACAATCCTTCCGCCGTCAGGTGAAAAGCAGGGGTACACGCCTCCGTCACGCGTCACCTGCACCGCGTTTTTGCCGTTGCGGTCAATAAGCCAGATATTTTCAGAGCCGCTTCTGTTGGATGAAAAAGCGATCCGCGACCCGTTCGGGGACCACACCGGGTCGTGGTCGCTGACCAGGCGGACAGACCCGGTGTCTTTTTCCCTCAGCGAGCTTATGTTCACTGATTTGAGTTTATAGTCGAGGATGTCCTTTTTCTCCGCTTCTTCAATTATGGACTCGGGGTCGATGTCCGCAAGGTACACGTCTCCCTCGGGGTCTTCCCTGGTCGAAATAAAGGCAAGGGTCCTGCCGTCCGGCGACAGCGACGGAGAGATGTCCGCCGAGGGATGAACCGTGATCCTCACCTGGGTGATATCGCTGATCCGGCGGAGGTACAGGTCGAAGTTGCCGTCCTGGCGGTCTGATGAATAGATGAGGAATTTCCCGTCGGGAGTGATGATCCCGTCCCGCTCAACCGAACTCTCGACCGTGAGCGGGATCTCCTTTCCGGTACCGAACCTGAACTCCTCGTTGAGAAGGGCCCTGTAGCTGAACAGGACCTCAACCGGGGATTTCCCGCTGTCACAGGCCGCGGCCAGCACCAGAAAAAGCGTTACGACAAGGCATGCCCGTTTCATTTCTTCCTGCTCCAGGTCCCGTTCCTGTTCTGAAGCCAGTCACCCCTGGCGGCGGTCCGCGCCTGTTCCACGGCGAATGAGCGCCCGGCCCGCAGGATGTCTTCTTCGGCCGGCTCGATTCCCGTCTGCGCGGCGCTGCGGCTAAAAATGATCCTCCGCGCCCTGTTCTCCTCTTCGATCACGGCAAGCAGCTTTTTCTTTTCTTCCGGATTTCTTTCATACCGGCCAACTCCCCGGTATGAGATCAGGCCGGTGCTGGCCTCTCCCAGGGCCCCTTCGTCCTTGTACTTCCTTATCTTTTCGTCATGATATTCCCGGAGCCGCAACGCGGCCATGAGCCCGCCGTCGCCCGTCTCCCCGGCAGTGCGTGCTCTGACCCCGTACACCGGGGTCTTCACCGTGGAGATGACCCAGGCGTTCTTTTCAAGCTCGCGGTACTCTCCCACGATCTGCCGTTCTATGGCTGTTTTCTCCCCGGTGATGGCAATGTCCGGAGGGACCACGGTCAGACAGCTCGCGCACCCGGTACAGGCGCAGAGCATGACGCACGAGGTCCATTTCGCAAGATGTCGTCCCAGAGGCATGGCTATTCCTCCCTGGCAATTTTTTTCAGGTATTCCTGCAGGGGCAGGCGGTCAAAAGAGACCACGTTGTTTTCGACTCCGGCGATGAAGCCGAATATCCCGGGCTTCAGGGGCACGGTCGTGTACACCAGGCCCCTGTCCAGGGTAAAATTGAACCCCCTGACGCGCATGAAATTGTCCATAACGAACTGGCCCAGGCTCCCCAGCTTTGACTTGCCCTTCTCGGTGCTCAGGCCCCGCATGAGCCTGCTGGCGAATTTCTTTCCGATCTTGTGGATGTTGACATAGCCCGTAGCGGTCAGCTCCCGGTTCACATTCACGCCCCTGCCGCTGAAACTCGCGTTCAGGGAAAGGCTCGCGTCCCGGTCACGCTCTTTCCGGTCGGGGTCGTCAAGCAGCGCGATGTTCATATTGGTCACGTCCGCGGCCATGCGGTACTCGATCCTCCCGGTGAGGTTTTTCATCCCCGAGCCGGCCGGGTCAAGGCTCCCCAGGTTTACGGCGATCTGCCGTCCGTAAAGCGCGCCTTCCATGACATGGGCCCTGAGGTCGGTTATGGTGAATACATTGTTTTCAAACGTCATGACCGCTGAAAGGTCGCGCAGGTATTGAAACGTAAAATCGCGGGACGGATGTTTTGCTTTCACCGACCCCACGAAGAAATTCGGCTTCTTTTTAAAAAATTCATTGGTGATGATCTCTTCCTTTCCTGAAACAAGAAGGGATTCAGCGGCCATGTCCGGGCTGAACATGACTTCAAAGGGATAGTCGCACGCGACTTCAGCGACCTCGAGGCCGCTGTCCCGGTTTTTGATATTCATCCCCTTGATGAACAGCGTGCCCCATGAGCGTCCCCGGGAGAGGTTCCCCTTGAGCGACGCGTTCATGCTCACCAGCCCCTGATAGAGCCACGGCCCGTAAACATTCTTCTCACGCGGCGAGTTGAACTTCAGCGAAAGATTCATGTCCGCATCCGAAACGGTCTTTCCCGACAGTTCAAGCATTCCCTTGACGGCCAGGTCAAGGTCCCACGCCCGGCTTGACAGACGCGTCCTTTCCAGATTGAGCCTTTTTCTCGCGGTGTCAAAACGCGCCGCGATCGTGAGGCTCAGGTCATTGAGCCCGTAATCGGGGACTGCCGCGGCAAGAGAACATCCGCCCGAAGCAGCGGTGCCGTCAAGGCCGAACGATATGGTTCCGGAAATGCTGACCGGTTTTGTAACGGCAAGTTTCGCGACCTTCTCCCTGAACCGGGGGGGGAGCATGCCTTCAAGCGGGGCCTTGTTCACAATACATTTTCTGATCGCGACGTTTCCCGCAAGCGGCTTCAGCCGCGCGCCGGCGTCAGCGCCGAGCGACAGGACCGCGGCCCCTGACCGGGGATCAAAAAAATTCAGGATGAAATCCCTGACCGTAAACGCGGCAAATCCGGGCCCGGTTGCGGCCCTGCACGAAAGGGAAAGCCCGTTGGGGCCTGACCTGCTGCCCTGCACCGTATAGGTAAAAGCCGCGGCCCTGAGCGCGGCAGCGACTTCACCCCTGCCTTCGCGCACGCCGCCTGCAACATCAATGGTTGCCAGCGGAAGGGAAAGTGAATTTTCCCTGACCTTGACAAACAGGTCGCGCGCCGTCAGCTTCCCGGTTATGGCCAGGTCTGAGGCGTCTCCCCTGATACTCCAGGGAGCGAGCGACAGCGTGCCGGCCGCGCGCGTGCGCGACAGCGATGCCAGGGACCTGACGTAATGATCGATATCGGTCAGCGAAATATCACTTTCCGTGATGCTGATGTCGGCAAAGGGCCGGCGTGACAGCGAAGAGACCGATCCGGTGAGCCTGATCCATGTTTTATTCTTGCACCGCACCAGCACATGGCTGATATCAAGCCGGTCCTTTTTCGGATCGCACGAAACATCATAGGAGACAAGAAAATCAAACGGGGCCAGCAGGATGTTCCGGTAACGCGCGGACCCGGTGCCGCCAAACTTAAAAAAACTGGAAAAGCCCGCCTTAACGTTCCTGTCAAAAACCAGGCCCCAGGTGAGATGCAGGGGGGGATGGGCCGACAGGTCCCTGGATGAATAGCGCGCGTCGATCGTTTCCTGCGGATTTACAATAAAATTTATTTTCCGTAAAATATCAACGGCGTCAGGGGAAAAGGGGATGGTTCTGAAGCGCCCGGTTTCCGCGGCGAGACGGACCGTGACGCCCCTGAGCGAAGATGAATATTCGCTGCTGTCGGCCTGGACCTGGAGGTTTTTGACCAGAAAATTCAGCGATGCCTTTACCGGAACCGGAAGCGACAGCAGGGTGTCGCTTTTTTCAGCGGGCTCATCCTCTTCGTCCTGTTCTTTCCTGCCGGGAAGAATGATCCTCCGGACGTTCCACACGCCCTGTTTCCGGCGCAGTATCACGACCGGTTCATCTATTGTGGCCTCAATGATATTCAGGTGCCCGGCAAGCAGCGACAGAAAATCATACCGGAACACGATCTTTTTGATCTTCAGTAATGGCAGGCGGTCAAAGTCATCCCCGCTTTTTACGACCATGTCGCGGATGATGACCGCGCTCAGCGGGCTGAAACGCTCGACCTTCAGGGAAAGGGAACCCGTGCTCAGCGTGGAAAATACTGATACCGCGAGCCTCTCGGCCCGCTGGGGAGTGAGAAAAATTCCTGCTGCGAGAACAACAACGAAAACGAGGGTCAGACATGCAACCGGGATCCAGAGAAAAAGAACGCGGCAGGATTTTTTCACGATGACCGCTGTTTTTCCGGGTTCACCCATAATATCACGCGCACATGAATAAAAGGTATGTTACCGCTTTTTTACTATGTCCACTACTTTTCTCACGTCCTGTGACGAATCCTTGTTTATGACCAGAATTTCATCCCCGGCCTGAACAACCACGATATCGGAAAGCCCCACGACCGATATCCGGAGGCCCTCTGAAAACACCGAACAGTTGCTGCTGCCCACGAAAACCCCCTTTTCCCGGTCCGGGGCCCTGTTGCCGTCAGGGTCAGGGGCAAGGATGTCGTCAATGGATTTCCAGCTTCCCAGATCGGCCCACCCGAAATCAGCGGGGATCACGACCACATTGTCCGATTTCTCCATAATACCGTAATCAATGGACACAGAGTCGAGCGCGTTGAAGATGCCGTTCTTGATGTCCCAGACATCAGGTGAATCTGAGCATATCTCGCCGGGAGAAAATTTCGTCAGGGGCGCGAAGATCTCGATAAAATGCGGCAGGTATTTTTTAAAGGCATCAAGGATGGACGAGACCCTCCACAAAAAGATGCCGCTGTTCCAGTAATAGCCGCCTGCCGAGACATATGATTTCGCCTTTTCCAGGTCGGGCTTTTCAACGAAACGGTCCACGGTGCGGACGTTTCCTTCATTTTCGAGGGCCTTGATATAGCCGTACCCGGTTTCCGGGTATGAAGGCAGGATGCCGATCGTGACCAGGTGCCCTTTTTCAGCCTCGGCCACGCCGGTCCTTAAAACATCCGCGAAAGTTTCCCGCTGTTTGATGTAATGGTCCGCAGGGAGGATAATCATTACCGCGTCACCCCCGATGCTGCGCTCGCAGTACAGCGCCGCGTAAAGGACCGCGGCCGCGGTATTCCGGGGCCTGGGCTCGCACAGGACCACGCCGTTAAGGCCGCATTTTTTTATCTCGTCTTTAGAAAGCGCTTCATATTTTTTGGACGTGACAACCACGAGATTCTCCGGTTTAAGGGAAAAAAGACGCGCGATGGTCTCCTCAAGCAAAGTCCCTTTTCCCGAAAGGTTCAAAAACTGTTTGGGCTTCTCGTCCCTGCTCATGGGCCACAGCCTGGTGCCGGCTCCGCCGGCCATTATTACGGGTATAATCATAATAATAACTCCAGCAAGAATGATTCCTTTATATGCAGTGCAGCGGACAGGCAGTCAACACAAATTCTCTGATAATTTCCGGGGAACCGCACTCGAGAAGATAAGTTTTTGTTGCTTTTCACCCGAGAATATTATTGAATGTGTTTAAGAAGGTGGGCCCGTGGTCGGAGAAAAAAGCTTTTTACAGACAATCAAAATGGAAATCAGCCGAAACTTCAGGCTGGTCCCCTATGAACGCATCGCTTTTCATAAAATTCTCGCCATTTTAAAAACCGAAAACGGCCGCACCATCCTTTTAAAAGAACTCGAAAAAACCGACAGCATCCGCACCAGCGCCATCGAGACCCTTGTCCAGTTTGACGACCCCTCGGTCATTGATGCGTTAACCGGCCTCTTTAAAACAAACATTACCGATAAGGAAAAAATACTCATCCTCGGCTGCATCAGGAAAAGCCAGACGGGAAAAGAAATCCCCTTTTTAATGGATCTAATTGAGCAAAACAAGGAAACCCCGTTATCTCCCCCGGTGATGCAAAAAACCTTCAGGGTGCTCAAAAACGCCGGCAGAGATTCAGAGGAAGTAAGGGACTATTTGCTTTCCCTGATCAAAGACGAAAAAGTGCATGAATCACTGGTCCCCCTGGCGGTCACCGCGCTTTCATCTTTTGCGGTCATATCACCGTATGAAGACCTGCTCAAGCGCAACGACGAAAAAATAACCTATGCCGTATACCGGGCCCTTTTCATGCTCGGCTGCGACCTTGACGAATCGTCCAGAAAGGCAAATACCGACCCGGAAGGTTTTTACACCTACTCCCCGGAAAATGAAGACAAGTCAATCCTTGACATCAGGGTGCTGCTGGGAAAAATGGCGCCCCGGTTCGACTCCTATTCCAGGCAGGTAAAAGTCGCTTTTATAAGCGCGATGATCGCCTGCAACCACCGGGAATTTCTCGTATACATAATGAAAGCCCTCACCTCTCGGGACCAGGAGCTGGCCAAAATGGTCATGTACACGATATATTCCAATATCAGGCGCCTTAAAGACCCGGACAAGCTTCTGCGCAGCCTCATAGCGCTCTCAACCGAAACCGAGGGAGAGAACGAGCTTATAATCGATATTTTCATCAAATACTTTTCCCAGGACATCAAGACACGGCAGTTCCATATCCTCAGGGACAAGCTCTTCAATTACATCATTGTCACGCTGGAATCATATTTCGAGATGTTCCGCAAGGAGTTCATGATCCGCGAAGTGATCGAAAAGAGCTACCCCGAATCATTCCAGCGCATCAGGAGCTTGATCCTTGAAAAATTCACGCCGGAAATCAAAAAGAACATCATTTCATTCCTGCTCAACGAAAACGTATCGTCAATAAAGGGAGTGTTTATCGACATCGCGAAATGGGTCACCTATATCAGCGAAACCGAAGAGGAAGACCTCGCCCTTCTTCTTCAGGTGCTCTATGACAGCGATAAAAAATCCCGCGAGAACTCGGCCACACGAATCGACGACCTCAGGTTCGAAAAACGGTATCTCAGAAAGAGAATAATCAGGCTCTGCAGAATCATCGAGGGGCTGATGATCAATGAAGCGGCCTCGACCCTGGTGAACATCTACAATTACCTGAAGAAATACCCTGATGAGGAGCTGCTTGCCGCGTCAATACACGCGCTGTCAGTGCTCAACTATTCATACATGCTCGGTGAAGTTGAAGTCATGCTCACCACCGGTTCAGAGGACGACCAGAAGACCGCGCTTAACCTTCTCTCACTGTTTCATGAACAGCGCTCCATGAACATAATCATTGATTACCTGAATCCCCGTGTCGCGGAATCGACACCCACGCTGAAATCCCTGCTCGCCATTCTGCTGGAGCGGGACATAGCGGGAAACGCCACCATAAACGGCATCCTGAAAAAAATCATTGAAAGCAACACTGACCAGGAAATGCGGAACATGGCGGTCCTCGGCATAGGAAAAGGGGGTTTCGATGGCGACATCGAGTATCTCAACGACCTGTTCTCCACTTTTGAAAAAAACCAGCCTAAAGACGTGATCATCAGGGCGATGGGAAGCATCCTGTCCCTGAACGCTGACATAAACAAAAGAATCATGATACGGCACCTTCAGGAATATCTTAAAGACCCCGGAATCAAAGTGCGCATCTATGCCTGCCTTCTTCTGGTAAAACTGGGGGACCGGGACGCGGTCCGATTCGTGCGCGACATGCTCATCATTAAAAACAAGGTGATCCAGCGCGACATTCTCACGATCATGGGAGAGCTCCGTTCGGTCGAGTTCGCATTCTTTCTTATATCACTGCTCAAAGAAGAATACGGGATGTCGGGCGATATCATCCCCATTATCGAAAAACTTCCCGAGGAAGACCTCAAGGAAATCGACAATTTCGTGGTGAACATCTTCAGAAAATTCGACGCGACCGATATCGATATCTTGGTACAGCAGCGCGATAAAGACAAAGCCGAGCCGCCCATCCCGACCAGTGAAGTCACCCTCCTGACCATTGATCTGTTCAAGATCAAGGATGAGACCGAATACAACCTGACCGAGCGCATCAACCTCAACATGCGGCTGAAATCGCTGGTTTCGTCAATTGTCGAGGAAAACAAGGGAATTATTTCGCAGATCGCGAGCAGAAAAATCATGGCCTATTTCGCGGAACCCGGCCAGGCAATCAACGCCGCTGCAAAGATATCGAAAAATTTCAAGAATTACAATTATACAAGAATTTCGGAACTGCAGATCAATGTTCAGGCATATATAACAACAACAAGAGTGAAAATACTCAATGAGGAGATCATTCAGTTCCCTGATGAGATGATAATCAACGCTGACTGGCTTCCCTTCTCGTGCGACATTTTCTGCAACAGCAAAACCAATTCCCTAATGCATGACCAGTATACCATGCTGACTATTCCGGAAGATGTTTACCAGGAAAGGGGCCTCTTCACCCGGCTCTATGATGTGATACAACCCGTCAACTTCAACATCGTTTCCGAAAGAATATTCAACAAAATCATCAAGGATGAAGAAGAAAAGATCCGCATGCAGATGCAGGTTGAAGCTGACATGAAAAAAATGAGGCGTGAAAGCAGGCCCGCATCCTCAATGGCCATTGCGCGCGACCTTGAAGACATCGGAGACCACCTCAAGGCGCAGCTTGACGAGATCGAGCGCTACATTCAGAGGAGGTCAACCGACCGGGAAATGATAAAAAACGTCAGAAAAATGCTTAAAAACCTTCACAACCTTTACAAAGTCGAAATATCACGTATAATTATTGAATAACCAAGGAGGCCCTAGTGAAGGGAGCATCAATCCTTTCGACAATTATATTTTTAACCCTGATATCCCTCTCCATTCCCCTGCTCGCACAGGAAGCCGGCCCCGAGCTTCAGCCTCCTGCCCGGGACTCAGCAGAAGAAACCGCCGCGCTCCCGAATGACAGACCGGAGCGGTCCATAGCATCAGTTCTGTTCTCACTCGATCCCCTGAAAAAGAAGGGCCCTGACGAAAAAAAAATAACCTCGTCGATAAGCGCGGGCCTTATCAAAAATTTCGGCAACAGCGATGTCTTTTCCATCAACGGCTCGGCTTCGGTCAGTTACAACAACGGCATCACCGCGTTGAGCCTGCATTACGAGACCTTTTACGGTGAGAGCGGTTCGGTCCTGAGCGAGCACAAAGGCCAGGGCATAATCAACCTGGACCACTATGTGCATCCGAGGATCGAGATATTCATCTTTTCAACCGGTGAATTCAACGAGATGAGCAGGCTCCTGTTCAGGAACAACACCGGCGCGGGAGCGAAGCTGGTCATATTCAGGAACCGGTACTGGGCCCCGGACTTCAGCGCCGCCCCGGTGTACCAGTACGAAAAATATTCGGCGCAGAAAGAAGAGCACGAGGCCAGAGCGTCGTTCCGGTTCAGGCTCAAGGTCACGCCGGTGGACCCGCTCCTGCTGCAGTTTGTCGCCTTTTATGTTCCCGCGTTTGACGACGGCGAAAACTACCGGTTTAATATCGACACGTTTCTGCAGGTCAAAATAACATCCTTCACCATTCCCGGAGTAAAAGACACGGAAACCGGGTGCGGCAAAAGCGGCCTGTACCTGATCGGCGGATATAAGCGGGAATTCAACAACCGGGTTCCTGACGACACGAAAAAACTCGATCAGACCCTGTATTTCAGGATATCATTCCTCATCTGAAGCTATTCCCTGGTCGCCAGCCGCCTGCTTATCTCGAGCTTGTGTTTGATCAGGGCAGGCGAATTGGTCAGAAAAAAACGGTCGTTGCGGTTTTTCAGAAGGATGTCATAGTGTTCGGCAGCGGTCCTGTAGTCCCTGAGCTTGAAAGAGGACTCGGCAAAATAATAGTGCAGGGCTTTGTCATAAGGGCGTGATGTGTCGATTGACTTCAGCATCACGATTGCCTTGATGTACTGGCCCCTCCTGAAATAAATCTTGCCCCTGCCCAGAAGCGCATTGGGGTACCGGTGGTCAACGCGGAGGACCGTATCAAAATATTTCTGCGCCATTTCGAGCTGGTTGCGTTTGAAATACACGTCCCCGATCATCACAAAAGTCTCAAGCTCCTTGATGTTTCTCCTCAGCGCCTCCCTGAAATATTCAATCGCCTCGCTGTCCCGGTCCCACTGCTGGTAGATCAGGCCGATCTGAAGGTACGTTTTCGAAAATTCCGGGACCACGAGTTTTGCCTTCTGGAAATTAAGCATGGCCCTTTTAAGATCAAGCAGACGCACGTAACAGGTCCCCAGATTATACCTGAAGGGGAAAAACAGCGCGGCCTCCGCCAGCGACGATTCAAAGATATCCGCGGCTTTCCGGTATTCACCGGATTCCATGAACGAAGCGGCGCGGTTGTTTTCACGGGCGGCCCTGCCCGTTCCGGTGCAGTAGAGAATATCATCCTTCAGGTAAATATTTTCCCGGGCCTTTTCTTCTACCGGGTTTTCCCTGGCGATGCGGAGCAGCTCCTCAAGCCGGTCGACTTCATCATACGAAGCAAGGGGGGCAGACAGCAGGGGGATGACAAAAAGCAACGCGGCCGCGATCTGCAGTGATTTTATTATCGCGCCGTTCTTTATGTTATTGCGCAGGGCCATTCACCGGCTCCTTTCAGTAAAGGTGGCACCGTACGCGAGATGACCCGACTTCCTTTTCGCCGGGATATTCCTGCCTGCATATGTCCATCGCATGGGGGCAGCGGGGATGAAAATGGCATCCTGAGGGCGGATTTTCCGGAGAGGGGATTTCCCCCCTGAGAACGGCGAAACCGTGCTTCTGCGGCCTTACATCGGGTATGGACCGCATCAGGCTTTTCGTGTACGGATGAAGCGGCTCGGCTGCCAGGACCTCCTTGGGCGCGTCCTCGACAATCCTGCCCAGGTACATGACCACAATGCGGCTGCTCATATGTTCGATCACCGCGAGATCATGGGCCACGAAGAGGTATGTGAGGCCGAGCCTGTCCTGAAGCTCGTTGAGCAGGTTCAGAAGCTGGCCCTGGATCGAAACGTCGAGGGCCGACACCGGCTCGTCAAGGATGATAAACTTCGGGTTGAGCGCTATAGCACGCGCGATGCCGATACGCTGCCTCTGGCCCCCGCTGAATTCATGCGGATAGCGGTCAAGGTGTTCCCTGCCCAGGCCGACCAGGTTCAGCAGTTCCCTGGTGCGGTCCCTCAACTCGGCCTTCCCGAGCGCGGTGTGTATGCTCAGGGGCTCTGAAACAATGGCGCCCACGGTCATGCGGGGGTCAAGCGAACTGTAAGGGTCCTGAAACACCAGCTGCATGTTTCTGCGGAACACGCGCAGCTCATTGCGGTCAAGGGCGTGCACCCCGGTCCCGTCCACGAGTATGGTCCCGGCATCGGGCTCCACCAGCCGGAGCATCGCGCGCGCCGCGGTCGTCTTGCCGCTGCCGCTTTCCCCGACCATGCCCAGGGTCGTGCCGCGGGCAATGCTGAAGGAGACATCATCAACCGCCTTTACGATGCCGGGACGGTCGAACAGGCCCTTCTTGCGCGTTTTAAAATGTTTTTGCAGCCCCCTTACTTCAACCATTACTGCGCCCCGGCCTCCTTCTGTTTTAACAGTTTTATGGTGAGATAAAGCTGCGCCGCTGAGACAATAAAAATCGCGTTAATGATACCGGATGAAAAACCGGTGACGAAATAGCCCTTTCCCAGGACCGCGTGCAGAAAGAAATGGGCCATGCCGAAGCACGCCATGACCAGCGAGATCATCAGGCCCTGCCTGCGATGCAGATTGGCCATGCCCCAGAAAACGGCCGGCAGTATCAGAACATGGGCAAGGATGAAAACCATAAGCCCCGGGTAATCCCTGGTGATCCCGAAAAGCTCCCACTCCTTCCAGTACACCGCGTCCATTTCATGAAGTATGAAACCGGTAGTGGTCGCCATGTACGCGTAAAAAAGGATGTTTTTCGTTGTCTTCACCGCCTATTCTCCCGGCTTCATCTTTAAGTCATAATACGAGGCCAGAAAATGGGCGACCATGAAGTTAAGCCCGAAGAAAACAGCCGCGATCAGGGAAAAAATCAGCACATGCCGGTAAAACAGAAGGCCGTTGAGGAAAAGATATTGCAGCGCGTACATCGAGTACACTCCGGCAATAAGCGTGCTGACAATTACGGGCGCGTAGCGTTTGATGAGAATGACCTGCGCGGCATGGACGATAAGATGGACCATGAAGACCAGCTGCACAGCCGCGAACACGTTGAAAAGCTCAAATTCCGCGCAGACCAGGGTTACAGCCGAAAGGAGGAGGAATTCCTCGGCAACGACCAGAGTATAGGCCGGCGTTGACAGCCCGTCGATATGGGCCATCACCCTGGCAAAAAAGGGGAACGCTTCCGCCAGAGATTCCTTATTGCGCCTGAGCCAGGGTTTCAGAAAAATCACCTCTTCGAAATCGTGGATCATAAAGATCACCGGGAAAAGCCAGAGCAGGGTCTCAATTTTCATTTCAGTTTCCTTATAAACGCTGGCGAATCTTTTTGGCCTCTTCAGCCGCATAAGTGTCGCTGTATTTTTCAAGAAGATAATCCAGTACTGCCCTTGCCTCTTTGCTATTGCCCATGAGAAAATGGGTCCGCGCGAGGCCGTAGTAGGCTTCGGCCCTGGTCATCGTGTCAGGGTAGCGGTTAACCAGCGCGGTAAACGTGGCAAGCGCATCCCTGTAACGCTTGAGATTGATCATCTCAATGTGGCCCTTGCGGTAATAGGCGCTGTCCGCGTCGCTCGTGTCGCCATAGGCATCGATAAACCTGCTGTAGGTGTCAACCGCTTCCTCCCATTTGCCCGCCTTTTCGTACAGGTATGCTTCTTCGATCAGTTTCATGCTCAGGGGAGCGAGCTCGATCCTTCTGACTTCGATTTCCCGCGGTTTGATCTCAACCTGTTCCCGGTGCGTTTCGTACCCGCTCTGCCGGACCATGATCGAATGAAATCCGCGGGGAAGGGCGATGACCAGGGGCGCCGCTCCGGAGGGCTCGTCATTAATGAATACTTCAGCCCCTTCGGGCACGCTCTCGAGTTTCAGGGTCCCGATGCGGTTGTTCAGCAGGTCTTCAACGGTCAGCGCTATATCCAGGGCGGCGGGCCTGAGGCCTGCGGCTGAAGCGATTTCCCGCGTTCCCAGGTGTATGACCCTTCCCTCTACCGTGTCATGGACGCGGTAGTTCACGCAGATCATATCATCAAAAACATTGATCTCGCCGGTGAGCTTGTACTGGATTCCCTGAAGGCTGAAGCTTGAATCAGACCCGTCATTTTCTATGACACCGGCCATTTCGAGCATCTTTTCATTCACGAGGGCCTTGGTGTAGGTGCGTTCCACCGTGGTGATCAAATAAAACGAACCCAGGTTGCTGTTTAAAATTTCGGCAAAAGCACCCCCGTACCCGGTTTTTGCCGCCAGATGATTATCGTCCCTGAATTTGTGTACCGTGACAACAGGCCTGGTCACGGTTGATTCATCACGCTGCCGTACATAGTCCGGCGTAAACTGCCTGTCAATATACCATACGATATCGTCAACGCCGTTGCTGATGCTGTACATGCTGCATCCCCGGGCATGGATTATCTTCCAGGTATTTATATTAATGGTCCTCACATCAATCTCATAGCGGTCGCCGAAACGGGAGACCGTTCCCACGGTCAGATAGTCGATTTTAAGGTCCCGGGATGATGTCTTCAGCATGTCCGGCTGTGCGAGCCCGAGCTGGACCCGCGCGATGCTGTCAAGATAATCGCCGATAGCGTCGCGGTCGCGCACGTAAAACCGGTCTATCCCGGAATATTTCTGTTCCAGTATCGAGGTCACCGCAGATCCTGCCCTGATATTTTCAGAGGCCAGGGTGAGCGAATCATCGAACTGGGCAACAGCGAGCCGAATTTTCCCTTCATCCGAATAAAGAACCGCGAATGAGACAACCAGCAGCAGGATTATGATCAATGATTTCTTCATGCTCACCCGCCGAGGCTTTCTATCCAGGATTTGACCAGCCTGCGGTCATGGCTGTTAGGGCGCAGCTCCAGGTATTTGCGGTACTGGGCAATGGCAGACGAGCGGTCTTTAAGATATATATCATAGATGATTCCCATGTTTTTATATGGCTGCGGAAAGTCGGGCCTGGCCGCCACCGCTTTCCGGAAAGCCTGAAGGGACGCATTCTGGTTGCCCAGCAAGCTCTGGATCACGCCGGTATTGTTATGGGCCATATAATGAGCGGGTTCCAGATCGACCGTAATTTCGTATTCCTCAAGGGCCTTCTGGTACAACTTTTTGCGGTAATAAGCATTACCCATCTCAAAATGGGCAGGTGCATATGACGCGTTTAAATCAATGGAAACGAGGAGTTCCTTTTCAGCTTCATCGACGCGGTCCGCTGCGAGGTAGGACCTTCCCAGAAGATAGTGGGAGCGGTGCTGGTTCGGCTGGAACTTGATCGCCTGCCTGGAGCTCTTCTGGCAGGAAGAGTGGTCCCCTTTTTCTGATTCAATGGACGCGATATCGGTATATATTTCAGCGCGCTGGAAATCGGTCTCAGCGTCATCGAGCCTGTCCTTTAAGGCTGCGATCTTTTTGTTCAGCCCTGAGCTGGCGGCGAGTTTCATTTCCTGGGACAGAAGTTCCTTATCGGTTTTTTTGCACCCATAAGAAAAAAACATCAGACTGATAATAATGACGGATAAAACCGGTGTTCTCATTATTTACTCCGCGTAATGCTCTATTCAGTAATGCTGACAACGCCTTAGTCAAGTAATAAAATTGCGATGCCGCCAATAATTCAATCGGGGATGCTTGTGACATTATAAGTTATGGGCACCTCTAAAAATCAGGAGTTTCATTATTATTAAATATGATAACTCCTGATTTTATCAGATATTGTGCCCACAAGGGAACATCAAAAATGTAATTTATAGAGGTTCCCTTATATTATACCTCGTAAAAAAATAACAACTGAAAACTACACTAATATTTCGCTTGACCGGCCCGCCATTTTTAGTAATTCTTTTTCAATCAAATAAAAAAAGGGTATTCATCATGACGGAAACAACTGACATACCACAAGTTCCTGTTGAAAATCAGAAAAAACCGGGTAAAGCCGCGTCGTTTTTTTTTCATGCGATAGCGATAAAGGCGCTTATTCTGTTCCCCCTTTTCATGCTCACGGCCCTTCTGATCTTCCTTTTGACCTCCAGTGATTTTTACACGGGCATATTAAAAAACTCGGATCTTATCGCAACGTTCGTTAAAGCAACACGATGGGACCTTGAAACCAGAATTAAAAATGAAATTGAAGAGCAGGTCCAGCTCGATTCATACAGGCGCCAGTATCAGAGCGTAAAAAGCGATTATGAAGAAAAAAAAGACTACTACCAGCATATCAATAAAACAGAACGATTTGATGCTCTCACTTCCCAGCGAAACGAACTGTCACGGCTTACCTGGAAAAAAGCGCCGGATGTCTTTAAAAACGAAAATGAATTTAAAAACTATAAAAAAATCGAACTTGAAAAACTGGACTCCCTTATTGATGAAGTAAAAACATACCGAAAAGAAAATAGGGATGTCATATACCAGGCAGAAGACGACCTGGATGATGCCGAAGAAATTTTTGAGGACACCGCAAAGACCCTGCAGAAGAAAGAGGAACAGGCTCAGAAAATAATCATGTCCCATGAGAATTCGCTTCTGGGAAAAATCTATTCCGATCTTGATATAGTCAGCCCGATCCTTTCCGATGAACTGAACACAAAAGTCATTGAAAAGGGGATGAAAACTGAAATAGAAAAGATGATCTCTTTTATGACTACATACCGGGACCAGGTAGAGGCCGGGAATGTTGCCAGAAACCCCTTCAATATCAACCTGCCCATGTTCATGGACACATTAAGAATTGCACTGCCCGAGCTGAGGGTAAGCCTCTGGATAGAGGAGGAAGTTAACGGCATACGCCAGAAACGGCACCTGTTAAGTGAAATATTCGTCGATAAGATACAGGAAATCCCTGACCTTCAGAAAAGGGATGTGTTTGTCAATCTATTCAAATTTTCCGAATCCGGGCTTGCCGAAAGCCTGGGAAGGTCATACCTCGATAAGATCAATCTCTCCATCCAGGACGGGATCGTCAGGATGAAGCCCGTTGCGCTCACCGGCAAATCCGCTGAAACAATGGAAATAGTAATGATCGCGGCAACATGCGCGCAGTATGCAAAATATGCGCTCCTGGCAGCGGCGCTGATCTTTATCGCGGTAATCGCACTCTTTCCCTTTGAAAAAAGAAAAAAAGCGGCCTGGCTTTCACGGATACTGATTTATCCTTCGGTTATCATGCTGGTCGCTGCAGTCGGAGCGATTGTTGCCACGTTCAATGCGGGAACGATATTCCCTGAACTGGCATCAAAGCCGGTGTTCAAGATTTATTCCGAGGAAATACTCCCGGTTTTTATACTGCACATCATGATACCGGTCGCAGCGATGTTTACCGTGTTCACGGCAGCGGGAACGGTCATAAAAATAAAAAACAGGCCGCCCGAAAAAAAGGCTGAAGAGATCAGTCCCCAATCTGCCTGATAAAGTTAAAGATAAACACAAGCAGAACCAGTATCGGCGACACAAACTTTATGGTAAACGCCCAGAGCTCCTTCAGGGAAATAATCCTGGTGTCGGGGTCCAGCTCGTGCATTGTCTTATCCAGGCCGTATTTCCACCCCAGGGCAATGGCTATAAAAAATCCGCCTATGGGAAGCATGAAATTCGACGTCAGCTTATCCATGAAATCAAAAAAATTATTACCAACGAAAACAGTGATGTTCTCCATGACATTAAAGGAAAGCGCTGAAGGAACACCCAGCAGAAATATCACCGTCCCGAAAATCAACACCGCCTTTTTTCTGCTCCATCCCTTCTCATCGGTGATGTAGGCAACCACAACTTCGAGCAGGGATATGCCAGAGGTCAGGGCAGCGATAAAAAGCAGCATGAAAAACAGCGTGGCAAAAACACCGCCATAAGCCATGTTCGCGAATACCGCGGGGATGACGTGATAGATCAGGCCGGGCCCGCTGTTGGGATTGAGCCCCATGGCAAACACCGCGGGAAAAATCGCGAGCCCTGCCATGATCGCGATCACGGTATCAAGAATGACAATATATATTGCCGAATGGAGGATTTTGTCCTCACGGGACAGATAGCTTCCATAGGTGATAATAGCGCCCATGCCAAGGCTGAGACTGAAAAAGGACTGCCCCAGAGCGGACAGAACGGAATCGGTGTTTATTTTGGAAAAATCAGGTTTAAGGAAAAAAGCCACTCCGTCAATAGCGCCATCCATTGACAGGCCCCTGACAATCAGCACAATAATTATTATAAAAAGCAGCGGCATGAGCACCTTGCTCCACTTTTCAATTCCGTTTTTAATGCCCCTGATCACTATAAAAACACAGGCGGCGATAAACAGAAAATGATATAAAACGACCATAACGGTGTCATGCGTAAACTCATTAAAAGCGACTTTGGCAGTCCCAACGTCTTTAAGCGAAGAGGTCAGGCCGGTAATGCTGTTCACAATATACCCCAGAGTCCATCCGCCTATGACACTGTAAAAAGAAAGAATGAAAAATCCCGAAAGAACGCCCATATACCCGATGATGACCCATCCCGTGCCGCCAAGCATTGCCTTGAACGCGCCGACCGGGTCTTTTTCCGTGTGCCGGCCGATAACCAGTTCCGCGATCATAATCGGAAGCCCCAGGAGCACCACAGAAATGAGATAGATGAGAACAAAGGCCGCTCCGCCGTTTTCACCGGTTACATAGGGGAACTTCCAGATATTTCCCAGTCCTATGGCTGAACCGGCAGCCGCCAGGACAAAACCGACTTTAGATCCCCATTGTTCTCTCTTTTGTTCGCTCATGGATTCCCCCGGAACTTTTTGTACCCAGATGAAGGCAAATCGGCAGCTTTTGTCAAGAATATAACATATATTATCCCTGAATCATCCGGTGAGGGGCTATGCGGCAATGATCAAAAGTCCAGGCTGGCAAGGAAAAGATCGTTAAAATCCTGGCGGGATGAAAGCTCAATTATCCTGATCCGGTCGCGAAGCTGCCGCGCAAGCCGCCTGAATGCATCGTCACAGCAATATGCCTCCGCGGCAGCAAGGCTTGTATTCCCCAGAAAATGCCATCGCGCTTCAGGGAATGCCGGCAGAAATGAAAGGAGCCTGAAATTGTCCAGGTCGAGGTGTTCGCCAAACGCGCCGGCAATAAACACATCCTTGATATCTTCAGCAGGCATTCCCGATTCGCGCACAAGAATTTGAGCCGCTGCCAGGCTTGCGCCTTTCGCGAGCTGCACCTGGCGGATGTCTTTCTGGCTGACTGAAACGCGTTCAGCAAGGCGGATGACGCGCGCGCCCGGATCATATGCGCCAGCCGCAGAGGATTGATCGCCTGAAAACGACCCGTCCCGGTCAATCACCCCCAGGCCGAGCATCACAGCGATCGCATCAATCAGGCCGGTGCCACTGATACCGACCGGCTCCTTCTGCCCTATGACAGAACAGATGAAACGGCCCTGATCAAACCTGACATGGTCAACCGCCCCGTCAGCCGCGGTCATGCCGCATGAAATGTTCATCCCTTCAAGGGCAGGACCCATGGCGCACGAAGTCGCGAAGACGTCGCCCCTGGCGTCCAGGAGAAACATCTCGCCATTGGTCCCGATATCGATAAAAAAAGCCCGTTCACGGATTCCCTGTTCATGCACCAGCGCGAGCCCTCCCACCAGATCGCCTCCCAGAAAAGCAGAGGCCGCGGGCAGCGCCAGTAATTCCGTTTCAGGGTTTATGCCGCTCTCAACAGGCAGGCCCTTCATGCCATCGTCAAAATCAAGAACCGCGGCGCGATACGGGTGCGCACCCAGTGGCGCGCAGTCCAGCCCGAGAAGCAGGTACATCATGGTGGTATTCCCCGAAAACACCATGGTACTGATATTTTTTTCAGAAAGTGAATATCGGCCCATCACTGCCCGCACAAGCCTTTTCAGCTCATTGCGGAGAAGACCGGACATTTTTCGGGCGGACGCCGGGTCAGACGCGGCCGCTATTCGGGATATCACGTCATGGCCGAAACGCCGCTGAGGATTGAGAAATGACGCCAGGGGAAAGCGCTCCCGGCTCTCAGTGTTCACCAGGGATGTCTTGACCACTGTGGTCCCGATATCAACCGCGATGCAGTATGCCGCTGCCCTGTCCAGCTCAAGTGAAGGCAGATGCAGGACGGCCTCATCCTTCGGCATATCAACAACAACATCCCCCTGTACCCGCGCCATGCAGGAAAGCCGCAGAGACCGGTCGTGAAGCAGCTCTTCTTCAGCCCGGCTTACGGGAGAAAGGGCGCCCTCTGCCCTGATGCCACATTTGCCGCACCGGCCCCTGCCGCCGCAGGGCGCGGACACGGGGTAACCCCCGTCTTCAAGGACATCCAGCAAAAGGGCATCCGGCGAACAGGAGATTGTATCCCCCGCGGGGAGCACCGTTACAGTGTAATATTTTTCCTGCTTGTTCATCAGCTCTGACAATAAACTCCTGAAGGCATTATTCAATAACAATTTTTTTATTGATTTTTTTATTATCTGATAATGTCATGAAGGATAAATTTTCAGGACCACCATGGACAACGTTACCATAATATCCTATCCGGCACCCAGGGACAACTCGCTGCTGTCCCTTACCGACGGCAGGTCACGCTATATGCTGCCCTTCGGCGGAAGGTTCAGGATCATTGATTTTACCCTGCGCAACTCCTTTTCTGCCGGAGCGCGAACGACCATCATCTACAGCAATGAAGAGGACAGCCTCGATGAATATGTTGACCGGTATGGCCCCTTTACCGGCATGAAATTCCCCCCGGTCAAAGTGATAACCAGGGAATATTCCGATATAAATACCTGCTATCATCTTATCATGGACAGCAACACGCGCTACTACGTCATATACAACGGCGATATCCCCTCAATAATCGATTTTAAGGACCTGATTAAAAAATACCGCTCAGCGAAAACAAAGGCCCTGCTCTTTAAAATCCAGGTCGCGGACAGGGCAAGCATGGCCTACAAGGTGCTCGTGATTGACCAGAAATCCCTGCTCAAGATCGTCAACCAGGCCATTCACGAAAAAAGAACGTCCCCCAATATTTTCGAGATGGTGATCAACACCATGGTCAATAAGGGCGTTAAAACATCCACCATAAAGGCCCTGTACTGGCCCCTTAAAAACATTCCCGAATACTACGACCTTCACTGGCAGATAATTTTTGACCCGCGCATATTCAACCTGCTCTATGAAGAAAAAATCATCCAGAGCAAAATAAACGCCGAGGGGTTCGCTTCCATCGGGTCCGCGGCAAAAGTCAGCGCCTCGTTTATTTCCGATGCCTGCATCATCAACGGAACCGTGACCAATTCGATCATTTACCCCGGAGTTCACGTCGCTGAAGGCGCGGTGGTCAAAGATTCGATCATCCTTCCCCATGTCAAAATAGGCCCTGAAGCCCGGATATACCATTCCATTTTCGATGAGCGCACCGATATCAACCCCGAAAACGCCTACTACAACATTGAAGGGAACTGCAGGGTCGGCAATGAAAACCATCTCATTAAAAACAATGACTTCCCTGAATCGCTCTTTGCGGGCATCACCCTGATCGGCAAAGACTGCCGGATACAGAACGAGGCCCGTATCGGCGGAGGCTGCTATGTGGCTTCAGGACGCGGCGGAGAATACTTCGCGCAGAAAAAATTTCTCTATGACGGAACATCGGCGGTGAAATAATGCTCCTTCCCTATAAAGACGTCAACCCGACCAGGCACTTCCCCTTTATGACCATTATACTCATACTGGCCAATATCGCGGTATTCCTGTACCAGGTTTTCGGCCCCTATGGGTTTGACGTTATCAGCAGGCAGTTCGCGCTTATTCCCTATGAACTGCACAAGGGGAACCTGCCTGACTCAACCTGGATACCGCCCTTTCTCTCGCTGGGGACCTATATGTTTCTCCATGCCGGTCCCGGACACCTGGCTTTCAACATGCTCTTTCTGTGGATATTCGGAAACAATATTGAAGACCGGATGTCGCCGTTCAGTTTCCTGGTCTTTTATCTGCTCACCGGAGTCATAAGCGCGCTCGCTTTTGAAGCGATATTTCCGGGATCAGACGTCAACCTGGTCGGGGCTTCGGGCGCGATATCAGCGGTTCTGGGGGCCTATCTTTTTCTTTTCCCCAGGGCGCAGGTGCACGCGCTCCTCTTCATTTTCCCGGTAAGAATGTCCGCTCTGGTGTTTTTAATCATCTGGTTTATCATGCAGATTTCCGGGTTCCTTGGCCAGGAGGGCTCGGTCGCGTGGATATCCCATATCACCGGTTTCGTTTCAGGGATCATTCTTCACCGCTTTTTTCTGAAGAGAAGATAATGACGCGCGTATAAATCCCTCACAAAACCGGCATCCGTTGAAGTGCCCGTAACCCGGAAATACCTGAAAAATTTTTTTATATCGTTTTTATAAAACCTGCTATAATAATCATTAATTCAATAATTGGATGTGATTTTCACCGGTTCAATGATAAATTTATTTTGACAAAACTTCATTTTTAACGGTATTATCGCATTCGATACGCCATGGTCAGGAAAAACCGCCCTTCCCCCCATCTGGCATACATAATACAAGGAGGAAACAATGTTAATCCCGAAAAGAAAAAAAATCCGCGGTGTCAGAATATACCGGCCGGTTAAAATCAGCGGAATCAATAATATTGAATTTGGAAACAATATTATTATTGACTCATTCTGCTATATATATGCAAACAAGCAGATGAAGATCGGTAATAATGTTCACCTTGCCAGCTTTGTTTTCATCAACGGGGCTGATATCCTTGAAATCGGGGATTTCGCGGGTATATTTCAGGGCGTTAAAATATACACGAGCAACGACGATTTTAAAGGCTGCGGTTTCGGCAATCCCACAATTGACGACAAGTACCGCAACACGTATCGGGCTCCGATCATTATCGGCCGGTTTTCAGTTATTGGCGCCAACAGCGTCGTGCTCCCGGGAGTGACCATTGGAGAGGGAGCATCCGTGGGGGCCTGTTCCGTTGTTACCCGGAACCTTGATCCCTGGGGAATTTATATCGGCAACGAAAAAGTAGGCGAACGAAATCGCGATGCCGTACTCCAGAACTATAAAAAATATCTCGAAGAACAGAACTGAGATCATCCTTGCATAAAGCCGAAAAATGACCGTGAACAGGCGTGAACCATCATACAGGAAAAGCATTGCCGTTTCATATAAACTGATCCCCTTTTACGGCGATTTAATAAAAGTCAAGCAGACACTCCTCCTCGTGTTTTCCGGCGTTTTCTCCTGGCTTATCAGTTCATGGCCTTCTTTGTCGCTGATCCCGCTGCTCTGGATTCTGACTGCCCTGTTCCTGTCAATTTCAGGGTCAACCCTTCTTAACATGTATATTGACCGCGACATTGACGCGGTAATGGAACGCACCAGGCACCGGGCACTTCCCAGCGGAAAACTGCATCCTGCATCCGTGCTGGCAAGCGGGGCCCTGCTCTCAATCGCCGGAGTGGTTCTTGCGGGATTATACATCAACACAATAACCATGATCGTTATCTTTCTCGGCCTTTTTTTTGACGTTGTGGTGTATTCAATCCTTCTGAAAAGGCGGACGCGCTTTTCCATAATATTCGGCGGCATTTCCGGCGGGCTCCCGGTCCTGGCGGGCCGAACTGCCGTGACCGGGAACATAGACCTGCTCGGCCTGCTCATGAGCGTTTTTGTGCTGTGCTGGATCCCCATGCACATCCTCACCCTCGCGATGATACCCGAGAACCTGGAAAACTACCGAAAAGCGGGGGTTCCCATGTGGCCGGTGGTAAGGAGCAGGGAGGAAACCGTAAAAGTGATCACCCTTTCCGGGATATTAAGCGGGGTGATCATTATCGGCATAGCCCGGGCAATGAACCTGTCTCATGTACTGATGGCGCCGGTATACGCCCTGAGCGCGTACATGATTTTCCTGGCAATGGGCAATATTAAAAACCCGTCCTTTGACCGGATTTTCCTTCTCTTCAAGGTCGCGTCCATTTTCATGGCGTTTTCGTTTTTCTGGCTG
The DNA here is from genome assembly GCA_036848375.1 of Spirochaetota bacterium. GTDB lineage: Bacteria > Spirochaetota > UBA4802 > UBA4802 > UBA5550 > JAKLIV01. The sequence continues at coordinate 47,887 of DAIUKG010000024.1, forward strand.
TTCCTTGCGACGGTCATTAAATAACGCTAAACCTTCCTGCCCGACATCAGCTTGAGTACCGTCGCGACCGTGCCGACAAACCCTTTCTTGTTGAAAAGAATCTTTGTGTACAGATGACGTGAATTCCGGGGGGGACGTTTTTTCTTTTCTTTTTCATGCAGGATGATCGCATTTTTTTTGCAGAATTCCACGCAATTGCCGCACCCTATACACCGGTCCAGGTCAACTGCCCCCTTTTCATTAACCAGGCTGATCGCGTCCATCTGGCAGCGGGTTACGCACCTGCCGCAGCCGTTGCAGAGCGAAGGGACGATTTCGGCGTAATAGTTTGACTGAAAGTACTGTGACGGCCTGGGCAGCCTTTTATATCCGCGGATGACGTTGCAGCAACACCCGCAGCAGACACAGAGAAAGCCCGGCTTTCTGTTGTTTGCCGGCTGAAGAATAAACCCGATCTTGCGAAACGTATCGATCATGCGCAGAAGCTCATCCCGGCTGACCCTGCGCGCGGAAGGGACCTTCCTTTCAAGAAAAAATCGGGCGGTGTCTCCGAACATGATGCAGTTGCTGCGGACATCCGATAGCCTGCACGGCTCTTTGAGAATGTCTCTGGTTTCCTTGCACACGCAGTCCATGACCGCAATGGGCTCATCCGCGCCCGCGATGATGCTGCCGATATCATCATAGGTCGCGATGTTCTTCTTGCCGGTTAGCGCGGCATTGACCGGGACGGTGCGCAGCTGAACAGGCCGTTTTTCATGAAAAAATTCAGAAGCCAGGGCCTCGTTGTGATATGCTTCGGCAAGCTGCGCGAATTCAGGCGTCTGACGGTTGACCTGGAATTCGTAGATGCCAACGGCGAACTGTGCAAGGCTGTAGCGCACGTTATCTGACTCAAGGTCATCCCCCATTATCAAACCTTTTGTGACCATGGAATCGAGCACTTCCCTCAGCGCCGGCTCATTTATCCGCAGCCCGTTTTTCTTAAGGCGCCGGTGTATCTTTTTTATTCTTTCAGGAAGGATGCTTAAATGTATCGCTATGCCGGCTTCTTCAGGCGTGAAAAGGGATGCTAAAATCCTGACCGCGGCATCGTCATCTCCGGGCGGCATTCCGACAGGCATGCGTTCATCAATTTCTTTCCGCAGCTGATAATACACTTTATCAATCATTATATTCATTTGCAAGTCCCGGAAAATACTCAATAACTGCGCGGATGATTTTCACGGCGCGGCCCCGCGAAAAAATAATAATAAACCAGGCCCGTTGACGTAAGGGCAAGGCCGAGCACTGAAGGGACAAACGCCGTGACCAGTGTTATTGCCAGGTAGATGAAATAGAAAACGATGACCAGCATAACACTCCAGGGATAGAACCATGCCTTATACGGGCGGCTCATGTCCGGAAATTTCTTCCTGAAAATAATCACTGACGCGAAGGTCATGATGTTAAAGATCGTCCCGGTCGCAGAAAAAAAATCGATAATGGCTTCGTAGGATGACTCGGCAAGAGCGGCAAATATCAGAAGCACCGACGCCCACAGCCCCTGGGCGATGAGCGAACGGTTCGGGGTTTTATAGCGGGGATGTATGGTGCCCATGGTCCTGAAAAACAGCCCGTCAGCGGCCATTGCCTGCCAGGTTCGCGCCTTGCACAGTATCTGCGTGCTCACGTTGCCGAAGGTGTTGAGCATGACCGCGGCCGAGATAAGGATGCCTCCGGTCGCGCCAACCGCGACGTTCATCGCCTCAGTGGCCACCCAGTTTGACGCCGCGACCGTAGCGGGAGGAAGAAGGTAAAGATAGGCCCCATTGGCGCCCGCGTAAAGAAACAACACCCCGGTTATTCCCAGAAACAGCGACAGCGGAAGGTTCCTTCGCGGGTTGCGCACCTCTTCGGCAACATAGGTCGCGCCTTCCCATCCGCTGAAAGCAAAAAACGAATAGCGCAACGCGGCGCCGACTGCGAGGATAGATGACCACGAAAAATCGGCGGGCCATAAAGGATTCATGAAATTGTTCGAGGACCCTTTTGTTGATGAGACAGCGACAACAATGATACCGGATACGGCAACGATCTTTATCGTACTGAAAATGTTCTGAAACACCCCGCTGAGGAAAACGCCGAAAAGATTTATGCTGGTTAAAGCCCATATGGTTGCGAAAGCTATGAGCAGTACACCCAGCTGCGGGCAAGGATAGCCGAAAACAGCTACTTCAGGAAAAGACGAGCCGGTGACAATACGGTACAGGGCATGGGAATATTCTGCGAAAACAAGGGCGACCGCGGCGATGGCCCCGGTTTCAGCGACAAAAAACATCGCCCACCCACGAAGAAAGGACCACAGTGGCCCGTATGCGGCTTTAAGATAAACATAGGGCCCGCCTGATTTAGGCATCATCGCTACCAGCTCCGCATAACAGACCGCGCCAAATATAGTGATAAGCCCGCCAAACACCCAGACCAGGCCGAACAGGGAAGTGCATCCGACAAGCGCCATAATCGGACCGGGTGTTCTGAATATACCGGAGCCGATAATTCTCCCTATAACAATGGAAACCGCTTCGACAGGGCCGAGGTCCCTGCGAAATTCAGTGTCTTCGGTAAAAATATCGGTGCAGCATTGTGTTTCTGGAGTATTCATGTATCTTCTGGATAATAATTTCCGCAGATTTACACACAGACCTGCTTTTGGAAAGTATTTTTTATTGTTAAAATACTGTACTTGTGAAATAATAAAAGGATCAATGACATCATTAAATAAACAGGGTTCGCGTATGAGTTTTAAAAATTGGCCTAAGAGAAAAATAGACACTTTAATCAGAATTTATCCCTATTATTCCGACCAGAAACTTTCAGAAATAGTGGGGTGTTCTGTTGAAGAGATCAATGAATTCCGGAGATCATTCCCGAGAATAAACAAGGAGCTGTTAAAAAAAGCGAGCAGGAAAAATTCAGATTCGAGAATAAAAAAACATCTGCAGTTAAACGATAGCAAGAACAATCATTTCTACATTAAAAATGAAGGCTCAGACTTCTATCTCTACTGCAATGAAGAAGTTCTTTTCAGAACCTGTTCCGAAGAGCGGATGAAGAAATACCTGAAAGAAAAGAACATCCAGATTAATCACTCATAAACATTTTCAGAGCCCGGGAACTTTTTATTTTTAACATCATCATTGTATTCATTTACCGCATTGAATGTCAGAGTAAAAAGATCCGCGTACTTTTTTAAAAATTTCGGTTTAAAAGATTCATCAAGCCCGAGCATATCATTGAGAACCAGTACCTGCCCGTCGCAATACCGTCCCGCGCCGATACCGATAGTGGGGACCGAGATGCTTTCAGAAATCTCCCGCGCAAGAGATTCCGGCACCTTCTCCAAAACAAGAGCAAAAATCCCCGCATCCTCGAGAATTTTTGCGTCCTCAAGAATCGTTTTCCGTTGCTCCTCTCCGCGTCCCTGCACCGAATATCCGCCGAATTTATGTACTGACTGAGGAGTAAGCCCGAGATGCCCCATCACCGGAATAGATGTCTTCACCAGTGCCTGTACGGTCGCGCTGAAATCTCTTCCTCCTTCAAGTTTCACCGCGTTGGCGCCGCTTTCTTTTATCATACGGCCGGCATTGCGCAGACTGTCCTCCACTGATACGTGATAGCTCATAAACGGCATATCAATTACCACAAATTTTGACGGGGCGCCCCTTTTGACAATTTCGGTATGATAGATCATCTGGTCAACCGTTACCGGGATTGTATTGCTGTACCCCGCTATTACATTCCCCAGAGAATCACCAACAAGCAGCACATCGATATCCGTTTGTTCAAGAATTCTGGCAAAGGCGTGATCGTAACAGGTAATCATGGAAATTGGGAGTTTCTTTTCTTTGGATGTTTTAAAATTATTAATGGTAAAAGTTTGTTTCTTGCTGGTATTCGTGAGACTGCTCATATCATCCTCCTTATGTCAGAATCGATTAAAAGAAAAGATCATATATCACGAAAGTCAACATTTTTTATTAAATTTTTAACGAAAAAACGCTATTTTTTTATAAAATTTTATATTTTTCGTAAAAATTAATTGATTTATCTGCAATATTATTTCAAATTTATCTCACTGGATCAGATATACAATATTTTGCCAATTTAGAGAACTCATTAAATCTCTCTAACAATAGTGGACACTGCATATGGACAATGATTCAAAAAAAATTTTAAAAAGAAAAAAACTTGATGAAATCGACACTCAACTCATCAGCCTTCTTCAACGTGATGGAAGGCTTACTAATACTGATATCGCTAAAAAAATGAAAATATCCGAAGCGACAGTAAGAACGAGGCTCAAAAAACTGATTGATGAAGAATATATTCAGATTGTTGCGGTGAGCAATCCGTATAAACTTGGGTTCGCAATAACCGGGGATATTTACATATCCAGTGAACCGCAAAAAATCGAGAAGGTCATTTCAGAATTAAAAAAAATCAAAGAGCTGTGGTTTATTGTGACCACAACCGGCCCTGCCAATATCAATGCTGAATTCATTGTTAAAGACAGGGATCAGCTCAACGAGCTGATCCACGATAAAATCAATACTATTGACGGAGTGACCGAGGTTGAAACCGAGATTATTCTGGAATACAAAAAACGAAAATACGATTTCGGTACCGCCTATAATGATTAATACAGGCAACTATTCACGGTCATCATTAAATACGATTGTTGCCCCTCCAACATCAAGGACATCGCCAGACTCAAGAACACGCTTCTTCACTGGTTTATTGTTCACGGTTATTTCCCCATCGCAGATAACGGTATAGTTTTTCTTTTGTTTATCAAAAACAATTGTGGCATGATTTTCTTTTACCGGAACAGGGCCTCCGATTATTGTCATATCAGCCCTGGTACTTCCTCCAATAACCGTCCTGCCTTTATTCAGCGTGAACATCTTTGTAACAGCCTTTGTCTGGCCGGCATTGAGTACTTCAAGGAAGGCCTCTTTTCTTTTATTTTTAAAACTGATTTGTGACAATATCCATGCCAGGCATAATGAAGCCAACAGTGGAATAAGCATAAATAGACTGAAATTCTTCATGGGAAGACCGAAAACTGTGCTTGAAAAATAAAATCTCGAGGCCTCTTTCTTAAGCGGCCCGGAACCGTATACAACCTTTACAAACTTTTTATCAGCAGGTGCCATTGTTGCCGGATAATCAATCATATATTCATTAACGATCTGGTCAGCAATCCTGGAATAGACATTTCTGAGTTCAGACTCATCCCGCGCATCAAAGAGAGCGCCCCCTGTTTCATAAGCAATTTCTTTAAGATGCCGTTCTTTCCTTTCACGGGGGTCGCCGAAATTAATCGCAAAGACTGAAATTCCTTCCTCCTGGCAATAACGAACAGGCTCAGTATAACTGAACGTTTTAGTCCCGAAATCGGGATGAACTTTTTTTGTGTTTAAAAAGTAAGGCCTGTTCTCGCCATCCGAAAGTATTATCAGCGCCTTTCTTCCCTTTACCTGCTTGAATTCTTCAACCGCCCTGAAGAGGCTTGCATATATTTCAGTATACCCGGCCTCGCCTTCAGGCTTTTGAATTTCAGAGAGCTGACGGGTAATCTTCGCTTTGTCTTTAACAGGATCCGACAGGCACTGGTAATAAGTGTTATAAACCGCAATCCCGACTGTGTCTTCGGGGTTAGACACACTCTCAAGAAAAGTCGCGACCGCATTCTTCGCATGCTGAATCTTTGTGCTCTTCAGAAATTTTCCCCTGGCTTTCATTGACCGGTACATACTCCCGGAATTGTCTATCAAAAGTAAAAAATTTATCCCGGATTCATAATTCGCCCTGGGGTTGAATGCTGTTATTTGTGGTATCCTTGTGTAGGTTTTGCCGTCCTGTGATTCAAATAGTGAAAAATTATCGGCTGTACAGCCAGTTATCGGTAAACCCTTGTTATCAGAAAGACCGACGTACAACCTCACATTCTGATTAATTAAAAGTGACGATGTATCTATCTGGGATATGCGCACTGACTGGGCCAGGACAGGCACCGAGCAAAAAATCAATATTGTAAAAACAAATATTCTTTTTAAAACAGTTAATATCTTCATAAATGTTCCCCTCACTGCTCGACTTACTTATAGTGATAAAGCAGCTTTGCTGTCCCGATCTTTATAACATCCCCGATCTTCAATCTATGGCTGCTGATTTTATCATCGTTCACAAATAATGGCGCACGTCCATCCCCTGAGGACTTTATGAAAACTTCGTCTTTCTTGACATGGACCTTCGCATGCATGGGATTGACTTCCCTGTAACCCTTTAAAACGATATCACAGGAATCACTGTCGCCGACATCAAGCCTCCTCTGGTTGACAAGAAAATCCTTTCCCTTGTATCTTCCGTTAAGGAGGGTGAAGACACCGAATGAAAGACGTGCCTCGGCAAAACCGTACATAATTCCAATGCACACGCCCAGGATGAGAAGCCCTGTAAGGCGTGCGAGCATAATATCAGGGAAAATTATTCGTGCATACTCAAGAGCGAGACCGCCCAATAAACCACCTGATAAACCGCCAATAATTCCGACACGTATTTTCTCAACTGAACGCGCCCGTATCCCTTCAGCAACGCCGGCGAAAAGGCCAAGCAGCGACCATCCCAGCGCCCGTGAAACCGGCAAACCAATGCGATTGAACTCTTTCATTGAGTGGAGAAGATACTCTCCGGCAATAAACAGCACGGCCTGCCCGGTTAAAAATCCCAGGACCCCACCCAGTGCCCCAAACAGTATTCCGTGAATGATGCCGGTACGAATCCGGTATTTATTGGACATGATTATCCCGTCGCTGCTTCCGAAAAATCCTCCCATTATACCGCCAAACACGCCGCCTAGCGAAAGTGTAAAAACCAAATAAGAAGGAAAATCAACCTGAAAGCATAAAATCATCTCTGCAACCGACCATGCTCCAAGCCCGGCGCAAATCCCGATTAAGCATAAAAATATTCTTCTTTTTAACAATGACATTGGCTGTTCCGTCCTTGATTAAAGTATTGTAAAGTTTATGGATTTCTCCTGTTTGTCTCTCCCGACAATCACCCGGGTATATTTCCCTGACTCAATATCGACTGACCGGGTCTCCTTTACTCCATCACCGTCGACTGAAAGAATATAGGTTCCGGGGGCAAGTATAATTCTCTGATATTTCCCGGACAGAGGCTTAAGAGTTTTTGCTACACTTCTATTGCCACCCTGGATATAGGATGTTGAATTATTAATCTTTATAACCATGGACTCACCCGCACTTTTAACTATCAATGTCCCGGGATAAGGGACGATATCAGCATTGATAAAGACGCAGGATTGATGAGGCTCAACAGTGACCGATAGAATTTTTTTATAGTATTTATTCTTTTGAATTTTAATATAAAAGGTCTTCCCGCTCGTTAAAAAAGCGGCTGAATCACGGATATCAGAAAAATCCTTCCAGCGGACCCATTGCCTTCTGAAATAAATATAGATGTCAGCCTCATCGGTCATATCCAGCCCGGTATGTGCATCATATATTGAATAATGAAACGTCACCGGTATTTCACCTGCCGGATTATGAGTGAAAACAACAATATCAACACCGTCATCACCACGTTTTTCTTTCTGAATATCTCGCGATAAAATATCGAGATCATTAATATAAAGGACATTGTCAACGTCAAGGAGCAGGCGATACTGCGCTGTGTTAACATACGCTCTCTGCGTTTTATAAACCAGCGGACCTCCCACTTGCACGTCATCGCAGTGAAAGCCAAGTTTCACGTTTTCAGCGGGGATGAATTTATTTCTCACTTTCTTTAATAGTTGTGCATTAATGTATCGGGGACGCAGTTCAGGCCTGTTTTCTTTGAAATGCACTTCTACCTGAAAAGCGCCATACCGGTCACTCTGATACCACTCATGATAGTATCCGGTAACATAAAGATACCCGAGAAGGGATCCGCCAATTCCACCCAGGAACAATAGTGATGCTGCCGCCTGTTTTATCCTTCCTGTCGCTTTCGTGTGACCAGTTTTGGATGAGATTTTATTTTTTTTATCGATGATTTTATCTTCATCAATATAAGTACGCAATATTTCTCTGGACGTCTTCCCGTAACGCTGCATTTTAAAACGCTTTTCCAGCAGTTTAATGATATCATCAAGATCGCGGTAGCGCCTTTTAATGTTATGATGCATTGTTTTTTTTATTATCTTCAGAAGTACCGGTGAAATCCTGGGGTTAATTTTTCTGGCCTTTATATATTTTCCTTTCTGGATCGCATTTATGGTTTCAGGAGTGATCGAACCGGGAAATGGCGATTTTCCGGTCACCATTTCATACAGGACCACCCCCAGGGAATAAATATCCGCCCTTTTATCAACACTGCTGCAGTCTGTAATCTGTTCGGGTGACATATATGCCGGAGTTCCCAGCGTCATTTCCCTGGTGAGGCATTGATCAGTTGAATCCTTTGACGTGGCAATGCCGAAGTCAGTCAGCTTAACCGCGCCTTCATGCGAGATTAAAACATTGTCAGGCTTGATATCACGGTGAATAACACCATTGTCATGGGCATACTTCAACGCCTGGCATATCTCATACAGAATGAGTCTGGCAATTTCACCGGGCAGATATCGTTTCTTGGCAATCAGCCGCGAAAGCGTGATACCATTGACGTATTCCATTGCAATATAGTAAAACTGCCCTTCCTTGAAATGATCATAAACCTGAACAATGCGGTCATTATGAAAATCCATCATAAGCTTTGCTTCCCGCTTGAAGCGTTCAGTAATATTTCTACCGCTACCCAGAGCCAGGCGTTTGAGAATAATTTCCCGGTTCAGAGTGGGATGTTTAGCTTTAAAAATGTCTCCCATCCCACCGGAAGCAATTTTTTCAACAACAGTGTATTTACCAACTGATCGTTTCATCATGATTAAAACTCTCTTCTTCACGCCTCAAGCGACACTTCATCAATATCATATAAAAAAGGGGCCTCAGCGATTTCAATTAGATCCTCATCAGGATTAATGTCTTTTCCATTTTTAATGACAAGCATCAGGCACTTTTCCGGATTATGCATTTGAACATATTTTCCTTTAGCTCGCAAGGAATATTTCCCTGACACAGCCCGGTGCCCTCCAAAGTATAAGCTCTTTTCCAAATTTTTTTCATCGATATATTCTTCAAGCATGAGCATCACGCTCCCTTCCTCTGATTGGCCGTCCGCTGTCCACGTCAGACCTTCAATAACCTCTGGATCATAGCGGTAATTGATAACGCGCTCTCTATCAAAAAAATTAGCAGGTTCTGCATGTGAAGCAAGGAAATCTTTTCCTGCGGCAACGAGCGGAAGATTTTTCTCGAATTTATAATAATCTTCTTCAAAGTCAATGCCATAAAATTTTTTAACATAAAATGCGACCATCTGCCCCTCAAAAGCATATTTCATGAAAGCATGGTTTCCGTCACCTGACTCATTCCTTATGTTCTCATGGTTCCCTTTCAAAAAATGAAAATTATCGGGGCAGGCCCGTTTTAATTCCATCACTGCCTCCATGACTCCGAAACTTTCTCTCATTTCTTCATCCATGAAATCATGATTTTTATAACCCTTTAAAAACTCCCGGTATGCCTGCTCCCACCGCCGTGAAGCCCGGCCTTCTCCGTGCATACCATCGCCGAGACAAATAATCTGCACCCTCCCGTCAACAAGGTTGCGCAGATTGCTTGAACCATTCTCGGATTGATAGAACAATATCGTGAGAAAATCAAAAAGGCGGCCATGAAGATCGGGGATGATTATCGAATCAATATCATGCCGCAGAAGCACCAGCCCGCCCGGCAGGTTGTTCCGGTCACGGGGCCTTATTGCAGAATTCTCGTTAGCCAGAACTTCACAGACGCCCCGGACCCTTACTTCAATAGTGAAAGGGTCAGGGGGGGCGTCTCTGGAGTAAATCTCCAGCAGGCTGTCTTTAACTTCTGTGAAGAGTTTATCTGTCTGTTTCATCATACCTAACATGCTAAGCATTGCTGATGCATGTTTTGTTGATATCAATAAAATCTTTTGTGAGGGCCAGGGTCGCTCTTGTAAGCACCTTTTCCTGGTCATCGGCTTCAAGGGAATCATTATAAACCGCGATTTTATAAACCGCTGACGTCTTCCTGACCGGGCCTTTTTCGAACTGAACCTCCTCATCAATAAGCACATCGCTTGAAAGAGACGAGGCATCTTCCTCTGCTGCGTCAGGGACATCCTTTCGCAGGCCAATACTTGTATAACTTGTCTTTCTTTTTTCACCAACAACCGGTCCGATATTGACCAGGGACCCGGAATAAGTCATGACAAGCGCTCCCCGATTGTCGTCTTTTTCAAGATAATCGACTTCATCCATGCCTGCGGAATCGATTTCCTTTTCAAACGCATTCTTCTTTTCAATCCAGGCTTCGGCCATTCTTTCAAGCGATTCGTCTGAATTATCAAGGCCCGATATCTTCACTATGTCACGCAAATGTTCCTGAACCGTTTCCGGTATCTGATTTAAGTATTCTCCCATCTTCCCCTCCTGTAATAAAATCATATATGAGTAATAAAAAAATTCCCGATCGTCAAATTTTCCGGCACTTTTTTTTAAGTTATATGCTTTCTTTTGTAATTTTTTTGCCTTCAGGGTTTTTCTTTCCATATTAAACACGAAAAGGCAATAAAATGAATATTTTTTCGGTTTAAGTTTGTCATTCCTGTCTTTTTATTGTATCTATATACGATTGCAACAAAAACCTTGAGGAGGTTCCTATGGATTCTTTGCACATCTCTCTTCCTGAACAAATTCAGGAACATTTAAAAACCCTGATACCGGAATCCCCGGCCGCTGACAGAGAAAAATTCCTGGAAGAACTGAAAAAAAACTGGAACTCCAAACACGAGCTTTTTAATGCGCAGATAAAATCCCTGGACATGATTTACGCCGATAATTTCGAAAGTGAAGACCCTTCCGCCGCTTTAATGCTCACCTATTCCGGTTCCCTTATTGGCTTCAGCACCGTAAAAAAATCTCATCGTCGCATTGAATATTACAGCATTAAACTCAGGGCGGATGTCCCTGAAGCAATGAAAATCGAAGAAACACAAATTAAAGGCCAAGCGGCTGTGGGCAAAGTGCTTGAGTTAAATAGTGGCGCTCTTCAGAAAACATCCGCCCTTTTTAAAATTGCCCGATTCAAAGAAGGGGTTTCTGAAGATGAACAGAATATTCGTGTTGAAGAAGCGATAATTTTTCTCACCGATGGCTTTGTAAAAATCAATCAAGAGTTGAATCTTAATAGCTCGCCTGAACCGGGTCAGTTTACTATAAAATCAATCATTACTCAAATCGCCCATAAAAATGATTTATCCCGGAAACAGATAAAAACAATTCTTGATGATTACTGGAACATTATCGAGAAAGGAATTCTTATGGGAGAAAAAATACCGCTCGGGAAAATCGGAAAAGCCTATCTTAAAATGCGGCATTCCCGGAAAGCGAGAATTGGAAAAAACTTAATTACCGGAGATGATGTTACCATCCGCGCAAAACCGGAAATGGCAGTTCCCAAAATGTCATTCAGCTCCTACATCAAAAACAAAGCCCAGGGGATTTCGATAGACCACGATCTGGATTAAGGATTAAAAATACAGATTCTTTATATTGCAATTGCTATTTTTTTATTGATTTTCTGTACATTTGATGGATGAGTGACACATCATTCTATTTCCAGAAAAAAATAAATGAATACTCTTAATCACCGTTTTTTTCAGGAAATGATTATTTTTTGTTGAAAATTATTGATAATTTTCAATACTATAGTTAAATTACTAAAGGTTAACACTATTAAAGACAACATAGAGGTAATATGAGTGCTAATATTGAGACAAGACAAAGTAAATACACAGAAAGGTACAAAGATCATCAGGTTCTAGCAGAGGATATTCTGAATGATGCACAGGAAGCTGATTTTTTTAAACAAATCAGACTTCGCCTTAAAGAAGTGAGAAAAGAACTTAAAATGACGCAAAGAGAGTTCGGGGAGTCTTCAGGAATTGACAGGCGATATGTTGCTAAAGTTGAATGCGGTTCACAGAATCCTTCGTTTAAATTTTTACGAAGCATTTCCATTAAACACAAGATATCACTTGACTGGCTTCTGTATGGCGTAGGTGACAAATACGTTGCTGCAGAGGAACAGAGTTATGGAAGTGAACTTGCCGTTTTTAAAAAACTTCTTGATAACGCCTCTCAGGATGATATTGATGTTGTCGTCAAAATGATAAAAAAGATTCTTGGCTGATATTCCAGGAATGCAATAAAACATTATTCATATGGGCATAAGGGGTACCGAAGGTACCCTTTTTTTAGTGGTGGACGATATATACTATTTCAAGATTTGCATTCAGCTCATGCAAATCATTTAATGAATGAGCCTGCCATTGAATGTATTTTGATGCATAGATAACAATTTTTCGATTATGCTCCGAATCTCTGAGTTTGACCAGAAAAAGTCCCAGTGAAGCGATACCTGAACTATTGATTATTTCCAGCCGGGTAAAATCTAAAATCAGAGGCTCAGCAGTGCTCATAGCATGATGCATGGTAAAATTAATTATTTCATCATAGCTTTCGATTGACTGAAGCCGAAGATTCCCTGAAAACACGATTTTATTATCATCTTTCTGGTACTCTACGCTATATGTTTCACCCTTAATTTTCATAACCTGTCTGATATAATCAGTATACCTATTATGACATTTATCGTACAATTATCTGCTTAGTAAATTTATAGCGGTTAACGATTAAATTAAAGCATTTTTTGTCATTCCTGCGCATGCAGGAATCTCATAGGATAGTCTTTTTGTATGAGATTCCGGTACTTCGCTAACGCTACGACCGGAATGACAATGTACTAATTGTTTCGTGATCTGCTATAGTATAATTAAAAAAATGTTATTCAAGGAAACAGGTATAGTTGGCTGAATCTCTTTTTCTTTCATCACATTGAGTATTATATTCTTTGTCAAGATTATATTATTTCATGACAGTTTTTTAATTCTCAATTAAAATTTTTAATTGCCAATTACAGCTTAGTTTTTAAAGTACCTGTTTAAAAATAGATGATATTGTAAATCACGATAAAGGAGGGTCCCATGCCAATTGCCCATGATATAGCACAATCAATTGAGAAATCATCCTGGATCCGCAAAATGTTTGAAGAGGGCACTAAACTCAAAGCTCTTTATGGTGCGGAGAATGTCTATGACTTTACTTTAGGCAACCCCGATGTAGAACCTCCTGAACAATTTTTTGATGAATTAAAAAAACTATCCGACACCCCTCAGAAGGGTATTCACGGGTATATGTCAAATGCGGGCTTCCCTGATGTCCGTAAATCAATAGCTGAAAAAGTATCACGTGAACAGAGCTGTATCGTTTCCATGGATGGCATTATCATGACCTGCGGTGCTGCCGGTGCAATGAACGTCGTTCTGAAAACGATCCTCGATCCCGGGGATCAGGTTATTGTTCCAAAACCCTATTTTGTTGAGTATGGATTTTATGCCAAAAACCATGGAGGAGAAATGGTCCTGGTTGATACGAACGGGGACTTTTCACTCAATATAGAAAATATTGAAAAAGCGGTAACGGATAAAACACGGGCAATTATTATTAATTCGCCCAATAATCCTACCGGAGCAGTTTATTCTGAAGAAACAATTAAATCTCTGGCGGATTGTATCATAAAACATTCAAAAAAAAGAAGCATATATTTAATTTCTGATGAACCTTACCGGGATATAGTTTACAATAACAAAACTGTCCCTGGAATTTTTAATTATTGTCCACAATCAATAATTGCCACATCTTACTCAAAAAGCCTGTCAATCCCGGGAGAGCGTATCGGTTACTGCGCGGTCAATCCGGCATGCAAAAATTTTGATACATTGATGGCCGGGTTAATTCTGAGCAACAGGATTCTTGGTTATGTCAATGCGCCCGCGTTAATGCAAAGGGTGGTCGGTTCATTAAATGATGTTGTTGTTGATATAACTCCCTATGAAAAAAGGAAAAACCTTTTTGTTAATGGACTTAAAGAAGCAGGATATTCTTTTACGGAGCCTGATGGGGCATTCTATATTTTCTGCAAAGCTCCTGGCGGTGATGATGTCGCGTTTGTAAAACACCTTCAGAAATACAATATACTTATTGTCCCTGGCGTAGGCTTCGGCGGACCGGGCTATTTCAGGATAGCTTTCTGCGTGTCAGAAGAAAGCATAAAAAAGGCCCTTCCAATTTTTAAAAAGGCCTTACAGGAATACAATCCCTAGAAACAGATCAATCTACTGAATATCCTGCTGGTGAGTATTAATATTCAGCAAATTGTCCTGAATTACACTGTTGTCTGAAGAAAAACTTTTTGCTTTTTCGATATATTCTTTGGCTTTCTGGTAATTACCAAGAACTTCATAACTTCTTGCCAGATTATTCAGTATTTCTGGTGATTGAGGTCTTAACGCAATGGCAACTGAAAAAGCAGTATTAGCCTCGCTATACTTCTTTAAATTCATTAAAGTAATACCCAGGGCATTATACGAAATATAAAGTTCAGGATTCAAGGAATTTACTTTTTCAAATAAAGCTTTGGCCCTCCAGTAGTTTTTCCGTATTAAAGCAATTTTACCTAAAAGATAGTACAGCAATGGTTCGTTACTGACTTTCAATCCCCTTGACGCAATAGTTTCTGAATAGCCGTAATCTTTTATATCATACGCAAAAAACGACAAGTCTATGTATGGCTCAACAGCCTCCTTCTTTATCTGCATGCATTTCTGGAAATGGGCTATAACTGACTGCGTGTTCCCCAGCTTCCAGTGACAATGAGCGGCTAAATAGCGTAAATTATAATTGGGAGAATCAGGGGTCATGTCTTCGGCAGGGTTTAACTCTTCAGCCAGGATCTTGAGTGATCCTGCATAATCCTTTTCCTGATACAACTTGAGAGCATCCTCATAAGAAGCCATCACAGGAGCATAAATAACAAGCGCCATTATCAGAGATAACAGTCCTTTTATACATATGCCGGTCTTAGTGCTCTTCATAATTGTGCTCCAGATTACGTTTAGTGTCTGCAGCAGGGGCTTCCCCCTGCTGCAGTGTTATCTATTTTTTATATTTTGCTTTTGGTGCTTTAGCTTTCGCAGGTGCCTTCTTTTTCGGCGCCTTTTTTGCTGCAGGCTTTTTAGGGACTGCCTTTTTTGCCGGTTTCGCTTTTACCGCAGCTTTTTTCGCAGCCGCCTTCTTCGCAGGTTTCACTTTTGCAACTGCTTTTTTCGCAGATTTCGCAGAACTCTTTTCTGTTAATGCAGCCTGCGCTGCAGCCAGACGCGCTATGGGAACGCGGAAAGGCGAACAGCTTACATAATTCAAACCGACATTATGGCAAAATTCAACTGAACTCGGCTCACCGCCATGCTCTCCGCATATGCCGACTTTAAGGTTTTTCCTCACGCCGCGCCCTTTCTGGACAGCCATTTCGATAAGCTGGCCAACGCCTTCACGGTCCAGTATTCTGAACGGGTCACTGGGAAGGATCTTCTTGGCTACATACTCCGGCAGGAAAGAACCCGAATCATCCCGGCTGTATCCGAACGTCATCTGGGTGAGGTCATTGGTCCCGAACGAGAAGAACTCGGCTTCACGGGCAATCAGATCAGCGGTAAGCGCTGCTCGCGGCACTTCAATCATGGTACCAACCTGATACTCGACTTTCACTCCGGTTTCTTTCATGACCATAGTAGCGGCCTCGATGATAATTTTCTTCTGGAGTTCAAGCTCTTTAACCGTCCCCACAAGAGGAACCATTACTTCAGGGCGAGCATCCACACCTTCTTTCTTGAGCTGGCATGCGGCCTCGAAGATCGCGCGCGCCTGCATTTCAGTGATTTCCGGATAGGTATTCCCGAGGCGGCATCCCCTGTGGCCGAGCATCGGATTAAATTCATGAAGAGCCTCAACCTTCGCCTTCACCTGGTCAACGGAAATGCCCAATTCCTGAGCCATTTCGCGCTGGTTCTCTTCTTCATGGGGGACGAATTCATGCAGCGGCGGGTCAAGAAGCCGTATGGTAACGCCATAGCCTTCCATGGCCTTTAATATTCCGTAAAAATCCTCGCGCTGCATGGGCAGAAGTTTTTTCAGGGCCCTCTTTCTCCCTTCGAGGTTATCGGCAAGGATCATCTCGCGGACCGCCTTTATCCTGTCGCCCTCAAAAAACATGTGCTCGGTCCGGCACAGGCCGATTCCCTGCGCGCCGAAATTGCGCGCGGTTTGCGCGTCATGCGGCGTATCAGCGTTGGTGCGGATGGCGAGTCTCTTAACTTCATCCGCCCATTTCATAATTGTTCCGAAGTTGCCGGTAAGTTCAGCGTCGATCGTATCGACTTTTCCGAGCATTACCTCGCCGGTTGAGCCGTCCAGTGAGATATAATCTCCCTCACTGATAACATTACCTTTTACTTTGATCGTTTTATTCATGTAGTTAATCTCAAGATCCCCGCAGCCTGAAACACAGCACTTGCCCATGCCGCGTGCAACAACAGCAGCGTGTGAAGTCTGGCCACCCCTCTGGGTCAGAATCCCCTGGGCTGCCGACATACCTTTCAGGTCTTCGGGGGATGTTTCAATCCTGACGAGGATGACCTTTTCACCGCGATTTTTCCAGTCTTCAGCGTCATCCGCATTAAAAACGACTTTTCCCGTGGCCGCTCCCGGAGAAGCGGGAAGGCCTTTAATAAGTACGTTTCTCTGGGCTTTCGGGTCAAAGGTCGGATGCAGAAGCTGGTCGAGCGTATTCGGGTCGATGCGCAGAAGAGCTGTTTTTTTATCGATAAGCTTTTCATTGACCATGTCAACCGCGATATTGACTGCGGCGGCTGCGGTTCGCTTGCCGGTCCTGGTCTGAAGCATCCAGAGTTTTTTATCCTGAATGGTGAACTCGATGTCCTGCATGTCCTTATAATGTTTTTCAAGCTTGGTATAGACAGCCACAAGGTCTTTGTATACGGGAGGCATGTACTCTTCCAGTGACGGATACTTCTGTTTGCGCGTCGAGTCCGGGACGTTATTGTCTTTTGCCCATCGCTGGGACCCTTGAAGGGTCACCTGCTGAGGGGTCCTGATGCCGGCAACAACGTCCTCGCCCTGAGCATTGATGAGATATTCGCCGTAAAACGCGCTTTCCCCGGTTGACGGGTCACGGGTAAAGGCAACACCGGTTGCGCAATCCTCACCCATATTGCCGAAGACCATTGCCTGAACGTTGACTGCCGTCCCCCAGCTGTCTTCAATATTGTTCATACGGCGATAGATCATCGCGCGTTCATTGTGCCATGAGCTGAACACAGCTCCTATCGATCCCCAGAGCTGTTCCCATGGATCATTCGGGAAGGCAACGCCCAGCCTGTTTTTGATAAGTACTTTATAACGGGAAACGAGCTCTTTAAGGTCTGCAACAGTCAACTCGAGGTCAGCCTTGATCCCGCGCTCATGTTTGAGTTTTTCCATGACTTCTTCAAAAGGATCGATGTCCTCTTTGTTTACCGGCTTGAGGCCCATGACAACATCGCCGTACATCTGGATGAACCTCCGGTATGAATCCCATCCGAACCGCTCGTTTCCTGATTTTGCAATAATGCCCTCAACCGTATCATCGTTAAGGCCAAGGTTAAGGACCGTGTCCATCATGCCGGGCATTGACGCCCTGGCACCTGACCTGACTGAAAGAAGCAGAGGATTCTTCTTGTTGGTGAATTCAGCGCCCATGATTTTTTCGACCTGCTTCAGCGCTTTCTTTACCTCATCCTCCAGGCCCTTTGGAAGTTTTTTATTGTTATTATAATACTCGGTACACACATCAGTTGTGATGGTAAACCCGGCCGGGACCGGAATGCCCAGATTAGACATTTCAGCAAGATTTGCCCCCTTGCCGCCAAGAAGGTTTTTCATGTCAGCTTTACCTTCTGATTTTCCGCCGCCAAAAATATAAACTCTTTTTGCCATATTATAATTCTCCTCTTAGCTGTAGTGTTTTACATTAATTATAATAACCACCTCTTTCATGGCCGTCGCATGTTCAAAAATTTAACATGACAGCAGACCATGAAAAAGAACTATATGAATGATCGCCCTTTAACGGAACGATCATATTTATTGTTGATTCTGCCTGTCAAATATAAATATTTTAAAAAAAACAAAAGAAACTGTAAAGATTAATTTTACAGGTGCCTCTTAATCTCCCTGATCAGGCAAACTTCAATATTTGGGCATTTTTTGCAAAACGCATCGTCGTTATTAAAATCACTCTCAACACACAGATCGCCCGGGTCTTCAGTCATGATCTCAAGATATTTAAAGTGCTGCATTTCATCATCGCTGATGGCATCAGTTCCGGACTGCCTGACTTTAACTAATAATGCATTAAGAAAAGTAATGTTATCGGATTTCTTTTCGGGTGACGTTTTCTTCGCTGAGATATCACGCTGAACGCGCGCTTTTATTATTTTTGTTTTAAACTTGAAGCTCCTCTTCTGAGTTATAAAGAAAAAAATAAGCCCAAAAATAATGCCGCCCAAATGACCCACATGCGAAATGTTGCCCTGGCCTCCCGTTGAGATCAGGGAGTACAATTCAATGCCGCCATATAGCACAACCAGATACTTGGCCTTGATGGGAAGAAAAAAGAAAAGAAGAATCTCCGCATTGGGATAAAGGATGCCGAACGCAAGAAGCAACCCAAAAACCGCCCCGGAAGCTCCTATGGTTGGAACGAAGAATGCCGATCCTCCGATAGCCAGATTAATTAAAAAAATGGTTAGTCCCGCACCGGTCCCGGTAAAAAGATAATAAAAAAGAAACTTGCGGCTACCCCATGCCTGTTCAATGGGAATACCGAAAATCAAGAGCGCATACATATTAAGAAAAATGTGAAAAAACCCGCCATGAAGAAACATGTAAGAAAAAAACTGCCATATAAAATATTTTTGCAAGACCAGTACCGGAGTAAGGCCCAGATAGAAAGTCATAACTGGAGCGCTGTTATGAATAACCTGTCCATCCTGGGTGAAACTGTATTGAGCCATATACAATCCGGTAAAATTTTGTAAAAGAAAAAATACAACATTGACTATAATGAGCTTCATCACCCAGTTACTGTAAAAAGATTTTCCATTCATAGCTTTGCTTGTTCCGATTATTGGTGTTTTTTCTCTGTGCTCTTTCAGGAATATACATTAATGATTGGTACAACTCTGTGAGTAAAGTCATTTTTTTTCTAACCATATCAACTCGTATAATCGATTGTTTGCTTTTTATACTCTGGATTACTATTCTGAGTGGTTTTGAGTGGTCTTCTGGGGTCAGAGC
>DAIUKG010000025.1:0-64043 GCA_036848375.1 Spirochaetota bacterium
GTTTTTTTATCAATAAGGACCGCATCAGTATGGGTCCCGCCCACATCTAGTCCCAAATACATGCTGTTTTACCTTCTTTTGTGCCGGGCACAGGATGTGTTAATACTATACCAGGGCTGAATGCTGTCAAGGAAGATACAGGTCGAAATGATTACAAAATGCGATAAAAGAAAACATCCTGCACCGCAGGATCATTTATCAACAAATTTTCGGTATTGTATAACGATATCTTTCCGGATTTGCGTGGCCCTGTCATTCGCCAGCCTCATGAAACTTCCGTAATACCTGAAACTGATATCAAGCAGGCCAAAATATAATTCCTTGAGCTTTATTTTAAAAATGGAAGGAGTAAGCGACTGCAAACCTGACAGGGAACCCTGTCCCTGCGTAACGAAAGCATAAGAAGATTCAGAAAAGGATCTTTTCACTTCGGCCAAATAATCGGATGACAGAGGCACGGGAGAAAAAGCGTCCCCCGGTGTTTCCTTTTTCGTTGTGAACGATGTTTTTTTTGCCTGAAGTATAGGAAAATCTATCGGCAGATAAGCATGTTCCGTGGGTCTCGCGGGAGCTTTCTTTTTCTCTTTTTGGGGAGCTAGCGGTTTTTTTGCCACAGGAGCCGGGTGTTTTGAGTCAAGACGCTCAGCGTCCCGGTTAACATATGCCAGAAGTCCCTGGGCGTTCGACCTGGTCAGCAAATACCGGGGGAGCCTCATCCCCCCTTCAAGAAGATGCTCGGGGCCCAGGTGCCCGCCCTGAACCGCGAAAGCATAGCGGTACCCTGCCTCTTTTGCCTTTTCAATGGTAATGGGAGAATGGACGCCATAGGGGTAAACGAACACATCAATTTTTGTTTTCAGTTCTTTTTCAAGCACGGCTTTTGACTGAAAAATTTCTCTCATAAAGGAAGCGCGGTTAGAGTCATAAAGCTTTTTATTCACATAGTGGTGATAATAGCCGTGCGAGGCAACAGGGCAGCCTTCCCGGTGAAGCTTCTTCAGTTCGTCCCAGGTAAGCGCATAATCTTTTTTCCCGATGATTGACGGATATATGGCCAAAAGAGGCCTGATGCCGTGTTTTTTAAATACTGAAAAGTATGCCCAGTATACGCTTCTGTTGCCGTCATCAATGGTAACAAAAATATTTTTTGTACCGCGGTAATTCCCGGTTATCACATCATTGAAGGTTATAAACCGGAAACCCTTCTGAATGAAATAACTGATCTGTTTTTCAGTTTCTTCAGGGGTAAAAGAATACATTGTCTGATTATCGATAAAGGCGTGATAGCAGAGGACATGAACCGCACGCTGTTCCTGAATGGACTGCTGTGAACGAGCAGAAACGATAAAGGAAAAGAAAATCAGGCCGACGCAAAAAGACTTCAACAAAAAGGGAACCCTCTTATTTAGGCTTTTTCCCATTGATCACCTTTCTTAAAACCCGTCTCTTTCTGATCTCATCAAGAAAAGCCACTTCCCTGTCAGCTTCTTCCAGCAACGCGACCTTTCTCTGTTCAATGTTCCCGGCGTAACCGGGAGACTTCTGAAGCACATTTTTTTCCAGAAGCGCGACGTATTCTTCAAGTGGAGGAAGAAGGTAACTCTGAATGTACGTCGCCTCCTTCCACTTTTTATTCTTTTTGAACACCTCGATCTGCTGCACGTAAAGGGCCTTCAGATAATACATCTTTTCATAAAACGAAACATACTCGCCAGTATCATATGAAGCGATCAGCTGCTGCAGGGCCTTTTCCTTTTTCGGGAAGTCCTGCCTGGTATAAGGATACATAACAACATAGTTATATTCAACATCCGCGTCATATCCATAGCTGAAGGTCAGTGCAGCGGTTGTTTCCGCGAGCATGCGCTGTTCGGTCTCGGTGTAATACTGGCTCTTTTTTTGAAAAGCCTTGTGGTAATAGCTGCACTGGAACAGCGCGACAACAGCCAGTATTATAACAAGTCTATGCTTCATTGATGCTTCCTTCCTCATTCAATAAATTCCCTTCGGATCATCGCACCCCGGTTTATATCGCGCAGGGATTTTTTCCCCATGACTGAAAGAATTTCACTGGGCGGAATACCAATTCCGGGCCGCAGGGCTTCAAGGTCATCCGCCTCGATTACCGTGCCCTTTGGGATTGGTCTCGCGGCAAAAAGGCTCCGCCGCGCCGCCCGGGCAACAGGCTCCTCGGCCGTGCCGTACGTAATAGCTCCTTCTCCCAGCATTGCCGCCGTCCTTTCAGAAACGTCAATCATGGAGGAAAACTCTTCAGGATCTAATGAAACATCTTTATCGGGACAATCATAATTTCTGTCAACAGTAAAATGCTTCTCGAATATTTCCGCACCCAGCGCGGCAGCTGCCGCGACCGCATCACTCCCCCGTGAATGGTCGGAAAAACCGACAGTCAGCCCGTAACGCTCTTTCAGGGAAACGATCCTTTTCAGGTTCAGTTTTTCGGGCGGCGCCGGATACAGCGAAACGCAGTGAAGCAGCGCGAGGTCGGCCGGGCTCTTACCGGTAAAACATTCAACCGCTGAGTCGATCTCCTCCACTGTGGAAATGCCGGTTGACAGTATCGCCGGCTTTCCGGTTTCGGCGATCAGGCTTATCAGGCCGTGGTTGGTAACTTCTGACGAGGCAATTTTATACAGCGGGACATTGATGCTCTCGAGAAGTTCAACCGACGGCGCGTCAAAGGGGGATGAAAAAAAAATGATTCCCCGCAATTCAGCGAAATTCTTCAACTCGCGGTATACATGAACCGGTAAAACAAACCTGGAAAAAAAATCAATCACCGACCGGTCAGGCTCGCCTTCATTTCCCGTGGCCAGGAGCGAGGCCGTATACGGTGAATTCATCTTTTCAGGGACAATGGTCTGAAATTTTACCGCGTCGGCCCCCGCGTCCGCCGCGGCCGCGATCATGGTGCGGGCCATATCGGGATCGCCGTTATGGTTAAGCCCTATTTCGGCAACATACAGGGCCCGGCGCCCTTTCTGTATATAATCTTTGATCATGAATTCACTCCATTGGCACACGCAACACCCGGCCAGCGTTCATGCTGACCGGAAAAACATCCGCAACAAACAAGAGCACACTAATGATCACGGCGGAGAATGCAATTACTTTTCTCGGGAACAGGCTGAATATTTAAGATCTCGCAGGCCGGATCAGAATATTTTAATTGACACGGTCATTTCATCGCCTATAATTTCTCTGTTCCAATCAAAATTATCGGCTATAAGAACCGGTCTCTGTAGCAATCACGGGGGGATGTTACTTGATCACCCATCCCCATGCTCAATAATCCTGGCTGAGAGCTCAAGGACATGAGAGCTGCCCGGGCTAAGCGATCAGTGCACGGAATACATGAAAAAGAGGTTTATCGTGGGAAAAAAATTCATTCTTTCCATCGATCTCGGGACCACGGGCAACCGGGTCTTCTGCTTTGATGACAAAGGCAAAAGCATATCAAGCGCGTACCGCGAATTCACCCAGCACTTCCCCAAACCCGGATGGGTCGAACACGACGCCATGGAGATATGGCACTCGGTGTGCGGGCTCATTCCCGAAGCCATTGAAAAAGGCGGCCTTTCGCCGAAGGACGTGATCTCCATCGGCATTACCAACCAGCGCGAAACCGCGATGCTCTGGGACCGGGAAACCGGCAAACCGGTACACAACGCCATTGTGTGGCAGTGCAGGAGGACGGTTGATATCTGCAACAACCTGAAAAAGGCCGGGCACGAAGACCTGTTCAGGAACACCACGGGACTGGTCATCGACGCCTATTTCTCCGGGACCAAAGTGAAATGGCTCCTGGACAATGTTGCCGGCGTCAGGAACATGGCGGATGAAGGGAAGCTCCTTTTCGGGACCATTGACACCTGGATACTGTGGAAGCTGACCGGCGGCGCCTCGCACATGACGGACTACTCAAACGCGTCGCGGACGCTGATGTACGATATACGCAAAAAAGAATGGGCGGCGGAGCTCCTGGACCTGCTGACTGTGCCGCGATCGCTCCTGCCCGGGGTGGGGCCTTCGGCATCAGAGTTCGGAAAAACAAAAAACGCCCCGTACCTGCCTGACGGAATAACGATCGGCGGGATCGCGGGCGACCAGCAGGCCGCCATGGTCGGCCAGAACTGCGTGTTCGACGGCACCTCGAAAAACACCTACGGGACCGGATGTTTTCTCCTGGTCAACAATGGGAGCAATTTCACGATTTCCCAAAACGGGCTGCTTACCACCCTCGCCTGCGACAGCAAGGGGCAGCCTGCCTACGCGCTTGAGGGGTCGGTATTCATTGCCGGGGCCGTTATCCAGTGGCTCAGGGACTACATGAAATTCTTTGAAAAATCGTCCGAATCCGAGGCAATGGCCTCATCGGTCACGACCGCTGATGAAGTGGTGTTCATCCCCGCGTTCGTCGGCCTCGGCGCCCCGCACTGGAACATGGAAGCACGGGGCGCGATCTTCGGCATTACCCGGGACACCCGGCGCGAACAGATAATCAGGGCCGCGCTGAAGTCCATAGCGCTGCAGACCATGGACCTCATTGACGCCATGAAACAGGACACGGGAAAAAACATTAAAGAGCTGCGGGTGGACGGCGGCGCGACCGGGAACAAATTCCTGATGCAGTTTCAGGCCGACATCCTGAACATACCGGTGCTTCTTCCCGAGAACACCGAGTCAACGGCGCTGGGCGCCGCGTATCTTGCCGGAATTACCGGCGGGTTATACAACTCCCTGGATGAAATTGCGGTGAACAATACCATCGCGACCCGTTTTGAACCGAAAATGGACGAAACACGAAGAAATGCAGAAAAAAAACTCTGGAAAGAGGCGATTCAGCGCCTGGTAAAATAAAGAAATAAATTCGTTGAAAAATAGTAAATCGGCACAAGAATCTGTTGAACAATCAACGGGTACTGTGTTATAATGACAGCAAACATAAAGAAATAAATTCCTGGAGGAGCATAATGGCTAGACCACTGCTGGGTGAAATACTTCTGGAAAACGGCGAAATCTCACAAGATCAGCTCAATAAAGCGCTGGATGTGCAAAAAAGCGAGGGCGGTCTTATTGGAATAATACTGGTGACCCAGGGTGCGATCAGCGAACAGACCCTGGTGAAATATCTGGCGATTCAGGCTGAAAGAGTCACCAGCTCGGAATGACCTCATGTTATCATGCCATCAAACAAAGAGAGCGGCATCTGCCGCTCTCTGATTTATCATTTAATCTACAGTTTAATTTCGTGAAGCCAGCCGTATTTATCCTCAATATCCCCGGTCTGTATCCGTGTCAGCCTGCTGTACAGTTCAGTGATGACCGGGCCGGCTTTGTCTCCCTTTCCGAAGGTATATGTTTTACCCATATAATCAACCTGGTTCACCGGGGTTATGACTGCCGCGGTCCCGACCGCCCCGACTTCATCGAACTCCGCCAACTCGTCAATAGCAACCGGCCTGCGTTCAATCTTCATCCCCATGTCCTGGGCTATAATTGCCAGGCTGTCATTGGTAATGCTGGGAAGGATGGACTGTGATTTCGGCGTCACATAGGTGTTGCCCTTGATTCCTATGAAATTCGAGGTCCCGAATTCATCCACGTATTTCTTCTCCGCGGAATCGAGGTACAGCACAATGGGGTACCCCTTCGCTTTGCCGAACTGGCCGCCCTTGAGGCCCGCAGCGTAATTACCGCCGACTTTACAGTCTCCCACGCCGCGCGGAGCGGCACGGTCGAAATCCTCAAGCGCCAGGGCCTTTACCGGGGTAAACCCTCCTTTGTAATACGGGCCGACCGGGGTCACAAAGATAAGAAAGACATATTCATCCGCGGGCCCCAGCCCTACCCTGGCGCCGATCCCGATTGAGAGGGGGCGGATGTAAAGGCTCGCCCCGGTCCCGAACGGAGGAACGTATTGCACATTGGCCGTGATGACCTTGTCCAGGGCGTCCATGAACATCTTTTCAGGGATCTCGGGAATATATATCCTTTCGCCGCTCCGGTTCAGGCGTCGGGCGTTTTCTTCGGGCCTGAAGGCGACGATCCTGCCGTCAACAGTTTCGAATGCCTTCATCCCCTCAAAACACTCCTGCCCGTAATGGAGGCACGGAGCGGCCATATGCATGGGCAGGGTCTCTTCGGCATGCAGTTCGCCGTTGTCCCACGAGCCGTTTTTATAGAAAAAACGGATGTTATAATCGGTTTTCACGTATCCGAAAGGAAGGTTCTCCCAGTCAAGATTCGCTCTCTGTCGTACATTGGTCTTGTTCATAAGCAGCCTCGAAAATATGCGGGAAAAAGAATTAATGTCCAGAATATGGCGGGTGAGGAAAATATGTCAACAATATTCCTGCGTTCGCCGGATTCACTGACGGGCGATTATCTTTCTGATTTCCTCTATCTGGGCCAGGACCTCTTTGCGGGAAGTGCCTCCCGGGGACAGCTTTCGTTCAGTTGATTTCCCGGGGTCGAGAACGTCCTTTATGTCATCCTCAAAGACCGGGGAGAATTTACGCAGCGTTTCAAGGCCGAGAGTAAAAAAATCGTCGCCGGTCTGTTCGCAGTGGCGCACGATGCTGCCCACGATTTCATGGGACACCCTGAACGGCACCCCTTTCTTCGCCAGGTAATCGGCAAGGTCGGTCGCTGTTGAAAAATTGCTGTACACCGATTTCTTCATCTTTTCCGTGTTAACGGCGATCCCGGCAAGCATTTCGGCCATTCCCTCCAGTGCGAGCACGACCGTGTCAACCGAATCGAACAGGGGCTCCTTGTCCTCCTGAAGGTCGCGGTTATAGGTCATGGGCAGCCCCTTGAGGAGCGTGAAAAGCGAAACGAGATTTCCCAGGAGCCGGCCCGATTTTCCCCGTATCAGCTCGGCCACGTCAGGGTTCCGCTTCTGGGGCATGATCGACGAGCCCGTGGTCACCGAGTCGGAAAGCCTGATGAAGTTGAATTCGGATGAACTCCACAGCACGAGCTCCTCGCAGAAGCGCGAAAGGTGCACGCCCAGGACAGCGGCGAAATAAAGAAAATCAAGCACGAAGTCACGGTCGCTCACCGCGTCCATGGAATTGGGAACGACTCCGGTGAACCCGAGCTCCTGGCGCAGGAATTCACGGTCAGTGGGATAGTTGAGTCCGGCAAGGGCACCTGAGCCCAGGGGAAGTTCCATGAGCGCCTCACGCGCGGCCGAGAGCCTTTTCCTGTCGCGCGTCAGCTGCCAGGCATAGGCGAGCAAGTGGTGGCCAAGGCGCACCGGCTGCGCGACCTGAAGGTGCGTGTACCCGGGCATGATCACGTCAACATGTTTCTCAGCGAGGCCGGCGAGCGCCGATATGACCGCGTCCAGGAGGACGGCGATGCGCTCTTCCTCGTCGCGCAGGTAAAGCCGCACGTCCAGGGCGACCTGGTCGTTGCGCGAGCGGCCGGTGTGCAGTTTCCTTCCCGCGTCGCCGATCCGCTCGGTGAGCACGGCCTCGATGTTCATGTGTATGTCTTCGCGTGAGGTCTTAAATTCAAATTCGCCGCGGTCAATCTCGTCGCGGATGAGCTCGAGGCCGCCCGTTATCGCGCCGAGTTCTTCATTGCTGAGGATGCCGATGCGGTGAAGCATGCGCGCGTGTGCGATTGAGCCGCGGATGTCCTGGCGGTACAGGCGTGAATCGTACTGGACCGATGACGATATTTTTTCAGTGACGGTCGAGGAAGCCTGCGAAAAGCGTCCCCCCCATAATTTTTTTTCTTCTTTACCCATACGCACCCGTGTTCATCAGGAATTATTTAATACGCCGGATCACTCGCCGCCCGTAATCACGTCGATGAGGAGATCAAGATAATCACCGAGGTCCTCAAGGGCGGGAAGTATTTCGTATTCAAGAATATCAGAAAGACTGATGATGTCATTGTTTTCAAGAATAATAATTGTCTGGTTCAAAAAATCATGAAGCATGCCGTTTTTTTCTTCAAGGCTGACACCGTTGATTTCAAGGGCCTTGAGATCGATTTCAAAAACCGGCACGGCCTGGTAGCAGGTCCTGGTGTAGCGGTAGATGAAATCAATAAACCTGTCCATCCCGGCCGAGCCGTCTGCGTCCTTGCCGGTCTGGTAGGCGATTGCCGTTTCCTCAATGTTCTTTATCTGCCCCGGGAATTCCTCTTTCAGCGACTTGAGCGAATGAAGAATCGCGTCAGGCGAGTCAATGCTCTGGACAATGAGCTGCCTCATCTCATCGCTTACGATGAGAAGCTTGAACATCTCCCTGATATTGCCGAAAAGCCTGCCGCTGTCTTTTACCAGCGAGAGCGTCTCGTCCCCGCCGGCGCTGTTGAGCTTCTCTCTCAGCGAGGTCATTTCATCAATAAGGGCCGAAGCCTGAATATCACGGACCTTCACGTCCTCAGGCGAAATGGCCAGAAGGCCGAAGAGCGCGTCCACGACCTCTATAAGCCAGTCAATGCCCGTGGCAAGGTCTTCCGCGTTGCCCGCGCCCGATTCAGCGGTGATAAAGGAATTCACCCTGTCGCAGTATCGTATGCCCTCGTCAATCGTGGTAAAAACAACATCCGCCTTTGAACGGACGACGCAGTTTATAATCGAAACATTATCCAGGCTGCCCTGGGGAAGCTCATCAATGTAATAGCGTTCATCATCGATATGGACTTCGGTGAATATCAGTTCGCGCTCGCGGGCCCACTGGGAAATTGAATCAACGATATCCGAAACGGTCTCTTCGCCTTCAAGCTCAAAATCAACCGGGTAATTGTTTATGCATATTTCCACAGAATACCTCGCAATTATTTATCGTTCTGCCCGCCGCCTGACTGCTGCTTGAGCCAGTTTTCCTGGGACTTCGCGCCGGAAATCGATTTCTCCATTGTCGCGAATTTTGCTCTCAGCTTTTCCTCGTATTTCTTGACATGCTCTTCCTGGCGTTCTATGCGCTCATTGGCAAGTTTTATGTTTTCGTCTTCAAGGTCCATCTTGGAAGTAATGATATTTTTACCGCTCGACGTGTACGGTTTGAGGATGTTCACCACGTTGTAGGCCATGCCGTTGTCAGTGCGGTTGTCGCCGTCATTGTCGGACCCGAAAAAATTCTTCACGCCTTCAGGATTGTCCCGTATAGTCTCCTCGACTTTCGACTCGTCGATAACGAGTTTGCCCTGCTTGATGGTTTCCCAGTCCGCGTTAATTTCCCCGGTACTCACCCCGAGCTCGGGAAGCATCTTTACGGGCCGGTCGGCCCTGCTGGGATACGCGCTGTTCACGGTCTTGCGCAGGACCGATTCAATCCTGACAATGGTCATGTCTCCCACGAAAAGCCCCCGGTCACTGTCACCACGCTGGCCGGGTTTGGTGATCTTTTCGGTCTTGATGAGCTGGGCATTGTATTCAAGGTATTGATTATAGGACTCGACGAATTTTTTAATGCGGTCCATTGCCGTTTCGGTGTCGAGTTTAACGTCAATGCTCACGTTTTTAGGCGAGGCCCGGTTCAGGTCCAGGGAAACGCCTTCAATGATGTCGGTGATTCCCTTGTTTTTGTCCCTGAAAATGTCAATGCCGTCAACGTTTAATTTGGCATCCTCGGCTTTGGCAATGTGATTTTTCGGCTCAAGTATTCCCTTGCCCTTGATGGGAGTCATAATGGAAGCATCGGTAAAATCCGCTGATCCGTCATTGCAGTAGAGGATTACTTTACTGACCGATTTCTCGTTGAAATCACGGCCCAGCGGGATTTCCTGTTTCCCCTTTGAATCTTTTTCCAGGGGATAAATTTTCTCGACTCTTTTTCCCTTATCGTCAGCTACCACGCCGATGCCCAGCAGCGAATCAAATTCTTCCTTCTTCTTTTTTTCCTCAATTTTTCTAAGGCGCGATACATTGTAACCCCTGAGTTCGATACCCTTGATCACGGTCCTTTCTTCAGGGCCAAATTCAACACGGAACGGCACCGGCTCCTCGTCCTTCTTTTGTTCTTGATACGCGAAATTGAACTCAAGCACGGTCTCCTTTTTCACCGGGGCGGCAAGAGGAAGGGTGTATTCCTGCCAGAGCAGGCCCTGGACCGAAACGGTTTTACCGTCCTGGGAAACAGAAAGGCTCCCGTCCTGCTCGTCGATCTTCTGTTTACCCATATATGAAGTGAAATAGCGTTTATCAAAAACCAGGGCCACCTTTTCCTGCTTCTCGCCCTTTTCGCCTTTGACCATGCCAATAGTTTTCAGGAAATCCTTGCCGCCGGTTATCTGTATCTCGCCCTTTTCGCCTGAAACTTTTGATTCCAGGGTCAGCACGTATTCATCTTCACTTTTTTTGATCAGGGTAGAGGTAACGAGACCGGATGCCTCTTCATCGATCCTGTCTTTGAGAGTCTGAATTTTTCCGCCTTTGAACCTGATCTTTGCTGATTCGCCGTTCACTGAAAGGGTAAAGGACGCGGGGGAAAGCTTGTCAGAGGCTTTGACCGGGTCAGTTGACACTTTATGGTTTGAAGCGATGCGGTCGACCCTGATCGAGGTCAGACCTTCCTTTGCTTTCTTGGTTGCGGTCGCACTGATGATCTCTGTATCGGATGAAAGTGCCTTTTTATCGTCAAAGCTCGCCCTGAACCCGTAAAGGTTTTTCGCATTCTTATCAATTTCCTCAAGATGGCCTCTCAGCACTTTCAGCGCTTCTTTTCGGGTACGATACTTCTTCTTATCAAGTTCAAGCTGAAGTATCGGCCTTCGCTCAACATCGACCAGTTTGCTGATTATGGCATCGGTATCCATTCCCGATGCCATGCCGCCCATTGTTACCGGCATGAATTATTTGTCCCCCAGAGTTTTATTAATAAGAATGTCTTTCATGATTGATTACACGCTGATATGTTGCACTGCAACTCTGTCTTAAAAATATAGCCACACCTTTCCTGTATCAATAGATATCGGCCCTTTTTTAATAAATTATAAGAGAAGAACTTCACCTTGATTTATTTTTGAGACATAAACCGTAATTATAAAAACGCGGAGAACAAACAGTCAACCCTATTTTCACTTGCCAATTAATGCGCCTCTTCTTATCGTGTCACCGTTCGGGGGCGCTTCAGTTTTTGACCGCCCCTGACATCATACTCCTATTAGGTGACGTATGATATCCCAGTTGTTTTCTTCGGAGTCAGCCATGCTTATCAACTCTATTTTAGATGCTGTCGGCAATACCCCTCTTGTACGCCTGAAAAACATGTCTTCAGGCAATGTCTACGCAAAGGCGGAATTTCTCAATCCCGGCGGCAGTATTAAAGACCGGGTAGCCATGAACATCATCGGGAATGGCGAACAGAAGGGTTTGCTTAAACCGGGGATGACGATTATCGAGGCGACATCAGGGAATACCGGGATCGGCCTGACGCTTGTCGGAGTACAGATGGGATACAGAGTCGTGTGCATCATGCCTGAAAACATGAGTGAAGAAAGAAAAAGGGTCATCGAGGCATTCGGTGGCGAATGTATTTTTACCCCTCAAAAAGAAAGCCTTGACGGATGTCTTGCAAAAATGAACGAGATCGTTTCATCCGATCCCGAGCGTTACTTTATTGCCAACCAGTTTAAAAATCCTGACAATCCGGGTATTCATTATGAGCAGACCGCCCAGGAAATATGGGATGACACCAACGGCGAAGTGGACCTTTTCGTCGCCGGCATCGGCAGCGGCGGAACGCTTCAGGGAATCGGCAAATTCCTGAAAGAAAAAAATCCCGGGATCAAAATTGTCGCGGTGGAGCCGAAAAACAGCGCGGCTCTTCTCGGGGGAGAACCGGGACTGCACCAGATTCAGGGAATCGGTGACGGGTTCATCCCCGATGTTCTGGATGTGAGTCTTGTTGACATGGTATTCACGGTTTCTGACGATGAAGCGATTGAAACGACGAGAAGGCTCTCTAAAGAGGAAGGTCTGCTCGTGGGAACATCATCCGGTGCCAATGTTTTTGTCGCTCTTCATGTTGATAATGGGCACAACAGGGTTGTTACCATTTTACCTGACAGGGCCGAACGATATTTCAGCACAGCTTTATTGTGAGAAGTTAATAGTACCCCCCTGGAAATTTTCGCTTTAAAAAATTTCGTCACTTAAAGGCTTTAGAAAAAATTCTCAGCGATGATCACTATCGTGATTCATCGACAAACATGCCCATATACTCCTTAATATGCTCAAGAAGCTTAATAAGGTCTTTGGGCGGAATTTCACGCACCACTTCATTGGTGGCGGAATCAATGACCTTAACGATGATCCTGTTGGTCTT
Source organism: Spirochaetota bacterium (assembly GCA_036848375.1). Lineage (GTDB taxonomy): Bacteria > Spirochaetota > UBA4802 > UBA4802 > UBA5550 > JAKLIV01. The sequence continues at coordinate 12,315 of DAIUKG010000025.1, forward strand.
TTCATGATACGAAAAGGATATCCGCTCCCTGAAATCGCTCATGGCGCTGTTTAATTTTTCAACTGCCTCATAAATTTCGCTCTTAGTCAGATCCCTGGATTGACTTACGGTCACATCCGGGTTTTTAGTATCCGACTGCCTGACTCGGTTGATCTTGTCAACTTTGTCGATGATTACATTGCTTATGTTCCCAATATTCATTGCTAACCTCCATGTTAACACCTGGCACTATTTCATCCAGTAACCTCCCTTTTAAAAATGGCCCCCTCCCCGGCCTCCCAACCGGAAAGGGGTATGAAGCCAACCGCACTGCGAGGCAGACTTCAAATCAACAGGGTGATTCTTATTCAAGTAATTTCATGATGAGCTTAGGCTTGAAATTCGCCTGAGCCAGCATTGCAGTACCAGTCTGCATAAGAATCTGGTCCCTTGTAAAGTTGACCATCTCTGCGGCCATGTCAACGTCCCGCACGCGGGAATCGGCTGCCATCATATTTTCATATGAAATGGTCAATGCGTTGATCGTATTTTCCATCCTGTTAAAGTAGGCCCCAAGATCCGCCCTCTGTCGATTCAGCTTATCAAGAGCTTCATCGATATACCCGATCATGGAATTCGCCTTACCAACAGTAGAAATCGACCTTTTGGCGTTCTGCTCATCAACAAGAAACAGGGCGCGGGCACTGATCGTCCCGATAAAAACCCTGACCCTTTGATGGCTGTTTGCTCCGACATGGAAAAACATGCTGCCGGTCTTGCTCCCGCGAGCATACGTTCCAGTGAGCATTTTCAGCCTGTTGAACTGAGCGGACGTGGCAATCCTGTCGACCTCATCGATCAGCTGAGATACCTCAACCTGGATCTGAATGCGGTCCGTGTGGGAATATATCCCGTTTGCCGACTGCACCGACAATGACCTGATGCGCTGCATAATCTCGTTGAGCTGCTGGAAAGAACCTTCAGCGACCTGGATGAAGGAGATACCGTTCTGAGCGTTTTTCTCCGCCTGTACCAGGCCGTTTATCTGGGTCCTCATTTTCTCGGACACTGCCAAACCGGAAGCGTCATCGCCTGCCCGGTTGATCTTCTCGCCCGAAGCCAGCTTCTCAATAGACTTATCCAGCCTCACGGCAACCTTCTGCATTTGCCTGTTCGCAAAAATGGCACTCATGTTGTGATTGATTCTCATACAAAAACCCCTCCCTTGTTTTTCAGGCCTGCATCTCTTTTCTCTGAGCAGTCCCGGTTTTTCACCCCCTTCATCATGAAGGAAATGGGACAACAGTGTCCGAAGGTTGTCTCCTTGTCATGCTGCCCGAACTGCCCATAATCCAGACAACACCGGCTCCCGATTTATTCCGGCAGCCGGTGATGCCCTCCCTGCATCACAAGCTGCCGGAACAGCCGGTTGCTGAGCAGTGGGACACGCACCGTTTGGGGTTGAGAATCGAATCATGTTTTCAAAGAACCTTTTTTTCCTTACTCCGGAAATCTTTGACGTGGTATTCATCAGAATGAACCAAGCAGCCTCAGCACAGCCTGGGATTGAACGTTAGCCTGAGACAACATCGCAGTACCAGTCTGCACCAGCACCTGATGTTTGGTGAATTCCACCATTTCCTCTGCCATGTCAGCGTCCCGTATCCGCGACTCTGCCGCCTGTATGTTTTCATAAGCGGTCATAAGACCCTTAGAAGTCATCTCGAGCCTGTTGTAATAGGCGCCGAGATCAGCTCTCTGCTTGGAGAGCCGCTGCAGTGCATTGTCAAGAATACCAAGAGCGTCATTGGCTCCACCGGGTGTTGAGAGAGAAAGAGAAACCTTGCCGGTACCGTCCTTAAACCTGAAGGACATGGCGGTCATGGTTCCTATATAAACCCTCTCCCGCTGATTCATGTTGGCTCCGAGATGAAACCACATGCTTGCCTTGGGAGAAATCTTGGAAAACTCCCCGGTCAGCACTTTAAACCTGTTGAATTCTGCCTGTGAAGCGATTCGATCGACTTCATCAACAAGGGCTGATACTTCAACCTGGATCAACTGCCTGTCACTGGGCGAATAAATCCCGTTTGCGGCCTGAATCGCCAGAACCCGTATCCTCTGGATAATCTGGGCTGACTGGTTGAGATATCCTTCAGCGGTCTGGACAAAAGACATACCGTCTTCGGTATTCCTTTCAGCCTGCCTGAGACCCTGAATCTGGGTTCTCATCTTTTCAGATACCGCAAGGCCGGAAGCATCATCCCCTGCCTTGTTAATCCTTTCACCGGAGGAAAGCTTTTGCATGCTTTTGTCAACTCCCCAGTGAGAGAACTTTAATGTTCTGTTCGCGTTAATCGCGCTCATGTTGTGATTGATAATCATTTTACACTCCTTTGTTCTTTCTCTTTTCTGGCTTCCTTGCCAATCCGATGCCGAGGGCAGGCAACATCGGACCTCTTACAACCAGATGTAAGACTGTAGCCTTAAACAACAGCCAGGATCAGTGGCCGTATTCCAGGCTTGTATCTGGGCACATACAAAACCGGAATACCTACGGCCATGCGTAAGATTTTTTTGTAAAACAGTTTTCAAAGATCCCAGAGTAAGTAGGGACTACTCCCTGGTCGAATTTTCGCCACCTTTGGTGCCAACATTGAGAGCGATTATTCACGTTTATAGATTATTTAAAGCAATTAAGATTAAATATGATTAAAAATCATTAAATTTAATCTATTTTTTAATTTTTTTATAAAATTCAAAAAAAATTATATTTTTTGCTCATTCTTTCAACGATTTACGCATGCGATACAACAGTCCGTAAAAAATCTCAGCCCACAATGATCTTTAAAATGAAAGTTGGTAATACTGTTTGACAGGAGAAAGGGACTCTGATTTTTTAGGCTAAAATTATTCTGTATCGGAGTGGATTGAGATGAAAAAATGTATTTTTCTTTTTCTTTCTATCGTAATGACTTTTTATCTGACACCGTGTGTCCTTGCTGTTTCAGCCGGACACGGCGACGAATCACAAAAAGTTGAACAAGCGGCTGATTCCCATGCTCAGGTTGCTGAGCACGGAGAAGAACAGCATGGTGAAGAAGCACATCACGGCGGACATCACGCTCCCCATATAGATGGGAAAACCCTGAGTTTGCTCTGGGCGCTTCCTTTCCTGGGAATACTGCTCTCGATCGCGATCTTTCCCCTTGTGGCGCCTCATTTCTGGCATCACCACTACGGCAAAGTATCACTCTTCTGGGGCGTGGTCTTTTTTATAGCATTTACAATCGGATTCGGCCCGAATACAAGCTTCTTCTATCTTGTGGAAACCTATCTGGGAGAATTCATCCCGTTTATAACACTGCTGCTGGCCCTCTTTACCGTGGCAGGGGGCATCCGCCTCAAAGGAGAACTGGTCGGCTCGCCGAAACTGAATGTTGTTCTGATATTCATCGGCACCGCCCTGGCAAGCTGGATGGGAACAACCGGTGCCGCGATGCTTATGATACGGCCGGTCATTCGCGCAAATGCCTGGAGAAAAAAGAAAGTACATGTCATTGTTTTCTTCATCTTCCTGGTCGCCAACATCGGCGGATCACTCACTCCTCTGGGAGACCCTCCCCTGTTCCTGGGATTTTTAAAGGGAGTCAGCTTCTTCTGGACAACAACCCATATGCTGCCGCTCATGGCTGTTGCCGTTGTCCTGCTTCTGGCAATATTCTTTGTGCTTGATTCCTATTATTACAGCAAGGAAACCGAAAAACCGGCAAAACTTCCCGGTGGCGCTAAAATCGCCATTGACGGCAAAGCGAACTTTATTCTGCTTGCAGGAGTTGTCGGCGCGGTCATCTTCAGCGGGATCTGGCATTCCAATATAAACAACCCAGCCGATGTGGCTATTTCAGCCTGGGGAACAGGAATGCTCACCAAGGGAACGCTGGCACAGGTTCTTATACTCCTCGCCATAACCTTTTTATCAATGAAAATTACGGCAAAGGAAACAAGAGAAGGAAATGATTTTTCCTGGGAACCCATTCTCGAGGTTGCCAAACTCTTCGCAACGATATTCATAACCATGGTAATGCCCATAGCGATGCTTAAAGCCGGTGTTGACGGACCTCTGGGGGCCATCGTATCCCAGGTAACAGCCAATGGCGAACCCGTAAACAAGGCATTCTTCTGGGCGACCGGGGCCCTGTCAAGCTTCCTGGACAACGCCCCGACCTATGTTGTATTCTTTAATACTGCCGGCGGTGACGCGGTACACCTTATGGGAGAACTGTCAAGAACACTCCTCGCGATCAGTGCAGGTGCGGTTTTTATGGGAGCGAACACCTATATAGGCAACGCGCCCAACTTCATGGTTAAATCCATTGCTGAAGAAGCGGGAATACCGATGCCAAGTTTCTTTGGCTATATGCTTAAATATTCCATTCCCATTCTTATACCGACATTTATACTGATAACAATAATTTTCTTTTAATTAAAGAATAGGAGATCACCATGGAAAAAAAATATTATGAACTTGTTCTGGAAGGCCATTACAACGCAATATACGGCCTTTTAAAAGGATTTCTTTTAGGGAAAAACCAGGACTGGACCTTTTATTTCAGTAAAAAAGCCGGGATAAAAATCGAAACTCTTGGAGAAATAATCGTCGACTGGATAAGTTTGAAAAACAAGGTCCACCATATTATCCTTGAAGAAAATTTTTATGAAGAACTGAAAAAGGCCGTTGAAAAGTTCAACACAACCAGAAAGGAAGAATCAAAATTCGTAAATTTAAAATATCTCAAATCAGCACAACTTGTTAAAAGTGCACAATTCGGTTTCGAGACAAAAACGTATGGACGCCCCTATGCGGCAGAGATAAAAAATCTGATTAAAAAACTTCCTGAAGGGGTTGAACTGCACAACTACAATCCGATCGAAAAGGAAAACAAAGATGCCAAGGGTGTCGAGCTCTACGCGCCTGAACATGAATACACATTTGAGGCATCAGGGACCCTTTCCGGGAATATTGGAGAACTCATCGAACTTCGCAAAACACTGGATGAGCATCCTCTGGTTGAAGTCGAAAAAATTCAGCTTAAGTTTTAATATAACGAAAAAGTATTTTAAAGGGGGATGGCACAAGTCATCCCCCTTTTTTGCGCTTTCGCATGATCAATAATACAGGAAAACTATCATTTCTCATGCTGGATACAGACTCAACTCACCCTATGACTGACAGAAGCATCCTTATAAATTAATTTGTCACTGACACCATTTATACAATAGTTCAGAACATCCCCCCATATAACTCATGCATCGTGCCGCTTTTACCGAAAATAAGAAAAACACCCCTATCGGAAGTAGGTTCATGAGCTATAAAACAAAAATTATAATTTCAGGGTTGTTTATAACAATAATTGCCCTGGCAGCCTATATCTCCCTTCGGATGGATATTTTTGAAAAACAAATGGCTGCAAAGCTTAAAAAACAAAATGAAAGAATTATTAAAACTTATCAGGGCGCCTTTGAAGAAAAAGAGATAAAAACTATTCAGGGAAATGATTTAACGCTTTTCCTGAATAAAATCAATAAAGCAATACCCGATATCGCGCTGGTCATTATAGCCGATACCGATAAAACCATCAGATTATCAAGTAAAAATGATTCTATTATTCAAAGCGATATATACGATAAAATTCTTCATGATTTTACCGGGAACAATCTCAGGATCAACCGCCCGGGAGAATTTATCATCAGGTATTACACCAGCGGTGAAAATCAAAAAGAGAAAAATATCAAGTACTACATCTTCAATAACAATATGGGGACCGGGAGTCTTGTTATAACATTTCCCCATAAACCCGGAAAAATAATTATTACACGGGCGGCCCTTGAAATAACCCTGATTATTATCATCATAATAATCTTCTGTTCGGTTCTGTACATTATGCATGATAAAAAAGACGTGATAACTGAATATGCCGAAAAAACGGCTGATGAACAGAATAAAAAAATTCTCAGAAAAAATATCGTCAATGAAGAACGATCGATAATCAGAGAAAGCCTCAGCCTTGCTTCAGAAGGGTTGAGCTCCTACGTGTATAATCTGTTTTCCGAAATATTCAATAAATTCCATACGAAGTCGTTATCGCTCTATATTAAAAGCAGTGAAAACACCATGGCAAAACTCTTTGAATACCGGGGCAACTCATTCATGAAAATTGATTCCCCTGTTTTTGATACTCTGGATCTGACCAGTGGAATCGGCCGAGAACTTAAAAATGGCACACCCATAATACTCATGGCCGGGAAAAAAGCGGTTCTACCCCTTATACACAATGATTCCCTTTTGGGAACGCTCCATGTTACAACTGAAGAGCACATCAGCGGAGATGAACTCGATACAATTACTCTCATGAGTGCTTCAGTGCGAAAGGAACTGGGCGACTACCTTGTCTTAAATAACGTCATGATCGACCAGTCAACGGGCATATACAGCGAAACCTACTTCACCATGAAATACAATGAAATCGTAAATAAATCGGTAAGTAAAAAACACCATTTTTCTCTGATCCTTGTTTCAATAGCACGAAATATAAAGCATCTAATTGAAACCGATCAAAAAGCCGTAATAAAAGTCATTGCGCCAATACTTGACGAAGAGATCAAGGATGACAAGCTGATCGGCCATTATGACCGGTTCATCGCCGTGCTTCTTCCGGAATCAGACGCCGGCAGATCGCGCAAGGCAGCTGACAGGATATTTAAAGCTCTTTCACGGCTCAGGATAAAGATCAGTGAACAGGAACATCTTGATATTGTCCCCTTTATCGGTGTGGCATCATCGGAAATGACGGATGACCCTCGCCACGTACTTGACACCGCTCATAAAAATATTGATCTGGCCCTTACCAGGGATGACGGGAATATTCAAAATTCAGCGATGAAACTATAGTCAATAATGCCATAAAAAAATCTGTAACGGAATAATCACGTTACCGCATGTGATAATTGTTCCAGTATATCTTCCTTACTACAAAAACTTATATTACAACTGCGGTATATATCATATTATTGCAAATGTATCCAAACTGTATTTCTTCATCATGAAATATCTGATTTTCTTTAAAGTTGGAATGTATTACAATAAAAAAGCATAAAAAAACTTGACTTATATCAATATATCAAGATATCTTGATATATATTCTTCAAAACGAGGTGATCCCATGAACTTTATTGAAACCCTGAATCGAAATAAAACGCTGATCATGGACGGGGCAATGGGCACTCTCCTCTTTAATGAGGTACCCGGTTACAGCGGGCCCTTTGAACTGCTCAACGTTGAAAACCCTTCGACTGTCGAAAAAATCCATACGCTGTATTTTGAAGCCGGGGCTGATATCGTTGAGACCAACACCTTCGGCGGCAATAAAATAAAGCTGGATGAATTTGGCCTGGGAAGCCGCTGTGAAGAAATAAATGAACAGGGAGCTGCTGTTGCACGCAAAGCGGCTGATAAATTCAATGGCCTCGTTGCCGGTTCAGCCGGCCCCACAGGGAAACTCATTCAACCTATGGGAGATTTTCCTCCTGAAAAAATTATTGAAGCTTTTGCATCCCAGTTCCGCGGTCTTGAACGCGGCGGCGCGGATGTTATCGTTATCGAAACAATGAACGACATCCAGGAGGCGCGGCTCGCGCTGCTGGCAGCGAAAGAAGCCACGTCCCTTCCGGTTTTATGCAGTATTACCTTTGAAGAAAACGGCAAAACCATGACCGGCACCGATATACTCACCGCTTTTGCCACGCTGGCCGCCAACGGGGCGGATGTCGTTGGCGCGAACTGCAGCATGGGCCCATCCGGACTGGTAAAAGTATTCAAGGAAAACATAGAAAAAATTTCGGCACTGGGCCTGCCGCTTTCAGTATGGTCTAACGCCGGCCTTCCGGCAATCGTAGACGGGACAACCGTGTATTCGCTTGGTCCTGATAGATTTGCCGAGCTTTCAGCCGAATTCATCCGCCTGGGCATTTCGATCATAGGGGGATGCTGCGGCACGACTCCTGATCACATTCGCGCGCTTTCGCAAAAAATCCGCGCGGAGAAGTCGCCGGCCCGGTCGTTCGGCAGGACATGGAACCACGTCACCAGCCGGAGTGCCACCCTGGACCTGGGTGAAACCCGGGAACTGATCCTTGTGGGAGAGAGGCTGAACCCCACCGCGCGGAAAAAATTTTCCGAAGAGCTCAGGCTGGGGAAGCAGTCATTCCTCAGACATGAAGCGCCGCTGCAGGTCGAAGAAGGCGCGGCAATTCTCGACATCAATGTTGGCGTGCCGGGTATAGATGAAACCGGCGCCATTGCTTCATCCGTGACAACACTGAGCGGAATTGTGAAAGCTCCCCTGATGATTGACTCAGACAACAGCGAGGTGCTCGAACAGGCATTGTTGATCTATCCCGGTGTTCCCGTGATAAATTCAATTAACGGCAAATCAAAAAGCCTGGAAGCAGTGCTTCCCCTGCTCAAACGATACGGGTGCTTTGTCGTCGCGCTGTGCCTGGATGACAGCGGCATTCATAAAAGCGCTGAAAAAAGAATTCAAACCGGCGACAGAATACTTGAAATACTCGGCAATGAAGGAATTTCATCAGACCGCGTGTTCATCGATCCCCTCATGCTGGCTGAAAGCGCCGAGCCGGGTGCGGCCCTTGAGACAATCAGGGTAATCGAACATTTTGCCTCCCGTGGCGTTAAAACCAGCATCGGCCTGAGCAACATATCGTTCGGCCTTCCTCAACGGAAATATATCAATAATGTGTTTCTGAGAATGGCGGTCAAGGCCGGGTTGACTGCAGCGATCGTGAATCCCTCAACAGTGGACCTTATCGGGTCAAACAGTGACAAAGAAAGGCTTGCGGAAGACTATCTGCTCGGGAAAGACCCCGGTGCGGCCCGCTATATCGCTCATTTCTCCGGCACAGCACCGGCAGGGACCCCTGCGTCTGTAAGGCCGGACACAGAAAGCAACATCCTTCAACTCATACACGATAATGTTGTAGCCGGCAACAGCGACGATATAGAAGAAAACATCCGCAGGGCCCTTTCCGCTAATGAGCCGGCTGACATTATGGATCAGGCCCTTATTAAAGGCCTGGAAAAAGTTGGAGAACTTTACAGCAGTGGAGAATACTTCCTGCCTCAGATGATCTCATCCGCCGCTGCCATGAAAAAAGGTTTTGTTCGCCTGAAACCGCTTCTCGCACAAGCATCAGATAAAAAAGCGGGCACCGTGGTCATCTGTACCGTGAAGGGAGATATTCACGATATTGGCAAAAATATTGTCGCCATGATGCTGGAAAATCATGGTTTTGTTGTTCATGATCTGGGCAAGGATATTGCCGCCGATGACGTTATTTCCGCGGCTGTGCAATACAATGCCGATATTATCTGCCTCAGTTCGCTTCTGACAACCACAATGGGCGAAATGAGAACGGTCAGTGATCTGCTCAAAGAATCGGGGAACAATATTAAACTTTTAGTCGGCGGCGCAGTTGTTACTGAAGATTATGCTCGAAGCATTGGTGCATCGTATGGACGCGATGCCGTTGACGGGGTCAATAAAGCCAAACAATTGCTGCAAACCTGATACACCAGGGCTGTACATTAATCTTGATGAGACTTCAACATCCTCCTAACCCAGAGCGCAATTGAGTAATCTCAACTGTAAAGCCCTTGTATTTAAAAAAATTAGCATAAGCTTAAATTCTAAATTATCACCTAACAGGGACATAAATACTTTTTTTTTAAATATGGTTGACATAAAAAATCGCGAAATAATTAATTAGCTAAATTTAAATAGCATTGGTGTGCAATTCTGGAAGGTGTTGGCAAGTAAATATTGTATTCATTCTTTCAAATCGCAGCTTCCTCCAGAAACTCACCAATTATAAATTACACGGTAACCGCGGAAGTTTCATAAAGGAATCTTTATAAAACCAATCTGTGTGATGTCCGTATATATACTTAGCCTGATTTTTTATACTATAAATTATTAAAAAAAAAGGAGATATTTGGTGAAACGATCATTGTTCTTCATAATTCCATTCATTGTGCTAACATATGCCTCACTAATTCTTTTTCAGAAGGCATGTGACTACACAATGAATCTCCAGGCAGAAAAAAGGCTCCCTTTTAACCACAAGAGCCATGTTACAAAATATGGAACAGATTGTGAAACATGTCATGGTTATTATGACAATGGTAGATTTAAAGGTCTGCCAACAATTGCAGAGTGTACCATGTGTCATGACCGCAACGGCGAAAACCACAATCCTGATCCGCTGGTTCCCACAAGGAAAGCAATGCTTGATGGTTTCAAAGACTCTGATAAACCATGGCAATCCTTTGCAACCCAGCCGGATCTTGTTTACTTCAGCCACAAGGTTGTTATGACATCGACCTTTGAAGATGGCAGAAAAAAAGCACGATGTGGATCATGCCACGGTGATAAAGCTGGTTCTTCCACAACTGAAAAAATCAAAGGAAAAATGCTTATGGGTCAATGTATGGACTGTCATACAGCGCTGCATATAAGCAATAAATGTCTGGTTTGCCATGACTAAACCCAAAACACGAAATTATCAAGAGGAGAAGCATAACTAATGAAGAAAATAGAAAGGAAAGATTTTCTACTGATGGGCGGCGGAGCCCTTGCTGGCGGCCTTACCGGTTATGTTTTTTCTGGTGCACCATTCCTCTCGTTCCAATGGCTTGTAGAATGGACACAGGACCAGTATGTGCCCACTAAAGGGGAGGAAAAATATCTCCAGAAATTATGTGAATACTGCCCGAACAAATGTGAAATATCAGTAAGAATGATCGGCGACCGAGCGGTCAAAGTCGAAACATCAAACAGCTGCTGCCCTCTGGGACAAACTACTCTGCAGCTGCTGTATCATCCAGAAAGAATTCAGGCGCCGTTAAAAAGAACCGGATCAAAAGGTTCAGGAAAATTCAGCCCTGTTTCCTGGGATGTGGCTCTGAAAGAAATTTCAGAAAAAGTAAATAATCTCACCAAGGAAAACAAATCCGATCTCATTGCTTCGATCAGCAAAAAATACTGTCTGACCAGCGAACTTGTTGCAAGGATGGTCAAAGCAACGGGAAGCGCAAATACCTATTATGAAACATCGGAAAAAAGCATTGCCATCGGTGCTCTTGGCGGATTTGCTGCTTATGATTTTGAAAAAAGTGATCTCGTACTCAGCTTTGGCGCGAAACTCTTCGAAGGCTGGGGCAATCAGTGCCAGATGAATAAAGCCTTCCTTGCAATGAAAAATAACGGCACAAAAATAGTACAGATTGATACCAACTGTTCAACAACAACTTCCCTTGCTGATGAATGGGTTGCGGTTAAACCGGGGACTGAAGCGATTCTCGCACTGGGGATGGCCAACTACCTCATCAAGGAAAGAGGCCTTACCTCATATGCTCAAAACTTCGCTGCCTGGGCACAGACTGTGATCAACCAGTATCCGCTGCCAAAAGTATCCCAGCTGACTGGAGTTGATGTTAAAAAAATAAAAGAGCTGGCCGACCTTCTTGCGAAAGCAAAAAATCCAATAGCAGTAGCAGGTAAAGGTGCAAAGAGCGTTTCTTCATCATCTGTTGAAATGCAGGCTGTTTACGGTCTCAACACGCTTGTAAAAAGCAAAGCGGTGAGCTTAAAAGCGCCATCCGGACTCAGCGATGTTCCCGTAAAAGGAAAAGCTGCTGCAGGAATCGAAGACTTTATTAAAAATAAAGACTTTGAAGTGCTTTTTGTAAACGAAGCCAATCCGGTTTATAAAAGCGTTCTTGGAAAAGAACTATCAGAAAAAATGAAAAATGCCTTTGTTGTATCAATCATGCCATTGATTAACGACACCGGTCTTTATTCTGATTACATACTGCCTTCGATTTCAGTTCTTGAAGGAGCTGATTCAAACAATTCATCAATAGCTGAACCCTACGGAAAGGCAATGCACGCGGGTGATATCATCATTGAAATGGCAAAAAAAATCAATGCCGCTGCTGGTTCATTCCCTTGGTCAAGTTATCTTGAAACAATAAATACAGCCGGTCAGACAAAAGACGTAACATCCGGCTTTGCCTTTAATCCCCAGGTAATTAAAAATTATCTCAATGAATATGATAAACTCATGGGCTCAACTGAATTCCCCATGACTCTGCTGCCGATAGAACTTCCCTTTATCGGTGACGGAGACGGTCTTGCCTTCCCCTACGTTCTCAAGACAATCGATAAATTCACCTACTCCGGTGGAAAACTCTGGGTCCAGATCAACAGGGAAAGCGCGGATAAGTACGGCATTAGTGAAGGCGAATCCCTCGATATCATTTCGGAAAGAGGAGAAATCGGAAGTGTTTATGCACATCTGACCGACATAGTTGCTCCTGATGTCGTGGGTATACCTCTTGGTTTTGGCCAGAAAGCGTATACAAAATACGCAAAAGACAAAGGCGTCAACGCCAAGGAAATAATGTCAGACAAACTTGATCCTTTATCAGGATCTGCCAACTGGTGGACAACTAGAGTTAAAATTAGTTAAGGGGTAGAAGAATGAATAAAATTGAGACTAACATGAAAAGACGCTGGGGAATGGCAATCGATCTTGATAAATGCACCGGATGCGGACAATGCTCAATTTCCTGCGCTCAGGAAAATAACATGCCCATTTTTACCGACGATTCAGATATACCCAAGAGAGTTGCCTTCCTAGATCTGATGAAAGTAACGAATGACCGGGACGCGAAATATCCGAATGTCGAGATTGCCTTTATACCTAAAATGTGTCAACAGTGTGAGGGGAACGATCCCGGTAACCCGAAACCTCCCTGCGTGACCGTGTGCCCGGTTGTGGCAACCGATGTCGGTGATGATGGAGTGGTAAGCCAGGTATGGTCACGCTGTATTGGCTGCAGGTACTGCCAGGTTTCCTGCCCTTACGAAGCACGGGCATTCAACTGGTGGAAGCCCCGCTATGAAGGAACCTTTAAAAAATCACTCAATTCAGATGTTTCAGTCGCTTCTCGCGGAACAATTGTAAAATGCACCTTCTGTACCCATATATGGAAACGAGAAAGGGATAAAGCGGCAGCGAATGGGGAAACAGACATCAACGCGGTGACCTATACGCCGGCCTGCGCATCTGCCTGTCCGACAGGGGCCATTGTTTTCGGTGATCTTAATGATCCTGATTCAGAAGTTTCCAAACTGGCAGCAGACAAACGGGCTTTCCGACTTGTTCACACCATAGATGAAAAACCAGAAGATGAGAAAAAGCATCTGATGAACCTGAAAAATTATCCAAACCCGAAGGTCTATTATCTGACCAGCAGGCAGTGGATCCGCGATATGATGCGGTTTAAATAACTCCTCAATAAAAACGTAAAGGAAGGAGAAACATTGTGAATACATTAATAGAAGCGTTTAAAAGTTACTCAAGAGCGATGCAGATTTTCTTTGTCTTCCTCGCTGTAAACGTGATATTGTTTTTCATATTCGCCATACAGATCCTTTTCTGGGGACTGGGTTATACTGATATGAACAACATCTTTTCAATGGGCCTGTGGATCATCGGAGACCTTGGCCTTGTATCCCTGGGAGGCGGTGCGTTCTTTACCGGTTTCTTTCTGTACATGCTCAGGGTTGATAAGCTTGAACCGATCATCAATTCAACCGTATTGATCGGCTTCATGTGCTATCTTTTCACCTTTGTCTTTCTGGTATTTGACATCGGTCAGCCGCTGAGAGCATGGTTCGGTTACGCTTACCCGAACTGGGGTGATCACCTGATGCCTCAATCGATGCTGACAGAAGTGGTCTTCTGCCTCACTTTCTACTTCTGCGTACTCTGCGTTGAGCTGGTTCCGGTTGTGCTCAGGCACAAATTCCTGGACAGCTTTCCAGTGTTCCGCTATATCGGACATTACCTGCACCGACTGATGTGGATAATGGCTGCAGCAGGAACCTTCCTCTCCTTCTTCCACCAGGGATCACTGGGTGGCGGAATGTGGGATGTTCTGTACGGCAAAGCCGGCTGGTTCCGCGCTCATCACCAGTTTTTCTTTCTCGCAATTGTCGCTGCAACTGCGGGCGGTACTTCATTCATGACTCTCTGCCCCTATATAGCAGGCAAAGTAATGAAAAAGGAAGTTGTTCCCATGGAAAGCTTCAGGACCCTGGCTAAAATTTCCGGTGTAATGTTTATATGCTACACCCTTTTCAGAATTTACGATGTTTATACCATGACAACACACTTCGTTCCCGCTTTTGATCGCAACTATGTAGACATCTGGGGCGGCTATTACGGCATCTGGATGCTTGGTCTTGAGCTTATCGGATGCTTTGTCGCTGTCGCGATGCTTAATGTAAAAAAACTGCGGGATCAGGAGAAATTCATGGTAATCGGTATTTCATCAGGAGTATTTGCGATTGTCATGAGCAAACTGAATGTTATTTTCCACGGTTTCTCGGTACCGAACTTCCCGTGGAGAGATTTCATGGCATATAATCCGACCATCCAGGAATGGTTTGTAACCACCGGCGGTCTTTCCCTGATGATTATCATCTATATGGTTTTTGCCAAATTTTTCAGGCTTTTCCCGCATCTTGAAAAGCAAGAGCATCATGCTGAATAGATTATAATAACATACAATAAAAAAGGCCCGTATCAGGGCCTTTTTTATTGATCAATGAACATGAGTTGATACCATCAATTATGAGTCATGCGTCAGCTGTTTCAATGTATAATATTCAGGTCAGCGCCGCACTTCGAGCATTTGCCACCAGTGCAGTTTACCGGCGAAGTATAATAACCCTTTCTGTTTATTGCTACTGCTCCACATCCGGGACAGATAGTGTCGCTCCCTCTCGATGTTCCCTGAACATTGCCGGTATACACGTAATCAAGCAGTTTTGACGCTTCCTCATATACCTTAAAAAGAAAATCAGTATCAGTCGCGTCCTTATGATATTTATAATTTGGATAATATCGTGAAATGTGCCAGGGAATTTTTCTGTCAATCGAAGCAATAAATTTATAGATCTGTTCCATTTCTGCAAGTGAATCATTCATTCCGGTAACAATCAAAGTGGTCACTTCAAGATGCCTTCCGGCTGCAAAAATTCTTTCAATGGATTCCCGAACATTTGCCAGACCTCCTTTCAGTGCCTTCTTGTAGGTTTCATCATTGAAGGATTTTAAATCAATATTAAATGCATCAACAACACCGAGAAGATCATCCAGAGGGGCGGGGTTTATATACCCGTTGCTCACCATCACGTTACGCAGGCCCTTCGCGCGCGCCATGCGCGAGGTATCAATGACATACTCAGCCCAGATAACAGGCTCATTATACGTATAGGCCACTCCAATTGAATCATTTTTCAAGGCAAGTGTCACGATATCTTCAGGTGAATAATAAGAGGTTGAAGCCCTGTCGTCCTGTGATATATGCCAGTTCTGGCAAAAGGGGCACCGAAGATTACATCCGCGTGAGCCGATTGACAATATTCTGCTCCCGGGGTAATAATGGTAAAGCGGCTTTTTTTCTATCGGGTCCATCGCGATGGCGGTAATCATTCCATAGGTCTCGGCATAAAGAACGCCACCGGAATTTTTTCGAGCGCCGCATATGCCGCTTTTACCGTCTGCGATCAGACAATTATGGGGGCACAGATGACATCGCAAACGATTATCAGTAGCCGCTTCATAGAACTGAGCAGTATATCTTTCAGCCATAATACCTTTTATTAAGCAGTATTTTAACGGGCAGTAAACAAAAAACGGCTATAATATTTTTGGCTTATGTAGAGCCCTGTAAGTCACGCGATTAAGCCGTTTCCTCATCAGGATTATCTTTTCCTTTGGTATCTTTTTTAACTTTTTTCTCATCGGGCTTGATCATTTCACACTTGCCTTCAAAGACGACACCATCGGCGATTTTTAATTTTGAAGTACGAATATTACCGTAAAGTTTGCCATTGTCATGTATCTCAAGACGGGACAAAGCCTCAACATTTCCAAAAACCGTGCCTTTAACTATTACGGTTTTTGCTGATATATTGGCCTTGACCTCAGCCCCTTCTCCGATAACAAGATACCCGCCATCAACAATCTCACCTTCAAAATAACCGTTGATCTGAAGTGATTTTTTAAATGACAGGTCACCGTAAAAAGACGTGTCTTTACCAAAAACCGTGGCAATCATACCAATGTCATATACAGGATTTTTGTTTACCTGGATTACTTTTATCGTCATATCTATACCTGCTGTATTATTTTGTTGTCATCACGAATACACCGTCCCAGTCTTCACCAGGCGGGTTAAGCCTGTACTCACTGGAACGCTGCAAATAGAGCTTCGAAGGACCATCATCAGGAACGATTTTTAAAGCCATTTCAAAGGCTTTAATTGCATCGTCCCATTTTTTCTGTTTATAAGCTGCAAGGCCCAGATTATAATACTTCAACATTTCCTGTTTTTCTTTTGTTATCATCAGACCTCCCGAAGCTTGTTTACGGATTTATTAATAATTCCTGTTGAGAAAAAACTGAGAAAGTTCCAATAAAATCCGTTTTGATTGCGTGTCAGGATATTCTACAATAATCGCATTGGCCCTGTCAATATATTCCCCGGCAATTTTAATGCAATAATCCAATGAACCTGATTCAATGACCATGTCACGCACTAAGGGCCATTTCGTTTTTTCCGGCGATGATAAATAAGACCGCATTTTATTCTTTGCTTGATCATCACTGTTTTCAAGGATATAAAGCACCGGGAGGGTTATCTTTCCTTCAAGATAATCGTTTCCCTCGTCTTTACCGGTCATTAGCTGTCCTGTTTTATAATCAAGGATATCATCGATAATCTGAAAAGCGAAGCCAAGGTTGAGACCATAATAATACAGATTTTCACAGGCCGCATCATCACAACCTGCTTTAAGGGCGCCGAGCTTGGTACAGGCAGCCATAAATCGTGCCGTTTTCAATTCAATAATGCGAAAATAATGATCAACAGTTATCGTATCAAGGCCCGAATACTGAATCTGGTAAAGCTCTCCCATAACCATGTCACGGGCACCGCAAACAACAACCGGAAAAAGTTTCGGGTTCCCATCCTCAACGGAAACATTTAACGCCTCCGTGTACATATAATCCCCGACAAGCACGGAAATTTTACTTCCCCATTTTTGGGATACCGTAATTTCCCCTCGCCGAAAAAGGGACTGGTCAATAATATCATCATGGATCAGTGTTGCGGCGTGTACGATCTCTGCAGCTGCGGCAATCGGGATAATCCCATCCGGTGTTTTATCCAGTATCCGACCGGTAAGAATAACCAGCGCTGCCCTGACTTTTTTCCCTCCAACAGTAAATAAATGAAGGGAACTTTCATCAACAACAGGGATCCCGCTGAGCAGTTGCTTTTTAATCTCTTTATCAACCTGCTGCAATAAATCATCAAGGGGGCTGAATATCTCTTTAAGATCATTATTTTTATTCATCGCATTCATCAATCAAATGTTGCCAGGCATTCCCTCTGGGATTCAAATATTTCGAACACTTTATCAAGCATTGTAGTCTCAAAAAGCCGAAGCAGATTGTCATTCACAATAACAAGTTTGATATCACCCTCATTATCCTTTATCATCCTTTTTACCGCTACCAGCACTCCCAGTGCAGAACTGCAGATATGCTTAACATTCATCATATCAATGCATATATTGAGCCTGTTTTTATCAAGACAGTCTTTTAATACCGTTTCCAGTTCCTCAGAGGCCTCCTGGTCAATTCTCCCATCCAGGGTAATAATTTCGATATTATCCTCATACTTTCTCTTCATATATTCCCCCATCTCTTGATATAAGGAATCCCTCGGTGCAGCGGAAAAAGCAATCTCCAGGTTCCATTTTCACATGTCATCAGGAAAAAAATAAAATCTTAGATCCTGAATCATTATTGCAATCTTTATATTTTTAACTGAAAGACTTGTTTATTATAACAAATTTACATTATTTATACTGATTTTTTTTTCAAGCTTTTTATAAAAGTCATCCCAGTTTTCAGCAGTAATGTTATTTACACTATTTAACAAGAAATACCGCCTGAATTCAGATTGACCCTGGCTAAAACAAGGGCGTTGACACAGTGGCATCCCGCATCAATAAGCAGTCGGGAACACTCATTTATAGTTGCCCCCGTAGTAAAAACATCATCAACAAGTAAAACTGACTGCCCGGCAACACTTTCATCTATTACCTTATATCTCCCGATGATGTTAATAAAACGCTCATTCAGGGAAAGGGTCTTCTGCAATCCGGAGTGCGGCATCTCCGCCAGTACTTTTTTATAGGGCAGTTTTAAAATCTTTCCTATTTTCCGGGCCACCAGTTCGGACTGGTTAAATCCCCTGGCCCACTGCTTCTTTTTGTTCATGGGAACGGATGTGATTAAATCAATCGATCCGGCGGTATTTCGTATTTGTGATACGGCAAGCTCGGCAAGATATCCGGCTATGCGGGGTTTCTTTTGAAATTTCATTGCGGAAATCAGCGTTTTCATCATCCCCCCATATTCGGAAAGGGCTATGGTGCCGGTCATGTAAATCATCCTGTCAGAACATATGGGACAGCATCCGTCCGCCATTTTTCCTGAACAAACCGGGCAGGCGTTTTCAGCAGGTTTAACAAGATCTCTGCAAGCAGGGCAAACATCATGAAAGCTATTGGGAACAGCACCGCCGCATCCGATGCATGCAGCGGGAAAAATCAGATCAATGATTTCACTCAGCCCGGGAATCATCGGGACCTGTACCTGGTTGGATCAGGAACTCCGGCATCCCGGAAACCTTTCATCCTGATAAGGCAGCTGTCGCAGAGCCCGCAGGACATCCCCTCCCCATCAGGGTCATAGCAGCTGTGAGTCAGTGAATAGTCTACACCCAGGGCGGTTCCCTTCAGGATTATTTCTGATTTCTTTAAAAAAAGAAGCGGCGTATGCACCGAAAATGGTGAGCCTTCAACTCCGGCCCTGGTGCCGATATTTGCCATGGAGCTGAAAGCCTCGAAAAATTCAGGCCGGCAGTCAGGATACCCGCTGTAATCGACAGCATTCGCGCCGATAAAAATATCACGAGCGCCGATTGATTCCCCATAGGCCAGCGCATATGACAGAAAAATTATATTCCGTGCCGGAACATACGTAGCGGGGATGTCGTTATCGACAGCGTTTCTGTTTTTGGGAACATCGATTGACGAACCGGTGACCAGAGCCGACTTGAATATTTCTGCGGGGATGTTTATGAACACATGATTACCGACACTGAGGGATGATGCGATTTTCTTCGCGCATTCGATTTCGATCCCGTGACGCTGGCCGTAAAAAAACGTCAGGGCATGCAAATCATATCCTGAATCCCGCGCGATGGCTGCTGTTGTGGCCGAATCAAGACCCCCGCTCAGCAAAACTACAGCAGTCTTATTTTTCATAACAGCAACTCCAGTTAATAGTAAAAACAGACTGAAACGGCCTGTATATAGTATAAGCAACAAAAAGCACGTCAATAGACAAATTTTTTCGAACGGATGTTGATAAGGATCCCGACCCCTATCATGGACATGATTAAATTGGAGCCCCCATAAGAAACAAAACAAAGGGGAAGACCGGTCACCGGCATTATCCCGATAACCATTCCGATATTGATGAGGATATGAAAAAAGAAAATCGAGCAGATCCCGCTGGCAAGCAGCGCGCCGAATTTATCTTTTGCTTCAAAAGCGATCTGTATTGCCTTAAAAATGATAATCGCGAAAAGCATGATTATGATGATTGAACCGACGAAGCCCCATTCTTCGGCAACAACAGAAAAAATAAAATCAGAAGTTTTTTCCGGCAGAAAACCAAGCTGGGCCTGCGATCCCTGGAGAAATCCCTTGCCGAAGAAACCCCCTGAGCCGATAGCTATTTTCGACTGAATTATATTATATCCGGAACCGTGAGGGTCAAGATCGGGATTCAGAAAAACAAGAATTCTTTTTTTCTGGTACACCTTAAAAAACTTTTGAATAAAAACGGACGAGATCAGTCCGATTGAAAGAACCGAGCCAGGGATATAAATTCTTCTTAAGAATTTTTTTACTGAAAAAAAATGAAGAACGAAAGTCGCTATTGAAAGCAGAAGGATAATCCCGGAAACAATAAAAAGCGCGTCGAGGTCCTGAAAGAAATCAAGAATGATGTTTGACCCCTCGCTTCCGATCCATTCACGGTATGTCAGGATCATGGGAACTATAAGCGCGATTGCGGCAATAGCGATAATAGAGATCAGGTGTGAAACGTCAGCGCCGCCGACGAAAAGCATGGTAAACAGTATTGGTATAAAAATAACCGCAGTACCGAAATCAGGCTGGCTTAAGACGATAAAAACCGGCACCAGGGTCAGCACAAACGGGATCAGGAGTTCCCTGAAATTTTTAATGTCCCGTTCCCGTATCTCGAGATATTTGCCCAGCACAATGACAAAAGCGAGCTTCATAAACTCTGAAGGCTGGATCGAAAAAAAACCGAGATTGAGCCAGGCCCTGGTGTTCCTGATCGGGGTACCGAATATTGTCGTGATCAAAAGGATAAAAATTATAAACCCGTAAATATGCAGGGAATAATCCCCCAGGTACTGATAGTTCAGGAAGGAAATGAAAATCATCAGAATAAAGCCGAAGATAAACCAGAGAATCTGTTTTTTAAACATCCCATTATTGATCTTTTCCACCGGATCAAAACCGGCACTGTATATCATCAATATTCCCAGCGTGACAAGAAGGGTCACCACAATGACCAGCGTGTAATCAATTTTATGGATGCTGTCTCTCCCTATCATTGGAAATAACCCTTTTCATATAATGTGCTGAAAACCCTTTCTGCGACGGGGACGGCACTGACAGCGCCCGCGATCCCGTATTCAACCATGACCACCACTGCCACAGCTTTGTCAACACTTCCATTGTACGGGGCGTAACCGACAAACCAGCCGTGCTGCGTGGCATCGGACTTTCGCTTTGACCTGGTCTGCGCGGTTCCGGTTTTACCGGCGACAGGCACCTTAAGCCAGTTCAGGCGGGCCGAAGTACCGCTGGTAACGCCCAGGCGCATTCCCTCCTTGACGACCTTCAGTGTCAGCGGCGAAAGGGGGATCTCCCTGATCTTTTCACGCGCCTGAGTCTGGACAATAATTCTGTTATCGGGGGATCGCACCTCCTTTAAAAGGTGGGGACGGTATACGATTCCATTATTAACCAGGCCCGCGATAAAATTCGCCATTGCAATCGGAGTTATCGTAAGGAAACCCTGCCCTATGGAGAGGTTCAGCGTGTCACCGTCGAACCAGGGTTGCCCGAACACCTTCATTTTCCAGTTCTTTGTGGGGATGAAACCGCTTATCTCGCCGGGGATATCAATATTGCTTTTTTCATTCAAGCCGAAATATTCAGCGTATTTCAGTATGGAAGTGGGACCGATTTTATATCCCAGTTGATAAAAATACACGCTGCAGGAACGGGCTATTGCCCAGTAAAGATTCACGGTGCCGTGCGCTTCATAGCAGTAAAAATCCCTGTCGATATACCCCTTCAGGGTATATTTCCCCGGGCAGTAAAATGTCTTCTCCGGATATGTCTTTTCCGTTTCAAGCCCCGCAACCGCGGTGACCAGTTTAAACGTTGATGCGGGAGGGTATTTTGACTGAATCGTCCGGTTAAGAAAAGGGCGGTTCGGGTCAGTGTTCAGTTCTTTGATGAAATCTTCGTTGTCCCTGGACATGATCATATTCGGGTCATAATCAGGTTTACTGACAAGTGCAAGGACTTCACCCGTTGCCGGTTTCAGCACAATCGCGGAACCGTTCATGCCGGTCATTGCGTCAAACGCCGCTTTCTGCACGTCATAATCAATAGTCAGGACAATATTGTTCCCCGCTGTGGGTCTGAGGCCGACTTCTTCGCCTTCCGTCCTGTTTCGCACATCAACGATTCTTCTGATGAAACCATCATTTCCGCGCAGGAGCGCATCATACTGTCTCTCGATGCCGGTCTTTCCGATTTTCTGATAATGTTTATAGCCTTTCTTCTTCAGACTCGCATATTCCTCTCTGCTGATCGTTCCAATATACCCGATCGAATGCGCGAAGATATTGGTGGTGTTATATACGCGCAGCGGGGCATCCTCCCATTCAATTTTAGGGAACAGATGCTGATTCGATGCGATCTTGACAATGGTATCAAAATCGACATCTTCCTTCAGAACAATTCTTTCCCAGGGCGTTCCCGATTTGATTTGTTCACGGATGTCTTCGGTTTGGATTTTCAGCAGCCGGGCAACGCGGTTCACAATCAGGTTCAGATCATCACCGGTCGCGTAATTGGCGGGAATCATGGTTATGTTAAAGGAAGGCCTGTTGGATACGAGTACTTTATGGTCCCCTCCAGGGCTGTAATTTCTGTCATAAATTTCCCCGCGTGACGCCGGAATCGGAATGTAATTTTCCATATTGAGCCTGGATTTAAGCTCATACTCACTGCCCTGAATGATTTGAAGATTAATCAGCTGGATGATGAGGATAAAAAAGATGAAAGCGACCACTGATGAGAAAAAATACATCCTGAAGCGAAAGGCTTCGAGCATCCGGGCTTTCAGTGATGTTTGCATGTATCAAAACCCCTCCCTTTCCAGTTCCTTCTCATAAATTTTGTCAAATATAAAGAAGAGGGGAGGAGCAATAAGCGCATTATAAAAGGCCTCAGGGAGAATTATACTGATAACCGTGGAAATGGAAGCCTGATGAAAGATATAAGCGAGTATCAGTGTTATCAATCCCTTTATCAGGGAGGCTATGAAAATGATCAATGATACGGTGATAATATTGCTTTTAATGATACTTCTCCCGAACATCCCCGCAATAAAGCCAAGGGCCATTTTGGGAAAAGTGAGAAAACCGAGGGGCGCGTTTGAGATCGCGTCATGCAGAAGGCCGCTGATAAAACCGGTGACTTCTCCATAGAACGACCCGAAGCTGTATGCCAGGTACACGATCAAGATAAAAAGCAGGTCCGGTTTTACGCCCGCGATGCTTATAACGTCAAAAGAAGGATGGCCCTGGATGATCAGCGAAAGAATGATCAGCACCGCGGTGAAAATATAAGGGATTACTGTCATTCGACCTCCCCGAAAATCTGAAGGAGTTCCTTATCGGGTTCTTTTTTTATGATGAACACTTCTTCGAGGTGATTGAAGTCGATCACCGGCTTGACGATGATTCTCTGGTATGCACTTGATTCAAGGACTTCGGACTTGATCACGGTTCCGATACTCAACCCGGCAGGAAACACCCCGCCCTGGCCGGAAGTGATGACCGGTTCATTGAATTTCACCGGCACTGCCCTGCTGATATAATCAATGACACAGACATTCGCGTTGGAAGAAGCGCCATAAAGCAGGCCCGGCTCCCTTCCCTCGCCGAGCTTTATTCCCACCCTGATGTCAGAAGAAATAATCGGGAGAATCCTCGAAATACTGCCGCGCACTTCGACGACCTTTCCCACGACTGCTTTATCATCCTCCTTGTATGCGACAACCGGCATGTTGACCATCACTCCGTCACTTTTACCACGGTTAATGATGAGGGTCCTGAACCAGTTGTCCGGGTCCTGGGCGATTATTGATGCGGGGATTGATTCGTAACCGATTCTCTCGCTGAGATTGAGTATCTTCCTCAGATGATCGTTCTCGTAACGAATTTCATTTAATTCTTCAGCAATCGATTCATACTGCTGCAGCTTTTCCCTCGTCTTTCTGAGTTCTTCCCTCACTTCATTGAGTTCGGTAAACCCGGCCCACAGCCTTCCCATCCCCCCCTGTATCCCATCATAAGCTTTCTGGAAGGGAGACATGAACGCGCTGCCGATACCCTCAAGTGTAAAAACAAAAGTAGTGGACTGTATTGAAAGAGAAACAATACAGAAAAGAGTAAAACCGACAAAAGCAACAATGTTTCGATTTCGAATGAAAAATTCCACGGAAGTTATTTCAAATTCGCCCTGAATAAATTTTTCAATTCTTCAAGAAATTTGCCGGCCCCGAGCACCACACAGGTCAGTGGATTTTCAGCAAGAATCACCGGTACGCCGGTTTCTTTACTGATATATTTATCGAGCCCCTTGAGCAGCGACCCTCCGCCGGTCATAACAATGCCGCGCTCAACGATATCCGCGGAAAGTTCAGGAGGCGTTTTTTCAAGGGCATGTTTGATCCCGTCGAGGATCTGTTCTACCGGCTCCTTTAATGCCTTTCGGATTTCAACTGAATCAATTTCAAGTGTTCTGGGAAGGCCTGAGATAGCGTCCCTTCCTTTAAGCTCCATAGTCTCAACTTTCTTCTCAGGGAAAGCGTTGCCCAGGCGGAACTTGACTTCCTCGGCCATTCTTTCGCCGATCACCAGGTTATACTGGGTCCTCATATACTTTATAATGGCTTCGTCGAATTCGTCGCCGGCTATGCGGATGGAGTCGGCAATAACCATGCCGCCCAGGGAAATCACGGCGATTTCAGTGGTGCCGCCGCCGATGTCAACAACCATATGCCCTGCCGGTTCATGTATGGGGATGTTGGCGCCTATTGCCGCGGCAAGGGCTTCCTCTATCAGAAATATCTCCCTCGCGCCGGCCTGCTCCGCTGATTCACGGACGGCCCTTTTCTCGACTTCAGTAATGCCTGAAGGGACCCCGATCACGATCCTGGGCCGCACCAGGGCCTTTCTTTTATGTACTTTAGTAATGAAGTAGCGAATCATTTTTTCAACAGTTTCAAAATCGGCGATAACGCCGTCCTTCATGGGACGAATGGCGACAATGTCACCGGGCGTTCTTCCCAGCATTCGTTTTGCTTCATGTCCCACGGCCAGGACCTTCCCGGTACTGGTCTGAACAGCAACGACTGAAGGTTCACTGAGTACTATCCCCTGGCCTTTTACGTGTACCAGCGTGTTAGCGGTTCCCAGGTCAATTCCCAGGTCATTGGAAAACATCCCATACAACGAATTAAAAATCATATATCATCTCCTGACTAAAGCTTCCTGCTAAGACAAACAACCTTTTCTCCTATATGAAAGGCCCTTTTTGTCAAGACATTATCTCATACTTATTATTGGCGGACGTTTTTTTATTGAATATATCACAAATCTGATTCAGTGAATTATGCATCCGCACCGCATTGCCGAACACTAATGCATCCCCAGCAGTTTCTGCACTTCAGCATCTTCTTTTTCCACCGAAAGTACTTCATTCCATAACGCGCGCGCCCGGTCTTTCTGGCCCAGCGCGAAATAATTCTTTCCGGCCCAGAGCTTTGCCGTCCGGTCGTCCCTGTTGCTTTCAAGCACTGTTAAAAATTGCAGCAATGATTCATTATAAAGAAACTGGTTATAATATATTTTGCCGAGATTGATGCGGGTGATATATTGCACCTGAGAATCACGTGATACTGAAAGAATATTTTTGTAATGCATGATCGCATCAGTATAATGTTTTGCCAGGTTTTCAGCAGCAGCCTGAAACAATACGCCGGTAACACCTTCATTGACCTTGCCCTTTTCTGAAAGCAGCGTTATCCCCTCATCCTGCCTGTTATTGAGAACCAGCATTACCGAATAAAAACGCACATCTTCAGCTTTATGCAGCCAGGAGGGAATATCCTTCTCGCCGGTATTCATGATCGACAAAATTTCAGGGTCGCTTGCGAAATCAGTATAAAAGCAGGATTTCGCCAGAATCATTTTATAGTCGTGGGGAAGGTTCTCTCCTTCGAGAATTGCCAGCGCTTTTTTCAGATACGTGATTGAACTGATCAGATAATACCTGGCCTGTTGATTGATTTCACGGTAACGCTCATGAATAAAAAGCCCGGTAAAGCCTTCACCAAGTTCCTCCTGCGCCAGAAGAAAATACACCTTGCCTGAGAGCAGAAAGGGCGTAACCTCAACCGGTGACTCCTGTTGATATGCGGATAGAACCGACGCGATACTCTTTAAGGCCTCCTTTCTTTTGACCGGATCTTTAATCAGCGCGGCACTATCAACCTTCCTGATCAGTTTATTGCTGGTATATTTCCAGAAAAACAGGTACTGCCTCTGGGTGTATCCGAGATAGGCGAGAACAGCAATAAGAACAATGATAAAAATCTTACGCAGTCCTTTTTTTTCCTTTTTATGTACTTTATAGCGATAATACATATGTTTATGGGATTACTGTTTTACCCGAGTTGTGAGAGAAATTTCCGATAAAATTCCGGAACGCGATATATCAAGGCCGTGTTGTCACTAATAATAAACAGTTTAACGGCATTACTGCCGTGAATAAGCACTGCAATAAAATTTTTCCCGGCTTTCATGTCGCTGATTTTATGATAATCATAATGGTAAACTTTTCTCCCCATATGAAAGCTGAGATTGTCTCTATCAGATATCAGGGTTCCACTCCCCACCCTTTTAATTCTTTTGTATTCCTCAAAGGAAGGATCTATGGTCCCGGTCTGTCTGATATAATCTATTATTGACGAGCTGTCCTCATAAAAATCGCAGGAAAATTCAATCTTTGCCTGATCGTCAACACCGGACGCACTGTCATAAAAAGCGCCTGCGACCTGTGACGGAACCTCATCAAAATCCTCAAGATTCAGGTCAAGCTCATCGGAAAAAAGTTCAAGCCGGTCAGAATCGTCATCAACAAACCCGGTCCCGGGCACCGCTGAATCCGTTCCCTTCTGGCCGCCGGGAACACGGGATTCACGCTGATCAAAAGTATTCGAAGTTTGATGCGGGGGCTTCTTCTTAAATGCAGTAGTTTTCGACCGCGTTGCCCGGCCTGGAGACATGGCGATAAAAAGCAAGGAAAGCCCCGCGACAAGAACAAAAATTCCGATTATCAGATATATAATATCCATGGCAGCACCGTAAAGAACCGATCATATCACAGCAGATGCTCTGTGTTGACCGGATTCATAGATGAATTGTTAAGTGCTCAATCTGAGATGTCAAGTATTATTAATCTATGCGACATAATTTCTTTTAATATGACTCGGTTATGCGAAAAGCCGGCACTTAAAGCTTCCAGAGGCCCGCTTTGAGATAGTGAGTTTCTGCAGCAGGAAAATCGGAAGACTCATTGCTGAAGAAAATCGGCTTCCACGGTTGCGGGTGACAGGATAAATATTCTTTTTCGGAAACGGAATATGAATTTATCGCGGTGAAAATGTAGCCGCCGCAGAGAAGCTTTGCCGCGATATTCAGGGCGGCGTTGTAATCTTTTTTCACCGAAAAACTCTTTCTCCTGTTTCGCGAAAAAGTCGGGGGGTCAAAAACAATAAATGAAAAAACCTGCCTCCTCTTTTCGAGCTTTTTCATCCACTGTATGGCGTCCCCATATATGAAGTCACGGTTGTCGCAGTGAAGGCCGTTCAAACGGTAGTTAAGCATGGCCCTGTCCAGAACCGTACGCGAAAGATCGACATTGAGTGACCGCTCCATGCCGTTTCTCAGGGCGTGCATCGAAAAAAGCGCGGTATAAGAAAAAAGGTTAAGGATGGTCCCTCCCTGAGGATATAGCCCCGAAAGCCGCTCCCTGATTTCACGCATGTCAAGAAAAATTCCGGTGCTCTGCCCCTCCATGAGGTCAACTGCGGCAATAATGCCATTCTGTCTGACCGTGTAATCCGGCGGGGGTGCTGTTCCTTCGACAAGGACGCTTCTCCTGATTTCAGGATAATCCACATTGCCGCGTACGATGCTTCTGTTCTTCACGAGAACGCCTTTTACCTCGACCGGGATCCTGCGTGCCGCGGCCATGACCCCGTTGAGGATGTCATCCATAGCATCAGAGAGGGATTCCCGGAACAGCTGCACCAGCAGGTACTCTCCGTACCGGTCAACCGTGATGCCGTCAAGGCCGTCACCCGCTGTATTAAACAGCCTGAAGCAGTTCGTACCGGCAAGAGAAAAAAGCGGCGCCCGTGATTCAAAACCGCGAATAAAGATATCAGCAAAATTCATGGTGCCAGCTTAAAAAAATGCGCGTCCGTGTAAAGCAGTTAATAAATAAGAACAGGGGCGGGGATGTTACTTCATCCCCCCGTCTTTATCGCAGCAAGCCCGCGGGCGATTTCTTCCATCCTGACTTTCAGCGCGGGATAATCCCCCTTCTCAATGAGCTTGCCGTCAACAATATAGGTCATGCCGCATGCGATTACCCTGTCCACGGCAAGATACTGAAGATAATTCTTTTCATTGATCCCGCCCGTGGGCATGAGGTGAAAACCCTTCATCTTGAACGGGGCCGCGATTGCCTGGATGAAATCCGGCCCGCCCATCACCTGCGCCGGAAAAACCTTTATCACCCGGCATTTCTTCAACGCCCGGTTCAGCTCCGAAGGCGTGGCAACGCCGGGAACAAACGGAAGCCCGCGGGAAACAGCGCGGTCAACGACTTCTTCATCCAGCCCGGGAGCGACACCGAAAAGGGCACCGGCATCAAGGGAACGGTCCAGTGAATCCACATCAAGAATACTGCCCGCTCCGACGCACAAGTCGGGAAACTCGCGGGACACGCGCTTGAGGCATTCGGGCGCCGCGGGGGTCCTCATGGTTACTTCCAGAAGAAAGATCGAATGCTCAAGAAGTAGTTCTGCAGTTTTAAGGGCAGCATCAACATTATTAAAAACAGCAACCGGAACAATCTTACTCCTGGCCAGTGTTTGAACAATATCCATTCCTGCCCTCCTTTCCCTCTAAATCTTAATACAAAAGCGGGACCGAACCCGCTTTTTTAGTATTTCAGAATCTGTGGGACGCCGTTTATAAAACCTTCGGATAGGAAATTTCAATGTGGTTCCGATCAGGATCGAGAAACACCACTGATCTTCCGTTGCGGATGTTCTCCGGTCCGTATATTATTTCTATGCCTGACTCCTCGAGTTCATCCAGGGCGTCGTCAAAATCTTCTTCATCAACGTAAAAGGAGACCCTGTTCTTGGCATTGTCCTGATTTTTATAATCTTCAACCTCATAAAGGCTGAGAATAATGTCACCCATTTTTAAATACGCCTGGCCTTCAGTGCTCTTGTCTGTGACTTCAAAGTCAAAAAGCTCTTTATAAAAATTGATGGATGCATTTAAATCTGACACCGTGATTCCGATATGATTTATGCTTTCGATTACTATCATTTCAACCTCTTTACTATCAATATCCTGCTCCGCTTTACCCGGTTGGGGCCGATCAGCCAGTTTTATAAAAATTGCATGAAAAATAGAACACGATACCGCCCATGTCAATCACTATAACGTGAAGCGGCGGTTTTTTTTAATCAACGAAGATTTCCCCATTTGACTTCCTCACATAAAAACGGCTTACTCCACAGTGACGCTTTTGGCGAGGTTGCGCGGCTGGTCAACGTCACATCCCCGCATGACAGCTATGTAATAAGCCAGGAGCTGAAGAGGGATGACCGTGAGCAAGGGAGAAACCATGCTGTGCACATCAGGAACATAGATGACATGGTCGGCATACTTTGCTATTTCCTCATCTCCCCGAGTTGCGATGGCAATAATTTTCCCCTTGCGGGCGCGCACTTCCTCCATGTTCGACAGGACTTTCGTGTACACCTGGTCCCTGGTCGCGATGAATACCACCGGCATTTTCTCATCGATGAGGGCGATCGGCCCATGCTTCATCTCAGCGGCCGGATAGCCTTCAGCGTGGATGTAAGAAATCTCTTTCAGCTTCAGCGCCCCTTCAAGGGCAACAGGATACTGGACACCCCTTCCGAGATAAAGAAAATTCTTATTGTCCTTGAACTGTGCCGCTATCTCTTTAATTGCCTCATTCTGCAGAACCTCATCAACCATCTGCGGAAGCAGCAGCAGGTCGCGTATGATGGCCTTGCCTTCCTCGGGCGTCATGTCCCGCCTGCGCGAAAGCAGCAGGGTGAAAAGAATCAGAACACATACCTGTGAAGTGAAGGCCTTGGTTGAGGCAACGCCGATTTCAGGGCCGGCGTGAATGTAAACGCCGCCGTCAGACTCGCGCGCGATCGTACTGCCGACCACGTTGGTTATTCCCAGCACCTTCATCCCCTTTTCCTTTGCCTCGCGAAGCGCTGCGAGCGTGTCCGCGGTTTCACCGGACTGGCTGATGGTGACCACCAGGTCTCCGGGGCGCAGTACCGGTTTTCGGTACCTGAACTCCGAAGCGTACTCAACGTCGACGGGAATTCTGGCGTACTCCTCGATCAGGTATTCGCCGATAAGGCCGGCGTGCCAGGAGGTTCCGCAGGCGATAAAGATAATCCTGTTTATGTCAAAGATATCGCGGTCGGTCAGTTTAAGCCCGTCAAGCCTGACATTGCCGAATTCGGGAATGATCCTGCCACGGAAAGCATTGGTGATCGTTTCAGGCTGTTCATATATCTCCTTGAGCATGAAATGTTCAAAGCCTTTTTTTTCAATTGAGGCGATGTCCCAGTCAATCGCCTCAACGCTCTTTTCAATGCAGTTCATGTTCAGGTCAAAGGTATTATAGCCGTCCCTGGTTATTTCGATGATCTCATTGTCCTCAAGGTAAACGACACTCCTGGTGTGATCAACGATTGCGCTGGCGTCGGATGCCAGGATCATTTCGCCGTCGCCTATGCCCAGGATCAGCGGGCTTCCCTTGCGAGCGGCAATAATACGGTCAGGCTCTTTTGATGATACTACCGCGATACCGTAAGCCCCTTCAACCCGCGCCAGGGCCTGCATCACGGAATTGACCAGGCTGTCATTTTTATGATAATGTTCGATCAGGTGCACGATCACCTCGGTATCGGTTTCGCTGGTAAACGAATGGCCGTCTTTAGCAAGCACCTGTTTAAGAATATCGTAGTTTTCAATTATTCCGTTATGAACCAGGGCGATGGTTCCGGTACAGTCGCAGTGAGGGTGCGCGTTTTCATTGGTGGGTGAGCCATGGGTCGCCCATCGGGTATGCCCTATACCCGTTGAAAAATATGAAAGCTCGGAACAGTTAAGGGCCCGTTCCAGTTCAATGAGCTTGCCAACCCGCTTTTCAACGAACATTTCCCGCCCGCATAAAGCTATACCCGAAGAATCATAGCCACGGTATTCAAGACGCTTGAGCCCCTTCATAATTATATCAGGAGCGCTTTTATTTCCAATATATCCTATTATGCCACACATAAAGAACCTCTGTTTTATTCACCGCCTATAGGGTGAAGATTTAAATTGTCAAGATAAAGTTCTACCGTATCACCGAGGGGGTCCCTGCTCAACCGGTATTTTTTAACGACCCCGGAAACGGAAAGCAGCCGTGTGCTCCGCCACCAGCTTCTCAGAAGGGCCGGGTCTTTGCCGACAATCTTCTCCAGTGTTTCACCTCTGATTTTTCCGAAAACATACAACCAGCGGCACTGCTCAAAATGACAGTACACTCTAACATCATCCGGATCAACCGGTGAAACAAGATAATACTCATAATCGGTCTGAAAGGTTTCGCCTATCAGTGACTTCAAATACTCTTTTAATATATACTCGTGAAATTTTCTGCCTCCGAACAGACCCGCATGCCATTTCTCATATAATTTCTGGAGCTTTAAATAGTTATTCAGATCAACAGTCTGTTCTTCAGAGTACAGCAGACCCGTAGTGAGATCATTATAGTAAAAAAAAGCCGGGAAAAATATAAAAAACACTATAAGAAAAGACTTCCTGAACATGGACCCACCGGCTACTGGATGCTCCCCAGTTCGATCTTATTATGATTGAGCGGAATTGTCCCGAACCTCTTTTCATACTCGGCGATGTTTTCCGAAAGAGCATGGTACAGCCGTTTTGCATGGGCCGGGGTCATCAATACCCTGGATTTAAGCTTCCCGAAACCCGGAGGCGGTGATGGATGAATAAAAAGGAAATCCAGGACAAATTCTTCAGGCGAATGACTTATATTGCTGAAATTTGAATATATGCCTGAAGCGATATTTTCATCGACCTTTACTTCTATCTTCATTTCTTTTTTATAGTTTTGGTCATCCATTTCCGTCTCCTTTGACATTAAAAAATGAAACCTATCTGACATCTTGCGAAAAGTCAAGAGGAAATAACAGCGAATCATTACATGCCGGTTAAAAATCCGCTCCGCAGCCAGGGATGTTTCATCAAGATCTGAACCGGAAAAACATTTTCACTCCATATCAGAATAAGATGAAAAAAAGCCTTGACTATTAAAATTAGAAGATAGTATTCTCATAACTTCTGCCTTTATTTTATACTAATGGTTAATACAATAATGAAAAGATTACACTTCTTCATATTATTAACGACAATCTTCATGACCGCAACGCTGAACAGCGCCAGGGCGCAGGACGACGTTGATTATTACGACCAGCGGATATACACAAGAGCAGAGATCGTTAATATTGAAAAAAAAGAAGTGAAAAGAAACCAGGCGATTAAGCTTGTTGAAACCCATATCCACCTGAAGATTCTGGAAGGCGAATTTAAAGGCCAGATAAGAACCGCGATTTTCGGCGGCGAAAGCGACCTCCCCTATGATATGAGATATAAAATCGGTGACAGGGTTTTTGTGGGCATATCACCTGTCGCAGAAGCGGGGTCAACTGAATACATTTCGCTTTATGACATTGATAACACCAGGGGCCTGGTCATTCTCGGTATTCTATTATTAATTGCTATAATCGGCATCGGAAGACTTAAAGGCGTTGCTTCTCTTGCCGCACTACTCGTGACCATTTCGCTTCTCTTTTTTGTTCTCATCCCCCTTACTCTCAAAGGGTACCCTCCCCTGCCCCTGGCGGTGGCGATCTGTATTTTCTCGACATTGCTGACCCTTCCCATAATCGCGGGGATCAATAAAAAAACCGCGTCGGCCATCCTGGGCGCTTCAGGAGGAATAATTCTCACTTCCATCCTGGCCTTCATTTCAGGGAAAGTAATGCACCTGTCAGGAATAATCACCAATGACATGCTCACGGTGTTCTATGCTTCGGACATTAACATTGACCTCAGGGGGCTTGTTCTCTCAGCAATGATCATCGCCGCCCTCGGAGCGCTCATGGATGTGTGTATTTCAATAGCGTCATCAGCGAATGAAATTTTCAGGGCAAATCCCGCCATATCGGAAAAGGAAGCATTCAGGTCAGTACTCACCATAGGCACAGACATTCTCGGTTCCATGGTCAACACCCTTGTCCTCGCCTATGTGGGCAGTTCTCTCTCATTGATCCTCTGGATTTATATGAGACTGGAGCCGGGCATGCCGCTTGGCCTCGTATTCAATTACAATCCGGTGTTAAGCGAGATCGTCAAATCGATAATCGGCAGCGTGGGGATGTTCATCTGCATCCCCCTGACAGCCTTTATAGCGGTAAAAATGCTTAAAACAAAAAACACATGAACAGAGAAAAAAACGAAAACAGAGAAAGGCTTGGCTCATCGGACCTGCTGAAGACGATTGATGAACTTAAAGCGGGCTCGCCGAGCATGCTTTTTAATGATAATATCAGGCCGTTAAACGAGAAAGAAATCGAGACCCTCGAAAAGCAGGGAAACCACAGCCCTGACTGGTCAGGGATAATGGTCTGTGCGGATTTTACCGCTGCCAACATCCGCCACAGTTTTTTCATGGGCAGATGCTATCTGGGACTGTTCACCGGTGAAAGCAAAGATCTGTCAGACGGATGCGCCCTGCCTTCAGGTATCTACCACTGCTCAATCGCTGATTGCGAAATCGCAGGCGGCGCCGCCCTTCACCGCGTGGGACTCATCTCTCGATATTTAATCAACAGCGGCGCCGTCATTCACGGGACTCAAACCGTGCACTCATCCGGAAAAAACACGTTTGGCAATGGCATTGACATACCGGTAGGCATCGAGACCGGAGGACGGGAAGTGCTCTCATTTGCGGAGATGACAATGGATGAAGCTCGGGCCGTGGCCCTGTCGCGACAGGACAGGGAAATGCTTTCCCGCTACAGATCACTGGTAAAAGAATACAGCGAAAGAATATCTCTCGGAACGGGTTATATAGGTAAGGATGCCCGCATTTATGGGGCCGGGGAAATATGCGACTCATGTATCAGCGACAGTGCACATATACGGGGCGCCCTTATCGTGAAAAACTCAACAATCCTTTCATCACGCCAGGAGCAAACTCATATCGGGCACGGAGTGCTGATAGAAGATTCATGCGTGCAATGGGGCTCTTCTGTTTCAGGCATGGCGATTGTAAAATCATCCCTGCTCATGGAATATTCAAAAGTCGAAAATCACGGCAAGGTCCTTTCCAGCATTATCGGCCCGAACAGTGAAATCGGCGAAGGCGAGGTGACATCCTCTCTTGTCGGACCTTCTGTCGGCGCTCACCACCAGTCCCTTCTCATCGCGGCGCTCTGGCCGGGAGGGAGAGGAAACGTCGGATACGGGGCCAATGTTGGTTCGAACCATACGGCAAAGGCCCCTGACCAGGAGATCTTCTGCGGCGAGGGTGTCTTTTTCGGCCTGGGCGTGAACATAAAATTCCCTTCAGACTTCACCCAGTCTCCGTATTCCATTATCGCGACCGGGGTCGATACCCTTCCCCAAAAAGTGGAATACCCTTTTTCGCTGATTAACAAACCATCATCACCCTTCCCCGGGGTCCCTTTAGCGTATAACGAAATAATCCCGGCATGGGTACTGACAGGAAACATCTTCTCCATAAAACGCAATGAGATAAAATTCGCCATGAAGAACAGGGCGAAAAAGAACATTTTCCATTCCACTATTTTCCGCCCTGACATCGTTGACATGATGCTTACCGCACGAGACAGGCTGAAAGAAATCGATGCGCCGCGCGAGCTCTATACTGCCAAAGACATCCCCGGGCTGGGTAAAAATTACCTTATGGAAAGAAACAGAAAAAGCGCCATTGACTCCTACTCGTTTTACATTGAATATTTCGCTCTTAAAGAGCTGTTGAGCAGGGTCTGCATGATTTACAAAGAAGGCAACTACCGGCTCTCAGAAGAAATATATAAAACACCATCATCAAACCAGACCTGGGAATACGCCCGCAGGCTGATAATCCTTGAAGGACTGGCCGAAAAGACCCTGAAGGAAAACCTCGCGCGCCTGCAGGAAATCAGTGAAAGGATTACGGCAAACATTCAGCGAGCGAAAGAAAAGGACGATGGACGGGGCAAAAAAATAATCGCAGATTATTCGTATTCACATCTTCAGGCGCCTGATGACCCGTTTGTAAAAGAGGCATGGGCCGAATGGGAAAAAGAAAAAAAAGCTATTGCCGGAATCATCGCCGGCCTGTAATCCCTTACGGCATTGTCACAAGAATTCTCAGTCAATCTCCCTGACCAGGTCGATCACTCCCTGCATGACCGGCAGGGCCCTTTGGTGCAGACCCAGACGGCACAGCATTCCCTCACTCTGATTGATAAGCTCGCCGTGTTTTTTACGCGCCTTTTCAAGCGCACCGCTTTCCCTGACCATATCTCTGATCATTTGAATATCATCCGCGCTTTTCTGCTTCGCGGTAAAAACAGTGACGAACTGTTCCCGTTTATCCCCCGGTAGGCTGTCCGCGGTCTCCTGAATGAGCAGTGTCAGCTTGCCCTCACGTATGTCCGAATCGGAGGGCTTCCCGATGTCATTCTCACTGCCAAAGATCCCCAGAATATCATCCCGCACCTGAAAAGCCATGCCAAGAGGAAGCGCGAATTCCCTGATCGATTCTTTTACGGCCGCGGCTTTTTTTCCGGTGAGCACATAGCCCATCAGAAGGGGATAATAAACCGTATAATAAGCGGTTTTCATAGTGCTGATAAGCCGCGGGGTCCCGTTCATGGGGGTAATACTGCAGGGAAGAGAATTCAGGCTGTCAAGAACCTGCCCGAAAGCCGTAGTCTCATAGGTTGACGAAAAAATACGCATGAATTCATCCCTCACCGTTCTTTTCACCCTGGCCGAGAGGATTATCTCTATGGCGTTGGAAAAAAGAATATCGGCAAGCACAAGGGCTATATCGCTTCCCAGGTTTTCATTATGGGTCAGGCCCCTGTATTTATCGGAAAAAACAAGGTGTAAAGATTTTTCCCCTCTTCGCAGCGGTGAACGGTCGATTATATCGTCCTGAACGAGAAGCATGGAATGCATTAATTCCACTGCTGATGAAAACCTGACTATCTCGGGCAGCAGCGAGGTGCCTCCGCCGTAACCCCAGAACCCCAGGAGAACCAGAAGAGGCCGGATTCTCTTGCCTTCACGGGAGCAGTATTTCTGCAGTTCGCAATACAGGTCTGTAATGAAAGGATAGTCGGCGTTCGCTTTTTTCCCCTCAAAAAAATCATGTAAACAAGAATCGATCCTTTTAGCGAAATCGGCGCTGAATTCACCAAAAGAAGAATATATACCCGTGCTCCTTCCCATGAGGCATCTCCTTTTTTTACCGGACATCATGAAAGAATCGTGATCCTGACAACCCTGTCAAACGCTTTTTTAACTTCCGGTTATACGGTAGCTTTCTGAAAAAAGAAAAACACTGGACAGGCCATATTAAATTTTTTATAATGTATGTGATTATATGACATCACCGTTCATGAGTTCCCTAATCTGACTGAACAGTACTTTTTATTAACCATGAATCAGAAGTTATTCCCTATTATCATAATTCTATCGGCAAGTTTCTTTTTTTCTGCCTGCACATTGAAAGAAAAAGAAATTCGTGTCGGTGGAATCTTCGACCTTACCGGCCCGACCTCCGAAACGGGGAACCACTACGCCGAAGGGATCAAAGACTACATTCATTATCTCAACAGCAAGGGAGGAATCAACCGAAAAAAAATCCGCCTCTTCAGTCATGATTCAGCCTATGTTACATCACGGCACCGTGCGGCATATGAGACCCTGACCACAGAAAATCATGTCCACCTTATGTTCGGATGGGGTACCGGCAGCAGTGAAGAACTGATGAAAGACATTTCGAGGGACGAAATTCCTTACACCAGTGTTTCATATTCCGAAATACTCGGAGACCCGGAATATGCTCCTTACAATTTTCTAACCTCGGTCTCATACTCCGACCAGATCGGGATCATCCTGGCATTTATCAAAAAAAACGGGAAAAACGCCGGCCGCCCACCCCGGGTGGCGATACTGCATAATGAAACTCAATTCGGGTTTTCACCCCTCAAGGCGGCGGATGAGTTCGCGCGAAAAAACGGCATCGAAATCGTGGCAAAAGAAGTGGTGACCCTTGAAGCCCAGGAGGCCTTTGAACAGCTGGAGATCGTCAAAGAAAAAAAAGCCGATTACGTTATCATTCAGGAAACGGCCTGGGCGACATCGGTCATTCTTAAAAACGCACAAAGGATGAAGCTGGACTCCCGCTTTGTCGGCCTGATATGGAGCGGTGACGACAAACTTATCGCGCTTGCAGGCAAAGATTCAGAGGGTTTTATTAGCGTTTTCCCCGTGACATACCAGGACAGCAGCCTCCCGGGCATGAAAGCCATATTTAATTATTATGATGAAATAAACAAAAAACGGGATAAAATCAATTTCCGCTATATCAACGGATGGGTCACCGCAATGATCATGTTTGAAGGGGTACGGCGCGCGGGTGACGACCTGTCAGGCCTTTCAATTAAAAATGCCCTGGAAAAAATAAAAAATTTTGATACCGGAGGCCTGACATACCCCGTATCATTCAGCCCTGAATCCCACAAAGGTCTTATAAAGCTAAAAATCGGCAAAGTGCATCAAGGTTCCTGGAAAATGATTACAGACTTCGTCGATGCAGAAGACCTGAAATGAAAAACTTCAGAATAACATCCATCGGGAAAAAAGTAATCGGTGTTTACCTGATTATGATTTCAACCATAATAACTCTGGGCATCATTTCCTTTAATCACCTCAGATCTCTCGATGAAATTCTCTCACGGGAAGTAATTAAAAAAGCCGATGCCCGGTATCTGTGCAAAAACATCATACTGCAGAGCAAATATATACACACCCAGGTGGAAGGATATATCAGGAGCCAGGACCTGTCAAAAAAAAGGGCGTCGCTGATGATCATCAATGATACCATGCGGCTGATCAGGGAATACAGAGCACAGATCAGCAACATGAACCTGACCCCCGAGGAAAAGGCTGTTATAAAAAAAATTGATGGAATGTTTAACAATTACTACCGTATGATTGAAGAAATTCTGAAATATTATAAAAACACAACATCGGGTGGGAAAGGCCTGAATTCCCTCCTTGAAAAATTCACCGATACCCACTCATTACTGACCACACAGCTTCTGATTCTTGAGAGGGTCGAAACCAGGCTCATGCATGAGGCCCAGGACAACGCAAAAAATAAAATCAGCTCTTTCAAAATCCAGATTTTTATTTTTTGTATAATATTTACTTTTATCGGCATTTTACTGAGCATTATCCCCACCAGGTCGGTGACACGGCCCATAAACAACCTGGTTACCGTTCTTGAACAATACGGCAGAGGCGATACGAAAGTACGCGCACGGGTGGACACCTGGGATGAAATCGGCTTTTTCGCCAGCAGGTTTAACCAGATGCTGGAGAATATAGAAAAAAAGAATGCGCAGCTCAGGGAATCAAATGAAACACTGCAGGAAAAAAATATCGAACTGAAACGGAGCGAAAAGCGTTACCGGCTCCTTGCGGAAAACGTCAATGACGTTATCTGGACAACCGACACCACACTGAATCCAAACTTCATAAGCCCGTCATTTGAAAAGCTCTCAGGCTACACGGTCAGTGAATTCTGGAACCTCCGGCTCAAAGACATCCTGACCGAAAAATCATACGCAGAAACAGTTGCATTTTACCACGAAGAAATGAACCTGAAAAAAAATTCCAGGGGCAATCTCGACAGAAAAACAAGTCACATCGTTGATTTCATAAGTAAATCAGGAAAAATCATCCCCGTTGAAACAAGCCTGTCTCTTATTATTGACAGCAAAAGCAGGACAATTGAAATTCTCGGCGTGAGCAGGGACATTTCCGAACGGAAGCAGGCCGAAGAAAAGATTATTCAGCAGTACAATGAGATCCAGCAGCAGTACATCGAACTCGAAGCGGTAAACATGGAGATCAACCGCGCCCATGAAGAAGTCCTCAAAGCGAGTGAAAACTTCTCACGGGAAAAAGAACGCCTCTCCACCACACTCAAATCAATAACCGACGGTGTTATCACCACGGACACCAGGGGAAATATCGAATTGATGAACAGCGCGGCGGAGATGATCACTTCGTGGACGCTCCGCGACGCTTCAGGCATGGGTATTGATCGTGTTTTGAACATCGTCAATGAAAAGACCGGGGCCCATATCGAAAACCCCGTGCAGGAAATCCTGAACAGCGCCACCATGATTGAATTTGAAAAAGACATCACCCTCATCGACAGAAACGCCCTCAGAAAAAACATCGAAGCAGCGGGTGCGCCCGTTATAGACAAAGACGGCAACAACTACGGCGCGGTCCTTGTTATAAGAGACATTACAGAAAAAATAAAAATGGAAGCAGAACTGGTCAAAGCCCAGAAAATCGACTCCCTGGGCGTGTTCGCCGCGGGCATCGCGCATGACTTCAACAACCTTCTCACCGCGATAATCGGGAACATCTCCCTGGCGCGCCTTACCGTACCGGAAGACGCTTCGGTTTCACAAATACTGGAAGAAGCCGAAAATATCTCGCTCAGGGCGCGCGAGCTAACGACCCAGCTTCTCACCTTTTCAAAAGGGGGCGCGCCCATAAAAAAGCTCACCTCCCTGAACTCGCTGCTTTCCGATACCGCGAACTTCGTGCTCAGCGGGTCGAACGTCAAAGCGGAACTGAGTCTGCCCGAAGATCTGTGGAATGCCGAAATCGACGAAACACAGATAAGCCAGGTGGTGCACAACATCATCCTGAACGCGCGGCAGGCCATGCCCGAAGGAGGATATCTTTCAATTACAGCAGACAATGTTCACGTCGGCCCGACAGCTAAAATCCCCCTTCATGAGGGAAAGTACATTAAAATAGCCATATCAGACCAGGGCATCGGGATTCCCGAAGAAAACATCCAGAAAATCTTTGACCCGTATTTTACCACCAAAACACTGGGAAGCGGCCTGGGCCTGACCATAACCTATTCGATCATTAAAAAACACGACGGCCATATCTCCGTGGAATCCGGTCCGGGAGAGGGAACGATGTTCACCATTTACCTTCCCGCTTCAGAAAAAAAATACACTGATATCAGGAATAAACAAGTTGCCGGTGAAGTAAAAGGAGGAAGGCTCCTGCTCATGGATGATGATGAAGCCGTGCTTGACGTCACGGAAAAAATGCTCGTAAAGCTCGGGTTTGAGGTGAGCCGGGCCCGGACAGGAGAAGAAGCGATCGCCCTTTATGAAAAGGCCTTCTTCGAAAACAGGCGCTATGATGTCGTGATCATGGACCTCACGATCCCCGGCGGGATGGGCGGCAAAAAAGCCGTTGAAGCGATAATAAAAATCGACCCGAATGTCAGGGCCGTGGTTTCCAGCGGCTAT
The DNA here is from genome assembly GCA_036848375.1 of Spirochaetota bacterium. GTDB lineage: Bacteria > Spirochaetota > UBA4802 > UBA4802 > UBA5550 > JAKLIV01. Next base: position 53,025 of record DAIUKG010000025.1, read on the forward strand.
TCCAATGACCCGGTCATGGCCAATTACCGCGACTACGGGTTCTGCGGGGTCGTTGTCAAACCGTTCCGCTTTAACGAGCTCGTCGCTGTTCTGAGCAAAATATAATTAATTTGTTCTTGCCAAATTAACCCCTCCCGGTAATGAAACACCATGCTCGCGAAAAGAATAATCCCATGTCTTGACGTCAAGGACGGCAGGGTCGTCAAAGGCGTCAATTTTATCAACTTCAGGGACGCCGGAGACCCGGTTGAGAACGGCCGTTTCTATGACCGCGAAGGCGCGGACGAGCTGGTGTTCCTTGATATCACGGCATCATCCGACAGGAGAAACATCATCCTTGAGATGGTCAAGGGCGTCGCCGAAACGGTCCACATCCCGTTTACGGTCGGGGGCGGCATCAGGACAGTTGAGGATGTCAGGCTTATCCTGGAAAACGGCGCGGACAAGGTTTCAATAAACACCGCCGCTGTGCAGAACCCCGGCATCATTGCCGAATCTGCGGTGCGGTTCGGCTCACAGTGTATTCTCGTTGCCATCGACGCCAAGAGGAACGACCGGGGGAGCTGGTCGGTGTATCTCCACGGAGGAAGGACGCCCACTGATATCGATGCCGTTGAATGGGCCGTTGAAGCGGAAAAGCTTGGCGCGGGAGAAATACTCCTGACCAGCATGGACAGGGACGGGACCAAAATCGGATACGACCTTGAACTGACCAGGACAATTGCCGAGGCAGTGTCAATCCCGGTCATCGCATCCGGAGGAGCGGGCACCATTGATCATATGTATGACGGCCTTACCCAAGGCAGAGCTGACGCGGTTCTGGCGGCTTCAATCTTTCACTTCAGGGAAATCTCGATCAGGGAAGTCAAGGAAAACCTCAGCAGCAGAGGATTGCCCATGAGGCTCATCATCAGCCAATGACGAAATAGACAATCAGACTGATCAATAAAAACAGGACGATTACCAGAGTAATAATGAGGGGAAGCATCGCTCTGGTTGAACTTTCTCCCTTGACGGGAGTCCCCACACCCCTGGTATCGTGTTCAACAGCAACCTTGATACTCTCTTCCTCCTCGACAATTTTCAGGTAAATACCTTTCGCTACAATGGCAAAAATCTTGTATCCGCCGGTGGAAAGGTGCCTTAACGATATAATCCTGCCCGGAATGGGTTTTATCCGCTGCTGTTCATCGTCATAAGCGTTGAATGCCTTTGCGACATCAATTCCCTTAGGATTGGAGTCAATGATGCTGATCATGATCCTTTCACCCACCGAAAGCTCTTTAATGTCTTTTCCTTTAATCGGGGAAAGAATAAGGCTCCCCTGAAGGATCAGCTTGATTTCCTTGCCGGCAAGCGGGTCCTCTTCAGTTTCCTCCCCTTCTCCTTTTTCATCAGATTTCGACTTTTCTTCTTCTTTCTTTTTCAATTCACGCGGGTCAAGTTTCTTGCTGCTTTTGGAATCCAGCTCCATTTCAAGCGATGTCGCAGACTCAAAATCAACGGTTATATTCAGTTTCTGAAATCCCAGCCGGTTCTGGATGAGCTTCATAAAATGGCGGTTAATGGCGATTTCGTCATTTGACTCAATCAGACGCTTCAGTTCCGCGGCAAATTCCAGGCTTAACCCCATTGCAAGTTCGTCCCTCATATGGGCGACCAGAACATCATCGTGCTCCTTTTTTTCAAGGTTTTCAGTTATTTCCTGCTCAAACTGCCGCCAGCTTACCGTTGTTCTCATATCGTCAACAGCAAATGACGGGGTTACAATCAGGTAAGGGGGATACAATATTGAATAAGTTGGATTATAAAAAAGCAGAGCGGCGCCGTAAATTGAAGATGAAAACCTCATTTTTATGGCATAGATATCCTTAAAAGCCCCTGAAATCATCTTCTTGGCTTTATCCATATCGCCATGGGTATAGTAACTGGCTATCTCCAGTTTTTTTGTCTGTTCTGAAAGAGAATTAACCGCTGATTCCAGATTATCTGCCATAACCACCCTGTCCGTTTTGGAAAATCTGTTGCCCGTGCCGGTGCCCGCATTTCAGTAATCAAACATTACGCTATTTGACTTTTTTCTGCACAACAGCCTTGATTCTTTCCAGCAGCACCCTTCTGTTAATCGGCTTTAATATATAATCACCGATACCCATTGAAATCAGGTCCTGCATAACGCCCTTGGTTGTTTCCTCACTGACAAAGACCACAACAGGCCTGTTAGGCTTCTGGTTCAGCTCATAAAGAAGAGCATAACCGTCAAGAATGGGCATGTCAAGAGTGGTCGTCATCAGATCAACGGGAGTCTCAATTTTAGAAAACTTGGTCAACGCTTCCTGGCCGTTGGTTGCAGTTGCCACAATTTCGTAACCCTCGGACTCAAGTATCTGGGCTATAAGCTTCCTTTGAAATTCTTTGTCCTCGACCACCATTACCCGGTAAGGGCGACCATTAGGCCTTAATCCATCAGGCCTTTTAACATTAATACTTGGAAAACCATCCGGCGTTTTCATTAATCTTCCTCTGCCGTAAACCAGTATCTTATTCAGGCATAACCTTTTCCCATTATATGACAGACCGGCAGAATCCGATCTCTTAATACCTTTCCTGTATAAGTTATACCCTATTACACCGAATAATTCAATTCAAAAGTATTGTCAACATGAAAAAAAAACAGCCTCTTGAGCGGCATGAAACAATTCAAGAAATCATTCCTTACCAAACAAGAAAAGTCTTGATAAGAGGCATAAAGGATGAGTAACATGTTGCATGGTCAAACTGATGAGAAGAATAATCCTCTGTATAGCCGTATTTCTTGCGTTCATGCCGATTAAGGCCATGGCAGGAAGCGGATATGATCCCTGCCTGAGCTGGAGCACCATAGTAACAGAGCATTTCCGCATACATTATCACCGGGGCCTTGAAAAAACCGCCCGGAGCATGGCCCGTGTCGCGGAAAAAGTTCATGACCGCCTCTCGCTCAGCCAGGGATGGACACCCGCGCTGCGGACGGATGTGATTCTGGTGGACAACATGGATTCGGCCAACGGCTATGCGAGCCCCTATCCCTTTAATACGGTAAAAATATACGTTTCCCGCCCCGACCCTGATTCCATCCTCCATAATTACGACTCGTGGCTCGAATCAGTATTTACCCATGAATACACGCACATCCTCAATTTCGACACCGTACACGGCATTCCCCAGTGGGGAAGGTATATCCTGGGAAGAAACCCGTTATTTTATCCGAACCTGTTCCAGCCCATATGGATTTTTGAGGGAAACGCGGTGTTCCAGGAATCGCAGAAAAAACCGTTTGGCAGAAACAACAGCACCTATACCGACATGGTGATGCGCACCGAAGTGCTCAACAATTCACTTAAAGGCATTGACAAGGCTTCCCACTTCCCCAGGGAATGGCCGAAGGGGCGCGTACCCTATCTCTACGGCGGCCTTTTCGTGCAGTATCTCGAAAACGCCTATGGCGCGGGCAGCTTCTCACGCTACCTGCATGAAAACGCCGATAACATCGTCCCCTTCTCTGACAACATCTACCCCATGCCTTCACTCTTCAACAAGGACGCGCGTGACGTTTACGGAAAACCGTTTTTTATGCTCTGGAAGGAATGGCAGGCGGGCATCTCCGCTGTTTATAGAAAGCAGGCGGATGACATCAGCCGCGAGCCGTTGTCATCCGTCACCTTCGTTTCAAATCCGGAAGACTCATGCCGGTTCCCGCGCTTCAGCGAAGACGGAAAAAAAATCTACTATGTATCGTCCTCAAGCAGAAAAGGGGAACACCTCTATGTTCACAACCGCGAGACCGGCAAAAACAAAAGACTGTGCAGGGTCAACTATGCGCAGAGCCTGTCGGTAAAGGGGGATGACCTGGTCATCTCGGATCAAGAATATTACCGCAACCTGTCTCTCTACAACGAGGCCTGCGTCTATAAAAAACACCTGCGAAAGATGACATCCCGCCTGAGAGGAAAATACATTACCCATGCGGGAAACGGAAGATATAGTTACATCACCAATGATAAAGACAGCTACTCCCTGATTGTATCAGACGCCTCTTTTAAAAACACCGAGGAGCTGATCGGCAAAACACCGGTCCAGCTTTCGTTCGTCCAGATCTCGCCCGACAGCCGCAAAGCGGCGTTCATCATAAAAGACGAACGGGGGTTCCCTGACCTGGTGCTCTTGGACCTCGCGTCCGGGTCCATGCTCCGCCTGACCAATGACCTTGACAATGACCTGAGCCCGGCATGGCTCCCTGACGGGAAAAGAATCGTGTTCACGTCCGACCGGAACGGCGTCTATAACCTATATGAATACAGCCTTGAAAAACACACGTTAAAACGGCTGAGCAACGTGACCGGCGGCCTGTTCTATCCCGACATTTCACCGGACGGGCGTGAAATCACCGTATCGTCATACGAAAAAAACGGGTTCAGAATAGCGGTTATGGACTATCCGGATAAGCATTATGACCAGGTCATGCTTGAGCCTGAAGTCCTGGATAAAGAATATTTTCAGCGGGAGATCCCGGAACCGCATAAGGATGACATCGCCCGATCAAAACCATACCAGCCGTGGAGCACGTCCTTCCCCGCATTTTACATACCGGTCATTGCCACACAGGAGATATTCCCCGACGCCTATGACGTGGCAACCGGCGTCTGGGTACAGGGCAATGACACGCTCTCACAGCATTCCTATTACCTCGCGATTTACTATTACATCATCCAGACACGCCTGGCCGTTGACGCTTCATACACCCTGTCCGTCCTGTATCCTGACATTACCATCGGCTACAATGACGGAACGCTCTTTGTGGATAAAGACCGGTTCCCCTGGAAATCGAAGAATTCAGAGTCGCTGAAAAGAGACCTGTACCGGTACGGTTACCTCGCCAACCTCTATTCCTTCATCAAATACCGGGTGCAGCAATACCTCGAGTGCACCTACTATATTGAGCAGAGGTTTCGCGACACCTATCTTGCCCGAAGCGGCGAATCCCACGAGAACAAGCTTCTGGGCAAAATGCAGTTCAGCTACACCCTGAATAACGCCATGGTCTATCCCTATTCGATCAGCAGGGAGCACGGAAGGGACCTGGCCGTTGTGGCCGACGTATACCATAAATATCTGGGAGGCGACATCAGCTTCTACAAAATCCGCGCTGATTATACCGAATACTTTCCCGGGTTCTACGCGAACAATGTCATAATGCTGAGACTGCGCGGCGCGATATGCCTCGAAAAAGAAAACGAACGCCCCTACAGCCTGGGCAGGTACCAGGACGGCTCCCTGCGCTACCCGGCTTCGGGAGAAAGGGAACTCGGCATCAGGGGTTATCCTGCGGGCGTAATTTACGGAAACAGGCTCCTGGCCGGGACCCTTGAAATACGCTTTCCGCTCGTGCAGAAAGACGCGGGGCTGCTCACGGTCCCCATCATGTTCCGCGATTTCTGGATGACTGCTTTTTTTGATTACGGCAATGTGTTCGACGGGCCGGTTGAATTTGAAAAATTCAATTACAGCGCGGGCGCGGAACTGCATCTGCGGCTCACCCTGGGCTACGCAGTGGATATAACCGGGTATATCGGATACGCATACGGGTTCACCCATTATGGCGGGCACCAGGTCTTTTTTGCCGTGAGTTCACTGCTTGAGGGTGCGCTGGCGCAAGGCAGAAAAATGCCATGCGCAAGAAATCCCTGATAAAAAAGAAAAAGAATTGCGTTCTTAAAGGATGTTAATATAGATTTTATATATTCCCGATATATAATTATACACAGTGAAACCGGGACAATGTTGTCGCGGGACGGGTGAAGGCTGAAAGGAGACTGAATGTGGATACTGTCGACGAAAAAAAATACACAATAACTCCGCCTGATTTCAAGGAGGCTATTGCAGAAGGTAAAGATTTTTACATACAATTCCATATTCTGACTCATGAGGTCGAGGCACAGGTTATTAAAATCGTGCACCGATATCTGGAAAAATACGATATTCTGTACATTAAAGACACTATTATCACCGTGATGAAGGAGCTCATCAATAATTCCATTAAGGCAAACGTTAAGAGGCTCTATTTCAAACTGAAGTCCCTGGATATCAACAAAACAGAAGATTACCGGCTGGGAATGGAAACCTTCAAAGAGGACGCGTACCAGTCAGGAGACGATGAAATTTTTCAGCGGCTTGAAGAATCGAATCTCGTGGTGCGCATATCGTTTAAAAACACCGAAAACCACATCCATATTAACGTAATCAATAACATCCCCATCCTCGACAGCGAAATAAACAAAATCAACTCACGAATAAAAAAAGCCTATAAATATCATGATATTTCAGATGCTTTCGAGGACGTGCTTGACGAATCCGAAGGCGCGGGGCTCGGGCTGATCATGGCCATGATGCTTTTTAAAAATTCCGGGCTCCTGCCTGATTCCTTCAAGATTTACAAGAAAGGCGACCTTACGATCGCAGCGCTTTCCATTCCAAAAGACATGAGCAAAACCGAAACCAAGCAGAACATAACCCAGGAAATTCTTAAAGAGATTGAAGAGATCCCCGCGTTCCCTGAAAACATAAAGCAGATACAGCGCCACTGCAACAATCCTGAAGCGACGATAAGAGAAATCGCCGATTCAATATCCCGCGATCCGGGCTTGACAACATCAATACTCAAGCTGGCCAATTCAGCGGGCTATATCACGGTGAAAAAGGTGGATTCCATTGATGAAGCGGTGAAAATCATCGGCCTCAGAGGGATCAACACCCTGCTCGTCGCCACCGGTGTTCACAAGGTGATTGACACCAGATATAAGAAATTTGAATCAGTATGGAAAGACTCGTACAAGCGGGCATACTACGCGCAAAAAATCGCCATGCAGCTCAAAAAGGCCAAAATCAGTGAGTTTGCCTATCTGGCCGGCCTTCTTGCCGATATCGGAAAAATCATATTACTCTCGATAAATCCTGAACAGTTGAAACGCCTCAAGGAAATCGCCGGCAACAAAGCGATCGAAGACCCGACCCTTCTTGAAGAAATCAGCCTCGGTGTAAGCCACAGCACGCTGGGCGGTCTTATATGCAAAAAATGGCACTTCAACGACTCACTGATCCAGGCGATTGAATTTCATCACCGTCCCCATGTATCCCCTCAGGAAGTGATGAACCTGGTTTATATTGTCTATCTTGCGGACGTATTTGTGGAAATAGAAAACCGGAAATGCAGATTCGAAATTGTGGATGAAGACGTGCTCGATTTCTTTGATCTCACCGATAAAGACGACTTCGCGACCCTTCATTCCATCCTTAAAGACACCTATATCAATCAGCTCAATATGATCCAGAACAGCGAAAAATCCTGAACAGCAGGCCCTGGAATAAAATACTTGACTAAAGAAACCTCAAAAAACGTATATTATGGCTGGCGAGTCATAATTATGCCGTTTGATTAATCCTAGTGCAGGGAAGGTACTGTTCATGAATTTTCAAGATCTTATTGCCAAACTCAACGAATACTGGGCAGACAGGGGCTGTCTTATTATACAGGGATACGACCTTGAAGTGGGGGCGGGGACCTTTAATCCGGCCACGTTTCTGAGAGTTCTCGGGCCCGAGCCCTGGAAAGTCGCCTATGTTGAGCCTTCACGAAGGCCGACTGACGGCCGCTACGGCGACAACCCGAACCGTCTTCAACACTATTATCAGTATCAGGTCATCCTGAAGCCGTCCCCGGTGGATGTCCAGGACCAGTATCTTGACTCGCTGCGATATATCGGCATCAAGCTTGAAGACCATGATGTACGGTTTGTTGAAGATGACTGGGAATCCCCGACACTGGGAGCCGCAGGCCTGGGATGGGAAGTCTGGCTCGACGGAATGGAGATAACGCAGTTTACCTATTTTCAGCAATGCGGGAGCGTTGACCTTTCTCCCATCAGCGTTGAGCTGACCTATGGACTTGAAAGAATCTGCATGTATATTCAGGGCACCAATAATGTATTTGACATAAAATGGAATAATGATGTAACATACAGGGATGTCCATCATAGAAGCGAATTTGAGTTCTCCCATTATAATTTTAACATGGCGGACGTTCAACTTCACTTCAGTCTGTTTGATTTATATGAAAAAGAATGCCTGGCAATTCTTGACAACAGCGATGTCACTGTTGTTCTGCCGGCCTATGACTATGTTCTTAAATGTTCTCATGTGTTTAACATGCTTGACGCACGCGGCGCCATCTCGGTAACGGAACGGGTCGGGTATATTGCCCGGGTCAGGAACATGGCAAGGCGCTGCGCTGAGCAGTTTATAAAAATACGCGAGGAAATGGGTTTCCCGCTTCTAAAAAAGAAATGAGGATCTATCGGTGCACTCGGGCTTTAAAAATCTCGATGAATATCTTGCAAAATACGACAAGTTCATTATTTCGACCCATGAAAGCCCTGACGCCGATGGGATAGGAGCGGAAATCGCCTTTAATGAGCTTCTGATTTCCCTGGGTAAAAAGACAATTATATTCAATTCAGACCCGTTGCCTGACACGCTTGAGTTTCTTGATATCGACCGCGAAATAAACATCCTCGATTCCGAAGAAGAAGTTCCCCCGGACATAAATGAATACGCGCAAATCGTGCTGGACACCAATGATTTCGACAATATCGGTTCAGCATACCATATACTCAAAAACAGGGTCCGCGACATTTTTATCATCGACCATCATGAAGGCGGCGACCCCGACAAATTCGATACCAATTTCATAAGGGCCGAGGCATCGTCAGCCAGCGAGATTGTTTATGAGATCATCTCATATTACGGAAAAGGGCTGACGTATAAATCGGCACAGGCAATCTACACGGGGATGCTCTTCGACACCGGTTCATTCAGGTATCCCAAAACTACTCCCCTCACCTATCGCATCGCAGCAGAATGCGTTGAACTCGGGGCCAACCCCTTTAAAATATACGAACATCTTTACGAAAGCAATTCTCTCTCAAGTTTCGCCCTGAGAAGCCATATCCTTTCAACCATGGAAGTTCTCAAAGACGGGAAAATGATAGCCATGAAGCTGACTCCTGAAATGCTCAGGAAGACCGGCGCTTCATTTACCGAAGGAGAACCGGTAATCAACGTTCCCCTTTCTGTTAAGGGCGTTGTGGCCAGCATCCTGGTAAAGCAGGATATCGTCGGCCCGGTAAAAGTAAGCATGCGGACAAAAGGCGACATCGATGTCGCCAAACTAGCCATGGATCTGGGCGGTGGCGGGCATAAAAATGCGGCGGGATATAAATCCAAGCTGTCATTTGAAGAAACCTATGAACGTGCGATTAAAAGTATGGAGCCTTTTTTCAATAACTAACCGTAAAACCGGAGGAATTATGCGATTTAAACTTTTTTTAAAAATACAGGGTTTGCTTTTTATTATCTGCGGCATCGGCCTGGTGCTTATGGTGCCTAAATTTTTCCCCATCTACGGCCTTGATCTGAACCTGGCAGGCGCCATGTTCGGTCGCTGGAGCGGAGCCGCTCTTATCGGCATAGGCATAATTTCCTACAGCCTCAGCAACATGGAACTTTCTGAAAAGCTCAAGGGAATATTGGACGGAATTTTCGTATGTGATGTTCTGGGCCTGGGGGTCACGGTTTTCGGGCAGATGCAGGGTGACTCAAACATGCTCGGCTGGGCAGCGGTCATTTACTGGCTGATCATGACACTGGGCATGGGATATTACCGGTTCCTGAAAAAAGCCGTACTGCAGTAATTAAACAATTTTCGAAATATCGATCCTGCCTTTCAGGCGCGCTCCGACCTGCGAGATCACCAGTGATGAGCCGTAGCTGCCAAGCTTTCCCGACTGTTCCGGCGTCATGCCCCGGGCTAGACCGTAGAGAAGGCCGCCCGCATACATGTCGCCTGCCCCGTTCGTGTTGACAACTTCAGTTTTATAAACAGGAATATTATGTGAGACGCCGCGCGACTTGATCAGGCTCCCTCCGGGACCGAGCTTGACCACGGCAAAGCCGCAGAGCTCATGAATATGGTCAAGGGCCATTTCACGTTCCTTACCCGTAAAGGAACGGGCTTCATCTTCATTAACGAAAACTATATCGGCATACCTTTTCACCACATCCATGAACACGCCGTGAATGCGTAAAATCAGGCCGGGGTCTGAAAGGTCGATCGAAACCCTGACCGCGTGTTTTTTCGCGATTTCTATGGCGTGCATGCACACCTCCCTGAGTCCGGGAGGTTCAAAAAGATATCCTTCTATGTGGATGATTCGTGAATCACGGATGTCCTGTTCGCTGATATCATCCCTGGAGAGCCGCTGCGCAGCCCCCAGGTGCGTGGCAAATGTTCTTTCGCGGTCAGGGGTGATGAACGTGATCGCGTGGCCGGTCATATGGTCATTTCTCCCGAGGTGGGCTTTTACTCCTGATCTTTCAGTGTCATCAATGTAGCGCGAGCCGTGAACATCTTTCCCCACTTTACCGATGAAAAGGCCCGAACCCCCGAAATTGGACACACCCGCAACCGTGTTCGCTGCGCTTCCGCCCGGTGAAATTTCAAGGGGATGATTCTTCAACTCATCCAGCAGCTCCCTGCTCCTGTCTTCATCGATCAGCTGCATTCCCCCCTTCACGAGACCGAAGCGGTCAAGGACGCCGTCATCAACTTCAACCGTAAAATCAAGAAGGGCCGAACCAATGCCGGTGATATCATAAAGGGCGTCCTGTTTGAAATCGAGCATGTTTTTCTCCAGAGCACTCTGACGCGACGATTAAGGCATCCATAAAAATCCTGGTCAATCAGCCGGTCAAGATATAATTACAAATTGACACTATGCTATATAGTATATGTGTCGTCAATTAATTTAGACATTTATACTGGAGAAGCAGTTTGGTAGCAAATTATTTTCAGGGGCAACCGTTTCATAACCCATTTTGTTGTCATCCCGGTTTACCGAAGGTAATACCGGGATCTCATAGAAAATA
>DAIUKG010000026.1:0-59105 GCA_036848375.1 Spirochaetota bacterium
GGACGGCTTCAGGTGAGCTGATTTCCAATACCTCGTACGCGGTGAATAATGTGTACGTGAACGGGGCCAGGGTCGCGGCCCTGAAGCCGGACGGTGAGGCGCGATATTACTTGACTGACCAGGTTGACTCCGTAAAGGTCGTGCTCGACGACGAGGGTAACGCGATTACCCGGTTCGAGTACCTGCCGTACGGCGAGGAATGGATCACCGAGACCGAGGAGGGGATAGAGGAGGAACACAACCCGAAGTTCAACGGCCAGGAGCTGGATAAGGAGACCGGGTACTATTATTATAATGCGCGGCATTATGATCCGGGGATCAGCAGGTTTGTGACTGCGGATAATGTGATTGACGGTGAGTATAGTACGCAGGGGTGGAACCGGTACATGTACTGTCATGGGAATCCGATTATTTACAAGGACCCGACGGGGCATATAGCTTTTATACCAGTTATTCTTGGTGCTATATCAATTGCGAGTACGGTTTTAAGCTATCTAAGCCCATTGAATGATAAAGAATATGAAGGGCTTAATAAATCTAAGGGATTAGATGAAAATATTAAAAAAGGTCAAGATAATAATCCAGAAAATTTATTAAAACGTACTACAAAAGATAAATTATTGGAAACAGGGGCAAGAGAAGGTACTGATAAAGTTATAAGTGAAATAAGAAAAGAGGGAATGAAAGAAGATGTAATAAAACAAGGACACTTGGCGAAAAAAGAATTAATCGATGCTAATAAGCAAACTTATAGAAATATTACAGCAATAGAAAAGAATACTCAAAGAGCTTTAAAAACTGTAAGCGAGAAACCATCAACACCAACAGCGGGAGGTAAAGCTTGGGGGCCTGTTCTTGATATTGCTTCAGTTGTAGTATCACACGTTAAATCCCATTTTACCTGCAAAGAAGAAGGAGTAAAATGGGATAAGGCTGTTAATGAATCTAAACAACTTGAAAAAGAACAGAAAAAGCTTGTTAATCAAAGCAGATAAATAACTAAAATTTATGGAAAAATATAAACCTTTATTTTGGATCATTTTTATTGGCTTATTATTAATGATACCAATACATAGTATTCAGGGAAAAAATGTATTTTCTTTTATCATAGGATCAATTTTTATTTTTATTGCTGTAGTTCTAATAATAATTAGATTTATTAGAGGGTATTAAAAGAAAAGAGCCTTTTCGTTATCTCTATTGTGACTGTATTCACCTAGCAGTCACCTGAAAAAATAAAGGTTTACAAAGCAGGTGCAGGGCGGCCAGCCCTGCAAGACCCAATACCTCATACTCTCCCCCTCTCCGCTAAAGGGGTTTGCCCTGACAGGGGGGCTTGCCGCTTTCCAAGCGGCGCAGGGGAGATGCCGAAACCTTCGGCAGAGGTTTTGGCCCGGAGTACCGGGCCGGGGTTCTGCTACTTTTTTCACTGGCGAAAAAAGTAGCCAAAAAAGCCATCGCTCAGGCGGCGCGAAGCCTTGCCCCTCATACGCCGGGGAGGCTTCCTTGAAGTAGCAGAGAATTTGATTGCGAAGATAAAATAATTGCGTCCACAATCTTCAGTCACTACCGCATCATTGAATCAACAGTGGAGGGCTCGGATAATCGTCCTGATGGCCTCGCCCTACGCGAACATCCTGTTCGCGTTATAGGTAAGCGGGAGGATAACGTATAATATTTTCGCACATTGAGAGAATGAAAGTCCTCCAATCAGCCGTGAGATTGTTTTTTTATTCTCATCTTTAACTGCTTAATTGTTTTTTCGTTACTCTTAAGTGGAAACCTGTTTTTGCCCACGTACACGTACGATAGTTTGCCCTCGTCCATCATCTGGTGAACACGCTGGCGGCTTACAGAAAGAGTTTTTGCCACCGAATCAACGTCAGTGATTGATGAAGCCACGATTTTATCGGAGTCCTGGAGCGCTTTCCCTTCGGCGATAGATGATGCTATCTTCCTGTTGGATTTTATCGTGAATATGCCTTCATCGCATACACGACAGAAATAACCGTCAAGTCCGGCGACCTTTATCGGCTTATAGCCGGGGTTGCGGTATGTTTCAGTGATGTTTTTTCGGTATTGCATCGATCCCTTCGAACCGCAGGAAGGGCAATCGACCCATTTTTTTTCTTTCATGTCATTTCTCCTTAAATGAGATTATCACGGTCTCATCATCAAGTATTTGTAATTTTATATATGCCGTTAGATTTCCGATCTTTTTATGGTAAACGTCCTGTCACAGGGTCGGGTCGTAACGGCTTGTCATTGATTTATACAGGTCTGAGGGGAGCAGGATCACTATGCAATCAAGGATTTCTCCGGTTGTCAGGGAAAAATCTTCATAAGCGCTTTTAACTGCTGTAGCGGTGATGTGATAACGGCCCTCGGCAATGAGGGTTCGTATTCTGTTTAGGGAATAATGGGCTTTTCGCTTTTCCATATTATAATCTTTACATTGTCAAGTTTATAAATACATGAAAAAAAATCAAGTATTTTTATTCATGCGGAATTTGTTTATTGGTGGTTGTCATGGTCAGGAAGCCGGGCCAGGGATTGTGCCGCTTTCCATACGGCGCATGTTGATGCCGAAACCTGCGGCAGAGGGGGTGGCCCTGAACAGGGTCGGGGTTTTGCCGCTTTTTCACCGGCGAAAAAGCGGCGGAAAAAGCCGCTCCTCAGTTGGCGGAGGGCCTGCCCCTCATGCGGGTCGAGCGCTTTTTGACCTCCTGTCGCGCTCGACACTTCCGACTTCGTGTCGGTCGCGGGGTCCATGAGGTGATATAGTCGGTACGACGAAAATCTGAATTTTATCCTTTCAATATTGCTACGATCCTGCCGACGACTTCATCGAGTTTCTGAGGTTTTAGGGAACCGATTTTATACAGCACAATGCCGGAATCAGCGGTGAAGAGTTTATTCGGGCGGATGTTGCTGATTTTAAATACCTTTCCTTCTACAACAGAATCTATATCGGTATCATTCAATAAAGTCATATTTAATATTTTCTCGAACTTCAGGTCACGACGACGCCACATGACGTAGCCGGGCAGCGACCAGCATAAGGGCAGACTCGCCATCGGATAACGTATAATATCTTCTGCATATTTAGATAATAAAAAAGTCCTCGCTGTTTCAGTGGACCCGCAAAAGGCCTTCTACAGATAAATCCTCGTCGATATCTTCCCAGCATATTCCCTGGCCGCGTCCTATGAGCCGCCATTTGTTTCGTTGTTCCGGAGTCGCATGCAGAAGGCGGGGGAAGTAGGCTATGGGAACACTGATGATTCTGCCGTCTTCGAGATAAATGGTCAGCATCTCGTTGTCGATTTTAACATCAGTTGCATTTGCCGAGAAGCAATTGTCATTTGTTAAAGAACTCATTCCATTTATCCTCTATTAATGCCTGGGATTCAAATATTATTTCAAGTATACGTTTAAGCTCTTTGGGCTTGAATCCCTCATTTCTGGCCAGCTTTACCGGTTTTATCCAGAATTTCGCTACACTGCCGCCTTTTTCAACATGAATATGAATGGGCTCATGCCCTTCATTGCTGTAAAAGAAAAAGCGAAACCCGTCTTTTGTCATTATCAAAGGCATATGGCGAAAATTAACCCTATTAAACAATATTGTGACGAAAATAAAGGTCAGTCAATGATTTTTTAAGTAAATTTTATCGGACAAAGAGAATGGGTGAATAGGTACAATAACGGTAGTGTAACGGTAGTAAAAGGGTGAATAATGGGCAATTGTTGATGCCGAAACCTTCGGCAGGGGGTTGGCCCTGAGCAGGGCCAGGGCCATGCTACTTTTTTCACTGGCGAAAAAAGTAGCCAAAAAAGCCACTCCTCATGCGGCGGAGGGCCTGCCCCTCATGCGGGTCGAGCGCTTTTTGACCTCCTGTCGCGCTCGACACTTCCGACTTCGTGTCGGTCGCGGGGAGCCTTCCTTGAAGTAACAGAAAATTTGATTGAGAAAATATAATAATTGTAACCGGAATATTCCGTCACGTCAGCATCCGTGGATCAACAGTTTAGGGCTCGGATCATCATCCTGATGGCCTCGCCCAACGCGAACATCTGCCAAACAAGGATGTTTCAATGCCGACGCCCGACAGGACGTTGAAAAAAGCGTCGGCCTGTTCGCGTTATGGTTGTCGTAAATATTACTGATAAAATCGTTGAAATATTATTATGCAAATGATATTTTGTTATCCATAATCGAATTCAGGGATAATAACATGAAAACCTTGCCTATAAAGTCAAATAAAATCAATCTTCCATCCGATCTAGTCCGAAAGCTTGGCGGTGATGAGGTTGAAATACTCGAGACAAAAGAAGGGATCCTGCTTCGCCCGGTCGGAAGCGTCATAAAAAAGGCGCGAGGATTTCTTAAAGGGAAAGGTTCGTTTTCATCAAATCAGTATATGGCGAACAAGCAAGATGAAAAGGAACTCGAATAATCAATGAAATCATATGTTTTCGATGCCTGCGCCATACTCGCATTTGTCCTTGATGAAAATGGAGCAGAGAAGGTTGAGCGACTGCTTGTCCAGGCTCACTCAAAGAAGTGCCTCTTGTTCATGAATAAAATTAACCTGCTTGAAATCTATTATAATATCCGCAGAGAATATGATTTCGATACATTTGAAGAAGCTTATTCGAGGATTATAGGATTGCCAATAGGTATAGTCGATGCCATTACTGATGAAGTTTTTTATGAGGCAGGAAGGTTGAAATCGCAGTACAGGGTTTCCCTTGCCGATTCGATCGCCTTGGCAGAAGCAAAAATTCGTGGTGCTTTACTGGTGACCGCGGATCATCACGAGTTTGATCACCTGGAGAAAAAAGAAAACATCAAGTTTTATTGGATAAGATAAGACGTTTTGGTAAACATCGCGCAAAAGGGTGGCGTCATTAAAGCATCCGATATATCATCCACACCAGAATTACATGTATCAGCAATCTTCCGTCACGTCAGCATCCGTGAATCAACAGTTTAGGGCTCGGATAATCGTCCTGATGGCCTCGCCCTACGCGGCCGTCCTGGCCGCGTTATCTTTTGCAGAAGATTGTGGCAAAAATTTGCACTGAGTAAAAGAGTGTTGATCCGAAATTGTTCTGAGCAAACACCAGCGTTGAAAGCGCTGTCCGCGTGCTGGAGTCCGCTCCCGGCGCGGCTGTCATCACCGATTTAAATTGCCGGAAATCACCGATATACGGTTTCATGTCTTGCTTCATTGGTCGCGCTCTATAAATTGCCACAATGGTATCGATCCCCTGAATAAGACGCTAAAACCGGGTTAACGGAACCTCTTTCGGATTTATTTTCATCCTGTAAACATTGGACAAAAAAATTAATTGTATTTATCGCTAACATCCTGGAAAAGGGTTACTGTATAGTAACGCAGTTCATGCGGATGATCAATCATAGGGGCTGTGGCAGTAACCGGCTGCAATACGCGGCCCGGTAAATTAAGGGGAGAAGAATGAATTATAAGCAGTGGATCCAGAAGGCGCCGCAGTCATTAAAGCGGGAAGAATACCGGTTTTATATCTTCATGAATTATGCCTATATCTTCGCTCTTCTGGTGCATATCCTGGTCCTTGTCCCCCTGTATTTCATGCTGACCAGTCCTGTCGCGTTTGTGACTGACATCGTGTGCGTTGCTATTGATATAGTCGCCATCATTATGATCCGCAGGGGGGCGATGAAGCTGTCTTACTTTCTGTTTGTCAGCGCGGTCACGGTCCATACGACCGTAAGTATTATTTTTTTTGGCGCCGGGTCATTCCTCCCCCTGTATTATATAACACTTCTTGGGTTGACGTTTTTTTCTCCATGGTCCCTCCTGCGAAAGATGATCGCGGGATTAGTATTCGTCGGCCTTGCTGTCGGGTTGACCGGTTATTCGGTATTCTATCCGCCGATCAGCGAGATAACGAAAATCCAGTTTCTTTTCTGGAGCTGCGGCAACATAACGGTGAACAGTTTCGGCCTGGCTTACGGGATCTATTATTTTTCTTTTATCGTCGATGCAGCCGAAGAGAAGCTCAGGTACCAGGCCGAACACGATTTGCTGACCGGCGTGCTGAACCGGAGCGCGATCATCAAGGTGCTGGTCTCGACAATGGTCAGGTCGCAGAACAGCTCCGTGGCCGCGATCATGGGCGATATCGACCATTTTAAACGCATCAATGACACGTACGGGCACCTGGTGGGGGATGAAGTTTTAAAGATCGTGACCGGTCTTATCGGCGATTCCCTTCGTGAAGGGGACGCTCTCGGACGGTTCGGCGGCGAGGAATTCATAATCGTCCTGCCCGGCTGTACCCTGGCACCCGCATTACGAGTCGCAGAACGCGTCCGGACGCTGCTGTGTTCCACGCCGGTGAAGAGCAGCGCGGGCGAGATCACGGTGACCATGAGCCTTGGTGTCGCGGTCATGCAGAACGGCCAGGAGGGGAATGTCGAAGCGCTGCTTTTGCGGGCAGACCAGGCCCTTTACAGCGCTAAAGAAAAAGGAAGAAACCGCGTTGAACACGCATAGATGTCATTCTTGTTACATCACGCTAAAAAATACACTTTACTGCAAGGCGTAATCCCTCGATGCTTGCATTGAGGATGAAAGCAATGCTGCCGAGGGCAGCATTGGACTGAGGGGATTTTTATTTGACAAATAAACCCGGCGTCCGAAAATTACCTGTCAACTTTTAACCGAGTCTTTCATCGAGTCTTCCCGCTTCGGCATCATGTTTCCCGGATAGAATCGCGTGAGACCAGCATCTTTAAAACCAGATAAAGGAGTAAGACCGTGGCGCGATCACAGCAATTTTTTGTTATTGTAATCATGTTAATTTTTTCCTGGTGCCTTGCGGGCGACCGGGACCTGCTTTTTCACGCCGGCGTGGGACAGCGATCTTCTCTTAACGAGATCAAGTACCGGTGGGAAACCAGGTATCCGGGGAAAAAGGTGAATTTTTCCTACAAGGGATCGGGCTATTTCATTGCTGACATAAGCAGGTCGAGGCAGGGCGACCTTTTTATGCCCGGAGAAGAGTTTTACCTGCTCCAGGCACAGGAGCGCGGCTTTATCGAGAGCTATGATCCAGAAACCGACATCGCCGCGTACTTCGTAACCGTGATCATCACGCCCAGGGGGAACCCGAAAAACATCCGTAAAATCGAGGATTTCGCCAGGCCCGGTGTCAGGGTAGGCCTGGGCAACCCCCGCGCCTGTGCCATCGGCATCTGGCACGAGAAGACCTTTAAAAAGGCCGGGATATGGGAAAGGGTCAGAGCAAACGCGGTGATGAGCGCCAAGTGCATTCCCGAGCTGGGAAACGCTGCCCAGCACCGCGCCGTTGACGCGACCATTGTGTGGGCCACGACCGCGGTGCTGTACCTCCGTGATGCTGAAATCATCCCCATCGAACCGCGTTATCGCGGCATTGTCAGGCTGCCTGTGGCCGTGCTCAGCTTTTCGCGTCATAAGAAGGAGGCCCGGGACCTCAAGAAATTCATCCTCTCAAAAGAGGGAAGGGAAGTCTTTCACCGCCACGCCTATGTGATTAACCGCGCGGTCCCGATCGACGCCGACGGCTTCGCCCGTGACGGCTCTACTGACCGCGACATGGAGTTTCTGGTAAACGCCGCGCGCGCGGTCAAGAATCCGAACCTTTCGCTGACCCCTGAATTTATCGGAGACCTCAGGGGAGAGGTCCTGCGCCAGAGAAAGACGGTGAGGGCCGGCAACTGATGGGCGGGGACAATAGATCGGCGCGCAGCCAGCGGTGGTGGCCCGTACTGTGCGTGGGCCTTGCCCTGGGAGCCGTTGCCTTTTACGCGTTCCTGATCGCCAGCAACTGGATATACCTGGGCTGGAGCGATACCGTTTATTTTTTTTCGCAGCCCAGGATGTGGCAGCGCTTCTGGCTCACCCTGTGGACCTCGGCCCTGGCAACGTCCTTTTCCCTGTTAATCGGCGTTCCCGCGGGATACGCCCTGTCCCGGTTTACCTTCCCGGCGAGGAATTTTTTCGCCAGTGTGATTGACCTTCCCATAGTGGTATCGCCCGCGGTGATCGGCGCCTTTCTGTTCGGCATCACCACTGCCGCGCCCTTCCGGCACCTTGGAGAGAACTATGGATTCTATATCGGCCGCAATGTCGCCGGCGTGCTGCTGGTCCAGTTCACGGTTACCTGCGCCTTTTGCGCGCGGCTCATGAAGGCCGCCTTTGACCTGGTGCCGACCCGGTTTGAGGCGGTATCACGGTCCCTGGGGGCTTCGAACTTCCGCACCTTTTTCAAGGTGGTGCTGCCCACGGCGAAAAACGGCATTATAGCCAGCATGATCGTGGTCTGGGCCAGGGCCGCCGCGGAATGGGAGGGCCTTATGCTTTTTGTCGGGGCAACTGAGGGCGAGACCGACATCATGCCCTTCGCGATATATCTTGACTGGAACGGCGGGATGATGGGATGGGTCGTGTCAATGACCCTGGTGTGCCTTTTGCTGGCGGTCACGGCAACGGCCGCAATGCGCATCATAGGAGGCAGAAGCAATGTGTGGTGAGCGCCGATCAGGCGCGGACCCTGCTGTCTCTGCGGGGCCTTCCCGGCGCAGCGACCACCGGGCCTTCAGGCTTTTCTTTTACGGATTTGCCGGTTTTCTGTTCCTGTACACCGTGAGCCTGTTTCTCGGCAATCTTGACCAGCTCTTGGTCACTGCGGGCCCGGAACATGCACCGGAAATGCTCGCCTGGGGCAGCGGCCGCGCGGTCATGACCGAATTTGCCGGGGGCTTCTGGAAAGACCCCTATTTCTGGAAATCCCTTAACCTCACCGTGCTGCTGACCGCGATCACCACCCTTGTCGCGGCCCTTGCGGGCATTCCCGCTGCCTATGCCCTGAGCCGGTACCGTATACCGGGCAGGGGGGTTATCGAGGTCCTTTTTTCATCGATCATCGTGGTGCCCGCCTCATCCGTGGGCCTGTGCCTGATCGTGATGTTCAACTACGGGCCCCTGTGGGAACTTCAGCAGGCCCTGGGCTTCCGCGTGGCCCACAGCATTTTTCCCGGCATGGTAATCGCTTCCTTCGTGCTGTCGTTCGCCCTGGGCCTGAGCGCGTGGAAGGCGACATTCGACAGCATCAACCCGCGCTTTGAACAGGTCGCCCGGTCACTGGGAAGCGGGCCCTGGCGCGCTTTCAGGACCGTGACCCTTCCCCTTGCCAGGAGCGGCCTGGCAGCGGGCATAATACTGGCCTGGACCAGGGCCATGGCGGAGTTCGGCGCGGTACTGCTTTTCTGCGGCACCTTTGCCGAGCTGCCCCTGTCACGGTTCGGCACGATTGAGCGCGCCCTGTGCATTGACCGGGCCGACTGGCTCTCGGTCGCGGTGTGGGCGCAGATCGAATACGGCAACGTCGAATATGGTTTCGCCCTTGCCTTCGTGATGGTGATCATCGGCGGTGTCAGCGCCTATGTCATGCACCGCATCGGGGCACGGGGATACGTATGGTAAAGGAGAAGACATGATTGAAATTCGCGATCTCTGCAGTACCCTGGGGGAGTTCACTCTCCGCGATATAAACCTGGACGTTAACCGGGGTGAATACCTGGTGCTCCTGGGGCCGACCGGCGCGGGTAAGACCGTGCTCATCGAGTACATTGTGGGAATCCACACCCAGGACAGCGGCAGTATCATGGTCAGGGGCGCTGACATCACACCCCTGCGGATCGAGGAGCGGAACATTGCCTATGTTCCCCAGGATTACGCACTGTTTCCCGGCATGACTGTTGCAAAGAACGTCGCTTACGGCCTTGAGGCTCGGCGGATTCCGGCCGGAGAGGTAAAAAGGGCGGTTACGGCCATGATGGAAAAGCTCGGCATATCCCATCTGCGTGACCGCATGCCCCTGCACCTGAGCGGCGGCGAGAAACAGCGCGTTGCCCTGGGAAGGGCCCTGGTTACCGGCCCTGACCTGGTGCTTTTAGACGAACCCCTTTCGGCGCTCGACGAAAACCTCAGGGCGAGCATGGCTCGGGACCTCAGGGCCATGCAGCGGGACGCGGGCGCCACCTTTATTCATGTGTGCCATAATTTCGATGAGGCCTCTGAAGTCGCTGACCGCATCGCGCTCATGAAAGACGGCGAGCTTGAGCAGACCGGCAGCCTTGACGAGATGAAGTCCGCGCCGAAGAACGAGTTCGTGGCAAGGTTTTTAAACACGTGCAATATTTTTCCCGCTGTTGCCGGAGAGTTCTGTGTCGAGGCTGGTGGCGTTCGTTTCCACACAGCAAGCCCGGTCAGGGGGGACGCGGTCATGGCTGTCAGGCCGGAGTGCATCGTGCTCAACGGGCCGGCTTCCCCTTCGGCCAATATCTTTACCGGTACCGTGAAAAGCGTGCTGTCGCGACCCCATTTTACCGCGGTCACTATTGATATCGGCCTCACCCTGGTCGCCTACTGCATGGCCGGAGAGTTCAGGCAAGGAGATACCGTGCGCCTGGGCATGGCTCCCGAAAATATTATCGTGATACAATGATTCGTCTAAAGAGGGGCGGGGGGATGTTTGCTGCAATGTCTGCCCGGCCGTGGGGCCGGGCAGAACGTTTAGTTACTTGATTACGCTGTCGAGCACTTTAAGCACTTCGGGGATCATTTCCTCGCTCTGCTTCTCGCTGCTGATTTTCTTGACATAGAGGATTTTCCCGCTCTTGTCAACGATCATGACCACCGCTTTGTTGTTGCAGTCGCCGAGGTTGAGCTTCTGCGCGAAAGTGAGCGTTTCATCCAGCAGGATGACCGAGCCTTCATATTTTTTCATTTTGCCCTTGGCGATGGAGCGTATCAGTTTATCCATGATCCAGGGAGCGTCCTTGCTGTTGCCGATGCCGATGGCCTGGTATTTATCTTTCGGGTAGTCTTTCTTTTTGATCGCGTCTGAAAGCGGATCGTTCATGTCGGACTTGTCAGCGTCGGTATACATGACGCTTAAAACTTTTTTGCCCAGTTGAGGCATGTCGCCATCGACCCATTTTTCGTTCGCGTCAAGGGTTAAAAGCTTTATCGCGGGAAGCTGTTTGCCGACCAGTTTCTGCAGATCGGGTTCAGCTGTTAATGTTCCGCCGATAAAATACATTCCAAGTAAGAGTGCAGTGATTAATGATAATTTTTTTGTCATGTCCTACTCCTTAAGTTGTAATGATTTGTTGAATGCTGTTTATAAGCGTAAATACTGTACACCAACCCAATGGATTTGTCAAGTTAATCCTTTCCCTTTACCAGTGCGGCGGTTATTTTCACAATTCCCACAATGCCGGCGATAAAGAGCGCACCCACAACAAGTTCAACACCCATCCATACCCGGGGGTCAGCTCCGGGGACGTTCTTTGCGAGCGCCCCGACCAGGAAAAACATGAACGCGTAGCTGTTGAACACCCAGGGGATGATGTCCTTGAAGATAACGATTGAAAACACGAACAGGCCGATGAACACGAGTTTCGCCGATTCATGGTCCAGTGCCTGCGCGGTGAGGGGGATGAATTTCTCGAGTAGTACCACACAGAAGAGGCCGGCAAGTCCGCCCACAAGGATTGACGGCGCCGCTTTAAGGTCTTCATGGGCCACAAAAAAGAAAATCATGACCATAAATGCCGGCCACGCGGGCAGGGCCAGGCGCGCCATCAGTATTTCAAAGGCGATGATAAAAGCGACCAGCAGAACCCCGAAGACGATGTTTTTCTTTAATTCCTTCATGTTACATTTCCTCATATAAAAATTAAAATATAGTTGAATAAGAAAACGAAAGTATTACGCTATAGTCATGGGATATCATTCGCGAAAAACCGGTTTCCCGGTTCAGGCTTTTAATTCCGGGAAACACTTGTTCATAATGAACATCTGTTCATTATTATTTCAAGAAAAAATATTATTGGCGACCGGCAGGGCGGTTTTTATAGAAATTCTTCAAAGTGAAAAAATAAAAGAAATTTTTTTACAAAAACGTATTATTGTTCAACAAGTAAGGTATATTGTTGTGGTGAAGGTTATGCGTTTAGTTTCTCTTTATTTTTCGATGATTTTTGGATTTGCCCTTATCATCTGCTTTCTGACATTTCTTTCAGGATGTGATGATTCAATTGACTCCATAATTACCGAAGAAATTCATGCTGCTGAAAACGGGCAACCTGTTCCTGCTGGTGACGCCCTGCCGCCGCTTCCCGGGAACAGCGGCGTGATCACGGTCACTGATATTGACCATGAATCGGTCAGCCTTGAGTGGGCTGCCGCAGCCGATACGGTTACCCCTGAAGAAGAGCTGGCGTACATGGTGTATATGTCCGACTTTGACGATATCGACACCGTTGAAACTGTTCCCGCCAATGGTGTGGCCTACACGTCAGGGTGGGTGCTCGACATGACATCCATTGTGATCAGGGGCCTTGAGCCCGAGTCGCTGAAATACTATAATGTCCTGGTAAAAGACGCAGCCGGGAATACCGCTGCCTATACCATGTGTGAGGCCCGGACCGAAGAAGAGCCCGATCCCGGCAGCGACACCGAGCCCCCGGTGCTGGTGAATAACGGCCTGCTCACCATATTCCAGATACAGGACGATTCGGTCAAGATCAAGTGGCAAAAGCCGACTGACAACGTGACCGCGCAGGACGACCTGGAATACCGGATGGTTTATTCACTGCTGCCCAATATCGATACTGAAAGCGCGATCTTTACCGCCCTGTACAGCCATGATGCCGTTGAATACACCGGCGGCTGGACCACCGGCCTGAACAATGAGCTTATCGACGGCCTTGATTCGGGTACGCTGTACTATTTCAACGTGATCGTGCGCGACGAGGCGGACAACCGGGCGGTCTTTTCCATGGTCAGTGCGACTACCTCTGATTGAGGCAGGGCCGAACTTCTTCGCAGATTGACTTTATTCTCATTCTTTTTTTTTGTTCCGGCCACAAGTTATTGACGCCCGGGCAAGCCCCTGCTACAATTCCCCAAAACTTAAACTTCTGGAGGAACTATGAAAACACGACCGGTTTTGTTTGATCCCTTATTGTTGATGCAGATCGCCCTTGCCCTTTTCTTCGGCATCACGGGCCTGGTGTTTCTCATGAACTACAACTCGGCTTCTTATGAAGTGGGCCGCGCTTTTGCCAAACTGGTTGGTAAAAACGATACCCTCAATGTCGTGGTCGCGGTGATTCAGCTTATCGCCGGGATTGTTCTTCTTGCCGGCCTTTTCGCTTTTGTTCCCCAGCGTTACATGGTCATTGCCTGCATGGCCATCATGGTCCTGTGGGTCATCCAGATCATCATGTCGCATATCGCGTATAATTTTCTGGCCCCGGCTTTTATTCCGTGGCTGCACCGGCTTTCGTCCGACCTGATCGTGCTCGCCGGGATATGGGCCGTGAGTACCCGGTTCTCGTAAGCGGCTGTTTTTCACGGTGCCGGGAAAGGTCCCTGTGGGGATGATGCCGGGGTGATGATTCATCCGGTGATCAGGGCACAGAATCCTATTTTTACGGAATTCAATACATATGAGTAAACAGAAAAAAAGAATCAGCGCGTTCGGGGATGACGCTCTGGGGACGCTCGACGGTGTCGGCATTGCCGGGAAAATCGCCTCGCGTGAAATATCGCCACAAGAGGCGGTACAGGCAGCAATTGCCCGCGCGGAGAAGGTGAACGCGCAGCTTAATGCTATTGTCGCGCCCACCTATGAGAGCGCGATCACAAAGGCGGCCGCTCCGCAGGAGGGCGTGTTTTCCGGCGTGCCCACGTTTCTCAAGGACACCGAGAATTTCCGGGGGGCGCCCCGGCGGTTCGGCTCGCGCGCGGTCCCTGCCGATCCGGCGACCAGGAATTCGTCCTTTGTCAGGCAGTACCTTTCTCTGGGCGTGATCGTCCTGGGCAAGACCGCGATGCCGGAATTCGGCCTGACCGCGACCACCGAACCGCTTCTCAACGGCCCGACCCGCAATCCCTGGAACACGGACTATTCCACGGGCGGTTCGTCCGGCGGTTCGGCCGCGATGGTCGCCTCGGGCGTCGTGCCCTTCGCGCACGGCAACGACGGCGGCGGCTCGATCCGCATCCCCGCGGCATGCTGCGGCCTGGTGGGCCTGAAGCCGAGCAGGGGCCGCCTGAAAAAGTTCGACGGCTCTGACCGCATGCCGATTGATATTATTTACCAGGGTTTCCTTTCACGCACCGTGCGCGACACCGCGGCCTTTTACGCCGGTGCGGAGAAGTATTACCGGAACACGAACCTTCCGGAGATCGGCCTGGTGAAAGGCCCGGCGAAAAAACGCCTTCGCATGGGAGTGTTCGCCTCAACCCCCTTTGACGATGAGTGTCATCCCGATTATGCCCGTCTTGCCATGGATGTTGCCCGCGGGTGTGAACGTCTCGGCCACAAAGTGGAGCAGATCCCCTGCCCGTGTACTCTTAAAGAATCTGAAGATCTGATCGCGTACTGGGGGATGCTCGCCTGGTCGATCTCCCGTTTCGGCAAGGTCATCATCAGCCGCGGTTTTCAAAAAAAGTACCTGGAGCCCTGGACTACCGGTTTTGCCCGCATTTATCAGAAAAGGATCATGCGCACGTCATCGATCGTGAAAGGCCTGAAACAGTTTTCCCGGCGCTTCAACGGCATGTTCGACACCTATGACATTCTGATAAGCCCGACCCTGGCCACGCCAACGCCGAAGATCGGTTATATCGGCCCTGACGTCCCCTTTGAGGTGGCGTTTGAGCGGCTTAAACGATATGTCTGTTTCACCCCGTTGCAGAACATGAGCGGGGCGCCCGCGATCTCCCTTCCCCTGGGCATGAGCGATGAGGGCGTACCCATGGGCATCCAGTTCGGCGCCGGTTTCGGCCGCGAAAAGACGCTTCTTGAACTCGCGTTTGAGCTCGAACAGGAACGTCCCTGGCCACGGCTGGGGGGATGATTTTTTTATTGACTCCCGTATTCTCGCCGGGTGATCATCCATAAAAAACAGGGTCCGCCACTATGAAATTGATATCATGGAACGTCAACGGCATCCGCGCCGTGCTCAAAAAAGGGTTTCTCGAATTTTTACGGGACGAAGACCCTGACATCATCGGTGTCCAGGAGACCAAGGCGACCCCTGACCAGGTCGCCCTTGACCTGCCGGATTATCCCTATCACTACTGGAACTCCGCGGAAAAAAAAGGCTATTCCGGGACCGCGATCTTTTCGAAGGTAAAGCCCGTTGACGTCACGTATGGTATCGGCATTGAAAAGCATGACTCGGAGGGAAGGGTCATCTGCATGGAGCTGGAGGACTGTTTCCTGGTCAACATCTATGTTCCCAACGCGCAGCGCGGCCTGGATCGCCTGGGGTACCGGCACACCCAGTGGGACCCGGACCTTCTCGCGTACCTCAAGGGCCTCGAGAAAACCAAACCCGTGATCTTCTGCGGCGACTTGAATGTCGCGCATCGCGAGATCGACCTGGCGAACCCGAAGGGAAACACGGGCAATGCCGGGTTCACGCCCGAGGAGCGGCGCGGATTCGACAATATCGTCGCCGCGGGCTTTATCGACACCTTCAGAAAATTTACCCCCGGGGGCGGGCATTACACCTGGTGGAGCTACATGGGCCGGGCCCGCGAGAAGAACATCGGGTGGCGCATCGATTATTTCTGCGTTTCGCCGCAGCTGAATAACCGGGTCAAGAAGTCATACATCCTTCCCCATGTCATGGGTTCAGACCACGCGCCCATAGTTCTGGACATTGACATCAAAAAGTGAAGGATATCAATGCAGGAACCCCGTGACGCCGGTCATGATCATCTGCGCTGCCAGGGCTGAAAGGATGAGCCCGGTGATCTTGCTCAGTATGATCAGGCCCTGCCTCTTGACCGCTTTTTCGATGAACCCGCCTAAATAAAGAAATATCCCGACGCACAGCACCGCGGCGGAGATTGCCGCCATGCACACGGCCTTGTCCTGAAGGGTGCTCAGCTCGCCCCCCATGACCAGGAGCGCGCCGGTCGTTGCCGGGCCGACCGCGACCGGCAGGGCCAGAGGAACCACGGAAATGTCCTCTGTTTCGCTCGGGGCCTGTTCACCTTTCGGGCCCTGGACCAGCGTAATCGCCGAGAGGATGAGCAGAATGCCGGTACCTATCCTGAAAGAATCCAGGGTGATGCCGAAAACCGTGAATATCTGGTTTCCGATGGAGAACAGGATAAAACAGATTATGATGATCGAAAAGGTCACCTTGACCGCGATTTTCCGTTTTGCCGAAGGCGGCATGTCCCTGGTAAGCGAGAGAAACGTCGTCAGGAGGAAAAACGGCGTGAGCAGAAAAAAGAATTTGATGAACGTGTTGATAAATAAGCTGTTCATAGATTTTACCCGAGCGTTGAAATGATGAATATCTTGCCGAGGGGATTGATCAGGGCCAGAAAAGAGAGGGTGCAGCCAAGAAGTATAAGGGCTTTCATTGAGCAACATTCCTCCTTCAGTTTTTACGGCCCCGGTTGCCGGCACGGTTTGTCGCCTGCTTCGTATCATAGCACGGGCAACGATTCTGTCAATCAGTAATGGCGGATTTTAGCGGTAGCACAGCACCCGCTGGGTCAGAATGTCAGAAAGGAGCTGCATGGGCTGTTCGGTCAGGTCGTACACGTGGATCACTCTTGAGAAGGCCGATTCCTCGGGCAGCAGGTCAGTGAAGATATTGGGGTATTTCTTTAACGTGTCGGTTGAAAAACGCAGCACGTTCTTTTCCGGGAACAGCGCGGCGTAAAAGATGTCCATCTCCACCAGGTCGAGAAAGAAGTGCGATCCGAAGGAAAGCTCGGGCATAATGTTGTCGCTCATGCGCGCTATCTCCACAAGGGCGCGGGCGTTGCTTATCTCGGCGAAACGTATGGGCACGCCCAGGGACGGAGTGGTGCTTCCCCATCGCCCGGGCCCGAAAAGCATGACGGGCATGGCGTCCCTGTCGGGAACCAGCCGGTTCAGGCGGCCGATAAGGCGTGCAACCGAATACTTGTCGGTCTGGGTGAGGGCGCTGTATTCTTCGGGCTCGACATAGATGATGCGCCTGATGCTGTGGGCGCAGTTGCCGCCGAGAAAGTTCCCCCTGGCCTCGAAAAAGACGCTTTCCGGGTCAACGCTTGCCGGCATGGTTATCTGTTTTTTCAGGCCCGATGTCTGGTGGGGCCTGCACTGCAGCAGGTTGATGCGGTATTTTTCCTGGCCGTTAAAGTTGACCGTAAACTCGATGTCAACAGGGTAGCTGTAGCGCTGCTGGAGCGCCGCCATAATGCTTTTCATTTCCTCGGCGAAGGTCATTGATCCCAGAAATTTTTCAAAGGTAAGCAGGTACGCCTTTTTGCCCGTTATGCCCCGTTCGCGCCAGTGGTCCTCCGCCTCATAATCCCGGACAGCCACCGTGTCCAGGGGCAGGGTGTGTTCGCCCTCGAGGAGCAGAGGAAAGGATATTGTGTCGATGATGTTGTTTTCTATGTCAAGAACGTCAACGTCGTGCTGGGAGAAACGGCGCACGTCGTACATGCCCTCAAGGGGCTGGCGCAGCGGGTCGTCAAGGCTGACGATGCGGGGATAGTCGCCCTCGATCCGGTTCACGGCCCTGGTTCCCAGGCCGAGCACGAGCCTGAGCATGCCCGCGTGCGGGTCCAGGTCGCTGTTCCAGATATAGGTGTTGTAAGAAAGTCCCACGCCGGCCACGTCGGGGAAGAAATATTTGCCGTTCCTGCTCCCCGATACCCGCTGAACCAGCAGGGCCATGTGCTCATCGTGGTTCTGCAGGCCCCGCTGAAGCCTGTAGGTCAGGGCGTCGTCGCTCATGGTGCTGGCGAAGATTTTGCGAACAACGTCAACGAACTGCTGGAACCGCTGCTGGGGCGTTCCCTGGTTCACCAGAAAGTGGCTCTCGTATTTTCCGGCAAAGGCGTTGCCGAAGGCGTCTTCGAGCAGGCTGCTGGAACGCACGATAATGGGGGACTGGCCGTAATATTCGATCATAAGCATGAATTTTTCTTTGATCTCTTCGGGAAAGGTCCCGGACAGCAGCATGTCGCGCAGGGTCTCTGCCACGGTGAAATATCCCTCGGTAGTCTTTTGCTCCATATAGAGCTTCCACCATCCGTTCTGAACGATGTAGGTGTAGAAAATGTCCGAGCCGATATAAAAGGAGTCATGGGGCTCGAATATGTCCTTTGCCGCGAACCCCGGGTCGGTCTCAATGATCTTTCTGGCTATGAGCATGCCCGCGGTCTTGCCGCCCACGAAACCGGTGCCTATGAGGCGGTTTTTAATGGTAAGAAAGTCCTCCAGGCAGAAGAGGCTTTTTGCCAGGTCCAGAATCTTTTCATCCCTGCTGATGATGATGCGGCAGAGCTGGTCAACCATGGATTCCTTCTGCTGCGGGCTCGTTTCAGGGCCGAGCATGTTTTCGGCGCTCAGAAAGAGCTTGTCGAAAAAGTCAAGGTTGCGCCTGGTGCTTTCAAGGCCGGTTTTCTGCATGTAGGTAATGAATTTCGCCGCGCGGTCGCTTTCGCTTATGGGCAGCAGCTCTTTTCCGTTCCAGTAATGGGGGAAGAACATGGTGGGCGAATAGCGGTTTTTCACTTTAAGCGGGTGCACGAAGTATTCGCCGTCAATGTTGTGCAGGTCAATGAGCACCTGGGTTGTCTCCCTGATGCGCGCGATGGTGGTGTAGTTGTGCCGGTTGCGCAGCAGGGCAAAATAGGCTATGGTGCTGAGCTCGTACAGGTAGGGGCAGGTGATGACAAAGAAGTTCCCGATCATCAGGTCAGTTGCCCAGGCGGAAAGAAGGTCGGAAAGGCAGTCGAAGACATAGTGCACATCTTCGCCCATTTCGGTGGCGATAGTGTAGATTTCTTTTGAAAAGGTCTCGAATCCGCTGTAGGCGTTGAGCTGGCACACGGTTATGCGGGGGTCCTCATCAAGCAGGGGAGGGTGCGCGGCGAAGCGCATGTACACGACCTTTTTCTCCTGTTCAAGGGATCGCTTGACGTAGGAGGCAACATACTGCCGGTAGTCGTCCACGCTGTCGACCTGCCACACCACGTTGTCGCCCTGGTGAAGGCAGTTCAGTATCGAGTCAAGGCTCGATGAACCGGTGCTCAATGTGCAGTAAGAATCCATTATGTGCATCTCTTGACCGGGGGGATGTTGACATGCCCCCGGCTATTACCAGTTCCCTGTTGTCAGGTACTCATCAATGGCGAGCGCCGCCTTTCTTCCCGCTCCCATGGCGAGAATAACGGTCGCGGCGCCTGAGACGATGTCGCCCCCGGCGAACACGCCTTTTTTCGAGGTCTTCATCGTTTCCGGGTCGGCGATGATGGTTCCTTTTTTGCTCGTGTCAAGGCCGGGGCTGGTCTTCTGTATGATCGGGTTCGGCGCGTTTCCGATTGCCACGATTGCCAGGTCAATGGGGATCCGGTATTCGGAGCCCTTGATCGGGACCGGGCTTCTTCTGCCCGAGGCGTCAGGCTCGCCCAGCTCCATGCGCAGGCACTCGACCGCGTTGAGGCGGCCGTTGTCGTCCCCCATGAACCGCAGCGGGTTGGAAAGCAGCTCGAACACGATGCCTTCTTCTTCCGCGTGATGTATCTCTTCAGCCCGGGCCGGCATTTCGGCGCGTGATCTTCGATACACGATGGTGACCCGGTCGGCCCCGAGGCGGAGCGCGGTCCGGGCGGAGTCCATGGCCACGTTGCCGCCGCCGAAAACGGCCACGTTTTTGCCGCGTATGATGGGCGTGTCATATTCGGGAAAGCGGTACGCTTTCATGAGATTGGCCCTGGTCAGGTATTCGTTCGCGGCGTACACCCCGAGAAGGTTTTCACCGGGGATGTTGAGAAAGAGCGGAAGCCCCGCGCCGGTGCCCACGAACACCGCGGCATATCCCCTGTCCATGAGCTCGTCAATGGTCTCGGAAATGCCGATCACCCGGTTTACGACCAGCTCAACGCCCACTTTTTTGAGCGCTTCGATTTCATACTGCACGATCGCTTTTGGGAGTCGGAACTCGGGAATCCCGTAAACGAGCACGCCACCGGGGCTGTGCAGCGCTTCGAAGATGGTCACGTCGTATCCCTTCCTGCGCAGCTCGCCCGCGGCGGTGAGTCCCGCGGGGCCTGAGCCCACAACGGCGATCTTTTTATTTTTGGATGATGTTATTTTTTCAACGGGAAGGGGCGCTTTTTCGCGCTCGTAATCGGCAGCGAACCGTTCAAGCGAGCCGATGGCAACGGGCTCGAATTTTTTCTTGAGAATGCACAACTCCTCGCACTGGGTCTCCTGCGGGCAGACGCGTCCGCACACCGCGGGAAGGCTGTTCGTAGTCTTGATCACCGTGATCGCGCGGGTAAAATCGCGCTCCTTGATCGCCTTGATGAATTCAGGGATGTTTATGTTCACCGGACAGCCCGTGACACAGGTCGGGTTTTTGCACTGGATGCAGCGCTCAGCTTCAAGCACCGCGGTTTCCTCGGAGAACCCAAGCGGGACCTCGTTAAAATTTTTGTTTCGTTCCAGCGGGGGCTGTTCCGGCATTTTCTGGCGTGGTATTCTATCTTTCATTGAAAACTCCTTTGAGTCTGCAGGCATGGTCATATTTTTCCGCTGAGACTGCTTCATCGCTTTTATACGTACCCAGGCGGGACATGAGTTCATCAAAATCAACCAGGTGCCCGTCGAACTCCGGGCCGTCGACGCAGGTAAACCGCCGCTCGCCTCCGACCGTGACCCTGCATCCGCCGCACATGCCGGTACCGTCGATCATGATGCTGTTCAGGCTTACCATGGTTTTAATTCCTTCTTTTTTCGTCTGGTTGCTCACGGCCCTCATCATGGGCACCGGGCCGATGGCGACGACAAGGTCGATCTTTTCCCGCGCCTGCACTTCGGAAAGGGCCTCGGTCACAAAGGCCTTTTTGCCGTAGCTGCCGTCGTCGGTGCACGCGGTCAGCTCGTCAGCGACTGCGCCGAGTTCCTTTTCAAGAATGAGAAGGTCTTTGTTTCGTGCGCCGATGATGACCACCACGCGGTTCCCCGCCTGTTTCATGGCGGAGACGATGGGGTACAGCGGCGCAACGCCGATGCCTCCCCCGACGCAGGCAACCGTGCCGTATTTTTTTATTTCTGTCGGATGGCCCAGGGGACCGGCTATGTCCTTTATTGATCCGCCGGCCTTGAGCATGGAAAGGTGCCGGGTCGATTTCCCGACGACCTGGTAAAACAGGGTAATGGTCCCCTTGTCAGGGTCGGCGTCGCCGATGGTCAGGGGAACACGCTCCCCGAACTCGTCAATGCGCAGAATGATGAACTGGCCGGCCTTGCGCTTCTCTGCGACATAGGGGGCCTCGACCACCATCCTACCCACATTTTCTGAAATCATGTCGTTCTGGATTATTGTATGCACCGTTTCTCTCCTTGTCGTATCATGCTGCGCATGACTTGGTATGTGCGGCGGGCCCTTTCACCGGGAATATGCCAGCGGCAATTCCCGGGGGAGTACTGCCGCTGGCCGTATAACTGGGCGTGATAATCAGACAATGCCGTAAGCGAGCATTGACTTGGCGACTTTGACGAAGCCGGCGATGTTGGCTCCCATGACATAATCGCCTTTTTTGCCGTAATAATCTGACGCGTCAAGGCACGCAGAGTGTATGCTTTTCATGATCATCTGAAGCCTGCTGTCGACCTCTTCCCTGGGCCAGGAGAATCTCATGCTGTTCTGGCTCATTTCGAGGCCTGAGGTTGAAACGCCGCCCGCGTTTGCCGCCTTGCCGGGCCCGTAAAGCACGTTGTTGTCCAGGAAAATCCTGACTGCTTCGGGAGTTGAAGGCATGTTCGCGCCTTCGGATACGCAGAAACAGCCGTTGTTGATAAGGGCCTGGGCGTTGTTGCCGTCCAGCTCGTTCTGTGTTGCTGACGGGAAGGCCACATCGATTTTCAGGCCCTGTTCCCTGATAACGTCCCATACGCTGAGGCCCTCAAAATGTTTCACTCCGTACTTGTCGGCGTATTCCTTGATGCGGCCCCTGCGGATGTTCTTGAGGTCCATAATATACTCGAGTTTCGCAGCGTCAATGCCTTTTTCGTCGACAATGGTGCCGTTTGAATCGCTCAGGGTGATGACCTTGCCGCCCAGATCATTGACTTTTTCAACAGTGTACTGGGCGACGTTCCCCGATCCGCTCACCGCGACAGTCTTGCCTTTTAAATCCATATTTCTCGTGGCCATCATTTCTGCCGCGAAATAAGTGGCGCCGTAACCGGTCGCCTCTGGCCTGATAAGGCTTCCGCCGTAGTCAAGTCCTTTGCCGGTGAGAACGCCGGTGTGCTCGTTTTTGATTTTCTTGTAATAGCCGTAGAGGTAGCCGATTTCACGGCCGCCAACGCCGATATCACCGGCGGGCACGTCACAGTCGGCACCGATGTGCCTGAAAAGTTCTCTCATGAAGGACTGGCAAAACTTCATCACTTCCATGTCGGATTTTCCCTTGGGGTCGAAGTCAGAACCGCCCTTTGCGCCGCCCATGGGGAGCGTGGTGAGGGAGTTTTTAAAGATCTGCTCGAATCCCAGGAACTTGATGATGCCCAGGTTAACCGAGGGGTGAAACCTGAGGCCTCCCTTGTATGGCCCGATGGCATTGTTGAACTGAACGCGGAAACCGCGGTTTACCTGCACGGCCCCTTTGTCATCAACCCAGGGAACCCGGAACATGATGACCCTGTCGGGCTCGACAATGCGCTCATAGATGGCTGCCTTCACGAATTCAGGGTGCCGGTCAACAGTGGGCTCCAGGGATTCAAGAACTTCCTGGACCGCCTGATGAAATTCCCTCTGTTCAGGGTCTCTCTGCTTCACCTTCGCCACAATTTCATTTAACATTGACATTGGTATTCTCCTTTCTGATCAAAATAATGTATTTCATAAGGCGTCCGGCAGAGCCGGCCCCTTATTGGTACCCTTTTAGTGACAGTGAAAAATCATTCCTTTTTTTTAGCCATGCTATAAGAAATGTCAGGAGCACTATTTTTTAATCAGCTCGAATGTCCATTGATATTTTTCCCGGGGAAGGACCATAGGGGAAAATTTAACATTGCTGTAACATGGGAAAGGCTGTGCGGAGCCTTGGATCAGGGGTTTCAGCCAAGAAGAAGGTGCACCAGTCTGCATTCCTCTTCGCCGGTTTTCCACCGCGTCACAAAAGAGCTGTCGATAAACAGGGAGTCGCCTTCGTGCAGCGGTGTTTTTTTGTCATTGATCATCATCTCTACCGAGCCCGACGTGACCGCGATGAATTCAGCGCCCTTGTGGAGCAGTATGGGGCCTTCTATTGAAGTCCGGGCGGCAATGATAACGGCATAGGCTCTCACCCGGTCGCGCGGGTCCCGGGCCAACTCTTCGACCAGGGCGTTGTTTTGTTTTTTCATTCCTTTGCCGCTTTTTCTGGCAAGCACGTAGCCCTTTTGCCGGTGGTCCTCTCCGTCGGTGCCTATGAAGTAGCCTGGTGGCCTGTCAAAGAAAGCGGCCATGTGTACCAGGGTCTGCAGGGATGGCGAGGTGATGTTGTTTTCGATTTGCGAGACCGCCCCGGCTGTCATGCCCAGGGCGAGGGCAAGGCCGGACTGGGTGAGGCCTTTATCCTTGCGGAGCTGCTTGACCTTTTCGCCCACGCGGATCGTCTCTTCGGCCCTTTCCGTGATGAAGCGGATTTCGCGCCCGATTATTCTGAAATAATGCGAATCAACGGTGTGAAACGAGGGCTTGTTTTCAAGCTTGTTGATGTTCAGCCGGTAATAGTCCTGGTGCGAGGCGTTGAGGGCGAAAATGACCTGGGTGATGTGGCTTATGCTTGCGATGAATTCCCGTGAGTGCGCGTCCCGCTCGTAAATCCAGTATGCCAGGGTGTTCATATCATAGAGCTTGGGGCACTTGAAAGCGAAAAAGTCAATGACATCACGTTCGTTTTTCCACAGTTCGAGCAGCCCGGTAAGGCTGTCAAATATATAGAAGGACCCGTCCCTGTTGGTTTTTTCAACCTCATTGAGGATGGCGATAAATGAAGAGATGTCCCTTGGATTTTTCATGCATAGGTAATGATCGGGATCAATCTCTTCTTCACGGTAAAAATCGAGGAAGACTTCGTCGCTGTTGCCCTTGCCGTGGGTAAAAGCGTCGATCAGCGTTGTGTTTTTGTTGAAGAGGAAATCGTAACGTTTTTTTATGGTATGGGGTGAATAGTTCGAGTTGATGTAGATTATATTGTTCCGGAAGTCGCGGTTGTGCTCGAAGAATGATTTGATGAAAACGTCGATGGATACGCCGTCCGCGACCTGCCACACGACATTGTCGCCGAGGCGCAGGCCGCCGGTGAGTTTGTCAAGGTATGCGATGCCGGTGCTTATCATGAAGCCCCCTCTGTCGTATAATCATGGACGTTATAGCAGGAGGGGGCCCGGGTTGACAAGATTAATTTGTGCTGTAAGCACCGCCGTTTTTTCAGTTTATTTTGGTCAGTTCCTCTTCAGCCAGCTTTCTGCGGGAGCCGGGAGTGTACCCGTACTCAAGGTCATCCTGGCCCAGCATGGCGTCGATCTTCTTGTCCTTTTCGTCCCACAGGAAGTTGAGCCAGTTCTGGAAACGGTCCCGGTAACCGCTGTCGTTGATATAGTCACCGAGAAGGTTCGCGGTCAGGGGTATGGTCTCGACATCCACCATGATATCAGTGACTTTCCCGCAGAGGAAATCCCAGAACGTATAGGGGCCGCCGGGATAGGCTATGGTGACGTTCAGGATACTGGTGATCTGTTCTCCCATGGTGGAAAAAACAAATCCGACACCGCCTGATTTGGGTTTCAGGAGGTTCCGGTAGGGCGATTGCTGTTTTGCCTGTTTTTCCCAGGTGAAGCGCGTGCCTTCGACAAAGTTCATGATGGACACGGGGATGTATTTGAATTTCGCGCAGGCTTTTTTGGTTATTTCAATGTCTTTTCCTTTCAGATGGGGGTTCTTTTCCAGGAATGATTTGCTGTAGCGCTTCATAAAGGGGAAATCAAGCGCCCACCAGGCCGTTCCCAGGATCGGCACCCAGATGAGTTCCTTTTTAAGAAAGAATTTTAAAAAGGGTATTTTACCGTTAAAAATTTTCTGCAGAACCACGATATCGGTCCAGGACTGGTGGTTGGATATGACCACGTACCACTCCTTGTTTTTCAGGTCGTCAATCCCGGTGACATTCCATTCAATTTTTCGGGTCAGGGCAAGGCCCAGGTTGTTGCAGGCGATCCATATGAAAGCGATGCTGTCCAGGATGTGGTTGAAAAAAGTTGTCATGAACTTAAAGCGGAATACCACTTTAAGCAGGGTGACGGGATACAGGAACAGGGCCCAGAAGAGCGTGTTGACGATCAGGTATAGGACCGTAATAATCCCGATGATTCTCTTTGGCAGAAAATTCAGCATGGCGTACCTCTTATAATGTTATTAAGGCTGGTTGGTTCACTGGGTCTGTTATGGTACAGTGATTGTCAAGTAAAGACAGAATTATTGATTATGGGTTGCAAATAAAAAATTTATAAAACAATCTCATGTTTTGCATATACCAGGATATAAAAATACGGAAGCATATTTTTTCCAGATCATGGATTTTAGCCCAATTTTTATTTTTTTAAACCGGGTGCAGGTTGTTGACGCCTAAAAAGTGTATTATTTTTGTTTCGATATCCAATTTTATGGAACTTTGTTGTCTGGCATGCGGTTAATCATTGATTTCCCGGTAATGGATACCGGGAGCGGGGTTATTCCCGACCAGTATGTTCAATTAACCAACACTACAGGAAACAGGAGTATGGCATGTCACCACAACATCAGAGTAACGTTTTTACGGCGGTTTTATTCTCTTTAATCGCCATGGTCTTTGTGCTCTTCTCGTGCGATGACGACAGCGGTTCAGACAGCGGCAGCGCCAGTTACACAAACATCGTGATCAACGAGGTGCAGTCCACTGATACTGACGGCTTTCTCGAAAGCGATTTTGTCGAGCTTTATAATACCTCAAAAAAATCATATACGTTCAGCGAAGGGGAGTGGTACCTCACGGACAGTGACGGTATCGCGGAGCACGTGTTTTATATTCCGGGCGGCACGGTAATCGCTGGCAGGAGTTACCTGGTGCTGTTGACTGACGAGACCACGGTGCCTGCCGATGCGCCTGAAGGGAGTATCGCGTGCGTTGATGACGGCACCAATGACAGCTTCGGCCTCGGCAGCGATGACGGAGTGTATCTCTATTACACCGGGACGTCTGATTCAACCGCGACCCTTGTCGACAGCACTCAGTGGGATTCCCATGTTTCGACGCGCGCGCGCAAGCCGGACGGCGGCGACTGGGATGCGAGCGATACCCACACGCCGACCCCCGGCGAGAGCAATGACGGC
This sequence comes from Spirochaetota bacterium, assembly GCA_036848375.1. Lineage (GTDB taxonomy): Bacteria > Spirochaetota > UBA4802 > UBA4802 > UBA5550 > JAKLIV01. Next base: position 26,507 of record DAIUKG010000026.1, read on the forward strand.
GAAAAGGCGCTGACGTCATTTTCGTTCGCGTCCCTGGGCGTGACCGGCGTGATCGATGAAGACGCTGACACCATAGCGGCGACCGTCCCTTCGGGAACGGACGTTGCCGCGCTTGTGGCCACGTTCACCTTTAATGGTGAATCGGTCTCGGTGAACGGAACGGTACAGGCCAGCGGCACGACCGCGAACAATTTCAGCAGCGGCGTCACCTATACGGTCACCGCGACTGACGGCTCGACCGTTGAATACACGGTCACGGTAACCGTTGCTTCCGCTGAAATAACCATACTGATCAATGAGGTTCAGTCAGATTATACAAGCGGCGATTTAGAAAGTGATTTTGTTGAATTGTACAACACCTCAGACCAGGCTTACACGTTTAATGGCGGGGAATGGTATATCACGGACAGCAAAGGGGCCTCGGAAGATATTTTCTACATTCCTGACGGGACCACCATTGCCGCATATGGATACCTTGTGTTATTGTCCGGGGTAACCCAGGAGTCCGAGGTCGAGGGGACCGCCCCATCAGGAAGCCTTTACTGCGTTGATGACGGTACTAATAAAGATTTTGGCCTTGGCAGCGGCGATGCGGTGTATCTTTATTATGTGGAAAGCTCCGGTTCGACCGCGACCCTGGTTGACAGCACTGAGTGGGATTCACATGTTTCGACGCGCGCGCGCAAGCCGGACGGCGGCGACTGGGCAGCAACCGACGACAATACCCAGACACCGGGCGCTACAAACGGTACCTTATAAGGAATGGAGGTTGCCCGCATGAAAAAAGTATGGATACTGTTCCCGCTTCTTTTAGCGGCATGTTGTATCGGCAGTTTGATGTTTACGGCCTGTGATGATATCAGCGCGCCGTCTTCGTCTTCTTCATCTTCATCATCCACCCCGTCAGATACCACCGCTGATGAGCCGGATGTTGAAGACCATGAAGAGGAGAGTGACTACACCTGGGACTCGAGCGATGAGCAGGATATACTTCTCCAAACCTCGTTGATCTCTACCAGCGCGAGCGGGGTCACGCTGAGCGAGTCTGACACGGTCGCGACCATAACCTCTGCCGGGACCTACCGCGTGACCGGGACCCTGAACCAGGGACGGATTATTGTCGACACCGACGATTCGGACGTGGTCAGGATCATCCTTGACGACGCGGCAATCACGTGTTCCTGCAACGCGCCCCTTGACATCGAGAGCGCTGACAAGACCATAGTCATCCTAGAAGGCACGGCCAACACGCTCACTGACGGCAGCTCGTATACCCTGCCTTCCGGCGACGATGAGCCCAATGCCGCGCTGTACAGCAGGGACGACCTCACGGTCTACGGCCAGGGAGGCACCCTTACCGTGAACGGCAACTACAACGACGGTATCGGGTGCAAGGACGGCCTGGTGCTCCACGGCGCCGATATCACGGTGAACGCGAACGCTGATGACGGCATACGCGGCAAGGACTACCTGGTCGTCAGGGGAGGGACCATCAATGTCACCTCGGTCGGCGACGGCCTCAAGTCGGACAACGAGGACGACTCGTCCCTGGGATACATTTCAATTGAGTCGGGCACGTTTACCATAACCACCGGGACCGACGGGGACGCGATCCAGGGGGAGAACTACGTGCTGATCGAGAACGGGGCCTTCACCATAACCACGGGCGGCGGTTCCTCGGGCGGCACACTCGGGGACGACGACTCCTCCAAGGGGATCAAGGCCGGGGTCCTGGTTGACATTGACGGCGGCGCGTTCACGCTCAACACCCTTGATGACGCGGTGCATTCAAACACGCATATCGTGATCGACGGGGGCGACTTCGCTATCGATTCGGGTGATGACGGCATGCACGCCGATGCCTCGCTCACGATCAACAGCGGGACCGTCAACATCACCAAATCATACGAGGGCATCGAGAGCGCGATCATCACGATCAATGACGGGACCCTGCATATTGTTTCAAGCGATGACGGCGTGAACGTTGCCGGGGGCAATGACAGCTCATCACCGGGGTCGTTCAACACGTCAAACGGGCAGTACCTCTATATTTACGGCGGGTATATCGCGGTCACCGCTACGGGTGACGGGCTTGACGCGAACGGGTCAATCGTCATGACCGGCGGCACCGTGATCGTTCACGGGCCAACCGGGGGTGACAACGGCGCGCTTGACTATGACGGCGGCTTCGTGCTGAGCGGCGGGTTCCTGGTCGCCGCGGGAAGTTCGGGCATGCTCCAGACTCCGGGCAGTTCGTCAACGCAGTACTGCGTGGCGCTGACATACCGTAACACCCAGACCGCGGGCACGATCGTGAGGGTCCAGACGTCAGGGGGGACGGACATCCTCACCTTCGAGCCGAGCAGGCAGTACCAGGCCGTGGTGTTCTCATCGCCGGACCTTGCCAGAAATACGGCATATTACATATATTCCGGCGGCATCTGTACCGGCACCAGTGAAGACGGCCTGTATGACGGGGGAAGCTATTCCGGGGGGGCTTCCAAGGGGAATTTCAGCATCAGCAGTATCATTACCACAAAGAGTAACCTGTAAGCGGTGTTTTCATACGGCCTTTATACGCAATAGGGGGGATGCTCCGAAAGAGACATCCCCCCTATTTATTATGGGCACCTCTAAAAATCAGGTTTTTTCATTAATTGAAAAATGATAAAACCTGATTTATCCAATGGTTGTGCCCACAAGGGAACATCCGAAATGTAATTTATAGAGGTTCCCTTATTAGAGAACAGGCCCCGGCATGCAGAGAGGAATTTTCATGCCGGGGTCAAAATGCAGGCACGCACATCATTTCAGGTTTGACGTTCTGACATAGGTTTCATGAAATTTTTTATCGGTCATGATCGTGACCAGGCTTTCAAGCTTGATCAGCTCGAAAAGGTTTCTGAGCTCGTCGCTGACGTCGTAGATTATCAGTTTCACGTCCCGGGCCGCGGCCTTTTTGCTCAGGTTGAAGAAGTGGTTCAGTGAAATTGAATCTATGGTCATCAGGCCCCTCAGGTTCAGGGCAAGCACTTCAGGGCGTTTTTTTAACTGTTCGTTCCAGGTGTCTTCAGCTTCTTTAAGGTATTCGCGGGTGAGGGAGCCGTTCAGATGGATGATTATAATGTCAGGGAGCTCTTCGGTATAATGCGTTAACACGTGGTCCTCCTGCAGCGCAGCGCAAATAACAGCCTTTATGCGCACGCAGTGTTAAAAATTAATCGTACTAATATAGTAAAATAATTTTCGAATGACAAATAAAAGTCGGGATTTTGCCGCTTTTTCATGCGCATAAAAGCGGCGCAAAAGGTCGCCGCTCAGGCGCCGCGGAGGCTGCCGTTCATTCGCCACGGGGGCTTATCCCCCGCGTCAGTAAATCATTTCGTATACCTGAATCTTCGGTATCCTGTACCGTCCGTCACGTCCGTGGGCCGGTATATGCAGTGGGGGTCGTGTATAAGCCTCCTGCTTGACACGACCAGCGCGGCCATCCTGCCCGCGCTATTGGCTGTGGAGAAGAGTGTGGGCCCGGTATCCGCGCCAGGGGCGTAGCGCTACGCCCCTACAGGGACGGTTCCTCTGTGGCTGTCTTTACCATCCCCCTAACCCACAAGAATGTGAAGTGTGGGCCACAGGCCGTGAACCATCCGTATCTCTGTGTGCGTTATTACCGTGATATATTTTATCGCCGCCTGGTGGTTATGTATTGTTCGGTGAACCGCGTCACCACGTCGCGCAGCCTGGTGTCGAGCAGGGCCAGGGCCTTTCGCGCTATGTCGTCCGGTACGGGGCCGTAAAAGGCCTCGGCTATGCCGCCGGTGATGCAGGCTATGGTGTCGCTGTCGCCGCCGAGGGATACCGCTTTGCGCACCGCGTCTTCGTACCCGGTCGATTCGAGAAAGGCGATTACGGCCTCGGGCACCGAGCCCTGGCAGCTCACGTCAAAGCGGTAGCCGGGGCGTATCGCCTCAAGAGTGCGGGACAGGTCGTAGGAAAACATCCGCCCGATATAGTCTTTAATTTCTTTTTTTGACGAGCCGGTGCGCGCGAGGTATATGGCCGCCGAGACCGACTGCGCTCCCTTTATGCCTTCAGGATGGTTATGCGTGACCGCGGCGAACCTTTCAGCCGCGGAGAGCGTTTCGTCAAGGGTGTCGCAGGCCCAGCCCGCGGGGCTTGTCCGCATCGCCGAGCCGTTGCCGTAGCTGTTGCAGGGGGCGCTTTCGCCTGATGAGGCCCACCGGCTGAAGCGTCCGCCGTAGCCCGCGCGCGGGTAGAGGCGGTAATATTCTTTCAGCTTTTCCGCATACGGCGCTCCCGTAAGGACCGCGTCAGCAAGGGCCACGGTGAGCACCGTGTCGTCGGTAAACCTGCTGTTGCCGCTGAACAGGGGGAATTCGGTGGTCTTGATGTTGTGCCATTCGTATACTGATCCGATGATGTCGCCTGCGATCGCTCCGAGCATGGGGCCTCCTTTTATGGTTATGCGGTATGGTAGCCGCTAATCGCGGTGAGTCAATTTGTTTTCAGAGAAAAGGACGGTAAAATATCGGCAGGTTCCCTGACAGGGGAAGGCGTGGCGGCGCGGCATGCCGCACCGCCACAGTTGCGGATCGTTAATTCACGGTGGCCGGTTCTCCTGAGGTACCTATGACTCCTGAAGATTCGGATACTGCGGATGATTCGGCAAAGGCGCTGTCGGTCACCACGGCGTACACCGCGTACGTCGCGCCGGGTTCAAGGCCGGTAATACTCACCGGGGAGGCTGCGTTTTCTCCGAAGTCGATATGCTCGAGCGGCCTGCTTTTCTGCTCGCCGGAGATCTTCTGGTAGAACAGCACCAGGTGCCTGCCGTCGGTGAGCGGAGCGGGGGAGAACTCGCAGCTGATCTCGCCTGAAACACCGGACGCGGCGTTCAGGGTAACGGGCGCGAGATCGCCAATCCCGGCGGAGAGCCTGACGGCTGCCCCTTCGAAACAGGCGCTGAAGTTGTGTTTCATGAACGCGTTGAACCCGGTCATGCGGTTCCTGGTCGCGAGCGCGTTCCATCCGGACTGGACTATCCCCGAGATCCCGTTCCACGCGTCTATGAGCATCGAGAACGTTGACCGTACTTTCACCTGGGCCGGGGTGCTTGATTTTTTGACGCTCCCCAGCGTGCGCATGCATGTTTCTCCGTTGCGGCGGTAGAACACCAGATTCCCAACCTTGTTTCTGATTCCCTGGAAAATAGGATTAACATCGATTTCGGCCATTGTGGGCCTCCTTTTTATTTTGTTACGGGGCCTCTGCGGGCTCCCGCTGCCGTCATGCGAAACTCTTAACCATTCGGTTAATCGCAGAGGGCATCCGTATATATACATTCGCGAAAGGGAAAGGTTACAAAAATCGAAAAAAATTTTTTTATTTTTCAAAAAACTAACAGGATGTTGCTTTTCAGTGCTGTTCGCGGTCCTTCGGCCGGGCCGGGACGCGTCTCCGGGGAGAAACAATTTATCCGCGTTTGTTACGCGTAACTCCGCCTGAGCCGCTGTTTTCTTCGAGGTAGAACATACCTAGAACATGAATAGAAGGTGAAGATAAGGGGAAATCCCCCTAACCACTTCGACAGAGCTCAGTGCATCGCCCCGGAGGGGGCACAATAAGATTGCGCTGGTCAGCGCCGGGATAGATGCTGAAACCATCAGCTTGTGGCACGCCTTAACCGGCGTGAGAAGTTTATTCCCGGAAGCCGGGAAAACAATGGCCTTTTCTCTGCATCGCCCAGAGCGACCGAGCGAAGCGAGGAAGTGCCGTGGTAAAAAGGCCGAAAAGAGAGGGCGCCACCTCAAACGCCGGTGGGGGCTCCGGGCGAATCAGCAGAGCCTTATCGGCACGTCCTGTGCCGGCTCTGCATGCAGCTCATCCTGAGCTTGTCGCCGACGTCGCGATGCTCCTTTCGGCTCAGACAGACGCCCGATCGGTGTCCACCTTCGGCGGACGGGTTTAGGCACAAGAGTGTGAAGTGCGGGCCATGGACCGTGAACCGTCCGTAAGGATGGCGCAGGATAATGTGCGAACCGCTCTGGCGCTTTTCCTGAAACCCGGCACGCTTGAGCCTGTTTAAAACTTCACGCGCTGAGTATGGCATTGTTAACTTCGATTTTGCTGAAATAGCTTTAAGATTCGCGGGGGATTGATTCTGAATTGGCCAGCTTTTCCTCGATCCATAGTTTTGCCAGGTCTTCGGCCGCTTTTCTCGCGTTTTCTATACCAAGACCGTGCGTGGTCAGATCAAGGGCAGGAATATGGGCGTAATAGTATCCATCGGGCAATGAACCGTCTTCAATTTTTTCAATGAGAATTGAATATTCCATGAGCATTCTCCTGATTGTTTCTACAGATATCATATTTAAGGCAAGGTCCGGTGTCAATTAAAAATGAATTACAACGCCGACGTCGCGATACTCCTTTCGGCTCGGACAAACGCCCGATCGGTGTCCGCCTTGCGGCGGACGGGATTTAAAAAGAGTGTTGGCCATGGATCTTTATCCGTCCGTATCTCTGTGTCTCTGTGGCTCTGTGGCTGTCCTTGCAAGTGCGTTTTGTGCGCCGATTGGGATTGAGAGAAGAATATATGCATTCACCCGCAGGTGCATCATCCCCGGGACATGTGTATATAAAACATCATATTCTATATATATTCCTCTTGACATGTATAGAAAAATGACATTTTTTATACATATTGCAAAAGAGGGATATATGACATTTATTCTCAAACCGCTTCCTCCGGCAGCTGATCTTGAAACAAAACCCATACTGAAAAAAGCTGCGTCAGCGCATCGCTATCTTGCAGAGTTGAAAGGAGTATCGGGTACGATACCCAATCAGGGCATACTTATCAATACACTATCGCTGCAGGAGGCGAAAGACAGCTCGGCAATCGAGAATATTATAACAACAAATGATGAACTGTATCGTGAGGAGCTGTTCCCTGATTATGCGGTAAATGCTTCAGCCAAAGAGGTTCGAAATTACGTCACGGCTCTTAAAATCGGTTTTGATCTTGTCAGGAAAAACGGCCTTTTAACCGCGAACATGATAAAGACAATACAAGCCTCGCTTGAGAAAAACCGCGCCGGTTTCAGGTCAGTCCCCGGTACGGACCTTAAAAACGATCTTACCGGTGAAATCGTGTACACTCCTCCTCAGGAACTATCGACAATCAATTCTCTCATGACAAATCTTGAACGGTTCATAAACGATGATAACTTCTATGATGCGGATCCCCTGGTTAAAATGGCAATGATACATTACCAGTTTGAAAGTATACATCCTTTTTATGACGCAAATGGAAGGGCGGGTCGTATTATTAATGTTTTATACCTTGTACTGAAAGGACTCCTTGATATCCCCGTGCTTTATCTGAGCAGATACATTATACGCAGCAAAAACGATTATTACAGCCTGCTCCAGAAAGTACGCGACCGGGAATCCTGGGAGGATTGGGTCATGTATATATTGACCGGTATTGAGCTTACCGCCAGGCAGACAATTACAACAGTACACGACATACGGGAAGCGCTGATGGACTACAAGCACCGGATAAGAAATAATTACAAGTTCTACAGCCAGGATCTGATAAACAATCTTTTTTTTCATCCATACACGAAGATCGAGTTCGTTGAAAAAGATTTGAAGGTAAGCCGTCTTACCGCTACAAAATACCTCGATATTCTTGCCAGGGAGGGCCTTCTTCGTAAAGAAAAAATCGGCAGGTCAAATTATTATATAAACACGGCCCTGTACTCCATCCTTACCAGAGAATAACTATGTCAGCCCATGATTATACCTGATTATCAGCAGCCGCTACTTTCCAGGTCTACCTTGTTCGCCGCATGTATGCTATGCTGACCATGGATCTTTATCCATCCGCATCTCTGTGTTCTCTGTGTCTGTCCTTACCCGCCCCCTAACCACTTCGACTTCGCTCAGTGCATCGCCCCATAGGGGGCACAAGAGTGTGAAGTGCGGGCCATGGACCGTGAACCGTCCGTATCTCTGTGTGCTCTGTGTCTCCGTGGCTGTCTTTACCGGAGCAGGCCTGCATGAGGCGATTTTCGACAGTTGAGTGAAATCCGGGGAATCCGTCTATGTAAAATTATATAGTAAAATTGGGCTTTTAGCTTTAATAGTTGTTGACGATGAAGTAGAGCAAAGTTAAAATCTGCCTGTTTTGGTTAACCGGGAATATTCATGATCACGTTTAAATCTGTCAATGACCCTGTTAAGCCTTCTGACGGCATACGGATCCTTGCTACCAGGTACCGCGGCAGGGGCATGAAAAAAAGCAGGTATTCGGTGTGGATGCCCAGCCTGGGGCCGAGCGCCGAGCTGCTGGCGCGGTTTCAGAACGGTGAGGTGGCATGGGGCGATTTTAAAAAAATATACGCACATGAGTTGCTGTCGTCTGACTGTATCGATGAAAAGAACCACATCAACAGAAACAGAGGCCAGAAATATACCCTGAAGCTCATCAAGGAATTATCGAAGAAACAGACCATTACCCTGATGTGCCATTGCGCGACAGACGCGAAAGAGTGTCACTTGAGGGTGCTGGAGAAGGTACTGGGGAGGGTGTAGGAGAAGTGGGTCGTTTCGACAGGCTCAACGACCGGCGTTTCGACAGGCTCAACGACCGGCGTTTCGACAGGCTCAACGACCGGCGTTTCGGTGCCATGGTCATCTCGATATGCTGCTGCGCAGCTACTCGATGACCGTTGTGGTCGCCTCGATACAGCCCTTCGGGCCACTCGGCGACCGGTGTTGGCTCGACGACCGGCAATTCTATCGAGGGGAGTTCAAAGAGGAATATTCCTGTGCCATATATGTACATACTGGAATGCGCAGACGGTACATTCTATATCGGAAGCACCAAAGACCTTGAAAAACGGATCAGGGAACATGAAAGTGAATCAGGGGCGCAGTATACCGCCAAAAGGTTGCCGGTGAAACTGGTTTATTTTGAGGAATATGAGCGTATTGACGAGGCCTTTTACCGTGAAAAGCAGGTTCAGGGCTGGAGCCACGCGAAGAAGAAGGCGCTGATAGAGAGAAAGAAAGAGGAACTGCCGGGGCTTGCCAGGAAGGATTTTGGGAAGTGAGAAAGGCTGGTTGGCTTCGGTGCCTCGATGGCTTCGATACAGACCGCAGCTGCCTCGATACAACGGCTACGCCGTCACTCGGCAACCGCTGCGGTCATCGAGTGATTGCCGTCATTTCGATACGTCCGCCAGAGGCGGACACTCAATGATCGGTAATCGTATCGAGATGACCGTGAAACACTCGGCAAGCGAAGAGGCGAACAGCCGGTCGTCGAGTGTTCCGAGCCATGCGAGGAATGTATCGAGACGAGCGGCAATTGTATCGAGGGGAGAGGGATGGCGACCGGTATTGGCTCAGTGACCGGGCGTTTCGGCTCCGCTCGGCGACCGGGCAGAACAGTACTCGGCGACGGAGTAGAACTCAGCTCCCTGAGCGGAGTCGAAGGGAGCAATAGAGGTAAGTCGAAGTGACCAAACCCGACGACCGGGAAAAAGAAGGTTGTTTAGATATAATACTGAGTTTTAAGGAAAATATACGCTGAACGTTAAGTGTAATTAAGAGCCATACTTATTATGATTAGAATATAAAGTATTTATCACAACTTATTTTATCACTAAACAAATTAAGGACCAAAACCAATGATTCATGCACAACATAATATGATAGTAAACTTCATCTGGGGAATTGCAGATGACTGTCTCAGAGATGTCTATGTTAGAGGCAAGTACAGAGATGTAATTTTACCCATGACTGTATTACGCCGAATAGACGCAGTTCTTGAAAATACCAAGGAAGATGTCCTTAGAATGAAAGAGCAGCTTGATAAGGCAAAGGTATCAAACCAGCACCCAGCTTTGTGCCAGGCAGCGGGCCAGGCTTTTTATAACACAAGCCCCTTCTGTCTCAGGGACCTGAAGTCACGAGGCACTCGCGCAAAATTGAAAGCAGATTTCGAAGCCTATCTTGACGGGTTTAGCCCTAATGTGCAGGAAATACTCGATAAGTTTAAATTCAGGAATCAGATACCTACCATGATTGAGGCGGACATCCTCGGTTCTGTCATTGAAAAGTTTACTGATATAAAAATTAATCTCAGCCCTGTTCCGATACTCGATGCTGATGGTAAAGAGCGATTACCCGCCCTTGATAATCATACTATGGGTATTATTTTTGAAGAATTGATTCGCAGATTCAACGAGGAAAACAATGAAGAGGCTGGGGAACACTTTACCCCAAGAGATGTTGTGCGCCTTATGGCTAAAATGATTTTTTTGCCTGTTGCAGACAAAATAGAATCAGGGACCTATCTAGTATACGATGGTGCATGCGGTACTGGTGGTATGCTAACTGTGGCAGAAGAAACCCTGAGAGAACTGGCAAAAGATCACAACAAAGATGTAGCAATTCACCTGTTTGGACAGGAGATAAATCCAGAGACCTATGCCATTTCAAAAGCAGACTTGCTCATTAAAGGTGAAGGTGCTGAAGCTGAAAATATGGTATATGGGTCAACACTGTCATCTGATGGTTTTCCGTCACGTGAGTTTGATTTCATGCTTTCTAATCCTCCCTACGGTAAAAGCTGGAAAACAGATATGGAACGTATGGGGGGCAAAAAGGACTTCAAGGATTATCGTTTCGTAATCCCCTACAGAGACGACCCAGAATATAAAATGGTGCCACGCTCCAGTGATGGGCAGATGCTTTTTTTAGTGAATAAGCTTTCAAAAATGAAAAACAGTACTGCTCTGGGTAGCCGAATTGCCCAGGTTCATAATGGTTCATCCCTTTTTACTGGAGATGCCGGGCAGGGTGAGAGTAATATTCGTCGATGGATCATTGAAAATGACTGGCTTGAGGCCATTGTGGCACTCCCTGAGAACATGTTTTATAACACCGGTATAGCAACCTATATATGGCTCCTCTCAAACAGAAAAGAAAAAAAACGTAAGGGCAAGGTCCAGCTTATAGACGCCACAAAATGGTACACACCTCTTCGAAAAAATCTTGGAAAGAAAAATTGTGAACTGTCTGAGAAACAGATCAAAACGATCTGTGACCTGATTATTAAACCCAAAGAAACTGAAGAATCAAAGATATTTCCCAATGAAGCATTTGGGTATTATAAAGTAACGGTTGAGCGTCCTTTAAAGGTTAATAGGATTGACCCTGAAAAAGTTTATTCAGCAAAAGAGATTAAAGAGATGATTGCTGATGATCGTGTTGATGAAAAAGGACACCCCGTTATTAAGAAAATACATAAGGATACTGAAGCAGATCCTCTTCATGGCCTTTTTGAAAGGAGCATTGGGGGCAAGAAGGTTGTTGTTGAATATGAGAGTGACACAAACCTGCGTGATACAGAGCAGGTGCCTCTTCTTGAAGAGGGCGGTATTGAAGCATTTTTCAACAGAGAGGTTCTTCCCTATGTGCCTGACGCGTGGATAGATCAGAATAAAACGCAGATTGGTTATGAAATATCTTTTACCAGATATTTTTATAAACCAGCCGTGATGAGAACCCTTGAAGAGATCACTGCTGATATAAAGGCTCTCGAAGATGAAACTGAAGGGTTGCTGAATGAAATTATCGGGGAGGACAAGTAAATATGGAATCATTTGATTCAACAAAGCAAGGTCTTTATGAATTATTAAAAGGTGTTGATGAAGAAAAAATCCAGCTTCCCGACTTCCAGAGAGGTTGGGTATGGGATGATAATCGAATTAAAGGAATACTTGCCAGCATTGCCAAATCTTTCCCGATCGGAGCTATAATGCTTCTTGAAACCGGTAATGAAACAGTACGATTTAAAACGAAATGTGTTGAAGGTGTAAAGAAATCGAGTAATTTAAAACCTGAGTTCTTAATCCTGGATGGTCAGCAGAGAATCACATCACTTTATCAGGCAATAATTACCAATGAGGTTGTGACTACACGGAACGAGAAGGGGTATGAAGTAAAAAGATGGTATTATATTGATATGCAGAAAGCTATGGATGATAATTATGATCTGGAAGAGGCCATCATTTCATTAAATGAAAATAAAAAAATAACGGCTAATATTGGTCGTGATACTGTACTTGATTTGTCAAAAGAAGAATATGAATATGAGAATTTAATGTACCCCGTGTGCATGGTTGATGAATACAGTCAGTGGCGAAAAGGTTTTAACAAATATTGGAAACATGAAAGTGAAAAAATTGAATTCTGGGACAACTTTGAGGAAAAGGTAATAAACAGTTTTAATAAGTATATGCTCCCGGTTATCGTAATGAAAAAGGAAAATCCCAAAGAAGCTGTTTGCCAGGTTTTTGAAAAAGTGAATACTGGTGGTGTATCTTTAACAGTATTTGAATTGTTAACAGCAACCTTTGCTTCAGATGAGTTTGATCTGAAACAAGATTGGGAAACAATAAAAAAGGGTTTCAGTAAATACAGGGCTCTGTATAGAGTAAGTAACACTGATTTTATACAGGCAGTTACTCTCATTTCACTGTATTATAATCGCCTTGAAAAAGATAAGTCTTCGGCAAAAGGTGAAGAGTTACCAGCAGTAAGCTGTAAAAGAAAGGATATGTTGAACCTTACTCTCAATGCTTATAAAAAACATAGAGAAGCTGTTATCAAGGGATTTATCAAGGCATCTAAAGTCTTAATCGAAAATAATATTTATACAGCAAGAGACGTTCCATATCGTACACAATTAATACCATTATCTGCAATACTTGGATTTTTAGGTGATAAAATTGATAATATTGGCAATAAAAATAAACTCATTCAGTGGTTCTGGTGCGGTGTACTTGGAGAGCTTTATGGATCTGCAAATGAAACCCGCTATGCTCTTGACCTACCTCAGGTTGTTGACTGGATTGAGAATAATGGTGCCGAGCCCAAAACAGTATATGATGCGAATTTTTCACCATCACGATTGCATACCTTACGGTCGCGAAATAGTGCCGCTTATAAGGGAATTTATGCTTTGCTTATGGAGGAAAACATAAGGGATTGGCTTTCTGCGACGAAGATTGATTTCAGTACTTACTTTTCTGAATCAATTGATATACATCATATCTTCCCGATAAAATGGTGTGAGAACAATAAAATTATTAGAAGAGATTATGACTGTATTATTAATAAAACTCCTTTGTCTGCTAGAACAAACAGAATTGTCAGCGGTGATGCACCAACTAAATATTTAAAGCGTTTAAAAAAACATGCTGGTGTATCAGATAATGAGTTTGATGCAATACTGGAAGGACATGTCCTGTCACCCCAGTTTCTTTACAAAGATGATTTTAATGGCTTCTTTAATGATAGAAAAGAGAAAATTCTTCAAAAAATAGAAAAAGCAATGAATAAAAAGATACACAGGGATACTGAATCTATTGAAGAAGGGACGTATATTGATGAATTTAACGGGGATGAAGAGGAATGAAATTGAAGCCTTATTCTGAATATGATAAAGTCAATGCATCATGGATTGAAAAAGTCCCAAGACATTGGGAAAAAAGAAAATTAAGATCAATCCTTCAAGTTGTTTCAGAAAGAAACAGAGCTGACTTGCCATTATTATCTGTAGTTCGAGAAAAGGGAGTAATTAAAAGAGATTTATCAAGCAAGGAAGAAAATCATAATTACATACCTGATGACCTCAGTAATTATAAGGTTGTAAAAGTTGATCAATTCGCGATGAACAAAATGAAGGCATGGCAGGGTTCCTATGGCGTCTCGAAATACAATGGAATTGTAAGCCCTGCATATTTTGTTTTTAATCTTAATAGTGTTTCTGGTATTTTTTTTCACAAAGCATTAAGAAGTAAAGCATATATACCATTTTTCACAAAAGCATCAGATGGAGTTCGAGTTGGTCAATGGGATTTGAACAAGGATAGAATGGAAGAAATACCTTTCTTCATCCCACCTCTCGAAGAACAAACCCAAATCGCCCGTTTCCTCGACTACAAAACCTGGCAGATTAATCGGTTCATCAAAGCAAAAAAGAAAATGATCGAGCTCTTGAAAGAGCAGAAACAGGTTATCATAAATGATGCTGTAAGCGGAAAAATTGATGTAACCACTGGTAAGCCCTATCCAAAATATAAAGATTCCGGTGTGGAATGGCTGGGTGATGTGCCTGTAGGGTGGGCGCTTAAAAGATTTAAATACTTAACAAGGATTGAAAGTGGGCAAGTCGATCCACGAGTTAATCCATATTCTGAAATGATATTAATTGCACCAAATCATATACAAAGTGGGACTGCTCAAATATTATATACTGAATCTGCACATGATCAGAATGCAATAAGTGGGAAATATCTTGTTAGTAAAGGACAAATAATATATAGCAAAATAAGGCCGAAATTACAAAAAGCTTGTATCGCAGAATTTGAATGTTTGTGTAGTGCAGATATGTACCCTATAGCAGTGAACAATGAATTGATCCCCCATTTTTTATTATTTCTAATTTTATCTAATCCATTTACTAGATATGTTGTTGACCTTTCGCTTCGTGTTAAAATGCCGAAAGTTAATCGAGATGAATTAGGGAATTTTATTATATCATATCCAGATAGAATAATTCAAAAGAGGATTTGTGATTACATTCAAATTCAAACTAAAAGTATCGATCAAACAATAAAAAAAATTTTAGAAGAAATCTCCCTCATTCTGGAATACCGCGACCGGCTTATTGCAGATGTGGTGACAGGCCAGGTTGATGTGCGGAAGATTAAGGTGCCGGATGTTCCTGCTGATGAAGACGTTGTGATCGATGATATAACTGCTGATGAAGAAATGGATGAAGTTACAGAGGAGGCTGATATTTAATGGTTCCTGAAAGGCCCAAGATATATCATATCACTCATTTCGAAAACCTTCGTTCTATCTTTGAACGCGGGTCAATTCTTTCTGACGCTGAATGCTGTGATCAGAATCTTGACCATACCCGCGTCGGCATGTCTGAAATAAAAAGACGAAGATTGGAGGAAATACGTGTCTCCTGTCATAACAACACCTTTGTGGGTGAGTATGTCCCTTTTTATTTTTGCCCTAGGTCTATAATGCTGTACATCCTTTATAAAGGCAATCATCCGGATATAGCTTATCACGGAGGGCAGCAGCCGGTTGTACATATAGAAGCTGACCTGAATAATGTAGTTCAGTGGGCAGACAGAAATAGAATTCTCTGGGCATTCACTGACCGCAATGCAGGAACCTATTATGGAGAATTTTTTAATGATCTAAATGATCTGGATCATGTGGACTGGCATGCTATTAATAGTACCGATTTTAGGAATCCCGGGATAAAAGATGGCAAGCAGGCCGAATTTCTTATACAAAGGGCGTTTCCTGTTGCCTTAATTGACAGAATAGGGGTTATGGATATTCGGAAAAAGAAAGAAGTTGATATTTTATTAAAGTCCAGTAGCATAGGGCTTCAGGTTGAAGTAAAACCAGACTGGTATTACTGAGAGGTGCATATGATACAGATAGTCAAAGGTAATATAGTAGACCAGCCGACTGAAGCTATAGTTAATACGGTCAATTGCGTGGGTGTTATGGGCCGTGGTATAGCTCTCAGCTTCAAAAAGGCCTTCCCTGAAAACTATCATGAGTATAAAGAGGCCTGTGACAGGGGCGAGGTGGTACCGGGTAAGATGTTTGTATATATTACAGGGGATATTTTTGAAAGGAAATATATAATTAATTTTCCCACGAAAAGACACTGGAAAGGGGAAAGCCGTCTTGAAGATATAAAAGCTGGTCTTTTTGATCTGATTAAAACAGTCAAAGAGTATAATATAAAATCCATCACAGTCCCCCCTCTGGGGTGTGGCCTTGGGGGGCTGGATTGGAAGGTAGTACGCCCCCTTATTGAGAAGGCTTTTGAAGAGTTGTCCGATGTTTCGGTTCATATAATTGAGCCTAACGAAAGCTATGAAATAAAAAAAGAGAGTGATAAACCTCTTGGAAAGAAAAAACTGACACCGGGACGGGCCAGTCTTCTGGTTCTCATGGGGCGATATCTCGAAGCAATGATGGATACCAGTGTAACCCTGCTTGAACTTCATAAACTTATGTATTTTCTTCAGGAGGCAGGTGAACCATTACGTTTAAAATATAAAAAAGCTCTCTATGGCCCTTATGCGGAAAACTTCAGGCATGTGCTTGATGTAATGAATAATAGCTATATAAGTGGATTCGATGATAGAGAAGACAATCCTGATAAAGAAATCAATCTTATAAACGGGTCTTATGCTGAGGCTGTTGATTTTTTAAAGGATAAGCTGGATACCCTTAAAAATATTGATAAAGTCTCTACACTAATAGCAGGTTTTGAAACACCTTTTGGCATGGAGCTTCTGTCAACAGTTCACTGGGTCGTAGCAAAAGAAAATGGAACTGATGACAACATTGTAGAATTGACACATTCATGGAATAAACGAAAGGAAATGTTTACTAATAAGCAAATATTTGCTGCTCAACTTCAATTAAAGGATAATAACTGGATATAGGTATGCCCACCGACACATCTGAAAAAGGGCTGGAATCCCTTATCGTTAATTCCCTTGTTCAAGAAGCAAAATATATTCAGGGTGATCCCCGTGATTTTGACCGTGAATATGCGGTTGATCTGGTTAAATTAGTTGAGTTTGTAAAAGCCACTCAGCCAGAAGCCTATGAGATTTTATCATTGGGTGAAGAGAGCCAGCGAAGGACAAGGTTTTTACAACGTCTGCAGGGAGAAATCGCGAAA
Source organism: Spirochaetota bacterium (assembly GCA_036848375.1). Classification (GTDB taxonomy): domain Bacteria; phylum Spirochaetota; class UBA4802; order UBA4802; family UBA5550; genus JAKLIV01. The sequence goes on from DAIUKG010000026.1 coordinate 43,347, forward strand.
CGAGGCATAATTGATGTTCTTCGTCTTGGAGTCAAGGACGGCCCGGTCCATCTTGACCTGTATTACTCCCTGCCATCCGAAGGCAATCAGAAAGCAAAGGAATTATACACTCAAAATATATTCAGTGTCACCAGACAGCTTCAATACAGTAAAAACGAAACCCGCCTTGCACTTGACATGGCTGTTTTTATAAACGGCCTCCCAATCATAACCTTTGAATTGAAGAATAAGCTTACAAAGCAGACAGTCGATGATGCAGTGAGGCAGTATAAACGTGACCGTGACCCCCGTGAATTGTTATTTCAATTCGGGCGGTGTATGGTCCATTTTGCAGTTGATGATCATCAGGTTTATATGTGTACTCATCTGCAGGGAGGTAATTCGTGGTTTCTGCCTTTTAATATGGGATTTAATGATGGTGCGGGTAATCCGCCAAATCCAGAGGGTATTGCAACTGATTATCTCTGGAAAGAAGTTTTATCCAAGTTAAGTCTGTCAAATATTCTTGAGAACTTTGCTCAGATTATTGAAAAGAAGGATGAAAAAAGCGGCAAAAAGAAAAGAGAACAGATTTTTCCACGATATCACCAATTGGAGGTGGTAAGAATACTGCTGGCCCATATCCCAACAGACGGAGTAGGAAAACGATACTTGATTCAGCATTCAGCCGGTAGCGGTAAGAGTAATTCAATAAGCTGGCTTGCTCATCAACTTATTGGACTTGAACAAGAGGGCAGGCCAATTTTTGATACAGTAATTGTGGTAACTGATCGTCGAGTCCTTGATAAACAGTTAAGAGACAATATCAAGCGTTTTTCCCAGGTATCTTCAATTGTTGGCGCAGTCACACAGGGTTCAGCTCAGTTACGTGAGTTTCTTGAAGCTGGCAAGAAAATTATAATTACCACAGTGCAGAAGTTCCCTTATGTGCTTGACCACATAGGAAGTGAGCATAGGGGAAATAAATTTGCTATTATTATTGATGAAGCCCATTCCAGTCAGGGCGGCAGAACAGCTTCTAAAATGAATATGGTTCTCGCTGATCCTGGATCTGATTACAATTATAGTAACACAGAAGGAAATATCGAAGACCTCGAAGACCTCATCAATGAAATAATAACTTCCCGTAAAATGCTGACAAATGCCAGTTACTTTGCCTTCACTGCCACACCTAAAAACAAGACTCTTGAGATATTTGGCGAACCCTATATGGATGGTGATGCGGTGAAGCATATGCCCTTTCATTCTTATACTATGAAACAGGCTATTCAGGAGGGATTTATACTGGATGTATTAAAGAATTATACGCCAGTAGAAAGTTACTATAAGTTAATAAAATCAATTGAGAATGATCCTGAGTTTGATTCGAAGAAGGCAAAAAAGAAACTGAGAAAATTTGTTGAATCTCATGACTATGCCATAAAACAAAAAGCGGAGATCATGATAGATCATTTCCATGATGAGGTTATAGGTAAATATAAAATCGGTGGTATGGCCCGGGCAATGATTGTGTGCAATGGTATACAAAGGGCGATCCAATATTATCACTCTTTCCTTGATTATTTGAAGGAAAGTAAGAGACCTTATAAGGCCATTGTGGCTTTTTCAGGTGAAAATGAATATGGCGGAAAAAAAGTAACAGAATCAAGCCTTAACGATTTTCCCAGCAGTGAAATACCTGAACGTTTCCAAACTGATCCGTATCGGTTTCTTATTGTGGCTGATAAGTTCCAAACAGGTTTTGATGAACCATTATTGCATACCATGTATGTTGATAAACCACTGGATGGGATAAAGGCAGTTCAAACATTATCACGTCTGAATCGTGCTCACCCAAAGAAGACAGATACTTTTATTTTAGATTTTGCTAATAAGACTGAATATATAAAATTTGCCTTTGATGATTATTACAGAACAACAATATTGAGTGAAGAGACAGATCCCAATAAGCTTCACAATTTGAAAGCTGATATCGATACATATCAGGTTTATACAGATGAACAGATCGATCAGGTAGTAAGTAACTTTCTTAATGGAAAAAGTCGTGAGGAAATTGATCCGATTCTTGATGCCTGCGTTGCTCTTTATACAACGGAACTGGATGAAGATGGACAGGTTGATTTTAAAGCTAAAACAAAGTCATTTGTAAGAACCTATAACTTTCTTTCAACAATACTTCCATACGGTGATACTTCATGGGAAAAGCTTTCAATTTTTTTGAATTTTCTCATACCAAAATTACCGGCACCAAAAGAGGAAGATCTTTCGCGGGGCATACTTGAAACTGTTGATATGGATAGCTACAGGGCTGAAGTTAGGGAAAAAATTAAGATAGTATTGGAAGATGAAGACGCTGAAATTGATCCAATCCTTATTGGTGCCGGCGGCAAAAAGGCCGAACCCGAACTTGATTATCTGAGTAATATAATAAAATCATTTAATGAGCTTTTCGGTAATATTGATTGGAAGGATTCTGATAAAATTGAAAAGATTATTGCTGAGGAATTGCCACAAAAAGTTGCTGCTGACAAGGCGTATCAGAATGCTATGAAACAGAATGATAAACAAAATGCCCGCATAGAGCACGACAAGGCCCTGGAACGGGTTATTGTGGAAATGCTAACTGACCATACAGAACTATTTAAACAGTTCATGGACAATCCTGGTTTCAAGAAATGGCTGGCCGACACTATCTTTAATGTTACCTATAAGAAGGCTGGTTAATAAAATATAAAGAATGCAATGACTTCCCTCACCGACATACGCTACCGCACCGCAGCCTTTAACTGGCTGCATGAACAGGTATCCATTTACGGTGACGTCCTCACCTGGGACCTGTTGAAAACCGGCTTTGAAATTGATGATAAGCGGGTAAATCTTGTCGGCCCACAGGGAATATGGAAACCAGCGGTATTCCCGGAAATCCCGCTCTCAATAACCACCAAGCTTGACGGCCCGTATAATGACACATTCTCTGATGACGGTTTGCTTTTGTACCGCTATCAGGGAACCAATCCCAATCAATGGGACAATGCCGGGCTCAGGCAGGCAATGCGTGAGCAGGTGCCGCTCATTTATTTCTATAACCTGATTAAGGGCCATTATCTTGCAATGTTCCCGGTCTATATAGTTGGAGACAATCCCGGGAACCTGACCTTTACGGTTGCGGTAGATGATGAAAAACATTTGTATCTTGAAGAATTCAGAAATGACACACAGGTCTATGATTCCGCAGTCGAGCAAATCCGCCGTTCATACATAACCACAGAAATGAAAGTCCGCCTGCACCAGCGTGCCTTCAGGGAACGGGTAATCGACGCCTACCGTGAGCAGTGCGCCCTGTGCAGACTCAGGCACCGGGAATTACTCGATGCGGCGCATATCATCCCCGACAGCGATCCTATGGGAGAGCCACTCGTGACCAATGGCCTGTCATTATGCAAGATCCATCATGCGGCCTTTGACAAGAACATTCTTGGCATACGGCCTGATTACACGGTTGAGATCCGCGGTGACATCCTCAAAGAAGAAGACGGCCCGATGCTGAAGCACGGCCTGCAGGGCATGCACGGGCAGAAGATCGTGCTGCCGGGCAGGGCGCACCAGTACCCGGACAGGGAACTGCTTGAAATGAGATACGAGAAGTTCAGGCTGGTCGGGTGAGGTCAAAGCAAAATCATTCCGGTCAACGTGCCCCCTCTGGGGCGCCGCACTGAGCCCTGTCGAAGTGGACAGGGGGCGGGGATCGCAGAGTGAAGTTCCGGAAGGTCGGATTATTACAGGCTTCTGGAAAATTTATCTGCCCGGTCAGCAAGATCGTCAATGGATAAATCCTCGAAAAGCTCTTTTCTCCACCTGGTATAATCAAATTTTTCACGATTGACAAGGACAATGAACCGCTCCGTGTCAATGTCGCCGAGTTTTTCTTTTAACGCTTTAAACCCTTCCTGTTTAATTATGGTGTCGGATTTCATTTCATGTCCTCCAGGAGGCTGATAAAAAAATTTCATCGCGAATTATTTCATCCGGATTTGCGTTGTTTTCAAAATCCAGTATAAAAGACCATGCAAGATTTAATTTATTATCATTGATAAGTTCCTGTATCGCAAGTTTTGCTTCTGTTTCCAGATTCACCGAGAGATAACTCTGGTCGTCATATGGACGGTTAAAACAGCAATTATCAAGATAAACTAGTACTCGTTCCATTATCCTATTAAGCGTTATTATCGACATATTTCAAGTATTAATTATTTAGTGGTTTATGAAATAATCCCGTATGGATATCCCGTAAATTTTTATGGATTCAAGACCGATGCTGAAGCACGGCCTGCAGGGAATGCACGGCCAGAAGATCATCCTGCCGGGCAGGGCGAACCAGTACCCGCACAGGAAACTGCTTGAAATGAGATACGAGAAGTTCAGGCTGGTCGGGTGAGGTCAAAGCAAAATCATTCCGGTCAACGTGCCCCCGCTGGGGCGATGCACTGAGCATAGTCGAAGTGGACAGGGGGCCGGACACAGAAGTGGCAAGGGGGGATGTCCTTATACATTTCTTGACCAGCGCTACGGGAAGTTCAGGAACGCGGTATGAAAAGGGAATAGCACAATTATAGTTGACGTTATATCACGAACAGTATAAGTATTAATCATATCTTTCTGGATATGGTGATGGCAATGAAATATGAGAATTTTCTTCAGGAAATTAAGATTGAGTTGATAAAAACATTCGGCGATCTTATCAGTAAAATAATCCTTTTCGGGTCACGGGTTGATGAGACCTCTCGAGAGTACTCGGATTATGATATTCTTATTATACTCACTGAACAGGTTGATTGGAGAACCAGAGACCGTATCATTGATGTCCTTACGGATATTAATATTCGTAATGATATTATTATTGACGCGCATATTATTTCAGAGCAGGAGCTTGGCACTGTCAAGGGCAGACAGCCTTTTATCGAGAAAGCATTGAGTGCCGGTATTTCCGTATGACACTCGGTCCGGAAGATCGAAAATCTCTTATAATTCTCAGGATGGAAAGGGCAAGGGCTACAGCCGCTGAGGCCCGTTTATTGTTCAAAGGCTCGATGTTTCCGGGAGCTGTAAACAGGATATATTACAGCATGTTTTACGCACTTACGGCACTCGCAGTCGCTGAAGGTTTTTCAAGCGGAAAACATGGGCGGCTTCTGGGCTGGTTTAATAAGCAATTTGTAAAGGCCGGGATCATTGACATCAGATATTCAAAAATAATCTTCCGTGCTTTCAGTAAACGCATGGATGGGGATTATGAGGCCTACAGCGAATTTACTGAAACCGAGGTTCGTGAAATGTTGGGCGAACTTGATGATTTTATTGCAGAAATCGAAAAACTGCTTAAATCCATGTAACACTACTTTCCCTGCCGGGGAGCAGGTAATACTTTTCCTTCCATGAATTTCTTGACCAGCGCTACGGGAAGTTCAGGAGGGTTGGGTAATCACCCGATATAATGGTTGATGGCGATGAGCGGTATGAGCATATTAAAATGCATTATCCCGATCTTCTTCCTGATCATGAGCAGGCGCTTATCGGGTCATTGACTGACCCGGACAGCGTCCGCAAGAGTGACAGGTTTCCGAACGCAAGGCTTTTTACGAAGTTTTTCGAGGCTGTCAGGGGAGGCAGATACGCGGTAGTCGTTGTAGTGACCGATACCGATCCCGTGGAACGCGACTGGATAATAACCGCCTATATTACAAGAAAAATAAGCGGAGGAACAATAGAATGGGAAAAGAAATGAAGTTCTCTTATGACAGGGAAGCTGATATATTGTACATTAACTTCACCGAACCCTATGCAGGTCAGGAGACCGAAGAACTGGGGGATGATGTTATCGTACGTCTTAACCCTGAGACCGGTACTGTTGAAAACATGGAAGTCCTGTTTTTTTCGACCCGACTGTTGAGAAATGACATGTTCAGGATACCGGTTGCCGGGGAAATTCACCTTGTACACCCAGGCATTGATTTATGAAAACTTGAGAGTGTACAACTATCCCGCCTATGATATAAATATCCTTGGTATACGCCCATATTACACGGTTGAGATCCGCGGTGACATCCTCAAAGAAGAAGACGGCCCGATGCTGAAGCACGGCCTGCAGGGCATGCACGGGCAGAAGATCGTGCTGCCGGGCAGGGCGCACCAGTACCCGGACAGGGAACTGCTTGAGATGAGATACGGGAAGTTCCGGAAGGTTGTGTGAGGTCAAAGCTGAAAAATTTCGGTCAACGTGCCCCCTCTGGGGCGATGCACTGAGCATAGTCGAAGTGGACAGGGGGCCGGACACAGAAGCGGCCAGGGGGGTGGGATGCACAAGTTCCCAGGGGGGATGTCCTTCACAGCTCAATGGCTGCCAGGCCGTAAAGAATATCCCGGCGGGGCTTAACCGACTTGTACCCAATATATTATGATGAAGGAAAATATAAACTTGACGTGATCCCGATACTATAGTACCCATGATTAAAGCATAAAAGGGATGAAATATGAAAACAATCTCAATGAAAAAACATATAGGCAAAGACGGGATGCTTAACATCAGTATTCCGGTCAATGTTAAAGAGACAGATGTTGACATCGTGCTTATAATTGAGTCAAAGAAGTCCATACACAATTGGGATGACTTTTTTGATCAGACTTATGGTTGTTTCAAAGGAAATGAGATCACACGCCCCGACCAGGGGAATTACCCGAGAAGAGACAGTATTGAATAATGTATTTGCTCGATACTAATGCCTGTATTTAATATTTAAATGGTAAATCACAAACAATTATCAAGAGGATGAAAGAGCATTCTCCTGATTCTATTTTTCTTTGTTCTGTAGTGAAATCAGAATTGCTGGCAGGGGCCTATAAAAGCAAAGCTTCAAAAAAAATACTGTCCCGATTGATATTTTTTTTTGAAATGTTCGGCAGTTACCCGTTTGATGATACTGCAGCGGACATCTATGGCAAAATTAGATCGGAACTGGAAATAAGAGGCTCGATAATTGGCCCTTATGATCTTCAGATTGCCTCAATAGCACTCAGTCACAATCTTACCCTGGTTACCAATAATACAAAGGAATTTAAGAGGATAAGCGGCCTGAAAGTTGAGGATTGGGAACAATAAATAAAGGCTCACGGCACGGCAACTTTCCCCCCTTATTAAGGGGGGCCAGGGGGGATGTCCTCCATCCCAACCAGAAAAAAATCATCCCCCCATAACCCACTCATGAAATAGTACTTGTAATAAAAACTCTAATGTAGTTATATGCTTTCCGGCAGAATAATCCCCGTTATCCTGTCCCTTTGCCGGGCTGACCGGCTACAGTTACAAACATAATACATGCGATCATGCATGAATGGAGAACTGCTATGACCAAAAAGATTCTGGGCGCGGCACTCATGTGTATCATGTTAGGTATCAGCGCGGAAATCCGTGCTGAGAAGATTTACGTGCTCTATGGATTTAAAATAGGGCAGTCCTCTGACGCGCCGGTTCAGCAGTTCGGCAAGCCCTTTAAGAGCCACACATTTGAGGACGGCTACAGCTACAGGGCGTATAACATGAAAGACCATATGGTTGTTTTTGAATCGGACAATACCCGGCCGGACCTGATATGGGCCATTCAGATACAGGGTGAAAGCAACCCGCCCTGTCTCGGCTTAAAGGGAATAAATCTCGGGGATGATATTGCCAGGGTGATTTAACAGAAAAAGGAGTTCGAATGAAAAAAACGATAATATCTGTCGCGCTTCTGTGTTTTCTCCTGGGAGCAACGTCGCCTGACTTTTCCGGCGTCGACGCGCTCATTGATGAGAAGCAGTATCTCGATGCCTTTGACATCCTTGAAAAGATGGATCCGAATGAAGAGGATGTGGCGATTACCATAAAGAAAACCATGCTGTGCCTCGATTATTTTGCCAAAAGCATCGGGCATGGAGTCTTTGCGCTTGAAAACCTGAAACACAACGAGACCTTGTCGCAGATCAGGACGTCGACCGGCAAATTTGAAATCGTCCCTTTCTCTCCTGAAAAGGCCCTGAAAAATCTCATTGAAAAATACCCGCTGCGGTATGAATTGCACGATACCCTGGGTATATACTATTACGAAATGTATATCCACTATTCACAGAACCACACGGAGGAGCAGAATAACGAGCACATCAGCCTTGCGAAAAAGTATATCAGGATGGCCCACGGGAATAAGTACGGAACCGCCCGCTCATACTATGCAATCGGCTTTTTTAATCTGATTGAAGGATATTATAAGGAATCCATAAAGGACTTTAACCGCGCGCTGGAGAAGAACGATGACTATCCCGAATGTCACTACAACCTGGCCTACGCGTACATGAAAAACAAGGACTATAAAACTGCCATGAGGCACGCCGCGGTCGCCCTTGAAAAATATACCGACCTCTCCCTGAAAAAAGACGCCGCGTATTTCGCCCATAAAATGGCCACCAATATCAAAGACCGGGACCGGTCACTGGAATATGCCCTGGCATACGTCAAACTCGACCCCCGGAGCCACGGGACCTTGAAACAGGTAATTGAAAATTATTATTACACGGATTATGACAGCGACCTGGTCAGGTTCTTCGAGATAATAGAGAAGGAATATCACAACGATACGCATGCGCTCGGTAATATCTACCTGTACCGGGGCATATACTACAGTGACAAAAACCGGAAAGAGAAAGCCTTAAGTGATTTTGACCGGGCCGAGAAGTCATTTAAAAAAGTATATCCTGACGGCCACGAGGTATTCAAATTTATCAATGAATCCCGGGCGCGGTAAAAGATGCCTCTGTAACACTTGTGATTGGATCAATCAAGCAACAATACACAATAAAAAGGAGAAACCGTGAATGAACGAGGAAAACACGCAATCGACATTCGTAACGGTGCTGGCATGGATTTTTATCATTGGGTCCGGCCTGTTTACCGTTATGGCATTAATGCAGAATGTGATCTTTCGTATCATGTTTTCAGGAGAACTCATGCAGCAGGTAGTAAAGGACCCGGCCATTGACTCAAACACGGCATTCGGTTTTAATACGATATTTGAGAACTTTCAGTATCTTTTTCTGGTATTTCTGTTTATATCGGGCTTCACCCTGGCCTCGTCAATCGGCCTGTTGCGGCGGAAAAACTGGGCGCGAATGTTTTTTATCATCGTAATGGGCCTGGGCATTTTCTGGAATGTCATATGTATGGGGATGTTTTCTTTTTTTTCCGGATTAATGCCCACGGCAGGGGTGGAGGGCTTCGATCAGTTTAACCGGGCCATGAAGGTAATGCAGGCATTTGTTATTGCAATGGCCGTGGGCTTTTCGGTGTTATTCGGATGGATAATATATAAACTGAGATCACCGCAGATAAAAAGAGAATTCAAACCGCCGAAAATAATAACTGCTGATGAGGCAGCCCGGGAATAGTTTTATACAAAGAAACATCACCACAGTCTTCCACTCAAGAGGCCCGAGCGACCACCAGGATATTGGAAGTGTCAACGAAGACAGGGATGTCGCGAGTTGACCCCGGCACGGGCGATGGCCCTGAATCACTTCACGGCAACCGGCCTCAATATCATCCCCCTTTATAAAGGGGGGAAGGGGGGATTGTCCACGAATAATCCTTTTATTCACGATAAATTTTCTTTTATCTCCCCGTTCGGCAGCATGTTGTCCGGATGATACTGCCCGTTTTCTTCCATCCGGTAGCGGACGCACTGCCGGTTATTCACCAGGCAGTAACGCTCGGTCCAGCAGGGGTCGAGCTTGCCCGCGTCCGTGTAATACCTGATCGGGCAGCAGCCATACCAGGTGCACGGCCTTATCATCCCCCTGCTCGCGAGTTCCTTCCATCCCCTGGCCCGGTAAGGGCCGGTATCGACTGTTCCCCTGCGGTAGCGGTCGTGCCAGGAGCCGGGCACCGGCATCCATTCGTATAATTCCTTTCTCCATGCCTCAAGAAAGAGGGGCTCGCGTTTCATGAAATCGGCAGCGCACATGACCGGGTTTTCTGAGGCATGGTTCAGTTTATCAAGCCACGCAACACCTTCCCCGGAGCGAAGCAGGTGGTGGTCGATGATCAGAGTGCCGGTATTCTGCGAGAGCTCCAGCGCGTTTTCCCACGCGCGTTCCCTGAGTACGTCACCCGAGGGGGATGAATAGTGGTACAGCGCCGGCCCGGAGGCCAGCACGATGTCCGGCTTCCACCCCGATATGATTTCTATCGCTGTTCTGTCCAGGAGCTGGATGTCAGACGCGTGGACAAAAACCGTTCCGTCCTCTGCGATTTTAGTCATCATCACCATGCCCCGCTCATCCCCCTTTTGCCCGTGGGGCACGGGAACGGAGAATTCAAGCGGCCCCTGCACCGACCCCTCGGCGTCCTGCCAGTTCGTTTGAGCTGCGCGTGTCAGCTCAAGCCTTCTTCTCTGCTGCGCAGGTGACGCGTTCCCCGGGCCCCGAGCCAGAATGCGGCAGCGCGACAGGCTGTCGCGGGCCTGGTCAAGGCCCAGCTGGTACGGGTTCGCGTCATGCAGGGGGCAGTGGTCGCCGTGGTAATGGCTGAAAACGATGTCGGTCGCTTGGTGCAGTTCGTCTATTATGGTCTGGCGGACGCCGGCGCCGACGGCGACCTGGAAGGGGTGGGGCAGAAGGCCGTGGCGGGACCATCCCAGGGCTATGCCGGGGTCAATGAGGATGTTCCGCCGCTTCAACTGAATGGAGCACGAAAGCCCGCGGGCCCCCAGGGATTCGGCGCATAAAATATTAATGATCATGATACGTCTCGCATTCGCACCGGTGCCTCATGCCCACGGCGGGCGGGGCCTATACTTCAATCACTTTTCCCGCGCCGCCTTCGATATATTTGTCCCTGTACAGGAGCCTGATGTTCTGCTTATGCATGGTGCAATGAGTCGCGCAGATCAAATCAAACTGTTTCAGGGAGTCGGGCTCATGCCCGTGCAGGCCCCCGATGATGCCGTATACCGCGCCGAATTCCGAAGCGGCCCTGATAATAAGCTCCATGCGCGGGTGCGAGCAGCCGGTGATTATGACAACGCCTTTCGGGGTTTCCACGCAGAGGGACTGCTCAACCTCATCAAGCACGCCCGTGGTATGCAGCCCCCGGTACATCGTTCGGGCGGCGCTGACTTCATGTATTTTTTTCGCGCTTGTTACGCCATGGGACGGTCCGGGAAGCCATAGCGTGGCCCTGCTGTTCCGGTCGAGAAAGCCCGGCAGGCCGCCGATGTGGTCGAAGTCGGTGTGTGAAATGAATACGTCGTCAATTGTTTCGGGGCCGATCTGCAGGGTGCCCATGTTTGCAAGAAGGATTGAGCCGTTTGCCCCGGTATCGAAGAGGATGCGCTTTTCGTGCGCCTCAACAAGGGCAGAGAAGCCCCAGTCGGCCAGAAGGTCTTTTCGTAAAGAGGTGTTGTCGTATATGATCGTTATTTTCATGATCGCCGCCTCGAAAGATGGTATCTGCCGGATGGAGGAAGGGGAACAATCATCACGATGATTTCAGGAACAGTGTTTCACGGTTTAATGCTTTTAACCTCCGCCCCTTGTTCTGGTAACATAAAACCGGTAAAAAAACAATGTATTTTTTTATTATAGCGGTTAACGATTAAATTAAAGCATTTTTTGTCATTCCTGCGCATGCAGGAATCTCATAGGATAGTCTTTTTGTATGAGATTCCGGTACTTCGCTAACGCTACGACCGGAATGACAATGTACTAATTGTTTCGTGATCTGCTATAATTACCGGCATCCCGTGAACACCAAAAGGCCCGAGCCCGGCACGGGCGGGGGCGCTGAATTACCTTACGGCAGCCTGGCCGCAGAGAATATCCTGACAGAAAACCCCGGACACAAAATCCCCCCGGTAAAAAAGGGTTACGAGAAATCCCTCTAATTCAGGCTGGTAAAATAATTCGGTGATATTACAAATATTTATTGACAGAAGTGATGCAATTACTATAAAAAATTTTAGAATAGACTTTCCGGAATGTCCGCCTTGACAGGAACAAATTTGCGCTGGATGGGACACGGTTTCCAGCCGGTGTCGACTATATAGTTATCATGATTTCATGAATACCGAGGTTCCGCATGTTCCTTCTGAGATTGTCTGTCACGCTCTTTGTCATCTTTATCTCTTTCTCGTCATCCTTCGCGCTCGAACCGGTAGTTATCGACAAGACTCTTGAAAGTAAAAAGATCGGGCGCTACGCGGAATATTTTTTTGACCAGCAGGGAAGCCTCACCATTGAAGACCTGCTCGCGGAGAACAGGGCCAGAAAAGTCACGTGGATAAAATCAGAAGCGGACAAGCTGAACTTCGGTTATTGCAACACTCCCCTGTGGATGCGCTTTACCTTTGCCAATCCCACCGGCAGAGACATCGAGTTTTATCTGCAGCAGGCCTACGCTGTACTGGATTATCAGGACCTTTATGTGATTGATGGAAGCGGGAAATACACAGAAACAAAAACCGGATACGCGTACCCGTTTCACCAGCGCCCTGTTGAATACCGGAGCTTCATGTTCCCCATAACCATAAAGGCAGGTTCGACAATAACCTGCTATTTCAGATGCCAGGCTGACGGGTCGCTGAATGTTCCGCTTTCGGTCGTTACGCCGCAGGCGTTTCGTAAAATGAAAGACACCGAGGCCATGTTTTACTGGATGTATGTCGGTATCATGTGTGTGATGTTCGTGTATAATTTAATCATTTTTCTTTCTACCGGGGACAGGAGTTATCTGTATTACGTTCTCCATATCGTATCAATCGTCATGTTTTTAATGACAATGAACGGCATGGCGCGCCAGTACCTGTGGCCTGACAACGTATGGATCGGGAAGTTCCCGATCGTGATCTCGATGGTAATGATTGTCGTTACTGTTGCCGAGTTCGCGATTAAATTTATCGATATAAAAAAAATATCCGCGCTCTGGTATAAACTGTTCAGGTCATTGACCGCGGTGTCCGTTGTTCTGCTGCTGTTTATTCTCATATCGCGCAATTACGTTGTTTCGATCAATATTACCAACGCGATGGTCGGCTTCGCGACGCTGTTCTGTACCGTAACCTGTATCTATTTCCTGTTCACAAAAAGGTCACGGCAGGCGGTCTTTTTCCTGTCGTCCTTTTTTCTGTTGTTCGCCGGCGGAATAGTCATGGTGTTGCAGCTCAGGGGAATGCTCCCGGAAAATATTTTCACCAGCAACGGGGTAATGCTGGGCTCGGTTGTCCAGGTGGTCATGCTGTCCCTCGGCCTTGCTGACCGGATCAACACGATGAAAACTCAACTGGTGGTCACGAATAAAACCCTTGCTTCAAGTGAAAGGCTGTCAAAAGAGAGGGCCGAATTCCTTGAAAAGGCGGTGACCACCATAAAGGAAACGGCTGATGAGCTTATTTCCGTAAGCAGGGAGCTTTCGAATATGGGTGAAAACTTTTCTGAAATGTCACACGACCAGGCGACCAGCTCTGAGGAGATGTCGAGCACGTTTGAAGAACTGGCCTCATCCCTGGAAACGATAAAAAATTCGACACTTGACCAGAAAGGCGAAATCGAGAAAACCATGTCTCTTATGAAGGTTCTGCAGGACGCGCAGGAAAGCGTGAGCAGGGGCAACCAGTCGGTAATGGACAATGTCAACCGGGTTTCGAATTCATCGTCCGACACTGAGACGAACTTCCAGCACATGATCACCATGATGAATGTTCTTAACGAGGGAGGCACCCAGATCGGTAATTTCAGCTCGGTGATTGACGACATTTCGGACAAGATCAACCTGCTTTCTCTGAACGCCGCGATAGAGGCCGCCAGGGCGGGAGAATACGGCCGGGGTTTCGCCGTTGTGGCGGACGAGATCGGCAAGCTGGCAGGGGCCACCTCTGACAACTCCAGGCAGATATCCCAGGTAATTTCCAAGATCACGACGGATATCGTGGAGGGGATAAGGATCGTTGACGCAACCAAGATGTCAACGGATTCGGTGCTGACGCTGGTAAAAGACATTAACCTCCAGATTCAGAAGGTAAATGACCTGGTAAACAATCTCAAGAACGCCCTTAACGAGGTCTTCGATCAATCGATCAATATTGGCGGTTATTCCAAAAATATTGCGGACGCGACTATCGAACAGTCAGCTTCCATGGAGCAGACCATCTCCATGGTGGAACGGCTTTCCGAGAACGCCCAGAAGCTTCAGACCTATAACGAGAGAATTCTCAGCCTGACGTCAATGTTGTTCAGTAAGGTCGACAGCATGAAAGGGCTGATCAGCTCGATAGATTGAGTAACTGTATCAGCCACCCTTGACACTGACGGGGCCTATTCCGGCACCACTACCTGTAATTATACTTATGACGGGTTGAACCGTCTGGTGGGCGCCACCGGCGCCTTTGACCGTGACGGCACCTCTGACCATTTTAATTACCAGATGAATTACGGGTATGCCGCCAACGGCAATATGACTGAAAAGCATATTGTGAACAACACGGACAGCCTCAGTATTGATGATAATTTGTTTTATTTTTCAAAATGAATTTATGAAGGATATGAAAAAAATATTATTTGTTAATCAACAGTGATTTATTTTTCACCCCTTCTGCTTCAGAAACGATTCCGCCATGGAATAAATAATATGCCGCTGGTGCTTCGGCAGGGCAAGGATTAGAAGAAGTTCAGCTTTTTACCGCAGTCTTAATTTTTTTCTTATCAAAATCCGGATATTTTTTATTTAAGTAATCAACCACTTCTTTAGAGGAAAGCTGCTTTAATTCCTCGGTAACTTCATCACGGATGTTCCGCATCATTTTAACGCTATCAAATTTTTTATTCTTCATCCAGCACCTCCAGGGGAGATCTGATTTCCAATAATGGATACCCCTCTTTTAAATTTACAGCATTATAGCCATAAATTTTTTTTAAATTTACGATATGTTTAAAATTCCAGCTTGCCAGTACATCAACTTTCATAATAGTAGCTATGGCAATGTGGCGGGCGTCCTCGACAAAATTAGGGCTGATGACCTCTTCTGAAATATATTTATTAGATAATTCTTCAGCCTCAAAAGATAGGGTAATTTTTTCGATAGAATGCTCCGGTATTTCACTCAGTTTATTCTTTACTCTTTCAGGGGCCTTTTCCAGTTCAAGGGCAGTTATGTTTGATATAACAGCGATTTTTTTACCGTCCTTGAATTCTTCAAATAATTTATTTGAGACATCAGAGAATTCATCATCAAAGCATCCCCCGATTACTGATGTGTCGATATATACTTTTTGTTTTATCATGTCTACAATATTGAGACTAATAATATAAAAATCAACTAAAAATTGCATGTCCTATGACTCGTCCAACCGTATTGTAAGCGTCACCGATCCCGATACCGGCGCTGCCGTGGGCAATTACTGGTACGATGACCAGGGTTTCCGCGTGCGCAAGGTTGCGCGCGAGACCACGGGCGGCCATGCCATTGATACTGAGGTGCTTTATCCTTCCATGTACTTCGGGCTTGAGAAAAAGCGCTACGACAATGGCGGGGATGTGGAGAACTCGCATAGCGCCGTAAACAATGTGTACCTGAACGGGGTCAGGGTCGCGGCTGTTCTGCCCAGCGGCAAGGCATTTTACTACTTGACTGACCAGGTGGATTCGGTAAAAGTCGTGGTAAATGACTCGGGTATGCCGGTTTCTCG
>DAIUKG010000027.1:0-55239 GCA_036848375.1 Spirochaetota bacterium
AGATGCAAAACCGGAATGACAAAACTACGTTACCCTCAAAATTATACTGCTACCACATGATGAAATCACAACCGGAACGGATTTTGCTTGATTAAAAAATACATTGCTATATACTGTACTCTTGATTTATACTGAGCCGGGCTAATTGGTTAACGATGCCACAGAAACAGGAAACATACAACAATCTGATCGACCTGTGCATAAACATGGAAGAAGACGACGAGCTGTCCGGTAACGCATCTGCCATGTTCACGTACCTGTTGACGTCCTATTTTTTCAAAAAAGAATCGGAACAGAGCAAAAACTTCAGCAATTTCATCAGCGAGGCCGGATACCCTCCCTCACTTGAAGGGAAAACATCACTTTTTGACATTGATATCCAGGAACTCGAATCATTCGTCAACGGCTCGACCATCAATGATTCATTCGCCGGTAAAATAATGCTTTCGCCACAGTTTCTCAAGGCGTTCTACTCCCATCATCCGCCCTCATTCAGCAAACTGCCTGAAGACATCAAGTTTGAGCTTATTGACCGGGTAAAAGAAAAAAACAGCACGATCGTAGCCGCGTTTGAAAAAATGATGAAAGACAGGGACAGCGATAAAAACAGGCAGGTGATAACACTGGTAGCGCTGATTTTAAAAAATGTGCATCGAAAAACAGGCAGACCGTTCAACAGGCTGGAAAAAAATGCCGACACAATTATCAGAGATCTTTTTAAAAACACGGATTCCCTTTTTCTTGCCGGAGAAACCCAGGTTTCAGACCTTAAAGATGAAACTAAAATTAAAGAGCTCATTAAAAAATTTTTTATTATTAAACAGTTTAAAGACATTCAAGAAATTTCTGCCGCGTATAAAGCAGAACTTGAGCGTTATATCAAACGCGGGATAAAAGCTTCAGCCTGAAAGCAGTCCCCTTAGAATAAACCCCTATGGAATTTGTTGAAGAAAAAACACCCGCAGGATACCTGCTTAAAATTTTTTTTAAAAACTGGCAATTTCTCGCATTCGGGAAAAAGGGCCAGACCATCTACTCTGACGATGAAAAGAAATCAATGCTCCACCGCGTTCCCCTGATTGTTTTTGTCGGTGAAAATTTCGTTCTCAACAAGAGCTATTCACGCAATTATGAGCTTCTTAAAATCAGAAACGGAACCATGATCCTGCCCTTTCGTGACCGCAGGGAAAAGCGGAATAAATTCGTTTTTATCATTACCGAACTCCCCATTGATATAATTCCGGTGAGAATTGACAGCACCAAAAACATCGCATCAATGGTAAAGGAGATGGAACCCGCGATAAAGCCCGACTATGTCATTATCGACGAAACAGTTTCTGCAAATGATGTCGTGATCATTAAAAACCGCTATCGCGTTGACAACATTATTTACATTGAAGATACGCCCCATTACAAGCTTACCGAGATGGCTATTACCCCTGATCAGGAGACTGAGGTTAATATCAATGTTCTCTCACAGAACCCTGTTTTTCTCACAAAAATACATCTCAAGGCGATGAATCTGTCAAAAATCAACCAGCTGCTTCTCGATTTCGAGCTGACCGCCCTTGATACTGAATATATCATGAATTTTATAACAGCCACAATGATGGACAAAAAAAATCCGGTCAGCGAGAAGAACAGGCTTATTCTGGAAGACCTTTACAATTCATTTCAGTTCTATCACTACTTATTGAAGCGAGACAATGAAAAAATTAAAGAAATGATCCAGAGCAAAACCAACAAAAAAAACTTCACCACGTTCAGAACTCTCGTTCTAAAGGTGAAATCACAATACCCCGGAAGCGAGGAGCAGCTTCTTTACACTGAATACGACAACCAGCTCCTTGAAAAAAGTGAAGAGTTTCAAAAAGTATAATGGCGTTTACCAGATTCATAATCCCTGCGCTTCTTTTTCTGTCGCTGCTGCAGCCCTCATCTCCCGCAGTCCCCGCACCGGGACAGGCCGGGTGGTGGCGCACGTATTTCACCACGCCGGGCCGCGGCATGCAACCCGGCAATCCCGAAACCGGGCTGATACAGGCTATCAATTCTTCACGTAAATCGATCTCAGGCGCCTTTTTCGACATATCGTCACCGGAAGTAATCAGGGCGCTGATTCAGGCAAAAAATCGCGGTATCAGCGTTAAGCTTGTTACTGAAAAAAACAATTACACGAATGAGCGACTGGCAGGTCTGGTGCGCAATAATATCCCGGTTATACCTGACGATAAACGCGGCCTCATGCACAACAAGTTCGCGGTTATTGACAAAACCTTGCTGTGGACCGGGTCCTATAACATTACCAGAAACGGCTCGCAAAAGAACAACAACAACGCGATCATGATCCGCTCTCCTGAACTGGCTGCTATCTTCCTTGAGGAATTCAACGAGATGTTCGAGCAGAGAATTTTCGGCAACAGGAAGGAGAGCGTCCCCTTTACGCCGCTTACGAATAAATACCATGTCCGTATCGAAGACACCGACATCAATGCATACTTTTCGCCTGACGATAATATTGAACGGATCATCCTGAACCGATTGAAAAAAGCGAGCCATTCAATTTATTTCATGGCATTCGCGTTTACCAGTGATTCCCTTGGCGAAATGATGATCCGTAAACACCGGCAGGGAATCACAGTCAAAGGAATCGTTGAAAAAAGAGGAACAGGCTCAAAGTATTCGGAGTTCGTTAAAATGAAAGTGGAGGGAATTCCGGTAAAACAGGACAGCAACCGGTATGCCATGCATCACAAGGTCATTATAATCGACGGAGACCTGCTCATAACCGGTTCCTATAATTTTTCAAAAGGGGCAAACAAGAAAAACGACGAGAATATCCTGATAATTCACAATCGCGAGATCGCTCAAAAATATATTGAAGAATTTAACCGTCTTTACCGCTGACCGTTTCGGTTTTTTCCGTCATTCTTTCTGACCAGAATGATCCGCTCATGCTCCTTTCTGTCCACAAAACGGGCGAATTCCCTGAATATCGTATAATCAGCGCTGTTCATTCTCGGCTTATTAATCATGACCGTTGCACGCACGATGAGATTGTTCCCGGCAACCTCACCGGTGAATTCAGCCTCAAAATCAGCACCCTGAAACTTCTCACTTTCAGGCATTGCGTACACCCGGTAGTCGTCCGGGAGCACATAGGTATTGATGATCTCGGTGCGCCCCGACCCGGCAAGATACAACGGCAGGTTCCTGGTTCCAAGGAACGCGTAATTGCTGAAATAATCTGATGTCACCAGATATGGCCTGAAAATTATATCATCCCCCGCCTTTTCACCGTAGGACGGCACGGTCACCGAATAGCGGTACTCGGCCGGAACATCGGTTTCTTTCCTGATTATTTCCAGGCCTTCCACCACCGCGCCGGGGTATTTTCTGTTCCAGTACTCCATCAGCGATTTGACCTTTTTCCCGCTGTTTTCAAGGCCCGCCCTCATGCCCGGAGCCGAAATCCCCTCCTTGGTGAGACGGCGCTGAATCACCGCAGTCCCGTCACGGTCAATACTAATGACATTTTCTGCGATGACCCTGTTTTCGGTGTACATGGTCCCGCTGACCGGGACAAAGCGGTAACGGCCTTCGCCCAGAACGAGCGCGGTGATCTCCCTGTCGTCGCCGGGAAGGTCCCTGAAGCCCGCGTGGTCCGCGGTGGCGTCAAGGAAGAGCGGCTCCCCGAGGTTGACACAGCAGATGGCGTGGTTAAAAAACCCGAGGAAGGGCACGCTCTGATCGTATGCTCCGCGGTCGGCCGTGCGCACCAGGGCGAGATCGGCCGCGACCCCGGCCTCTTCAAGCAGCGCCTTGAGGAGGAGCGCGACGTCCTTGCAGTCGCCCATGCGGGACAGGTAGGTCAGGTCGCTTCGCCTCGGCTGAATGCCGCCGATTCCCAGCTCAAACCCCACGTAGCGCACCTCGGAAACGACATGGTCATAGATCCTCTTGACCTTTTCAACAGGGTCATCGGTGCCCGAGACAAGGTCCCGCACAACACGGCGCATCTGCTCATTGACGATTTTTCTTCCCGCGAGCAGGGAGCGGTACCAGTCAATGAGCTCGGCCCATGACGAAAAAGAAGTGAACACGATCCTGGGCAAAAAAGCGCTCTCGTCAGGCATGGCGACTTCGGCCTTGTACGGGGGGATGTTTTTCTCGGCCACACGGTAAACGACATGGTTCCGGTACGAAGTCCTGGTCACGGCCTTTTCATGACTTCGGTCCGCGTGGCAGTAGAGCGCCTTCCCCCCGGGCGCGGCAATAACATGGTTGAATACCATGGTGCGGTAATTCCCTCCGAGCAAAACCATTTCTCCGAAACTGTCACTGGCAACATCCCCGCCCTTCTGCCTTAGGGTGTAACTCAAATCAACCACCCCGCCCTTTGCAAGAGAAGGGACCGGGATCACCAGCGCGCTGAGGTCATAGTACAGCCTGCTTTCGGGGTCCGAGAGCGACTTTATATACCGCTCCGAGATGTCTTTGGCCGAGCCGTCAGACCATACAGAGCAGAGAAGGTTTTCAACTGTTTCGGTTTCGGGTGAAAAGACCACATGCTGCACGGAAAATTCATCCACCACGGAATCGTCGTTTACCTGAATAATTCTCCTCACGTGGGTGTCCTTTGATCCGTCTGCGTTGAGCCAGGTGACCGATTCATCGAGAAGCACGACTGCGGGCTCATTGTTGTACTGGCGGGCGCGCTCTTTCAGTGCGGATATCGTCTCATCGCACCGGTATCGGTCCCGGGGAATTTCATTGTTGGCGATAAATGCCAGGTGGCGCCTGAGACCGCTGTTCTCTGGATCAACCTCAAGGGCCCTGCGGATATAGTATTCGGCAAGGTCCCTGTTGCCGGCATCAAGATATTCGCGTGCCATGCCGGAAAGGACGTC
This sequence comes from Spirochaetota bacterium, assembly GCA_036848375.1. GTDB lineage: Bacteria > Spirochaetota > UBA4802 > UBA4802 > UBA5550 > JAKLIV01. The sequence continues at coordinate 4,911 of DAIUKG010000027.1, forward strand.
CCGGTTATAGGGAGAGATGCTCAGGCCTGCGATCAGGCATGAGAGGGCCCCCCCGCCGGTCCCATGCTCACGGAGAACATCCGCCAGAAGAACCCTGAAAACAATTTTTGCCGGATGCGTGGCTATGGCATGATAGAGGGCCTTCTTTGCCTGTTCAACCTTTCCCGCACGCAAAGACAGGCGAGACATCTCAAAGAGCAAATTTTCATTATAGCGGTCAAGCGCAGCGAGAAAACCGATCGCGGCCGCTGCGGCATCATATGATTTCTCCGCCTCATGGATTTCAGCATCAAGGACAATTCCCCGTGACGGGAGAGGAGAGGTGCGCAGCTTCCTGATATATTTCAGGGCCTCGGGTTTCCACCCTTTTGCCAGACACAGCCGGGCCATCGCGTCAAGGTACAGGGGGCCCGGACCCATGTTCTTTTTCATTGAGTCAATTACGGCACCGGCTTCATACAATTGCTTCCGGTCGGTTTTCAGAAGGGCCAGTTCATGGAATGCTTCCATATTCAGGGGATTGGCGAGACATGCATTGTTAAGATAAAATCTTTTTTTAAGCTCATCCTGCTCGAGCCTTCCCAGATAATAAGACGCGCAAGAATAATACCGCGAACCATCTTCGATTCCTTCAAGAAGGGTCTCAGCCTCTCTATCTTCTTCTGATGAAAGACGCATTCCGTAAACGAGATATGCTTTTCGAAAAAGATCCGCGTCAGTTTCATTCCCCCTGTTCAGCGAGACCGGGTACAGGCCCGCACTGAGCGCGCGCGACTGTGTGCAGGCGGGATTTTCATCTAAGGGCAGCTGCGTAATTCGTACCGGCCAGCCCGCCGCGTCAGTGATCCTGGCCGACAGTTTAACGCCTTCGGATGAATCGCCCGTTTTGATGCAGATACGGTGAGGGCCCTTTTCCATGAACACTCTGACGCTGTACTGGTCGCAGTAAAAACCGTGCCGGCTTCTGTTTGAAAAGACCATTGCATCGTCAAGGTACACGTCGGTGTAGCCGCATTTGCCCAGAATGATGCTGTATTCTCCTGCCGATGGCACGGCTACAGTTGTGAAAAAATAAAACGCGCTCTCCCTGGTGTCATGAAACAGCCCGTCGATATCAATTATTCCCGACCTGTCCGGTTGCGTTTCATACCAGGAAACAGGGCAGTATTTTCCCCGGTATTCAGCTTCACGAGGGGACTGCTCGGGCCCGCGTTGCCGCTCAAAGGAATCCATGCCCCGGGAATCAAAAGGTCCGACAGCATGAAAACTCAAATAACCCTGCTCTCTGAGAAGCCGTGCCGCACCGGCGAGCCTCCCCTTTTTCAGGTAGACTTCTCTGAGCACCTGATGGAACCGTGAATTAAGCTGCGGCGAGTTTTTAATTCTTTCATTCGAAGCCAGAGATTCCAGCACATCAAGAGCGGTGTCGCACAGCTCAGGATAGATAATCAGATCCTCAATTCTCAGAAGGTTTATCTCTATCAGAGAATCATCGGAGAGTTTCCGCGTCCATGGCCCCAGATATTTCAGGGCCTCTGAATAGTCCCCTTTGCTTTTAATGGCTAAAAATTCAAGCTCCCGGTTTTCCTGTTCAGGGACGGCGTTCAGGGAAAATGAAAATGCGGCGAGAACAACCATAATCGTTACTAAACAGCGTGCCGCCTTCACGGGATTAAACATGTTTTTTTTCATTGTTAACTGATCCTGACAACAGCGTTACCATACAGCCGGATGTTCAGGTAATCAATAATAAATCATCCTGAAAAACAATAAACATAAAAAATTATCTGTTTTTTGTTCAATTGAATCGCGCCTGTTCGTATAACCGGTATTCCGGTCTTCAAACGAGGAGAATTAATGAACAGAAAAACACCAGCATCCACCGCCATGCCCCTGCAGAAATGCATCAATGGCGAAGACATCAAAAACCTTCATGACAGCGAACTCCTTGCCATAATCATCGGCACCGGCACGAAAGAGTGTGATGTCATGAGCCTCTCCGATTCGGTACTGCGAAACATGGGCGGGCTTTCGGGTTTAGCCGCATCAGGAATACGGGAAATCACCGAAATACCGGGGATGGGCATGGTCAAGGCGGTCAGGGTCCACTGCTCGATCGAACTGGGCCGGCGGGCCATGACCGATTTATATCCCGTGCACACGATCAGCAGCCCTCAGGCCGTGTGGCGCATGCTTGTTCCCGACATGCTGGGCCTTGACAGGGAAAAATTCATCACCCTGGTGCTGAACAACAAAAACAGGCTCATAAAAAAATCACTGATTTCACTCGGCACGGTTTCGGAGGCGATTGTGCACCCGCGCGAAGTTTTCCGCGACGCGATAAAAGAAGGCGGATCTTCGATTATAATAGCGCACAATCATCCTTCGGGCGTCCTTACTCCCTCAAAAGAGGACATCAGAACAACATCCCGCCTCGCCGATGCAGGCAAAATACTCGGGATCCCGCTTCTCGATCATGTAATCATTACCGGCTCATCTTTTTTAAGCATGAAAGAGGAAGGTTATATGAATTATTGATTTTATTCTTGAAAAAAAAGGCGAAATATGATATACCTTTAACAATTTTTTTGATACGCGTGCGGGGAAGGTTATATGAATAAAAAATTTTACTGCCTCATAATTCTTTTGTGCATCATTGCTCTTCCCCTCGGGGGAAAAGATTCTCCCTATAAATCCCTGGTCCGCCCGGGTAAATGGCTGAGAAACATCAAGGTCCCCCTGGGAGTTGAAGACCGGTCGGTAACCGTGCAGATTTACTTTCCCGCCTCCTATACCGGCAAAGAGAGGACCCTGATCGGCCTGCATGGCTATGCCGGTTCCGCCAAAGACATCGAGGAAAACACGTCAATAACCCGCCATGCGGAAGAATATAACTTCATCATTGTGTGCCCCGATATGGGCAGAACAATGTATGAATCACAATTCTATCCTGAAACAGAAATCAGGTGGTCACCGGTTCCCGGCGCTAAATTTATCGCTGAGATACTCATCCCCTTCTTAAAAGATAATTTCGGCATTGCCAGACGCAAAAAAAGCACCGGCATCTTCGGCATTTCAACAGGCGGACGCGGCGCCATCCTGCTCGCCTCTCTGTACCCGGACATATTCGGGGCGGCAGCCGGCATATCCGGGGACTACGACCCCCTTTCCATGACTCATGACAGGCTATTAAAAACGGTTTACGGGAACTATGATTCCTTCAGGGAGCGCTGGGAAAACGATGACAACATCCTCAAGCTCTGTGAAAACCTGAAAAAAACCTCAGTGATGCTGGTCCACGGCGCGAAAGATTATATTACTCCCCGTGAACAGTCCCTTGTGCTGGCAATGAAGCTCAAACAGCTCCAGAAAAAATCAGGTGGATATGATTTCCAGTATCTTGAAAAAAAACATCAGGCAAGGGACTGGAAATTCTGGAAGGGGGTTCTAATCGACGTGATGGCTTTTTTTAGTGAAAAATTAACTTAACAAACCGGCGTTTAACGGTCCCGCTTCTTTTTTTTAAAAAGATTTTCCCAGAATGACAGTTCCTCTTCAGTGAGGCTCGGGTTGTCATCTTTTTCTATTTTTGTTTCTGAATAAAATTCCTCAATTGCTTTCACCAGGTGGTCGGCAAACTTCTCGCTGGTCATGGTCTGCGCTTTAAAACGGTTAACATAAAAAATTATGTCTTTATCCGAGGTGACCACGGTGGTCATCTTTGGATTAAGGTCTTTCTTGATAAACTCCTTGATCAGAAAATCAGCTGAATAATCCAGGGAGTAGTAAACATCAATGGTGCCTACCTTTTCACTTCGCAGATTGTCTGAAGGTTTTTTTTTGCCGTCAAAAACGACCCGGATCTGGGCCTTTTTTATTGACTGATACTCTTTCAGGCGGTCGAGAAGCCCTTTTCTGGCTTCATTGAGGTTTCCCCGATACATCATTTCCTCAAGGTCGGGGAATTTGTACAGAAGGTTGAATCCATCGATGAGAAAAGGCATGCGGTTCTTACAGGCTCTTTACAAAATTTTTTATTCTGGCCGTCGCCTCCTTAAGGTTTTCCATGGATGTCGCGTATGAGCAGCGGATGTGGTTCTCTCCGGGCGCGCCGAAGGCGACCCCGGGAACAACAGCGACTTTCTCTTTTTTTAACAGCTCCATGGCAAAAGTCCTGGAGTCAAGGCCCGTGCTGCGTATATCGGGAAAAACATAAAAAGCGCCGTCAGGGGTCGGGCAGGAAAGGCCGAGCTCATTAAAACAGCTGACAATGAAATTTCTTCGTTTGCGGTATTCCTCTCTCATGGCGATCACGTCTTTGTCGCCTTTCCTTATTGCCTCAACCGCGGCATGCTGCGATATGGACGGCGCGCACAGTGCGGTATACTGATGGATCTTCAGCATCATCCCGACCAGATATTCCGGGCCGGCGACATATCCGAGGCGCCAGCCGGTCATCGCGTGAGATTTTGAAAAACCGTTGAGATAAATGGTTCTCTCCCTCATGCCGGGGCAGCGGACGATCGAATAGTGTTCCCTGTCGTACAGTATGGCCGAGTAAAGCTCGTCCGAAATGACAATGAGGTTGTTTTCAATAGCCAGGGCCGATATCTTTTTCAGGGTTTCCTCGTCAATGGTCGCGCCGGTTGGGTTCGCCGGGTAGTTCAAAATAATCCCTTTGGTTTTCGGCGATATGTTTTTTTTAATGTCATCAACATTCAGCCTGAAGCCGTTTTCCGAGGCCACTGAGACCGGAACCGGCACGCCCTGAAGCAGGGTAACATTCGCCGAGTAGGAAACATAACACGGCTCGACAATAATTACTTCATCGCCCGGATCAACAATCGTCCTCAGGGCAAGGTCAAGGCCCTGGCTTACGCCCATGGTGACGATCATCTCCGTGTCAGGATTATAGGAAAGGCCGTATTTGGTTTCAGTATATTCGGATATTACATCCCTCAACTCGGGCAGGCCGCGGTTCGGCGTATAATGGGTATAGCCGTCCTTGATCGCGTATATCCCGCTGTCCGATATTCTCCAGGGAGTGATAAAATCAGGCTCACCCACACCGAGGGAGATGCAGTCAGGGGTCGAATACACAATATCAAAAAATTCACGGATCGCCGATGGCGGGATCTCCCTGGCAGCTTTTGAAACAAGATCAGAAGGATTATTGCTGTCCACAAGTTTTAATTTCATCGCATAACTCTCTCTTGTATTGCCGATAGTCCGCTTTGCGCTGCCGGTTCAGCAAAAAATCGAGACCGGCTGTTAGCGAAACCGTACAGATAAATTAACTCCGGATATCATCCTCGTTCGCAGACGGCCCTCTCGGTAGTGACTTCTGCAAAAGCCTGTAGGTTTTTACTTCCGAAAACCCTGAAGAAGAAAACAGGCCCGCGCCCCCGGAATCACCCGTTACTGCAACGACCTCGACCATGGAGATACCCCTTACTACTGCTTCATCAAAAAAAGCAAGCAATAATTTTTTCTCATAACCCCTGTTTTCCTTTTGCACTCCCACCCAGATAATGCGGGCGCGGTGATCACGGGCTGTATGTAATTCTTCGGCAATCAGGAATCCGGTGATTCTTCTTTTTTCCAGTAATGCAAACGCGAACCCCTCATCCCGCGAGAGCACATCCGAAACCGTTCGCGCGTCCCAGGGGAAAAGCAGTTCCCTGCCCTCAAAGAGAAGGTTGCCGAGGCTGAATAATTCAGCCAGATCTTGGTGAACAATCTTTCTGATGGTGGTTCTTTCTGCCATAATTAGAGTTAATGCTCATCTTTTTTTCTTTTCAGGCGTGAATCTGATCCATCTTCTGTCAATGGGATTTTGGCGGTCTATCCTGATAAAACGGGGTTCATGCTCCGAACGCAGGACGATATTGGCGATATATTCATCCTTTTCGGGATGGTCGGTGTTGTAATGCAGTCCGATACTGTCCTTCCGCATCATCGCGCTTTTTATAACAAGCTTCGCGACCGTGGCAAGGTTCCTCAGCTCTATTACCCGCGATGAGATGATGCTTTTTTGATAGTATGAATGCACCTCTTCAGCAAGAAACAGTATCCGGTTATAGGCGCGGTTCAACCTGAGATCAGATCTGACAATGCCGACGTAATCCCACATCAAACGTTTAATGTCCTCAATATCGTGTTTAACCAGGATCCATTCATTAAAATCAAACGTCCCTTCCCTGTTCCATGCCGGGTATTCAGGGATCCTGATCGAATTTTTAAGCGATGCATAATGCTCCTTGAGATACGTAAAGGCGCTGTGAGAGAAAACAATGCCTTCAAGCAGCGAATTGCTGGCAAGCCGGTTCGCACCGTGAACACCGGTACAGGCCGACTCCCCTGATACAAACAGATTTTCGATGGATGTCCTGCCGTGAATATCGGAAATGATCCCGCCGCACAGGTAATGTGCCGCGGGAACAACAGGTATCGCGTCCTTTGATATATCAATACCTTCATCAAGGCAACGGTTGTAAATATGCGGAAAGCGTTTCTGCAAAAAATGTCTTCCCTTTGACGTTATATCAAGGTAAACGAAAGAATCGCCCAGCCTCTTCAGCTCAGAATCGATTGCCCGCGCGACTATGTCCCTGGGCGCGAGGTCTTTCAGGGGATGAATTGTATCCATGAAATGTTCACCCCGCGAATTAATGAGAACCGCGCCTTCCCCCCTGACCGCTTCACTGATCAGAAAAGAACGTCCTCCGGGGTTCTGGGAATACAGCGTGGTCGGATGAAACTGGATGAATTCCATGTCCGAGATAAGGGCCCCGGCCCGGTAAGCCATGGCGATCCCGTCGCCGGTCGCTATGTCCGGGTTGGTCGTGTGCAGGTAAACCTGGCCCACGCCGCCGGTGGCAAGAAAAGTGATTTTGGCGTTGAATATTTTAACCGCTCCGGTCCTGTTATTAAGGATATAGGCGCCGTAACAATGGGTCTTTTTGCTTTTTTTTCTGCGATAGTTTCCCACAGAACGGGCCAGCTGGTGTTCGGTAAGCAGGTCAACCGCGGTGTGGTCTTCATAGATCTGGATATTCGGGATTTCAGATATTTTATTGAGCAGGGCCCTCTCTATCTCCCTTCCGGTGAGATCAGTTGCGTGAACTATCCTGTTATGCGAATGTCCCCCCTCTCTGCCGAGGTCAAGGACCTCAATGTCCCTGTGCTTCTCTTTCAGTGAAAACCGGGTGCCCCACTCAATCAGCTCGTTGATCCTGTCCGGCCCGTTCTGGACCAGAAATTCTACCGACTTGCGGTTGCACAATCCAGCTCCCGATCTGAGCGTGTCTTCAACATGGCTGTCAAACGAATCATCGGGCGCCAGTACCGAGGCTATGCCGCCCTGGGCGTAATTAGTATTTGAATCGAATTCTTTTTTTTTGGTTACGATGTTGACCGTACCAAGAGAGGACGCTTTTATGGCAAAGGTAAGGCCCGCAATACCGCTGCCGATAACAAGAAAGTCAGATTCAACTTTATTACTGTTCATGGAATCTCCAGTCTGGAAAAAACCCTTCCCTCTATGGGTTACTGGACAAGAATGGCCCCTTTTTCCATAAGAATATCGAAAAGATAGCTCTTTCGGTCAGTGGTCAGGGGGGTAAACCCCATAACCTGTCCGCTGAATTCAAGAATTTCATTTTCGGCAAGAAGATCAATGGAATCCTGATTATCAATATACACATAATACATGAAACGAAATCCCGCGTTTATCGATTCGCCGTCCTCAAGTATAATGCGGTATTTCTTTTTATATCTTCCCGAACTGTCGATTTTCAGGACCTTCGCCCTGGTCAGAATCACACAGTCGAGCTTGCTCTCAAAAAAATCATCCCGTTTCACCGCGGGAATTTTCGAAAACGCGGTATAGAAATCCTGGTTGATGTACAGGGTTTCGGCACCATGCGCGTCAGTCCCGCTGTGACCGGAAAACGCGACGATCTGCGCAATGGCAAAAACAATGGCTATCACTAATAACTTTTTCATCTCAGTCACGCATGGTGTAAAATTCAATCGAATAAATGCCGGAATCCCTGTAGACTTTCATCGTGCGGATTTCACGGCCGCTTCGGGTAAAGACCCTGATTACATCATCAATACAAAAGACCTTTTCATCATTCAGGGAAATGACGATATCCCCCTTGTGTATGTCATAGGCCAGGGTTCGGGGTGAGACATATGAAACTATAACATCCTTCCTGTCGGAGTTCTCACTGATCTCAAGGCCATACCGGTTAAAAAGAACATCCAGCTCCTTTCTTAATTTCTTGTATTCCTGCTGTTCCCTGAGAACAAGTTTAAAATCATGAAGCATGCCGTCGCGCGATATTTTCATCCGCAGGGAAGAGCCCACTTCTTTTTTCCCCACTGACTTGATAAGCCCGCCGAGCGTCGTTATCCGGAACGAATCTATTTCACGCAAAACATCCCCCCTTTTAAGGCCCGCGGCCTCTGCAGGCGACCCCTTAATCACTGACTCGACGATTATATAACTGTCCTTCCCCCTGCCGCTTTTTTTCTCCCTCGCGATAAATCCAAGCCATCCCCTGCGCACGCGCCCGTAATCAAGAAGCTCCCTGCTCACCTGCCGGACGATATTCGAGGGAATGGCAAAACTGATCCCCTGGTACCCCCCTGAGACCGTGGAAATTGCCGTGTTGATCCCGACCATCTCACCTTTGAGGTTCACCATGGGCCCGCCCGAGTTGCCCGGATTGATGGGCGCGTCAGACTGGATAAAATCCTCGATATCGGTGAACCCTATGTTGTCCCTTCCGGTGTATGATACGATGCCGGACGTTATGGTCTGCCTCAATCCATAGGGATTGCCGATCGCGATGACCCATTCACCGGGAAGCAGCGCGGCGGAATCCGCGAAACTGATCGGTTCAAGGTTCCCCTTTTCAGGATTGCACAGCCTGATAAGGGCTATGTCAGTCTTCGGGTCGGATAAAAAATAGCTCCCATTGTCAAACTTTTCAGGCTCAAAGACCGTACCCTCATTGTTGGTTGCCTGAAAATAATTTCCTTTTATGATCACATGGTAATTCGTGACCACGATCCCGCTTTCCGAGATCACGGTGCCTGACGCGTAAGCCTTCTTTTTGAGCCCGTCCCTGTCGCCATGGCTGCCCCGGTCATAGATTACGATATTGACCACTGAATTCTTTGCTTTCCCGGCGGCGTTGATAAAATACCGGTTAAACCCGTCAGGGTCAGCATAAACTCCCGCGCTGAAGACAAAAAATAACAGCAGTATTACAGCATTCTTTTTATTCATGTGGCTACTCGATAACCGCTTCAAAATATGACTTTTCACTTGTAACACTGTATTTAGTGAGGTCAATTCTTTTTCCCTTCGGAGCCTCTTTACAGTCCTCATTGACATTGATACCCGCGAACAGCGAATAAATTCCCACTGCAATGCCCTCGGCGATTTCTTTCTGCCGGTGCAGCATCATGTTCCGATCGTCTTTTCTTCCCAGGTAACCCAGCTCGACATAAGCGCTTACCGCATTTACGAGAAGCGGAAGGGCCCAGACCGAAACATAGGGTTTTGCCGGTTTTGTGTACCGGGGACCGTGTCCGTTCTTTTCAAGGGCGCAGGTGATAAAACGGATGATCTCATTACTGGCATAAAGATTGTCTCCACCGTACCCTTCAGGGCCGTTATCCCGCCGGTATGATTCGAACCGTGAACGCTCCCTGTCCCAGAATGGCCCCTCCGGCTCAAATGAGGCCAGCCTGCCCGCGAACTGGCTTCCCCTGATCATATACATCACAGGAATTTCCCATTCCCCGGGGTCACGGTAGTTCCACTGCACCATATTATGCCGGTAGCCCTTATAGCGGTTAAACCGCTGTGAATAAAACCGGTCAAGGGGATATGAGGTAAAATAAAGGGAAACATCATTGAGAAACCAGCTGAAGTTCGTCCTTTTAACGGTTTCACAAAACCAGTATTCAGCCAGTTCTCCGGTGAAAAAATCGCGGTCCAGCCGTTTATTTTGTAAATACCGAAGGCCTTCATGCAAAAAATCATGGGGGGGGACGATTACCGCGCTCATCCCCTTATAATCACCGGGCCCTGAACTTGCGCAGTGAAGCGAGACCACCAGATGCGGCTTCAAGCCGTTGATACAGGACATGCGTCCCTGCTGCATCCGGCCCTTTTCGTCAGGGTAATCAAAAAGCCGGTACTCACCATTCACGTCAGTATCTTTATTATCAATTTCTTCAGACGCCGATTCAGGCCTGCTCATCACTGAAACGATCTGTATTCTCGGGGCGGATGATGACGTGTAGCGTGAAAGGAGGTCATGGAACTTCCCGTATTCGCCGCTGCCGGAACAGTCCCGGAGCAGCCGATAAACCCTTGCAGCAATGCTGTACATGATCCTGTGCTCATCAATATCATACCGTGAAGCCCCATCCCGGTAATAATCGAGGTAGGTGCCGGTTACGGTATCAAACCGGTCGCCATGTACCGATTTTGGCACACTGCTCACACCGCCGTGGCCGGGGTCGATAACGACCCGGTATTCAGGGAATTCGTTCATGCTTATTGAGGATGGATACAGCTGAAATATGGAGAAAAAAATAATGAAGATGACTATTAATGCATTACGATGCATACACTGATCCACGGTGCTGATATAACAAGGGCTGTCTTATAAGACAGCCCCTGGTTATAATTCCATGTAACCGAAAACTTATTTTGATTCCTCTGCAGCTTGTGACTTCTGGCCTTTTGCCGGCTCATAAATCCTGTTCAGATTATCAGCTTTATGAACTTTGAGTTTATCGCTCAGAGAGTCACGCTCTTCGGGTTTTGAGAGCTCTTCGAGTATTTTAATCGCATAGGTTTTGGCGACGCGATAGTGATAAATTGCGCCGTCGTTATAATGATCGACTTCAGCGGAAAGCGCGTCATCAAACTGGCCGTATGCAATTTGAAGCCTTAACTGGTTTGTGTAAAGCTCTTCACTCTTGTTGGGGTCAGAGTGGGTCGTCGCGTCAAGGTGGAGGAGCAATATTTTGTCCGCGCATTCATTAAGCATGGACTGGGTTTCTTTTTTGTATTCAACAAGGATTTTTTTCAGAAGATCATCGATGTCCTTTTTGTTTGTCTCAAACTCGACCCTGGAATAAATGATATTACGTTTGTAATAAAGCTCCATTCCTCTTTTATATCCCGTATAGACCTTGTCATAATCGCCCTTCCAGCCCTTGTCAGAAAAATTTGTCACGATGACTTTAAGCAGATAAATCTGATCAAGGTTCTTTTTCATCAGTTTGCCCACAACGTCAATGGCATGAAATTTGGCAAGATATGAATCTTCGGGTCTTTGTGCTTCGTCATACTTGGAACTGCTGTAAGTCCCATCCGCATTTTTCGTTGATTCATCAATAGCGCTTGTGCTTTTTTCCTGAGCGAAAGCAAACGTAACCGCTACGGACAGAATCATTAACACAGACAGAACTCGATAAAACTTCTTCATTTTCATAATATCACTCCTGAAACAATATTAATTGATATCATTATGAAAGGGCATCCCTGCCGCTAAAATGATATGGTGAATTTATTGTCTCTGATGTCTTCACCCACAGGGTCGGGTAAACCCACCTTTCATTTACTGAAAAACTTATTAATTGATACTATAAAATATATTTTCCATATAAGCAACTATTTTTTAATTTTTATAAAAATTAATGTAATAGAAAAAAAATATAAAAAAATCCTAATTCCATACCATTATAATACGAATATCCATAACGTTGGTGTTCGTGGGACCGGTTTTGATGAGGCCCCCGATTTTTTCAAAAAAATGATAGGAATCATTATTTTTCATATAGTCTTCCGGATCAAGCCCCTGCGAGGCGGCTTTCTCACACGTATGCCCCCACGCGACCGCTCCAGCAGCATCAGTCGGCCCATCGGTTCCGTCTGTCCCGATGCTTGCCATGAGCACCCTGTCAAGGCCGCTTATGTATGCTGCCGCCTGGAGCGCGTATTCCATGTTTCTCCCGCCAAGGCCGTTTCCCCTTACCTGAACCGTTGTCTCGCCGCCGCTTATGATGCACGCAGGAGGAGGCAGCGGGTTCCCGGACTGCATGATTTCCCGCGCAATGCGCGAATGCCAGAACGCCGTGGCAGCGGTGTCACCTTCTATAAGAGAGGAAAGGATGAGTGTTTTGTAGCCGCGCTTTTCTGCTTCAGCCTTTGCCGCTTCACAGGCGAGAATATTTGACGCGACGATACTGTTCGTGACCCTGGTAAAAATATCGCTGCCGGGCGCGGGATTTTCAGGGATTTCTCCCCCTGTTCCTTTCAGCAGATGGCCGGTTACCGATTCAGGGACACGCTCCCGCAGGGAATACCGGTCAATGACCCCGAGCGCGTCAGCAAATGTTGACCTGTCCGGCACAAAGGGGCCGGACGCGATAACGTCCATGTTGTCGCCGACAACGTCAGAGATCATGAGATTGATCACTGTTGCCGGAAACGCGGCGCGGGCCATGTTGCCGCCCTTTACCCGTGACAGGTGTTTGCGGAGCGCGTTGATCTCATGAATGGTGGCGCCGCTTTCAAGAAGGAGCTGTGTCGTCTTCCTCTTTTCTTCGAGCGTTATCCCTGACGCGGGATAAGGAAGGAGCGCTGAGCCGCCCCCGGAAATTAGCGAGATCACCAGATCGTCCGCGCCGGCGCTTTCAAGAATCTCCATTATGCCGCCCGAGGCGGCAACCCCGTTTCCGTCCGGCACCGGATGGGAAGCCTCGAGCGTTTCGATTATGGTCAAGTCCGCGGTGTACCCGTATTTGACGCAGATCATCCCCCGCGAGATCCTGTTCCCGAGCAGAGATTCGACCGCCGCAGCCATGGGGGCCGTTGCCTTGCCCGCGCCGACAACATAAATATTTTTGAAGCCTGCCAGATCATACTGCATCACCGTGGACCCTTTTTCAACGAGCATGAGCCGGTCGCCGTCGAGGCGAAGATGGCTTTTTACCGCGGCATGTGGGTCCACGGCCTTGATTGCTGCGGTATATATGGCTTTCAGGTCCTGTTCCGGTGCAGGCATGGTACCGTCCTTTAATAGCGATTATACCCGTATTGTTGCAGAAAAAAAACTTTTTTACAAGAATTATTTGAAGAAGGGATCAGTCAGTGTCCCGCGACAGGCTGATATTGAGCATGATGCAGAGAACAGCCGTAACAGCAAGAAGAACAACCCCGGAAACATACTCCTGCAAGATGATCCTGCCGATCGAAAAAAGGGCGGTGTAAACGACTCCGATCCCCAGGATCCAGTTGACAAACAGGGCCCACTGCGACCTGCCTTTTGCGGCAGCTGACGTGAACGTTCTCCATCCGGGGCCGCCGGGCCGTACCCTTTCGTTAAACGATTCAAGAGTTTCACGGTCGACCGGCCTGGTCAGAAACGTGACCGCGAGCCACACGATCGTTGTGAGGCCAACGATAAAAAACAGGCTTTCAGGGAAGGATATGTGCAACACGTACCGGGTCAGCGTATACCCGGCAAAAGGGGCGATCATGGCCGATATTTCCGACCAGGCGCTGACCCTCCACCAGTACCACCTGAGGATGAGCACGAGCCCCAGGCCCGCGCCGCACTCAATGATAAAAGACCAGGCTCCGGAGATGCTGTTGATGACAAAGATCAGCATGCTTGATACGAGCATGAGCACCAGGGTGAAGACCCTTGATGCGAACACATAATGGCGTTCATCCGCGTCTTTTTTAATGAAACGCCGGTAAAAGTCATTCACCAGATATGAGGTGCCCCAGTTCAGGTGGGTCGAGATGGTTGACATGTACGCGGCCAGAAAGGCGGCAACGAGCAGGCCGAGAAGGCCGGGGGGAAGGTGGTCGCGCATGGCCATAATGAATCCGGCCTTTTTTTCGTCAGGCCCGAGCCCGGGATACAGGACCAGGCTGCACAGGGCGACAATGATCCAGGGCCAGGGGCGAAGCGCGAAGTGGGCGACCGTGAACCACAGGGTAGCCAGCATTGAATGGCGCTCGTCCTTCGCGGACATCATTCTCTGCGCCACATACCCGCCCCCTCCGGGCTCTGACCCCGGGTACCAGGAAGACCACCACTGGATGGCTATGTGCGCGATAAAGGCCGAAAAGGACAGGGTCAGTATCCCTCCCGCGGCAGCAGAAGCGCCGCTGCCGATCCTGGGGACAAACCTGAAATAGTCGGCCGGCAGTTTCGCTTTCAGGCCCGCGACCCCGCCGATTTCAGGCAGGCTGATGACAATACCGGCAAGAACAATACATCCTGCCATGGCGATGATGAACTGAAACATGTCGGTAAACGCGATACCCCAGAGCCCTGATACCGACGAATAGATCCCGACCACAAGCATCGCGCCCAGAATATAATAGATCACCTGGTCCCCGCTGATGCCGAAGATGTTCTTTAAAATTTCAGCGAGCGCGACATTGACCCAGCCCATGATTATGGCGTTTAAAAACACGCCCAGGTACAGCGCCTTGAATCCCCTGAGAAAGGCCGCCTCCGGCCCGGAATAGCGAAGCTCGATAAATTCGACGTCGGTCATGATGCCCGACCGCCTCCAGAGTTTGGCGAAAAAAAACACGGCAAGGATGTTGCCCGCGACCATGTTCCACCACAGCCAGTTGCCGGCGATCCCCCTGGTCGCGACCAGCTCGGTCACCGCGAGAGGGGTGTCGGCGGCGAAGGTCGTGGCGACCATGGTCGTGCCGGCTATCCACCAGGGAAGCTTTCTTCCGGAGAGAAAAAAATCCTCGGTGCTCCTGCCCCCTCTTCTGGCAAGGGCAAAGGCGATGACTATGACAACTAAAAAATAAAGGGTTATTACGGCAATATCGATCAGGGGCATGGCTGTCCGGGCTTAGCGTTTCATCCTGTAATAAAAATCAATATCAAACCCGCCAAAGCTCGAGATAAAGGAGAGGTTAATGTTGTCATAAAGGGCTTTCACTGTTATCGGGTCATCGTTGAATTCGGGAGGCGCAAGATGGATCACATGGTCAGCGTACTGGAGCTGGTTCGCGAAGGTCCCGGTAATGAGGTTGGCCAGCTCGCCGGCCACATCGCCGTGGTGTTTCCTGATTGTTTTGGTGTCAGATCTGTTGATGAACTTTTTGGTAATGAGATCAAGGGTCTTTACCGGCAGGTTGATCACGATTTCTCCCACGAGCGTGCCGTCGATTTCAACCACCACCAGTGGATCTTTTTCCCTGGACTGGGATTCATAAACTTCCTCGATGCCGGAGTCATTGAGAAAATTTTTAAAAATATGGTTAACCGAGCGAACAATACATTTAGAGTACTTCTGGTAATTGTCCATGGAAAGTCCCCATTCCGTAAAGATTTGAATATGACATAATACATTAAACTCGGAAAATAGCAACCATTTTATTAATCAGGTTGAGGCAGAAAGATTATTGGCCCAGGAAATTGATTTGCGGTATATCCGGGCCACCTCCTCTTCTTCAATATTCAACAGCGTGGCAAAACTCTTGAACCGGTCCCAGAACCCCTGCTCATAGGCCAGAAGCATTTCATAAACGGCGCGGTACCTGTTCTTTTTGCCCATCAGGGCGAGTTTGACCGACTGCGACATCGGAAGCTCTTTAAGAATAGTGTCCAGGGGCCTGTCAATGAACGCATCGATAAGAGAAAACATCCCCATGAAGAAAAGGTCGGTCTTCTCCTCCCTGAGGCCGAGGTAGCGCGCCACTTCTTCGCAAAAACGGGCGCGAACAATGGAAAGCTCGATAAGCTCGCGCGGTTTATCGTCCCCCAGACCGGTCATGGCGATCAGGGAAATCCATTTTTTAAATTCATTGATCCCCAGCAGGGCCAGGGCCTGTTTAACGGATGTTATTTTTGAGTAGAAGCCGAACGCGGCTGAATTGATAAGCTGCAAGAACTTGTACGAAAGGGAGAGGTCGTGTTTAATGATCACTTCAAGGCGGCCGAAATCGGCCTCTGATTTATTGATCTCGGTGATGATGTTGAGGTAATTGATTTTATACCCGGGAATGTCCCTGCCGGCGATGATAATGGGCTTGCTGAAAAAATAGCCCTGAAAAAAAGAATAACCCAGATCATACGCTTCCTCAAACTGTTCCCGCGTTTCCACCTTTTCGGCAAGAAATTTTACCCGCTTATGCATAAGAGAAGAGAGATAAGAAATATCGGAAGGTTTGCTCTGATGAAAATCGATCTTGATAATGTCCGCGACATCAATCAGGGGCCTGACCTCATCGCTTAAAATAAAATCGTCGAGCACAAGCTTGTAGCCCTTTTTTTTCAGGCTCCTGCACGCCTGCATAAACATGTCATCAGGAACAATGTTCTCCAGTATCTCAATGGCGATCAGGTCGCTTGGAAAAAAGGACGCGGTCTCGTTGAGGATGAGGTTCCTGGTAAAATTGATGAAGGCCTTTTTGCCCCCGGTAATTTCATCCATGCCCAATACGAAAAAGCTGTTGCTCAGGGTCTGGTTTGACGCGAAATCGCCGTCCTGTTCGCTGCAGTAATTTTCAAATCCCTTTCTGAAGAGGAGTTCATAGCCGTAGGTTTTTTTGGAGCGGTCGAAGATCGGTTGTCGGGCAATAAAGACATTATTGCCCTTTCGCACTCCATTTATATCTTTTTTTACATCCATGCCTGAGTCCAAACTCGTACCTCACAAGCTTGACCCGAAAAGTCATCTTAAACAAGGCTTTCTTTAAATATACCAGTAAAGCCTTTCCCGGTAAAACTCAAGATATAAATGATCCGAGAAACAGTCAATAAGAACTATTTCAGCATTTCTGACGCTTTTTCAACGGCAGCTTCCAGGGCCCGTTCAAGTCCGGCAGGGTCTTTTCCTCCTGCCTGGGCCATGTCCTTGCGGCCCCCGCCGCCGCCGCCCACAAGCGGGGCGACTTCCTTGATCAGCCTGCCGCAGTCAATGCCCTTTTCAACCGCTTTGCCCGTTGCTGCGAACATCAGCATTGCCTTGCCCTGTATCTGTGACCCGAAAAGCACCACCGAAACCTGTTCCTTTGACCTCACCGAGTCCGACAGCGCCCTGAGATCGTCCACATCAGTGCCGTTGAAGGCTTCGGCCACGATTTTAACGCCATTGACGTCACGGGCTCTGCCCAGCATGTCTTGCATATTGCCGGAAAGGTTTTCCTTTTTCTGTTTTTCCAGTTCTTTTTCAAGCGTGCGCGTGCGTTCCTGCAGGTCTTCGACCCTTTTCACCAGGCCCGCCTCATTGATGTTGAGCTTCTGCGAAAGCGCGGATACCATGCCTGAATAATCATTATACCTGCGGAGCACCCCTTTGAGGGTCAGGCCCTCGATCCTCCTCACGCCGGCGCCGGGCGAGGCCTCCCTCGTGATCTTGAAAACGCCGATCTTTCCGGTATTGTCGACATGGGTGCCGCCGCAGAGCTCCATGCTGAACCCGGGGACTTTCACCACGCGCACGACATCCTCGTATTTCTCGCCGAACTCGGCCATGGCCCCGCTCTTGACCGCCGCGTCAAGAGGCATCATCGCGGTTTCGACCGGTATGTTTTCCCATATTTTCTCGTTTACGATGTCCTCGACACGGGCGATCTCATCCTCGCTCATTGCCTTGAAGTGGGAGAAGTCAAACCTCATGCGGTCAGGCTCGACAAAGGAGCCCGCCTGTTTCACGTGGTCTCCGAGAACACTGCGAAGCGCCGCCTGGAGAAGGTGCGTGACCGAATGGTTCGCCCTGGTCAGGTTTCTTCGCACGACATTGTAGCGGGCGGTCACGATGTCGCCCTTTGAAAAGCTGCCCTCTTCGACAACACCGACATGGAATATCGTCTTGTTGTATTTTTTCGTTTCATGAACGGCGAACCTTCCTTTCGGAGAAACGATTTCGCCGGTATCGCCGACCTGCCCGCCCGATTCGCCGTAAAGCGGCGTCCGGTTGAGCACGATAAACCCGCTCTCGCCCTGCTTGAGCGCGTCCTTCATCGCGGTTCCGTCATGAAGGGTCACCACGACTGATTCGTTTTCACAGTCGGTGTAGCCGGTAAACTCGGTGTCACCGGACGTTTTCACGGTTTCCTCAAAGGCCTTCTCATAACCCGAATCGCCGCCCTTCCAGCTCTGCTTGCCGCGCTCGCGCTGCTCCTGCATCTCCTTTTCAAAATCGCCGGTATTGACGCCGAGGCCCTGTTCTTCGGCGATCTCCACGGTCATTTCAAGCGGGAACCCGAACGTGTCATACAGCACAAACGCGTCCTTTCCGGAAATTTCGCGTCCGCCCTTCTTTTTGAGCGCTTTCATGGTTTCGTCAAGGCGGTCAAGGCCGTTCTCAATGGTCTCGAGGAAGCGCTGTTCCTCGGACTCGATCACCTTTTTCACGTTCGGCGCCGAATCTTTCAACTCGGGATAGAATTCGGACATCGTGGCGACAATGGGGTCGACCAGGGTGTACAGGTACGGTTCGGTCACGCCGATCTGGCGGGTAAAGCGCAGCGCCCTGCGCAGAATTCTTCGCAAAACATAGCCCCTGCCGTCATTCGAAGGATAAATGCCGTCCGACATGGCAAAGGTCAGCGCCCGCGCGTGCTCGACAATCACGCTGATCGGGACAAGCGACGCGCCTTCAAAGGCCCTGCCGGTGTGCTGCGACACCATCTGCACCAGCCCCTTCAGCTCGTCAGTGTCGAAAACAGAGTCGACGTTCTGTATCAGGGTCGCGAGCCGCTCAAGTCCCATGCCCGTGTCTATGCCCGTGCGGGGAAGGGGGTTCAACCTGCCGCTGATGTCCTGGTTGAACTGGTTGAAGACCAGGTTCCAGTATTCGAGGAAGCGCTCACATTCGCACCCCGGCTTGCAGTCAGGGGAGCCGCACCCGTAATCAGGGCCGCGGTCAAGGTACAGCTCGGAGCAGGGACCGCACGCACCGGTGTCGCCGGCCGGCCCCCAGAAATTGTCCGCTTTGCCCAGGCGGACGATCTTTTCGGCAGGTACGCCGATCGACTTGTTCCACAGGTCAAAGGCCTCGTTGTCATCCTCGTAAATCGAGACCCATATGTCTTTCACCGGGAAACCGATCACCTTGGTCGAATAGTCCCAGGCGAATTCAATCGCTTCTTTCTTGAAATAATCGCCGAAGGAAAAGTTGCCGAGCATCTCAAAAAAGGTCAGGTGCCTCTTGGTGCGCCCCACGTTCTCGAGGTCGCTGGTCCTCAGGCACTTCTGCACTGACGCGGCGCGCGTATATTCAAGGTCAACAGTCCCGGCGAACATGGGCTTGAACTGGACCATTCCGGCCGTGGTAAAAAGCAGGGTCGGGTCGTCTTTGGGCAGAAGCGGGCTTGACGGCACAATGCGGTGGTCCCGGTCCCTGAAAAACTGGAGAAATGATGTGCGTAAATCCCTTACTGTATGCATTATCGAACCTCGTTGCGGTTGATTCAAATTCCCTGGGGAAAGCTGTTTTAGGCATTAATTACGAAGGGGGGATGTTTTTTGCAAGTTAAAAACCCGGCAGAAACAGGAGCCGTTTCCTCTCCCGGCCGGGACGTGCCAGGCCGGTGTCCCGGGTTATTCATCATCCCTGTCAGGATAGTCCTCGCTCTTGAGCTGCTTCACCGCCCTTCCCGCGGCGTCAGGCGGGAAACCGCGCTGCAGAAGGAACCGGTACACCCTTCCCAGCCTCTTTTCATCCCCCTGGAGCGAATCAAACTTTTTGCGGGCAGTTTCATAGACCGCGTGCATATCGGTCTCGGACGCCCCTGATTCCCTCAGCGCCCAGTCAATGATGCTGCGCGAAAGGCCCTTTGCGGCGAGCTGGTGCTTCAGAAGATTTATGCCCACGGCCTTTTTCGTCATTTTGCTCTGGACCAGGGCCAGCGCGTACGCCCGGTCGTCGAGATAGCGCTTTTCCCTGAGCTCGCGGATGACTTCCTCGATAATCGCCGGGGAGAACTTCTTCTTTTTCAGGTACCCTGACATCTCAAAGGCCGAACGCGCCCTGAAAGAAAGATAGCCCAGGGCCCGGTCCATGCAGCAGAACCGCTCTGACTCCTCCTTCAGCCGGCTGTATTCCAGGGACTCCAGTTCACGGTCAGTCTCAAGCCGGTGTGCACGGGCAAGCGAATGGGGGAGCTTCAGGGTCTCGCCGTGGTCAAGATCAACTGCCATGTGATTGTCACGATACTGTATTTTTACAATCTTCGGCAAATTTTTCAACCTCCCTCGGCTCGGTCATCCCGGCGTTTTTCAACCCCCCTCGGTCCCCCCTATCAGGGGGGAAGTTGTTGCCAGATTCTTAACCCCCTTATCAAGGGGGTCGGCCATAGGCCGGGGGGATTCTTAGAATGCGGCATGCTCCGCTTCGGCCGGGTAGATTCTCAGGCTGGTTATATACAACAAGGGCCGCCTTTTCGGCAGCCCCCTGATTCTGTTCGCTGTTAACGTTTGGAAAACTGGAATCTTTTCCGCGCTTTTTTCTGGCCCGGTTTCTTTCGTTCCACCTTTCTGGCGTCCCGGGTAAGGAAGCCCACTTCCCTGAGAAGCTTTTTGTTCTTTTCATCAACTTCGACAAGACAGCGGGAAATCGCCAGCTTCATGGCTCCTGCCTGGCCTGACCATCCGCCGCCGCTGACAATGGCCTGAACGTCAAATTTATCCAGCACCCCGATGTGCTCAAGGGGCTGCCGCACGACAAGTTCAAGGGTCTGTCTGCGAAAATATTCATTGATGGGTTTATTATTCACAACGATATTGCCTGATCCGGATTTCAGCCAAACACGGGCAATCGAGGTCTTTCTTCTTCCCGTTGCGTAATTGGTGTCCTTCATGTAATAACTCCTCTCGACTATATCCTAATAATTATAATTCAATCTTTTCGGGTTTCTGCGCAGCATGGGGATGTTCCGGGCCGGCATAGATCTTAAGATTTTTGATTATGCTTTTGCTCAGTTTGGTTTTGGGAAGCATTCCTTTTACCGCATTGTTAATGACAAACTCAGGCTCTTCAGCCATGATTTTGGTGATACTGATAAACTTTTTTCCGCCGGGATACTGGGAATGCCTGAAGTATTCCTTGTCAAGGGATTTTGACCCGGTGAGAACAATCTTTTCGGCATTGATCACGATAACATTGTCACCCATATCCATGGAAGGGGTGAATTCCGGTTTGTTTTTCCCTCTGAGTATCAGTGCTATTTGAGTAGCCAGCCTGCCCAGGACCTTTCCTTCAGCGTCGATCAGGTACCACTTTTTGGAAACCTCTGATTCCTTTATTGAAAATGTCTTTTGTATTCCTCGCATGTTCGTCTCCGCATAAATAACCATTTTTCAGCTTGATTGGGGCTAAAAAGAGTTCCAAAATATAGAGAACCCGGTTTCTGTCAATAAATTAATCCACTATATAGTAAAAATTAATGGATGCGCAATGATATATTGAGCGGCCCGCCCTTCACGGTATCAGCTTCAGCGCCCTTTTTTTGCGGTAATGATATTTTATCCCGTTTATAAGTGCAACAATTCTCGATATTTCAGTAAACTCCGGTATTCCGTTCTTCTCCGCTGCGGCCCTGTAGGTAGTGAAGGTTTCCCTGCTCCCCGGGCTTACCAGCCACAAAAATACCGGTTTGCCGTATTGCTTTTTCAACAGGCCGATCTGTTCCATGAAATCCGGGCTGCGGTACGAGGATGAAAACGATTCCATAATGATCATGTCAACCGAAGGGTCTTTCATCAGCGCTTCAATGCTGTGGGTATACACCCGGGCAAGGCCGTTCTTTTCAACCGCGGGCCACAGATCAAGGGGATGGGCCGGGTCCATCCATTCAGGGAAGACCTTTTTAATTTCCGCGAGCGTGCCGGGTGAGACTTCGGCAAGGGGCAGGCCCCTGTCTGAAAGCAGGTCCGCGGTTATGATGCCCGCGCCGCCTGAAAAAGTAATAACCGCGGCACCGCCCCGTTCCGGGCACGATTCAATTGTTGAAAAGCCGCGAATAAAATCCATGAGTTCATAGATGTCGTACACCTGGACGATCCCGGCCTGTTTAAAGGCGCCCTCATATATCTTTGCTGAACCTGAAAGGCTCGCGGTGTGGCTCATGGCGGCGCGCGCTCCCTGGGGGCTTCTTCCGGCCTTGAGCACCACAATGGGCTTCGAGGTGTTTCTTGCCAGGTTCATGAATTTTCTTCCGTCCATTACAGATTCCAGGTAGCAGCCGATGACCCCGGTGTTTTCATCATTGATAAAATATTCCAGAAGCTCGGTTTCATGAACGTCGCACTTGTTTCCAATGGACGCGACCTTGCTGATGCCCATGCCACCGCGGTCGAGCATCATCATGAGAAAACCGGCGGAAAGCATCCCGCTCTGCACAATGAGCGACACGTTTCCGGGCTGCATCAGGGTCTTCCAGTTTTCTTCATACATAAAGGAAAAAACATTCCTGGAATGGCCGTCAAGAAGGCCCATGCAGTTCGGGCCCCAGAGCCGTATGCCCAGGGACCGGGCAAGGGCAACCGACTCTTCCTGAAGTTTTTTACCCGCGGGCCCGGTTTCGGAAAAACCAGCTGATTCGATGATTATTCCGCGGACTTTCTTTTTCGCGCATTTTTTAATGGTTTCGGGAAGGAACTGCGCGGGAATAAAAAATATGGCAAGGTCAAAGTTTTCCGGTATTGCTTCAACATCCGGATAGCACCTCATCCCCATTATTTCGTCATATTTCGCGTTGACCGGATAGATGCGCCCCCCGTATCCTCCCATCACGTTTCTCAGGATATAATAACCTCCCTTCATCCGGGTCCCGGTCGCGCCGATCACGGCAACGCCGTCAGGATGGAAAAAATAATCCATGTCATTTATACTGTTCACCGCGTTGTTCATTGTTCATCCCCCCTGAGGGCGATCGCGTCACTGATCAGGCCGCGCGCGAATTCCAGGGTCGGGATAAACTCCTTATGGGTCCCTGCACTGCTGGTCTTTGCCCCCAGTGACTGCAGTATCCCCAGAAAGCTCCCCCAGATCATATCCACGAGATAATAGACATTGACATCCTTAATAAGCCCCCTCTTTATGGCTGTCGCATACACGCCGCGCATGCCGTCATAGCGCTCCCGGGCAAGAGAACCGATCGCCCTGCTGACCTCTTCATTGACGTCAAACACCGTGCCGGTAAGCTGAAAAAGCATAAAAATCCCGAAAGCTTCAGGGTCGTCATTATAAAGCGCGATATAGGTTTCAAAATGGTCATTTACGATTTCAGCCCCGGTTTTATACCCGCCTGATGCGATTATTTTCGTCATGGTTTCCATGTCGCTGACCAGCCGCTGCAGTATGGGCAGGGTAAGGCTGAAATAGAGGTCGTCCTTGTTTTTAAAATACTGGTATACCGTGGGCTTGCTGATCTCGGCTTCCATGGCGATTTCATCCATGGTGGTTTTCATATAGCCTTTGGCGCAGAAAAGTTTTTTCGCTGCGCTTATGATTGTCTCCTCCCTGAGAAGGCGCTCGCGGTTTTTCCTGTTTTGTATCACCTCATTCTGTTTATGGACTGCCATGGCTCGCGACCCCTGAATTCGTTAAATTTAACTGATAGTAGAAAATTTACTGGCGGTTAAATTTTGTCAATTAGTTAATCTGAATATTTTTGATAAATCCGGATCAAATTCGTAAAAATAATCTCCTTTAAATGCCATTCCCGCGGAAAAATCCCCCCGGTTCGCATTGCTCACCGACCCCCTTCGATAAAGGGGGTTAAAAAGCAAGAAAATTTCCGTAACCATCATCTTTTGGGGCCTGTCCCAAAAAACGTTCGTCGAGTGAATTTCGTAAAGTGGATACAGTATTCCCGCTCATTTCGATACGATTTTGATGTTTTCTCCATCAAAATCACTCAATGAGCGTTACGAAATTAGTATCGAGACGACTTTTGGGACAGCCTCTTCAGGGGGATTTCAAATCCTGGGATTAACCAAACTGGATTCCCATGTTCACGGAGACGACACTTGTAATGTTATACTAAGGATCCTTGAAATTCCTTTAGTTTAAATACCTAAAAATTTAATCTACTACCGAAACCAAAAACTAATGTGACATAAAATTTATATTGACATATTTTTTCCGTTGTTTACTATATTCACCAAATTAATAAAATTCCCAAAAATTTACGCATAACCGGGCGGTTGATCATGATTTTAAACATAATAACTGCTGTTGGATGTCTTCTCATGCTGGTACTGTTCAGAAGACTCGACAAATCAAACCTCCGCATGTCCAAGCTCAGGCGATATTCATCCAAAATATTTGATGACTTCAAGAAACTCGCCGAGACCGAGAACAGAAAATTCAGGGACGCGACCATCGAGATGGACATTCTCATCAAGAAGTCAGGGGCCCTCACCAAGAACCTGAGCGTATCGTTAAAAGAAATCGAGGAAAGGCTGACCGGCCTCAACATCGAAAAAAGCAACCTGAAAAAAGTCGAGGATGACCTGAAGGTCGTTTCCAGGGCCGCCAAAGACGTCAACCGCCAGATCGAGTTCATCGGCGCTGCCAAAGAAGACTTCACCGGCATTTCCGAACAGATAGCGCGCCTATCAGAAGAGTTCGTTGACGTTAAGAAACAGGGAATGGAGATGCTCCAGGATTTCAGCAACCGGCTCAGGGAGCGTTCCAGGGAGATCACCGAAGAGATCGAGAACCGGCTCACTGAGGACGGAAGCGTTATTATCGAGAACCTGAGGACCAGGGTTGAAAACATCGCGCGTTCGGTTGAAGGCGCTCAGAACCTCTCCGGGCAGATCGATCTGCTGAAATCGACCATGAACGACCTTGAAAACACGGTTTTCGCGGACATCAAAGAAAAATCCGAGGAAATGAAGCAGGACATCCACGAGAACGTTGAACGGGTCTACAGCAAAATACACAATGTTGAAAGCAATGTTAATGAATCAAAAGAAAAGCTGATCAGGACCTTCCAGATCGAGGTTGATAAGATCAGGACCGAGATAGACAATCTGAGCATCCACGCCATTTCCAAGAAGGACGAGATCGTGCAGGCAACCAGAAAAGAAGCCGAAGACATGAGAAAGCGCATGGAAGGCTTTGAAGAGAAGTACGCCGAACTTGAAAAACGGATGGTCCAGACCGCGGTTGAAAAGATCGAAACCATGGAAAATGAATACAGCGACATCGAGTCCCGCGCTTCGCTTCTTTCAGAACGGACCAGGAAAGAATTTTCCGCCCTTGAACAGCGCATGACTGAAATGAAAAACGAGATCCAGCAGTACGAAGAACAGAACCGGGTCTTTGCCAGGACCGACGAGATGATGAAAAAGGTGGATGATTCGCTCAAGCAGTTCGAAAAAATCCTCACTGAATCGAAAGAAGAGGCCCGTGATATCGAAAAATTCTTCGAGAACATCGACCAGATCAAGCAGATCCGAAAACACCTTGACCGCGAAATCAGGGCATACCAGGGCAAAAAAGACCGGTTTGCCGACATCGAGCGCGAAATCCGCGGCCTGGCCGAAATGATCGATCTCGTCCAGAACCGCGCGGACGAAATGCAGGCACAGACCTCGAAAATCGACGCGGTGAACTCGCGCATCGGCGCGCTCACCGAAACCTATGCCAGCCTTGAACATCGCATCCATGAACTCCAGGAATACGAGGACATCATTTCCAAAAACCTCGAATCAGTGAACAAGACCGATATCGTGATCCAGGCAATTGACGGGAAGGTCAAGTCGTTCCAGAAAACGATCGAGCGCTCAGACAAGCGCGTGGAAAAAATGACCGAGCACCTGAACAATGTCGAGGAGCACGCCCTCTTTCTCAAGACGCGCGAAAGCGAGATCCAGGAAGTCAAAGACAAGTTCAATGAAATCGAAGGGCTTTCGGCCCATATCGAAAAGCGCATAGACCAGATCTACGCGATGTTCCAGAAAATCGAAACGCTCCGCAAAGAGATCAATGACACGGACAACAAGCTTCAGGAGATGTTCAGCCAGACCGACAGGAAGATGAAACAGTTCGCCGATTTCATCCAGGCAGTGGACAACAACCCGATATCCAAACAGATCAAGGGCGAGATAGCCCAGATCAAAAACATCAACGAGAACATGATCACCACGATCCGTGAACTCTCAAGCAAGGGATGGTCATCCGATGAAATCGCGAAAAAACTCCGCGTTGAGGAAAACTCGGTCAGGCTGATCATCAACACCGCTTCCCTGTAGGGTGTGTCCCTATTCTTTAAGGTGCCCTTCTTTTATTAGCCAGTCCCGCAATGCCGGCCCTGTTCCGAAAGGCCAGGGCCGCAGCTTTGCAGGCTCCAGCTCCCGTATTTCAGCGAGCTCTTCTCCCAGTGTGACTGTTCCGGACGCGTCGACGCAGTAAACGATAAGCAGCTGATTCATTTTATCGAAAGGATACAGCCCCACCAGCTCACGGATTGAGCTTTCCAGGCCGAGCTCTTCTTTTACTTCGCGGCACATGCCCTCTTCTGGGGTCTCGCCCTTTTCAAGGAATCCGGTTATCAGGCCGAACATCTTTTCCGGCCACGCACGGTTACGGGCGATAATCACCCTTTCCCGGTACACGACAATACCGGCAACGACGGGAACAGGGTTGTCCCACTGCACATAGCCGCATTCAGCGCTGCAGCTTTTACGCTCTTTGCCGTCGATAATTCCTGTTTTCAGAGGAAGGCCGCACAGGGGGCAGTACCGGTATTCACTCATGGCTTTTCATCCTCGCAGTTATTTTCAGGCCGTGCCCATTCTGGCCGATATATACAGTATTATTGCTTGAGAAAAAAATCCTGTTGACTATTATATAATAAGGGAACTTCTATAAATTACATTTTGGATGTTCCCTTGTGGGCACAACCATTGGATAAATCAGGTTTTATTATTTTTCAGTTAATGAAAAAACCTGATTTTTAGAGGTGCCCATAGTATTATTGTAAACTATCCCGTGTTCGTCAAAATGTTTTTTGGAATCCCCGGAAAAGACGCCAAACGCCGGATCCAGATGCCCAGGAAGGTAGACCAGCAGCCATGAAACTTTCTTTCCAGTCACTGTCATCCCTCAGGGATGCCCTTCTTAAAAAATACAGCAGGCTGTACCTGAAAAGCGACCTTTCCAAATACGTGGTCCACATCATCGCTTCAGTCATCATCGGTGTCGCTGCCGGGTTCGGCGCCATCCTGTTCCACTACCTTCTTGAAAAAATGCGGCACTTCTTTGAGCCCGGGCACGTGCACCATCTTTTCAGGATCGATGAATCGGTTATAATCATCATTCCGGTCGCAGGCAGCCTGCTCTGCGCGCTGATGACCGTCCTGTTTCCCATAGTTGCCAGGGAAAAAGGCGTGATCAGTGTTATCAAGGCGATAATACTCAACAACGGCCTGATTAAACTCCGCGTCACGCTTTTCCACCTCTTTGCGCCGATCATCGCGATCGGCACCGGCGCGCCCCTTGGCCCTGAAGGCCCCGCGGCCAAAATCGGCAGCGGCATCGGGTCATTCATGTCACAGGTGCTGCGCTTCACCAGGGACGACATGATGATGTACACCGCCGCGGGCGGCGGCGCGGCCATATCCGCTGTTTTCAACGCCCCCATCACCGGGGTCTTCTTCGGCATTGAAGTCATCCTTCTCAATGACCTGAAAAACCGGGCCCTGAGCGCGCTGATCATCGCCTCAGTGGTCGCGGACATCGTTTCCCGCTCGATGCTGGGCAACAGCCAGGTGCTGACCATCCCCCACTATTCGACCGGCGGTATTGCGGCCTACCCGTTCTTTCTGCTCTTCGGCGTGATTGCCGGGCTGGTCTCGGTTTTCTACTTTGCCCTCGATGACAGGATCAGGGCGCTGTTTGACGAAAAGCTGAAAATAACCAATGGTTTCGTGCGCATCATCCCGGTTTCGCTGGTGTTCGGGTTCATCCTTCTGAAATACTACCAGCTCTACGGCATCGGCTACAACACGATCAACGAGGTGCTGGCAAAATCGATCCCCCCTGCTGATGTCGCGGTGCTGCTGGTGCTTAAAATTCTTTTCGTTTCACTCTTCCTCAGGGCCGGCTCATACGGCGGCACCTTCGCCCCTTCGCTGAGCATCGGCGCGTTTCTGGGGTTTGTCTTCGCGTGGGCCGTCTCAGCCGCGACACAGGTCAGCCTGGACCCCGCGGCCTTCGCCCTGGTGGGCATGGGAGGGATTCTGGCGGGCATCGCGTCCGCGCCGCTTACCGCGATCATGATCGTGTTCGAAGTGACCAATGACTACACCTTTATTCTGCCCCTGATGCTGGTCTCGGTGATATCCTACCTGGTAACGCTCTACTACAACAAGGGGACCGTGTACAGCCTGGAGCTTCTCGATGAAGGCATTGACGTGAGCAAACGGGGGGAAGTCGACATACTGGGAAAAATACGCGTGAACAAGCTGATGCGCACCGATTACGAACAGGTGAATTACCGCATGCCGTTCAGAAAGCTGCTCGACATCGTGATGAACTCCCGTTACGGGGACGTCATTGTCGTGGATGACGAAGGGGGGCTTTCCGGCATCATTTCACTGCGCGACATCCGCCAGGCCATCGCGGACCACGACCTGGTCGACCTCCTGATCGCCCGCGACCTCATTCAGCCCGTGGTCCCGGTTTTCGAAAATGACCCGGTATCAAAAGCGATCCAGAACATCGAGGAGGGCGATCTTGAAATCATCCCCGTGGTCTCCCTTGAAAGCGGGAACAGGGTGCTCGGGATTCTCTCGCACACCGACATTACTGCCGCGTACCGCACCCTCCTCAGGGGATGGAAAACCAACCAGTTTCTCATTGACTATTCAGTCCATTTTAAGCATGACAGGAAAAACGGGAACCGCTGAACACCTGAACACCGATGAAACTCATAGTTGACAATATCATTCTCCGCCCTGATGAAGATGAAAGCTCCCTTGAAGGGACGCTTGCCCGCGCCCTGGGCCTCACCCCGCCCCCTGACTGGAGCATTGTCAGAAAATCACTCGACTCGCGGAACAAGCGCGGCATCCATTACCGGTACCGGCTCATGGTGAATGTCCCTGATGAACTGGGCAGGAATCTGCTGGGGAAGGACGGCATATCGCTGTTCACTGAGCCCGCGCCTGCGGCGGTGAAGGCAGTCCGGGCGCCCGCGTCGGTCGCCGTCATCGGTACCGGGCCCGCGGGCCTTTTCTGCGCCCTGCGCCTTGCCGGGGCCGGGGTTTCGGTCACGCTGTTCGAACGGGGTGCGCCGGTCGAAAAAAGGATGCGCGACATTGACGGCCTTGAAAAGGGCGGCGTGCTTGACTGCGAAAGCAATGTGCTCTTCGGCGAAGGGGGCGCGGGCACCTACTCTGACGGCAAGCTGACCACGAGAACATCCCGGCCCGAATCGCGCTGGTTTTTCACGCGCATGGTGGAAATGGGCGCCCCGCCCTCGATTCTTTACGAGGCAAAGCCCCACATCGGCACTGACCGGCTCGCCCTTGTGGTGAAAAACATCCGGCAATATCTTGAAAGCAGGGGAAGTTCGTTCCGGTTTGCCGCGCGCGTGGACGGGCTCATCATCAGGGACGGCCGCGTACTCGGGCTGACGTCATGCGGCGATGAGTTTGTGTCTGACCGGGTCGTGCTGGCCACCGGGCATTCGGCGCGCGACACCTACGCGGTGCTCGAAAAAAGCGGCGTCGCCCTCGCGCGCAAAGCGTTCGCCATGGGCGCGAGAATTGAACACCCCAGGGAAATCATTGACGACATCCAGTACGGCCGCCCGCCATTCAGGCGCGCGCTGCCCGCCGCGGAATATCTTCTCGCGTGCAAAGACCCTGACAGCGGCAGAGGGGTGTATTCGTTCTGCATGTGCCCCGGCGGAAGGGTCATCAACTCGTCATCAGAGCAGGGACGGCTCTGCACCAACGGCATGAGCTTTTCGGCGCGCGACCTTGCCTGGTCCAATGCCGCGGTCGTGGTCACGGTCACGCCTGAAGATTTCGGCGGCGCCGGGCCCCTGGCGGGCATAGAGCTCCAGAGACGGATCGAGGAAGGGGCCTTCCGCTGCGGGGGCGGGATGTTCCGCGCGCCGGCACAGAGGGTAACATCCTTTTTGACGCGCACCCCTGATGCGTCTCTGCCCGGGTCGACGTTCAGGCCCGGAGTACGCGCCTGCCTGGCGGACGACTACCTTCCTGACTGGATCACCGGGCCCCTCCGCTTCGCACTGAAAAACTTTGACCGAAAAATGAAAGGCTTCATCACCGAGCATGCCCTGCTGATCGGGGCCGAGACCAGGACCTCTTCACCGGTGCGCGTGCTCAGGGGCGATGACTTCCAGTCGGTTTCTCACCGCGGCCTGTACCCGGCCGGCGAGGGTTCCGGTTACGCGGGAGGGATCGTCAGCTCCGCAGTAGACGGGATCAGGGCCGCTGACGCCATCATTGACGACCTGAACTGCCGGTGACGCCTGATTAAACATCCCCCCGATTGAGCAGTCCCGGGCGGGAGATATTTATCTTGACTGAATCACGATGCTGCGCCATATCTATCCTCCATGGCAGACCCTATTCACGACATCGTGGTCAACAAAAAGGCCCGCTTCAACTATGAGATCCTCGACACCTTCGAGGCAGGCCTGGTGCTTCACGGGACCGAGGTCAAGTCGGTCAGGCTCAAAAAGGTCAGCATCCAGGAAGCGTACGCGACCATAAAGAACAATGAGGCGTTCATCATCGGGATGAATATCGCCCAGTACGATATGGGAAACCGGTTCAACCACGAGCCGCTCCGCGAGCGCAAGCTGCTGCTCCACCGCCAGGAGATCAAACGCCTCACGGGAAAACTCAAGGAAAAAGGCTACACCCTGATCCCGCTCAAGGTATATTTTAAAAACGGGAAGGTGAAAATTCTGCTCGGGCTCGGCCGCGGAAAGGCACAGTACGACAAGCGGAAAACAATACAGAAGCGCGACGCCGACCGTGAAATGCAGCGTGAACTCAAGAAGTACACGCGCTGAGCGTGAGAAAATTCTTGACAATATGCCCTGAATGGCTCAGGCATACACTAATTATTTATCCAGACAACAGGAGGATACATGTCAGAAGAACAGAAGACCCAGGAAGCCCCTCAGCAGGGGGAAGCTGCCGCAGCAGCCAAAACAAAAAAGGTGAACAGGCTCGGGCTGCAGGCGATCAATGATAAAATGAAAGAACTGGAAGAAAAAAACCAGGCCTCGTCCCGTTATTTCAAACACCTTCTACAGCGTAAAAAAGAGCTTGAGAACGTCTAATCCTTAACCAGGACCAGATATTCATACTTATACAGATCACTGATGAAAAGGCGGATAATTTCATGTTCGTCTTTTTCTGTTTTTGATGTCAGGATGAAATTGACCTTTTCGTCAAAAACAACGGGAAAAATATCAGTATAGTTCCCCCTTAAAACACGATAATTGAAATGCCGCGCCACTGCTTCAAGATGCGAAAAACGGATGGTGTACTCATCGTGCCCTTTAAGGGCGATCCTCTCAGGGTTCCCCGTAGGCGTTACGCCCAGGGACTCGCGGTATCGCTCGGGACCCTCGGTTTCGCAGCTGTGTTCGCTGAGATACACATAGGGCACGCCTGATGAACAGAGAAGCTCAACCGCCTTGACCGCGCCGAAGTTAAAATTAAACACTTCTCCCTTGAATGAAAGGCCATAGGTTCTGACCAGGCGCCGGATCTCACTCAGGTCGCCGTCGCATCCGTTGCCTAAAAGCATATCGGCAGTGAGGGCGCAGGCCGTGGGAAAATCCGCGATGTTTTCATTAAGCAGCACAAGGTCATACTGCTTCAAAAAATTCGAGTCTGCTCCGAGAAAATCCTGTTCATAGAAACAGGCCCCCCTGCCTCCGAGCAGGTCCTTCTGCTTCTGCAGTAGAAAAGGGGAGATGTCCAGCATCGATGCTGAAAGGCCCGGATTTTTGTCCAGGAAATCCCTCATTACAAACCCATACCCTCCCCCGACTTCAAGCACGGAGGAAACATCATGAAGGGGGACCAGTTCAGAGAGAAAATCGTAGAGCATGCAGCCGAAGCTCCCTCTCCGGGAGAGGATCTGACGCGCCGGCGACGTTTCAGGCTCAAGGGTGTTGCAAACGGTCAGCTCCCATCCGAGAGTGTCCATTTCATGGATATGAAAATCGGCAGTATTGTTTATAAGTACGGACCGGGGCATAGGTATATTCCTCTCCTGTGTCTCAGTATTCTGTTAAATCCGGTTAAATGATAATACCGCTGCCGCGAGCGGGCTTCTGATAATAAAACGTAAAGTAAACAAGCAAGACGATCAGGACGATAACCGCAGCAAGGAAACCGATCATCCTGATCTTCTCTTTCGTGGGAAGGAGCCTGAAATTCTGTATTTTATATTTATAATTATACAGCCCCTGAATAAAGGCTGTTTTGATTTTTTTCAGAGAAATGGTTCCGGAACCTGAAAACAAAGCGTCCAAGAACTTTCGCTTTTCGCTTTGAGCCGGGGTTCCGAGATCAAATGATGCGTCTTTAAACAGGGCGGGGTCATCGGGGTCTGCCATAAAAGAAAAACCGCACGTGCAGGTAACGCGGATTTTCCCTTTTTCCAGGGGAAACCTCAATTTTACGCCACACGATGGACACTTTTTAATAAGGTGCATGCCGGCTATTGAAGCTCTTTCAACTGCTTCATCATTTCTGGGATTTTGGAATAAATCTCATTGATTTCGGCTTCGGTTAATCCAACTGTTTCAAGGGCAACGCGGTTGAATTCATGATACAGGCCGTCGCTGCCCACGCCTATTCCGGCCATGAGGGCCAGGAGATTGGCAATATGGACCGTGGACACTTCAAAACGGAACTGTGCCGGCGCCTGGTCCGGCTGCGCATAAAACCGTACGATTGACTGTAAAACAGGCGGGAACTGCCATTTGACCAGTATTTTTTCACCGATTTCCTGGTGGTTGTATCCCATCACTTCCTTTTCTGCTATGGAGAAGGGGACCCCTTTTGACTGCACATAATCAAGGATCTCTTTATACACGGTTTTAATGTAAAGCGCGACAACGACTTTTCCCACATTGTGGATGATGCCGCCGGTAAAGACAACATCCGCCACGTCTTTTCTTTTTTTAAGCAGGGCTATGGCGTTTGCAATATTTGCCACCAGCAGGCCGTGGTTCCAGAGCACCCCCTTTTCAAGATCATAGCCGATTATCGCTTTATCGAGGACCGGTTTGGCTGCCACAACCATGACAATGTTCTTTACCTCTTTAAGGCCCAGGGTGACCAGGGCGCGGTCAATTGACGATATCTCCTTTCCCTTGCTGAAATACGCGGAGTTACTCAGCTTCAGGATATTTGCCGTCATTGCCTGGTCTTTCGATATGAGTTCAGCCACCTGCTTGAATGAGACCGAAGGGTCATTTACCATATTGATTATTTTACTGGCCACTTCAGGGATTGAAGGGAGCTGGTCTATATTGTTAATAATTGCATCTAATCTCTGTTTAATATTAATCTGCATGAGTATTCTCCAAATAAGGATTAAACCTTGTAATAGTATTTTTCATTACCCGATGCTTTTACCTTAAGCCTCCCGTCTTCCAGAAAAAAATCAATGACCCTCCCCGTATGGCCTCCTACGTCTTCTTCAAGAAGAGGTATTCCAAGTCTGGTCAGTATGGCTTTAGTCTCTTCAATATTTCTCTCCCCGATCTGTCCCAGGGCTATGTTTGAATCAAATTTAAACATTGAAGCGCCGCCGGCGATCTTGGCGGACATGAATTCCTTTTTCGCTCCGTTTTTCAGCAACTGATTGACCAGTAACGGTATCGCTGTTTCAGCATATTTCTCAGGATTCGTTCCCGCTGCCTGGTCGTTAGGTAGCAGAATATGAGCAAGCCCGCCGATCTTTTTCATCCTGTCATAGATACAGATACCAACACAGCTTCCCAAAATTGTCCGCAAAATTGTTGGTGACGATGAGATTTTAACCTGGGCTACTCCGACATTGATTAGGGTGTTATTCATGGTTGTATCTCTATTTTGATTTTTGAAAATAATAAAAATAATATATAGATTACAAAAACAGATTCAGGCGTGGATGTTCATGAATATCCATTTTTTTATTAAAAATTCAATTTTCCCTTTTGTCAAGAGCATTCAGGTCATTTTTATAAAAAAAACCTTTTTGCATGTCTATAATAAAAATCACCGCAGTTACCTGCTGCCTTGAATCACCTTGTTTGCCTCCTTGACGCAGGCAGCAAGGCTTTATACCTTGTAATAAAATGCTTGACTGGGCCCGGCGCTTCTGTTTCACTACTTTTTCTACATTGTAAGGGTCACTCTTATCTTACTGGAGCCTGCAAAACCGTATGATCCATATCGCGCAAAACATCTATTTCATTATTAAAAATTCGGGAAGGAACATCGCCAAAGCGCTGATTTCAAGTTTCGGCATTCTTTTCCTGATCTCATTCGTCGTCCTGTATCTCTCCTTTCGTGATTCGATTAAAAACTACGTTGAGACCAATCTCTTTGGAAAACTTGCCATTAATGAAATAAAAATATTTCCCCAAAAAACAAGTACTGACAGTTTCTTCGCGACCGCCTCAAGCGTGAACGCGAGCATAAGTCCGGAAACGGTCAAAAAGGTCAGAAAAATCCCCCAGCTTGATAAAACCTACAGCGTAATCAGGTTTGATTACGACACCCGGGTCAGAGGTGAACTCATGGGGCAGGGATCCAGGATCCACGTACCCGTTTTCGGGATGGACCGGTCGTTTTTTAAAGGCAAGGACCCATACTGGAAAAATTTCACGAATACTGAACCGCTGCCCATGATCGCTCCCCGCTTTGTTTTCGAACTGCTTAACAATTTCCTCGCTGCAATGGGGATGCCGGCAATGACACCGGACAAATTCCGGGGTTTTCCTCTCAGGCTGTATGTGTTTACCGAAGACCCCGATGGAAAAGAGATCCGCAATGTGACCGAGGGAGCGGCCCATTCTTTCACCGATGTCGTCAACCTCCCCGGGGTCATCATCCCCACTGACTACATTGTCAGGTTCTGCAAAAAACACGAGAAAGATTCGGGGACCTATAAAAAGGGTTATAAATACGTCATGCTGATTTCCACGGTTAAAGACGTGAAACGGCTTCCCGATGTTGCCGCGAAGCTGAAATCTCTGGGCCTTGCCGTTGAATCTCGTGATGACATAGCGGAGAAAACAAACCGGGTGCTCGAGATAATTGATGACTCGTCACTGGTCATAATCGGCATACTGCTCATTCTCACGGTAATTTCAATATTCAATTCATACCTGACCATTGTGTACACCCGTGCCCACCAGTTCTCGTTAAAACGGGTACTGGGCGTCTCCAAAATCCGTATAATCATGGGTTTCGTTTTTGAAGCGGCTGTGATCGGCGCCATATACGGAGGAGCGGGATACCTTGTGGGCAACTGGCTTCTTGACTACTTTATAAGCAATGTCGGGAAATGGGTCCCGGCCCTGCAGAGCCTTACGGTTGAAAAGGCAGGGACAGGGGTTCTCTTTCTCGCTCTGGCCCTTTCAGCCTCAATTTCATCGGTATCAGCGCTGATACCCGCGATATTCGCGTCAAACATCAATTTATTCAAGGCGATGAAAAAATAACCATGGCACCACAGGACAACACGCAACCGGTAATGAAGATTGAAAATGTCTCGGCATTTTTCGGCAAAAGGCGGATACTCAGCGACGTCTCTCTATCAGTACCTCAAAAAAGCATCATGGCCCTGACCGGAAAATCGGGTTCCGGGAAGAGCACCCTTCTGGGCATTATGTCAGGGCTGCTCAAACCCCAGCAGGGCCGGGTTCTTTACGGCGATGAAGACATTTTCAAATGGCTTGATTTCAAACGGTCTCGCTTTCGCAACAGCCATATCGGGTTTATCTTCCAGTTTTTCAATCTGCTGCCTGACATGACCGCTTACCAGAACATTCTCTATCCTTCAACGATGAAAATTTTTTCAAAGGACCGCAGGGATGAAGCCGAATACCTGATTCAGCACCTGGGCCTTCAGACGATCCGCAACCAGTATCCGTCAACACTGTCAGGCGGGGAGCTCCAGCGCGTGGCAATCGCCAGGGCGATCATAAACAAACCGAGGATCGTTCTGGCTGACGAACCGACCGGAAATCTCGACGAAACCACGGCAGCGGGAATTGTAGACCTGTTTTTCGAAATCAGTGAGCAGTATAATATTTCCTTTGTCATCGTCACCCATGACAGCCGCATTGTCAACCGCGCGGATTCACACTACCACATTGAAGGGGGAAGCCTCATCCGCGTTGAAAAGGCCAAAGCCGCTCAAGCTCAAAAGACACCGGAGAAGAAAAGAAAGGCTTACGTGAAAAAAAACGCCGCGACCGCCAAAAAGAGCACCAAGAAAAAATAGATGAAACACCGCCTTATACCGGAATTTCTTTTGCTCGTTGTTCTTTCATGCAGCTCCTCGCTGAGCCTGTCCCCGGTCACTCTCGGCAGTAAAATAAACCAGTCGGGCGCCGTAACCGATACCTCTCTGACATACTCCTTTACTGAGTATACCGGGAACGGCACGGTACGGGACCTGTTTAATCACCTGTACTTTCAGGGCGATGAAATTTTTTTCTCATTTGAAATCAACAGGACTGTTTCACCCGAACAGATCAGCGTACGGTTCTGCAACGCTGACGGCACCGCCTGTCTGCCCGCTGAGCGGGTCATGATTCTTGAAAAACGATCCCTGCTCTCCGGCAGCACTTCAGTCGTCTATGGCTTTTCCCTCGTGGGGTCAGTGCTCGAAGCGTTCAATCGCCGGGAACTGAAAAAACCCGCACCGGCTGACCGTTTCTGCTGCAGGGACATCCCCCTTGCAGTCTCAGTTGACGTTAATCATGAAGGCGGCAAAGCGGTGCGGAGAAGGGAAGGTTCTCTAAGAATAAACTACCGCTAAGAATTCGAATAGCTCAGGTAAAAAGTTCCGGAATTTTAATTTTTAACTGCTCAAGCTTTTCCATGAGCATCCTGAGGTCAGTCACATAAACATACCCCGAACACGAAAGCAGGACAAAATCGCCGTATTTCCCCTCTATCCCGAGATCAAAAGGAATCTTTATGATATTCTTATCGTAATCCTGAATCCACAGGCCCCCGGAATCCTGAAAAATATATGATGATCCGGTCAGTTCGATAGAGCGGAGGTCTTTGAATTTCCTGATCGTCTGTTTTGTTTTGCCGGCAAACCTGAAAAACAGGAGGTCCCAGTTTCCCGAGCCCCCGAAAATATAATAAACACCCCTGTCAGTAAGCGCGATCTTCGAGGATGAAGCGGAGATATTGGTCACCATCGTTTTCGCCGGGGAAAGCCCGACCGCGCTGATATAGTATGAACCCGCGCTTCCGGCAACGATGCCGAGAACGCCCTTAATCCCGTGAAGCCACACCTGGTAATATTTTTTGTAGGGAGGGCTGAACCGGTCGCTCACCAGAAGGCGCGGCTGGTCCTGGTCGAGTC
Source organism: Spirochaetota bacterium (assembly GCA_036848375.1). GTDB lineage: Bacteria > Spirochaetota > UBA4802 > UBA4802 > UBA5550 > JAKLIV01. The sequence goes on from DAIUKG010000027.1 coordinate 42,558, forward strand.
CCTGCGAAAAAAGGCGGTGCCCTTTATAATAATACACCGTGCCGTTATTGATGAGCAAAGCCTTGATCCTGTCTCCCGTATCAGCCGCTGAAAGTTCCACTGAATCCGGGGAACCGGGGCCGTATACCCTGACCGCGGACCCGGCGCCCAGGGCGGTCCTTTTCTCATCCGAACAGGCAATAACCGCGTCCTGAAGCTGCACTGCATCAATCTTTTTCTCATCGGGATAGACGATATCCATGGAATCGCCGTTCCGGTAATACAGGCACGTGCCGCTCGTGGCAAGCCCGTCTGCGCCCAGGCGGACCAGCGAAATTTCGGAAAGCATTCCCCTGCCGATGTTTTCGTGCTTCGAACCGCCGTCGTTTCTGTATTCAATGATCGCGTCCTCAAGCGAAATATCACCCTGTCGTGAGCAGCCCGGCATGAAAAGAAAAAAGCCCAGCAGCAGCGTCCCTGCAGTGCGGATCATTTCTTTCTTCTCCTGAACTGTATTTTTTCAATGGCCTTGTTCACGTAGTCCCCGCCATAGAGCTCTATCAAACGGGTCGCGGCAGTTGATTTGGCCTTGAGGCTGAATTTTGACGTGGAAATATAGATACCGGACTTGCATTTCTCCTCGTTTATCTTTCGATAAAAATCGAGGATCTGGCCTTCGGTAATCTCCCTGGTGGTCCGGTTGAAAAATATCAGCAAAGGGGGATCATTGATGCGCTTGATATTGTAGGCGCGGTACTGATATTCATTGGGCGACTGTTTTTCCTTGGCGATGATATTATATTGAAGCCCGGTAATTATTTCGGATATAAGCGGCTGCAGCTCTTCGAGCGAAGACTGAAAAAGGCTCATCATGTGCTTGTTATCAAGAATTTCACGGTAAGAATCAAGCTTGATCTTCACGCTTCTGAAATCGGGGTTTTCAGCGGCAAGTTTTTCCCAGTGGTGGATGGCCTCGTCAATTTTATTCTCCTGCTCGTATGCCTCTGCCAGGAGGTAACGGTACGCGTGGGATTCCTCATCATTTTTCTGAAGATAGTTCAGCCCTTTTTCCAGCTCCTCGATCACAATATCAAAGTCTTCATTGACATAATGAATTTCCCCGATGTTATACAGGCTCTTGACAAAAAAATGCCGGTCCTTCTGGGCCAGTTCAAACATCTTGATCGCATTGTCATAATCTTTTTTCATTTTAAAAATCAGGCCGAGATAGAAGTGGGCCTCAACATTGTCACCCGCCGAACTGAGCGACTTTAAAAGGTACTGCTCAGCTTTTTCATAATCGGAAATCTGGAAGCATGATATACCCAGGGGCAGATAGCAGTCCTGCAAATTGGGATCAAGAAGAACCGCCTTGGTGAGGTATTCCCTGACCTTTTTATAGTCCTTCTGGCGGTACAGCGCGTGCCCCAGCCGGTGGTTCGCTTTCAGATCATCAGAATTAAACGAGAGGATGACTTTATATTCCTCGACCTCTTTCTGCCAGCTCTTGGTTTCGCCATAGAGGAAGGCGAGCTGATAATGTATGTCCAGTTCCTTGATGTGTTTGCTGTATTCGGGGATTGACAGGATACTGTTCAGCTCCGAAATCGCCATGAGGTACTGCTTCTGCTTGATCAGGATCTGGGCCCTGAGATACCGTGCCGGCGCATAGTCTTTCTTCTTGTCAAGGATGGCTTTAATAATGTCGCTCGCCTTTGCCAGGTCCCCGATGGTGAGCAGTTCTTCGGCCTTCCTGATTTTTGAAGGGTACTGCATTGTTTTCACGATAAAAAAAACCGTGACTGCAACGAAGAGAAAGAAAAATATTAGCAGGTATTTTATCATTTTCTGCAGCTTGCTGTCTGGCGACAGCGAATTTAACAAAAATCAAACTGCTGTTATTTCAGCCGGGTTTCTGCATAACGGCTTCAGCAGATTTTCTGTATACTATTGCCGGTAAAGGCAAATAGTCAACAATTTATTTTTTTGAAAAAATAATACCAATGAACGTTTAACTGAATTTCATGATTGACAAAAATCGCTTACCCGTTTCATTTTTAAGCCTGTTTTTCACCAAAAACCGGCGAGGAGAGCCCCATGGCACGCATTGGCATTATTCTCGGAAGCGATTCAGACCTTCCTAAAATTCAAGGCTGTTTTGAAACTCTTGACCAGTTCGGGGTTGATTACGAAATTGTAATTTCTTCCGCCCACAGGACCCCGGAAAAAACCCGGCAGTGGACTTCCACCGCCGAAGAAAGGGGTATCAAAGTCATAATCGCAGCAGCAGGAGGCGCGGCCCATCTCCCGGGCGTAGTCGCCTCCCATACGACCCTGCCCGTTATCGGAATACCGGTTGAGAGCGCCATAGCCGGGGGCATAGACTCGCTCCTTTCAATCGTGCAGATGCCTTCTGGAATCCCGGTCGCGGCCATGGCCGCGGGAAAAGCGGGCGGGGCCAATGCCGCGCTTTTCGCGGTGAGCATTTTGTCCCTGTCCGAGCCCGCATTAAAGGAAAAGCTTGCCGCATTCAGAAAAAACAACGCGGAAAAAATCGAGAAGAAAAACGACATCCTGGCCTCTCTCGGCTATAAGGAATACATCAAAGCGCTGAAATGACCGCTTAACGAGGAAACCATGATAGAACACGCCATCCACATACCCGAAGAACGCGTCGTGATCCTCGATTTCGGATCACAGTACACCCAGCTCATCGCCCGCAGAGTGCGCGAGATGAACGTGTATGCCGAAATTGTTCCCTATTTTCATCCCCTGAAGGACATCATTCAGGAGCGCCCCGGAGCGATCATCCTTTCCGGGGGGCCCTCTTCACTGTATGAAAAAAACGCGCCGCGGATCCCTGACGATATCTTCAACCTCGGCATTCCGGTGCTCGGGATCTGTTACGGCCTGTACCTGGTGGTCAATGCGTTCAAAGGCACGAGCGAAGCGGCAAAATCGAAAGAATACGGCAGGGCCCTGATCAATATCGAGGCGAAATCACCTCTGTTCACCGGCCTTAAAAAGAAAGAGCAGGTGTGGATGAGCCACGGGGACAAAGTCGTTTCCCCGCCTAAAGGGTTTTCCGTGCTCGCCGCCTCTGAAAATGCCGAAATCGCCGCCATCGGAAACGACGACAAAAAAATTTACGGCGTGCAGTTCCACCCCGAAGTGTACCACACGATCAACGGAGGCCGGGTGCTGCACAACTTTCTGTTCAAAATCTGCGGCCTCAAACCGACCTGGACCATGAAATCCTTCATTGAAACTTCGGTCGAAGCGATCAAGGCGGAAGTCGGCAGCGGCACCGTTCTCCTGGGGCTTTCCGGCGGGGTCGATTCCTCGGTCACCGCGGTATTGCTGCAGCGGGCGCTCGGCGACCGGCTGTACTGCGTGTTCGTGGACAATGGCGTGCTGAGAAAAGATGAAGCGGGAAAGGTGATCGAACGTTTCAAAAAGCACATGAAACTGAACCTGATCCACGTGAATGCGTCGAAACGTTTCCTGGACAAGCTAAAAGGGGTCGAGGAGCCTGAAAAGAAGCGCAGGATCATCGGAAGGGAATTCATCGCGGTCTTCATGGAAGAAGCAAAAAAAATCGGGCGCTTTGATTTTCTGGCACAGGGGACCCTGTATCCGGACGTTATCGAGTCCGTGTCCACCAAAGGGCCCAGCGACACCATAAAAAGCCACCACAACCGGGTGCCCGAAGTGCTTAAACTGATCAAATCGGGCAAGGTCATCGAGCCCTTGAAGGAGCTGTTCAAGGACGAAGTCCGCCTTCTGGGAAAGGAGCTGGGCATGCCCGACGAACTGGTTTACCGTCATCCCTTTCCCGGCCCCGGCCTCGCGATCAGGATCATCGGCGAAGTCACCCCGCAGAGGATACGCATCCTTCAGGAAGCGGATGACATCCTTATCAAAGAAATAAGGAACGCCGGCCTGTATGACAGCCTGTGGCAGGTCTTCGCGGTATTTCTGCCGGTCCGCTCTGTGGGTGTCATGGGAGACAAGCGCACGTATGAAAACGTTATCGCGCTCAGGGGCGTTACCTCGGTTGACGCCATGACCGCAGACTGGGCCTATCTGCCCGAGAATGTGCTTAGAAAGATTTCAAACAGGATTATCAATGAAGTAAAAGGCGTGAACCGCGTGGTTTATGACATTTCGTCAAAACCGCCCAGCACCATTGAGTGGGAATAGATCAGACGATCTCGATCTGATGCTCTTCCAGTTCATCGAACAGGGAACTCAGTTCGAGGACCTGGGAAATCCTTTCAGGGAGCTTGGTCAGCTTCAGCTTTCTTCTTTTTGACCTGAGAAGTTTTGAGAGCTTCAGCAGAACCGAAATACCGGAAGAATCAAGATAATTGACCTTCGAAAAATCAAGGACGATGTCCTTGGGTGTTTTATTGGCAAGGGCAATAATCCATTCATCAAACCTTTTGATCGTGGTTATTTCAAGGTCCCCGTCAATGGTGATAATTAAAATCTTTTCAAGGTCTGTAATTTCAAAATTATTCGGGTCGATCATAACGCAACCTTAACGACATTTCCAGTATTGGAACAACTATACAAAACACCAAGTATTTTTCAAGTACAAATTCACTGATCCCAAATCCTATTATAGAATAATTCCTTCTTTTTTAAGAATAACTATTTTTGTCTCAACTCCGGAGGAATAATTCCCGTATCCTCCCCGTTCAGGAACCACGCGATGGCAGGGGACCAGTATTGGAAAAACATTTTTTGCCATGGTGTTCCCCACAAAACGCGCTCCGCGGGGAATTCCCGCCATAAAAGAAAGTTTCCGGTAAGAAACCGTTTTTCCGGGCGGGACGTTCAGCAGTTCCCGGTAAACCCGTATCTCCTTATCAGAAAAAGGGCTGAAATCGAAGGAAAGCCCTGACTCCATAAACCCGTCGATCAACGGCCTGGTTCCGGAAAAAATGTCATCGAGAAAAGCGGCAGCGAGTTTCAGCTGGAGATTTTTTTTGACCAGCGCTTTATTTCCTGAAGCCGGCCCTTCCTGCCCGTAAAATAAGCAGAACTTCAGGCTCGCCTCATCAGCAGCCAGGAGTATCGTGCCCAGGGGCGAAGAATATTCATAAACATCCATTCGGGGATCATTAAGAAGCTCAGTGTAGAAATCAGGCTTGAGCATGGTCATCCAGGATCTTCAGCGCCATGATCTTGTCCTGACCGAGCTGCGCGACCAGATCTTCAGTTGTATTGAACCGCCTCTCGGGCCTCAGGCGGGCGACGAAATCCACGGTTATGACCGAATCGTAGATATCCTCGGCGAAATCAAAAATATTCACCTCAATGGTTTTTTTGTCCGCGTTAAACGTCGGGTTCATGCCGATGTTAAGCATCCCCCCTTTCTTTATGCCGCTGTTCAGGGTCACCACCACCGCGTATGAGCCGTCCGCAGGCAGTATCTTGTCCGGGTCAAGGGGGTCGATATTCGCGGTGGGAAATCCGAGCGTGCTTCCGCCCCTTCCCGCGCCCCTGACCACGGTCCCGGACAGGCTGTATCTCCTTCCCAGAAGCCTCTCGACCATGGGCAGGTCCCCTTCTTCAATCAGGGAACGCAGCCAGGTGGACGAGATCGGCCGCGAGTCGAGCATCTCCTCGTCAACGCGGGTCAGGCCGATGCCGGTCTCGGCGCACAGGCCCGCAAGAAAGTCAATCGTGCCCTCACGGTTTTTACCGAAGGCGTGGTCATAGCCGATCACGAGCTCCCGGGTGTCGATCCTGGTCAGAAGGATGTCGTTGTAAAAGTCCTTTGCCGACATATTCGCCATTTCCCTGGTGAAGTGAAGCAGGATGATATTGTCTATGCCGAGGTTGAAAATGGCGTTTACCTTTTCGTCCGAGGTGGTGATTACTTTAATGGGGATGTCGGGATACAGCACCTTTCTCGGGTGGGACGAAAACGTTATAACGACCGCGTCCCCCGATTTTTTTTTTGCCACTTCCTTGAGCCGGGAGAATATTTTTCTGTGCCCCAGGTGAACGCCGTCAAAATTGCCGATGGTCACCACCGGGTTCCTGAAAAGGTTCTTGTTATCAGGAATATTATGGTAAATCTTCATTGTAACTGACCCTGAATTTCCAGCGCCTCGAGTATGACCAGCGCCGCCATTGCCTCGATCACCGGGATGATCCTGGGCACGATGCACGGGTCGTGCCGCCCCTTGATCACAATGGTCCTGTCTGCACCTTCCGTGTCAATAGTTTTCTGTTCCCGCGAAATGGAAGGGGTCGGCTTTACCGCAGCGTGCAGGATGATGTCCTGGCCCGTTGATATGCCGCCCAGGATACCGCCGGCATTGTTGGTCAGGAAGTTGCCGTCCTGCATCAGGTCATTATTTTCGCTTCCCTTCATTCGTGCCGCTGAGAAGCCGGCACCGATTTCGACTCCCTTGACCGCGCCGATTGAAAACAGCGCCATGCCCAGGCGCGCGTCAAGCTTGTAGAAAACAGGGTCACCGAGCCCGGCAGGGGCATTTTTAACGATGAGCGTAACGATCCCGCCGATCGAATTTCCTTCTTTTCTTGCCGCGACAATCGCTTTTTCCATGTCAGCGGCCCGTTCGGGATCAGCCGCGCGCACCGGGTTCCGTTCAATAAAGGAAAAATCGACCCTGCCGCCGGCTATGCCGCCGATCTCGCGGGCAAAGGCCCTGATCTCGATCCCCTTTTCGGCAAGGATCTTTTTCGCGACCGCGCCCGCGGCAACCCTGCCCACGGTTTCGCGGCCTGAAGACCTTCCGCCGCCGCGGTGGTCCCTGGTCCCGTATTTTTTCCAGAAGGTGAAATCAGCGTGCCCCGGGCGGAACACATTTTTGAGAGAGTCATATTTCGACGAGTCCTGGTCCCGGTTGTACACGACCATGCAGATCGGGGTGCCGGTCGTTTTGCCTTCAAACACGCCCGAAAGTATTTCAACGCGGTCCGATTCGTTCCGCGGCGTGGTCACCCTGCTCTGGCCCGGGCGGCGGCGGTCAAGCTCGGCCTGGATGTCCGCCGCGCTGAGTTCGATCCCGGGCCTGATCCCGTCGAGCACGGCGCCCACCGCGGCGCCGTGGCTTTCACCGAAAGTCGTGGTGCGGATAATATGGCCGAAGGTGCTGGGAGAGCTCATCTTCAGCATGAAAAAGGCGGCAAGCTCCTCGGCGAGAACTTCATGCGCGCTGTCCTGGTTCTGGTCGGTCACGGTAAAGTTCAGGTCAGCGACCCGTTCAATGGCTTCGTATATTTTTTCATTTCGTTCGCAGTTGCGGCGGTATCCGTCCTCACCTTCGAGAAACGGCGGGATCCCGGTGCTCACGATCCTCTCCCACAGGAGTTCATCAGCGGCTTTGAGCAGCACGACACAGGAGTTTTCGCACAGCGCCCGGCGAAGCTGCGGGTTCAGCATGGTGGCCCCTCCGGTGGAAATCAGGCACCAGTTCCGCGACGCGAGGTCAAGCACGGCCCGTTTTTCCAGTTCACGAAAAGCATCTTCTCCCTCTGCCCGGTAAATTTCCCTGCAGGTCATTTTTGCGCCCCTGAAAGACGCGTACAGGTGTTCAATATGGTGATCGGTCTCAATAAAGGGGATGTTCAGGAGTTCAGCGAGCCTGACTCCAAGAGTGCTTTTTCCTGTTCCCTTCGGGCCTGTTAGTATTATTCTCATGGTTATTTTCCAGCCGATGAATGACACTGATATACATGGATTCAGGGAGCACAAGAAAAAAATAATTTCACAACACTAAGGATATTCTCCAGCCCCGGTATTCATCCTTAATGAAGATATGAGCTGTTTTTTAAGAGTTTTTCCTGGTTTACCACAACGAGCTTTCCCCGGTACATATTTTCTGTGAACGTATAATCAAAAATAATGCCGAATTTGGCCTCCAGGTCTTCAGAAACAGCCAGATACAGGCCGGGAGAGACTCTTCCGCCCGGTAAACTCGGAAAATCCCGGAATTGCGAGAACAGGCCGGGATAAACATTGATCTGTAAAATTTCACGATAGTTGATATTCATGACAATCGAGACAAGCAGTGAATTGTATTTATCCAAAAAAATCCCTCCGGTGTAAGCGTACGTGCTGGTCGCCTTTCCGGTTTTAAAATCCTTCATTTTTATCGCCTTTGACCTGACCCCGGCGCCAAATGAAAGAGCGTATCCCTGTTCAAACTTATAGGATATTCCGAGCACAAAGTTCAGGCCCCAGTAATAAAAAAATGCCAGTTTCTGTTTTCATTGAACGGTAAAAGCCATTTCAATGAAAAGTACTGGCCGTTGTTTTCAAGATGCCACTTATCGCCGATAAAAACCGGCTGCATTGACCAGTCAGCGAGGTTCATTTTTTTGGCAAAAAAACGGCGTACCTTTTCAGAGGTGAACAGCAGCACGCCGGCAAGATCAAAAATGTATATGTCCGCCACCGCGTCCGTGCTGTAACCCGTGCGGTAGTTGTTCTCAACAATTTCATTGGTGAAATGATAGGTCATATACGCGAGAAAAGCGAAAACCGTCGGATCTGAATATCCCTGCAGGCTGAAATAATCACACAGATATGTGTAGGTCACCCCGCCCCCGATCAGGTGGAGCTGGTAATTGGGCCACCACCGCGCGTCTTCGCTGAAAGTGAGGGGAAACACTTCTTCCATGATAAATTCTTCGGTCCCGTATACCCGTATCGCCCTGCCCGGGTTCCCCAGGTTCATAAAAACATTTTTACTCGCAGGCCCATAGGGAATTTTAAAGAGGTCCCGTTCCTCTCCCTCCCTGCACTGCAGAATGTCATATCCAGCATTGAATATCAAAGTCAACGGATTGTAAAGATATTCCGATCCATACTGTTTTCCGGTGTAAAAATAACGTTTTTCAGCCTGTACAGGAAGGCATATCATGATAAAAAAAGCCGAGACCAGGAGCCATTTATTCATTAAAATTTTATATAATCCTTATAATAATTTGCTCAAATATCGGGTATATTAAAAAAATTTTCAATTAAAAACAGATGACGTATGGATTTTATTTCTATAAATAATCTTAATTCATCCGGCAATCTCTTCAACATCTGTTACACCTCACCATATAGCATCCAGAGAGGCCGCCACAGACTTTATATATTAAGAATTCAGCCGGTTAAAAGGTTCTTGACATTGTGATAATTCAGCCATGTCTTTTTATCTCAATAAACCAAATATCGGCAACAGGGCAGGTTGCATGACACTTATCGAAAAAATCACATCCAGCAAAAAATCTTATGTCCTTGCCGTTATTGTTCTCATGCTTGCGATTGTCGTGACGCGCGCGGCCTTTATCACGGCGGACCCGCCCCCTGATCTGAGCATCTCAGGCGCGCTGTATTCCGATGAGGGATTCAAAACGTTCGCTGCCAGGAACAGGGCCCTTTACGGCTCATGGAAATGGACCCCTCTTGACGGCTATGACGGATGGGTCAGCAAAAGCCCCCTGTCACAATATACCTATGCGGGGCTGTTCAGCCTCCTGGGAACGGGAATTGCCCCGATCAGGATGGTTTCTCTCCTGTATTCATTCGCCGCCGCAATAATCTTTTTCTTTTTTCTCAAAAAACAGTATGGAAACGAAACAGCCCTGTGGGGGCTTGCCCTGTACGGGTTGAACTATTTCAATACAATGTTCGGCAGAATGGGTTTTTATGAAGTCCATATCATTTTTTATTTCATGCTTGCGGTCTTTTCTTTCTCATTAATGGCAGGCTCAAAAAAGGCGCGGTTAAAAATCGCGTATTTTATGCTGTTCGCAGCAGCAATAACCGCGTCATGGTATATCAAGCGCTCAATAGTCATCGTTGCTTTCGCATCGGCTCCGGCTTTCCTGCTTTACCTGTTAAACCGCTCAGGGGTCAATAAAAAGGCGCAGCAGCGTATTTTCATGCTGTTCATCCTGGCTGCGGGGATGATTTACCTGGTCGCGGTGCACTGCCCTCCTGCCGCCGCATTCCTTAAAACCATCACCCGGATTCAGGTCGGCGGAACGACCCTCGGAAAATACTTTTCTTTCAGGTCTTTTGATCCCATATACACCGCTCTGGGCAGAGGGCTGTACCTGGAAGTGATTTTTCTGCAGCCGCTGACCTTTTTCGGGGCTGCCCTGTATTCACTGTACGCTTTCTTCCGCTATTTCAGGGACGAGGCCCCGTTTGACGCGGATGTCATCTTCGCCTCGTGGTTTATTTTCGGGTTCCTGATCCTGAGCGCGATGGCATACCACCCGGCGCGCTATTACCTCATCATCACGCCTCCCCTGTTTGTCATGGCAATACAGGCGCTCCGGGCACTGCCGCGGCTTGCCGATTTTCTCAAGCGGCCCCTGCCCCCGGCCTACTCGCTGAGCCTTAACGCGGTCAAGGTCCTTTTTGTCTTATACGCTGTTGTTGTCATCGCAGTGCAGCTGGTCCCGTTCCAGGCGCGCAGGTCAGTGATCCACTCGCTGTACCCGTACCTGTCCCGGGGGCAGATATCACCGCTCATCCCATACGCGGCAGCAGTACTGGTTTTCCTGTGCCTTGTGGTCAGCGCGATCGTCCTGAACAGGAAAAAACTGTATCAGCTTCTCGGCAGGGAAAAAGCCGGCTTCGCTCTCATGAGCATCATCCTTGTCTTCCATCTCGCGCAATACGGCGGATGGGTCCTGTTCCATAAATCAGAAACCGTGCAGCTGTCACAGCGGCTCGGTCGTTCACTCCCGGAAAACGCCATCATAGCCGGGAGCTGGTCAGCGCAGCTGGTCATCGAAAACAGGCTCAGAGCCCTGATACTTCAGGACAAATCAAAATACAACCACAACGTTATGAATAAACTGCTAAGAAACTCCCCCATCCCGGTCGTCTCACCTTCAGTGCCGGGAGGCCTGGCCCCTGAAAAAGACATCCCCCTTTACCTTGCCGTGTGCCCGGATGTCGTTTTTGAAAAAAGAATCGCCGCCCGGTACGCCCGTTACATAAAACCGTCACGCTGCATTGACAGCGCCTCTCTGGGATACTTTACCATCAAGGTTTACCGCATCAAGTGATATATTGTGATGTTAGAACAGCGGCGTATTTTAATTTCTAAAACCATAAGAGTTGCACTGAGGATGGCCAGTGGGAACCGGTAAAAACATTTTTATTCTGATAAAGGCAGTTGTAGATTTTTATCATCTTCACGATAATGTTTTCTGTTAACCAGATGTGAATCAAACCGGAAATAATCCCAGGGCAAAAATTATTTTTCGATCTGTCTTATTAAATCCCTGTTCATTTTTTCCAGAAGTGCGAATGACATCCGCTCCAGCCGACAGAAAACCCGAACGGCGATGACACCGTATAACATACTAAGTGTTTTAAAAATCACAAGGGGCTTCTGATTCCTCTTAAGTGCGGGTTGCATACTTTGGTGTATATTGTCGTTGTCGAAATATTTTTATGGCCCAGAAGCTCCTGAATGTGCCTGAGCGAAATCCCGTTCTCAAGAAGGTGCGTGGCAAATGAATGCCGCAGGTCATGAGGTGTTGCTGCTTTGGCAATGCCCGCCCGTTTCAGCGCCGTCTCAAGCACCTTCTGTACTGTCCGCCCGGAAAGAGGATGCTGCCGTCCTTGCCGGTCTTTTCCTGATGCCACAAAAAGATACTCGGCCGACGATTTCCCAACCATGAACCGTTTCACTTCAGCGGCAATCTTCGCAGAAAAAATAGTGATACGGTCTTTTTTTCCTTTTCCCTGTTTTACGTGAATGACCAGATTCACAAGGTCAATGTCCCTGACGCGAAGGCTCAACAGCTCAGACAGCCTGAGGCCTGATGAATACATCAGCGCAATCATTGTTCGGTGTTTCAGATTATTGATCGAATCAAGAAGCCTTTGAATCTCTTCGCGGGTTAAAATTACCGGAAGGTGCTTAGATGACCTTAATCCGCTCATAAAACTAAAATCGATTTTTTTCTTTAAAATAATGCTGAAATAAAAATTAAGTGAAAAGCGGTATAGCCGTATGGTAGGTCCAGAGGCCTTTTTCACGTTAACCAGATATTTGAAAAAATCAAATATATCGATTTCATTTAAATCATCCGCATTTTTCTCTTTTCGCTCACAACTCCACTGGTTTACCAGTTTCAACGTACCGAGATAAATTTTTATGGTCCGCGGCGAATATTTTTTCAGTTTCAAACAATCTTCAAATTCATGATAATGACCCGGGAGGCCATCCTGAACAGGAATTATAGTATGTGATACCGGATGAAAATTTTCAGAGGGTTGCGTAAAATATTCTTTTTCAATGATTGTAAAAGCATATCGAGAGACGGACAGTTTGAGTGTAAAATAATTTCTTATCGAAATAAAATCTTCATAATTTATTACATCCCGGTATTGTTTAAAAAAATCTAATATATCGTCATTCGAAATATATTTTGGATCTTTTTTATACGCGTATGTCTGCAATAATAAATCGAGCATTCTTTTATTACTTGATTAAATTTTTAATCCCCGTTCATATGTATATACGAATAAGAAGCTCGCTTATTAAAAAATTTTTTGAATTATTTTAAAATTAATTGCTTAATTATTTTTGTATTCGCTTTTTTTCGGCTTAAAATGCATTTTTTTCAATTCAGACAGTAATAGTTAGGCGAAAGTAAGGCAATATGCAAAATATTGGGATAGCTTCATATATGCGTC
>DAIUKG010000028.1:0-54340 GCA_036848375.1 Spirochaetota bacterium
TTACAGGTCCCTCGCCGGGAGGGTGGGGGTTTTCGGCGGGCAGGCGGGCACGGTTGAACGCTTCATCATTGACGGCCTTGACCAGCTTCAGAAGCGCATGCTCCCGAACGGAGAGTTCACCTACTGGCCCGGACAGAATGAAGGAGATTATTACCTCACCATGTATATCGCGCACCTGTTCATCGAGGCCCGCAACCACGGCTATGAAATCGATGACGGGGTGATGAAGCGGGTGCTGAACGCCGCGGGCATCACCTCATCAGCCAGAAAGGGGCGCCTTGACCGGCGAAACCAGTATTCGCTTGAAAACGGCGATATCTATGTGCTGTACCTCAAGGCGCTCGCCGGAATGCCTGACCGGGAATCCATGGAATATCTAAAAAACATGAAGCTCAAGCAAACCGGGTACGAGGAGCGCTGCCTGCTCGCGTCCGCCTACGCGCTGGCCGGTGACCGGGACAGCGCGCGGAAGGTGCTTCCCTCGAAGTTCCTGGTCAAGTATTTCCCGAGGAGCAGCGGGGGGCGCCTGGATTCGGTGGTGAAACGGCTTTCGCTGTACCTGTCGGCGCTCTGCGATATCGACCCCGGAAGCCCGGAGCGGGCGCAGGTCGCTGCGGAGATCGCGAAATATTCGAAGGACGGCCATTTCGGGACCACGCATGACAACATCCACGCCCTGGTCGCGCTGGCGAAGGCCTTCCCTGCAGCCGATAACAAGAACCTGAAAGCGCGGATCATGCTCGACAACAGGGCGTTCAAACAGATCGGCAGCAGCGCCGAATGCGTGACCCTGAATGACGCCGCAGGCAAAAACGTCAGCCTGGTCAATGACAGTGATGAGACCCTGTACTACTGGATTTCCGCTGAAGGGACCGGGGCCGGGGCCGGGGCCGGGAAAAAATCGAGCGGGATGTCGGTCTCGCGCGCCTACCGGACCAGTGACGGGGCAGCGCTGAACCTTTCGAGCGTTGAACAGGGCCAGCTCATAAAAGCCACGATCACGGTCGAGCCCGATAAAGAGACTGACAATATTATCGTGGTTGACCTCGTGCCTGCCGGTTTCGAGATTGAAAACGTCCGCCTGAGGTCCCAGGGAGACGTGGATGACGGGGACGATACCCGCTCATGGGCCTATCAGGACATCCGCGACGACCGGCTGATCCTGTTTGCCGGCCCGCTTGGCCGGGAAGTGAGTTTTACCTATACCCTGAGGGCGGTCACCGTGGGGTCATTCGTCGTTCCGCAGGTTTTTGCCGAGGCGATGTATGACCCCGACATCCATGCCACGGGAGCGGCCCGGGGAACGTGCCATGTTGTTCGCACTGGCAATTAAATGCAGCGCGGGGCTGCGCAGGGCCATTACGGCCCTGGCGGCCCTGTATTTTCTGTTTTTGCTGATTGATGCCGCAGCGCCGCTGCCGGCCCATAAAATCGAGAAAGACTATTCCCATGTGTACATGGCAAGGGACGGTGAGATATTGAGGATATCCCTCTCGAAAAGCGAGCAGTTCAGGTTCAAGCTTCCCCTGAAAGAAATTTCGCCGCTGTTGCGGGACGGCATTATCTTCTGCGAAGACCGTTTTTTCTTTTACCACCGGGGCGTTAATCCCGTGTCGATCCTCAGGGCGCTGTACCTGAACCTCAGGCACGGGGAGGTGAGGTCGGGCGCGTCAACCATTACCATGCAGATAGCGCGGATGCTGGAGCGCAGGCCGCGAACCGTCCTTTCAAAGATCATCGAGGCCTTCAGGGCGGTCCAGCTTGAATTCCATTACACCAAGACCGAACTGCTCGAGCTTTACCTCAACACCATCCCCATGGGAGGCAACCTCGAAGGCGTCGGGGCCGGGGCGCTGTATTACTTCGGCAAGAGCGCGAGAGACCTGGGCCCCGCTGAGGCGGCAATGCTGATCGCCGTCCCCAAGGACCCGAACCGGTACCGGCCCGACCTTCATCCCCGCAGGGCGCATGAGCAGATGCTCAGGGTGATGAGCGCAATGGGTTCGGACCCGGAATTTTCCGGATTGTATCCGGGAAGCGCACAGGGGAACGGTGTTTTTACCGCGGCGCATCCGTTTCCGTTCCGGTGCCCGCACCTGATCGAATCGGGAAAAGGCGAGGGCGACCCTTTCTTCACCCGCTTCACGATTGACCGCTCCACGCAATCCTACTGCGAAAAGGCCCTGAAGGACTACACTGACGCCAACCGCTCCCAGGGCATATACAACGGCGCGGTGATCGTCGTGGACAACCGGAGCAGGCAGGTGCTCGCGTATGCGGGGTCGCCGGATTATTTCGACCGGGACCACTGCGGCCAGATCAACGGCGCGGGCATCCCCCGGTCGCCGGGTTCGGCACTCAAGCCGTTTCTGTACGCCCGGGCCATGGAGCAGGGGATGATCACGCCGGAAACGGCGGTCTATGATATCCCCATAAAGGACAGCGACTACAGCCCGGTCAACTATAACAGGACCAGCGACGGGCTGGTCACCGCGCAGTATGCGCTCGTTCACTCTCTCAACATCCCCGCGGTCAGGCTCGAGAAGGAACTCGGCGACCGGGGGCTCAAGGGTGTGCTGAAAAAGATATTTCCCCTTGAAAAAGACGTGATCATCGGTGATTCGGGCCTGTCGGTGGTGCTGGGCGGGTACGCGGTAAGCCTGGAACGCATGGCGTCCCTGTACATGATGCTCGCCCGCGGCGGCACCTATGACGCCCCGGTCTACACGCTCGACCCCGCGCCGGTAAACGTGTCGCCGAGGACAATACTCACCGAAGAAGCGGCGTACATCGTGAGCGAGATGCTCAGCAACTGTTACCGGCCCGACCTCCCGCATTCATGGGAGTTCACGCCGTACCGGGCGCGGGTCTCGCTTAAAACCGGGACATCGTTCGGCCTGCGCGACGCCTGGTGTATCGGTTACAATCCCGATTACACGGTCGCGGTGTGGCAGGGGAACGCGGACAACAGCTTTTCCCCTTTCCTTGTCGGCGTGCACCGCGCCGCGCCGCTGATGATAAAGATCATCAACCACCTGACCTATGGAAAGGACGTGTGGTTTTCCCGGCCGCGGGGGGTGCGCACGAGAAAGGTCTGCGCACTGACCGGCATGAAGCCCGGGCCCTGCTGCGGGAATGCCGTCAAGGAAGACTACTACATCCCCGGAATTTCATCTGAAAAAACATGCGACGTGCACCGCGAAATCACGGTGAGAAAATCAGACGGCTGCGAGGTGTGCCCGCTGTGCATGAAGGGCGACCCGGGGCAATACCGGAAACGGGTCGTCGAGTTCTGGCCGGCAGAAGTCCACCTGTTTTTAAAAGAGCAGGGGCACCGGCACAGTGAAATCCCTCCCCATAATCCGGAGTGCACGCGGGTGTGCCGCACCAATAAGCCACGGATCATAAAGCCCGGGAACGGCGCTGAATTTGAAATCGACGACGTGGTCCCCCTGGCGTCCCAGCGCATCGCGCTTCAGGCGTTTTCGGCCCAGGACGCCGAGAGCGTTTTCTGGCTCTGCAACAATGAGATAATCGCGCGGGGCGGGCCGGGTGAGACCTTCTTTCTTGTGCCGAAGAAGGGCAAGTGGAAAATTTCCGTTGTCGATTCAAAGGGGCGAAGCGATTCGGTCACGATCAGAATATATTAGCGGTCAACGACAATGTTAGTTTCGGGATAGTAGTATTTGAGAATCGCCCGGTACCCGGTCCCTCTGCGCGCCATGCCTTCGGCGCCCCACTGGCACATCCCCACAAAGTGCCCGAAGCCTTTTCCCCTGAAATAATATTCGCTACCGTTCTCTTCAACCGTAAACCGCGTGCTGCGCACTGAAGATATTCCTTCGCGTTCGAGGTACGCTTTGAAGATATAGCCCCTGAGCAGCAGGGTCCCGCTCCCGGTGCGGCAGCGCACCCGTTTGAGCAGGCCCCCCGGCGTGAAGTCGAATTTGATGTCTTCAATCTCGCGCCGGGTTTTTTCCGACAGCGCGGACAGTATTTTACTTTTTTCTATCCGGGCCTCCCAGGTGAAAAAAGGCGAAATGGCGCAGTTGGGATGTTCCCGGGACCCGTCGAAGCGGGGAACCGCTTGCTTGCCCCCTTCGGTTCCATCGTGCCAGGCTTCCTCCGGCGAGAGCAGCACGCCGCCGCACGTTGAATGAAAGTATGGAACAAACGAGGGGTCGCGGCTGTGGAGTATTTCGCCGGTTGTCTCAAATACGGCCTGTTCGGTCCTGGGGCCGCAGTGCCTGAGCCCCCTGAACGCCTGGCACTTCCCGGCAAGGTCTATGACGTCGATATCGTCCCGCCCGTATTCGCCGCGGACTGCCCGGAAGTAGGTGCGTGAAACCACTGCCTGGGCCTTCAGCGTTTCCAGGCCGAACAGGTCGCCCAGTTCTGCTCCCACGACCCCCATGAGGTATGAATTCAGTGACGTGATGTTGATGACCCGGAATTTGCCGTCACGGAGCGTGATGATGAAGCATCCGTCGTATTCCTTTTCGCCGAATTCGGTAGTGAAGACCGTTCTGGACGGCCTGACGGGCTTCACGCGGATTTCATGATACGATTTCCCGTCGCATGCGATTGAATTGTTTTTTCTGCTCAGGGTCATCCGGGTCGTTCTGTCACGGTTGTCATCGTTTATGACCAGTCCGGCAGGATTACAGATGGTCAGTTTTTCGCGTTTCTGGAAAATTTGAAGTAAAATCCGTATCTCCTCGGAACGGTTGTACGATTTCCGGGGGACGGCGAGAATCAGGGCGATCATGACAATGTTCAGGTATTTCCTCAATTCAGGTTCTCCCGGTTTTACGTCTGTAATCATTCCCCGCGGAAGTGCCGGTATAAAAGCTTCGCGGTTTTGGCCCCCACCCCGGGGACCTTCTGCAGCTCCTCAAGCGGGGCGGCCTCGATCGCTTCCATTGATTTGAAGTGCTCGAACAGGGTCTTTTTCAGCGACGGGCCTATGCCGGGGACGCTGTCAAGGGCGGATGATGTCGTTCTGCGGTCCCGCAGGCCGCGGTGATAGGTGATGGCGAACCGGTGCGCTTCGTCCCGGATGTTCTGCAGTATGTGCAGCGCGGGCGAATCTTTCGGGAGCCGTATCGGCGGCGTGCCCGGCCCGGTATAGATCTCCTCGAAGCGCTTTGCCAGGGAAACAATGGGAATCTCGCCGGTAAAATTGGCAGCAGCCTCGCGCGCCCGTGAAAGCTGCGTGGGCCCGCCGTCGATCACCATGAGGTCCGGGAAGGGGAGCCCTTCGTTGACCAGGTGCTGTACCCGGCGCGCGACCGCCTCGTGGATCATGGCCGGGTCGTCGGGAGCATCGTATCCCCTGATGCGGAACCTGCGGTACCCCGATTTGTTCGGGAGCCCGTCCGAAAACGACACCATCGAGGCGACCGCGTCCTTGCCGTGGAAGTTGGATATGTCAAAGCACTCGATCACCGAGGGCGGCGCGCCGAGGCCCAGCACTTCCATGAGCTCACCAAGCCCGGCGTCCCGCTCGGTGAAGCTTTTATGGATCTCCCGGTCGGCCCGGACCATGTCGATGTTTTTGCCGATCATCGCGATCACGCCGCGCTCGTCCCTGCTTTTCGCCGCGGCGACCGCGGTCTTTTTCGATGAGCGCCCGCTGAGATATTTCTCGATCACCTCAAGGTCGCTGAAGAGGTGCTGCACCACGATCTTCTGCGGCACCTCTGACCTCGTGTAATAGTCTATCATGAACGTGCGGATGATCTCCCCCGGATCGGCGTAGTCCGCGTTGTCGAATATCGATATTTTGCGGCCCAGGAGCGCGCCGCGGCGGAACTCGAAGAGCACCACGATCGCCTCTTCGCCGAACAGGGAAACGCCGATATAGTCCTGGTCGATGCCGGCGGGGATGTCGACCTTCTGGTTCTCAGAGACCCGCTGAACGTCAAAGATGATGTCGCGCAGCGAGGCTGCCTTTTCATACCTGAAGTTTTCGGCGTGGCCGTTCATTTCCCGGCCCAGGTCGGCGAGCACCGGCTCGATTTCTCCGTCAAGGAACCTGACCGCCTTGTCGACCAGCGAGCGGTATTCATCCGCAGAGATCTCCCCGGTGCACACTCCAGAGCATTTTTTCATCTGGTAGTTCAGGCACGGGCGTTCGTTTTTTTTGAGGGGAAGCTCGCGCGTGCACGTCCTGAGCTTGAATATGCGGTTCACCATGGCCACGATGTTTTTCGCGGCAGCCGCGTCGGTGTAGGGCCCGTAATAACGGTTTACCCCGGCCCTGATTTTGCGCGTATAAATGACCCGGGGATACTCCTCCTCAAGGGTGACCCCGATATACGGGTAGCGCTTGTCGTCTTTGAGGCGGACGTTGAACCGCGGCCGGTGCTTTTTTATCAGTCCGCTTTCAAGAAGCAGGGCCTCGACTTCGGTGTCCGTGAGGATGTATTCCATGTCCTCGATTTTTTTCACCAGCACGCGGGTTTTCGGGTCATGGTCTTTTTTCTGGAAATAGGATGAGACCCTTTTCTTCAGGGACGACGCCTTGCCGATGTAGATGATCTCACCGTCAGCGTCCTTCATCAGGTAAACGCCGGGCCCGTCGGGGACCGACGCAAGCAGGGCCTTCTGTTTTTCAGGTCGCATGGGCAGCCATGAGGTTTTGAACTTTTTCGATGTAGCGGAGCGTCAGCTCATACTCCGGGTTCAGATCAAGGGCTTTTTTAAACATCTCCATTGACGTGGGGAAATTTTTCAGCTTCGCGTGGGCGACCCCCAGATTGAAATAGCTTCCGAAACCTTCGGGCCTCACCATGGAAAGGGTCGTAAAAATCGCGACCGCCTCGGTGAGCCTGTCCTCCTTGAGGCGCGCCACTCCCTCCCTGAAAATTTCGCTGTAGGGGTCGGCTCCTGTTTTGTCGTTCCGGTCCTTGAGCTCGTCGATAAGGCTGTTGAACGACTGGGCGAGCTGGTTCAGGCTTTCGTCATCCGTTGTTTTAAGATTGACATCGAGGTCGCCGCTTGCAGCCTTGTTCATGTACAGCGACAGGCTGGTGATGAGCAGGGTGAAGTTGTGCGAGAACAGCAGCGAAAGGATCACCACCGCGATTGCCAGTACCGCTGAAACGGCAGAGAACACGATCCGCGACTCGCGGTATGAACCGTTAAAGGCGGTGACCGCCTCGTTCGCTTTTTCGACAGAAATGAGAAACTGGAGCACCATGCTTTTTCTTCCGACCGGCAGGGGCGCGTAAACGTTCTGCCAGTGCAGGCTTTCCTGGCTGTATATTTTAGGTTCAACAATGCTGCGGTGCAGGGCCTTTTTCAGGTAGTTCACCTCTTTGACTTCCCTGACCGTGCTTCTTTTTTCGAGGTTTAACGTGATGTTCCGGTTGATCTGGGCCGTGTCCGTAATTCTGAAAAAGTTGTCATCCGATGTTTTCGAATAGAGAACAACATACAGAAAGCCTTTTTCCTCGGTGCAGAAATCCCTGATCATCTTTTTAATATCGCTCACCGCCACGGTCTGGTCCTGTTCAATGCGGTCCATCACCAGGTCGATTTTACCCAGCAGCAGGTCCTGGTTCAGGTCCATGATCACGTCATGAAGGAGCTCCGAGTGTTTTTTCATGTACCAGTTGAACAGCAGTGCCGTTGTCACGATGAGAATGAAAAAAACAACCGCGGTGGCAGTTATAAAATTGCGGGAAATGCGGGAGTCGTTTTTTTTCTCGGTATTTTCTTTTTTCACGATGTGCTCCTTGGAGATATCACTGTATATATCAGGGACGAATTATAGCAATATTTTTTTGTTGTGTACCGGTATTCATGGTATGATATAGTGTTGACTCGTCAGGCAGGATGCTGGTAGAATACCTGATTCGGAGTGGTATTATGAAAAAATATATCGTTATTGCAGCAGTTATGGCGTTGTATTTTTCGTCGTGGGCCGGTGGCGGATGGAAGATCACCTTTTTTTCGGGTGATGTGGTCTATCGCCCTCTGTCCGGCGGCGAATGGAAG
Source organism: Spirochaetota bacterium (assembly GCA_036848375.1). Taxonomy (GTDB): domain Bacteria; phylum Spirochaetota; class UBA4802; order UBA4802; family UBA5550; genus JAKLIV01. The sequence goes on from DAIUKG010000028.1 coordinate 8,005, forward strand.
AAATGCGCCGGCGGGGATGTCCTTGATGAAGCAACCATGATCCGCACGGGAACGCAGTCAACCGTGGTGCTTGAAAAGGGCGGCAGAAAAATAACCGTTACCCCGGAAATCACCGTGTCCCTGAAGGCCCTTGCCTCATCCGCTGACCCGAAATCAGTGCTTGACCTCTCCGGGTCAGCGCTGCACGTGCTGAAAAACCTCTTCCGGGAAAAGCGGGTCTCCCGCACCGAGACCCTGGGCGTCCGGGGGGATGACGCCGGGGGAAATTCCGGGCCGCCATGGTCCGATGACCTTGATGATACTGCGAAGCCCGATGCCAGTCCCGTACTGGTACGGGCCCGGAATGATTTCGACAGCGGCCGGTACGCGGATGTTGCCGCAGCGCTGAAGGATGAGGAGCCCGGCCTGTCCGGGGCCGAGTCTGAAACGCGCTCCTGCCTTCTGGGCATGTCCTATTTCCACCTGGGATACTACGCTGAGAGCGTCCCCCATCTTGAACGGGCCGCTTCATCACCGTCCCTTGATGGAGAGTTTCGAACACGCTGCTGCTTTTTGCGGGCCCTTTCCGGAATTTACCTGGGCGACCATGACGAGAGCATACGCCGTCTCGAATCCCTGGCTGAAAAGAACCCCGAGAGCCCGTTCGCTCCCCGGTCCTGCTTCATCCTCGCGGGAATCTACCGCCTTAAGGGCAGCAATGAAACCGCACGGTACTGGTACCGCGAGCTGATAAAGAGATATCCGAAGAGCAGCCTGGTCCCTGAAGCGGAGACAAAAATGTCATCGATAACCGGGCCTTAATCGCTCCACAGCAGGCTCTCCTCAACCGAACGGTCTTGTGCTTTCGTGTCAGTCCCGCCTGCCGGTCCGGCAGTGTCTTTTTTAAGGGACGGCGATAGTTGTACCGCCCTGCTGTATTCCTCGCGGGAGCGTTCAGGCTGATTCAGCTTTGTGTATACCAGTGAGAGGTTCAGGTGGACCTGCGCGTTGCCGGGCTGGAGTTCCGCGGCCTTCGCATAATATTTCAGTGCCTGTTCGTTCCTGTTTTCGAGAAGGCTCAGGTTCCCCAGGTTGTTCCAGGGTGAAAAATAGCTCCGGTCAATGTCTTTCGCCTTTTCGAACTGTTCACTTGCGTCTCTATACCTGCCGTACCGGGCATAGGTCACCCCGAGGCTGTTGTATAGTTTCGGGTCACGGGGGGATGTCTTCAGCAGTGCCCGGAGTTTCGCGACCCTGCGTGAAAGTTCGTTGTCAATGATCCTGTTGATGTCGTTGTTGTAAATCCGCTGCATTGATTCAAGGTCGGGAAGGGCGGGCTCCCAGGAGATGTCTTCCAGGGTGACCGGCGCGAAGTGCTTCCACGCGTCGTGGGCCATGGTTATTTCGGCCCCGCCCCCGGATGTTTTTTCAGAAAGCTGGCGGGCCCCCTTCTCCCAGGCGTCCGTAAAGGGCCTGCCCAGGTACGTGGCTTCTACCGGTATCCATACCGTGCCTTCCAGCACGGTGAAGCGCCATTTTTCTGTTGAAATGTCGTCGCTTCTGTCCGCCGCTACCCCGGTGTTGAAAAGCAGAAAGATATGTCCCGGTACCGTGGCCAGGGCCGTTTCAATGCCCAGGTTTTCCATGAGCGAGCACAGGAGCACGGTGAGGTCGTCGCAGTCGCCTGTTTTGAAGCGCAGCGTGTCCCGGGGATACTGAATGTAGTCAACCTGGTTTTTGTTTTTCGAAAACGACGTGAAGGGCGTTCTGGGGTCGCTCACGTATGAAATTCCGAATACGCCGAGCGAATCGAAGAGCTCCACCGCGCTCTGCAGCCGGCTGTTCATGAACAACAGCCTGCTGTTCCTGAACTTCTGGACCACTCCCCGCGCGTACACTTTCACGACCGTGTCGCGGGGAGTGATAAACGAAGCGAGTTTCGCGGTGTTGTCCCAGGTCATCGCGTTCCTGTTGAAAAGGTTCAGGGACTGGTTCCTGGTCAGGCTCTGCTCCTTTCCGTCAATGACGCAGCGTATTTTAATTTCAGCGTTCAGGGGAGTGTCTTCGGTAACGGTCAGTATTTTGTTGTTGAACACCGCGTACAGGGGGATGGTCAGCTCCTGGCCGGGCTTAATGTTCCGGTAGACCCGCGATTCGGTCGGATAGTCCATGTATTCCCGTATTGAAATTTCGGCGTGGATTTTTTCCACTGTTTTCTCGCTTTTGTTTTTAAGGGAAATTTTTCCTACGGGGTTTTCGTTGTAGTACTTGTACATCGCGGCGAAAACTTCACTGAGGCTGATCTCGCTGATGTCAAGCGGCGCGGCCCCGGCACCTCCGCTGCTGAAAAACGCGGTGAGTTTTTTGTATTCCCGCTGTGCGGCCTCGTTGGCCGGGTCGCTTTTCAGCACCAGTTCATAGTTCTTGACCGCTTCCTGGTAGTGCTCACGGGCGCTTTCGGGCCCGATTTTTTTGACGGTTCGGTCGAACAGGAGCGATGCCCTGCGCGCCCGGTCCAGATACATTGCCACCTCTGTTTTTTTCAATTCGGCCGCGGCCTTTTCTTTCTCGGTTCCGCCTGTATGTACTACTGCGGCATAAAGCTCATGGGACTGCTTGAGCAGCCCGATTTTTTTCAGGTATGCCGCCTTTTCCATGAGCGCGGGGCCGTATTCTGCGTCTGAGGCGAGCGCCCTGTTCAGGTACACCAGGTACCGGTCAGTGTCCTTTCTGCTGGCGCGGGCAAGCGCGAGGTATTGCGCGGCGCCGGAAGCTTTTTCAATTCCCGTGATCTCCGCGAAGCGGAGCACGCGTTTGTTCTGCATGTCAACCACGTACATGTTTTTGCCGTTCTGGGTAACGGATATACTGTAGGGAGTGTTGAGAAACTCGCGCTGGCTCCCCTCGATTTTATCAATCACCCATGAGATAGTCCCCGATGCGTCTTCCCTGACAATGGCGTTTTTGGCCATGTCAAGGCCGTAAAAGTTGCCTTCAGCATCCAGGTCAAATGCGCTGATGAAAAAGGAACTCCGGGTCATCGCAAGGGAACGCGACCGGGTTTTATTGCCCGCGCTGTCGTACCAGGTCAGCTGATAATTCATCCCTCCCGGAGAGGTGAGGCTCTTTACCTGCCCGGAGCTTCCTGAAAGCGCGATGAGCTCTCCCTGTGCGAATGGAATGGTGTTCCCTTTTTTCCCTTCAGTGGAGTAGGTGTAGATCATCCCCTTCTGGGCGTCGGGAACGAATATGGTCCCGTCCGCTGCCACGCCGAAACTCATGGGGTAGGCTGAGGCGTGATAGATTTCGTTCTTCAGGGAGCCGTCAGCGGCGTAGATGATTATTTTTTTCCCCATGTTGTCGAGCACGTAGCAGTTCCCGGCAGCATCAACGGCAACACACTGGGCGAACTGAAACATCCCCCTTTCTGTTCCGTATTCCCCGATCGTGGAGAGGATTTTTCCCGCGGGTGAAATTCTGCTTACCGTGCCATAGCAGGCGACGAGGAGCCCGTTATCATGGCAGAACACCCCGTACGGCGTTGCGTAAACAGGGTTGATGTCGGGATTAAATTCGGTGAATTCAAAGACCATGCTCGGGGCGGGTATCTTTTCAGCCGGCGCGTAATCCGGGATGGCCATCAGGATGGATATGGTGACTCCGGCTAAAAAGACTGATATTTTTTTCATATAATTCCCTCTCACCTGGATATGATATGACAATACATGAGGGAATTAAAATTTTCAAGAAGTTTTGACGCGATGAAGAGATTTGAGATCCGGGGATGGTTATTGATTCTCTGTTGTGTTATTGATTACGAGGGCTAAAAAAGGGGGATTGACTTTTGCGGTCAGGGCCTCGCAAAGTATCATCCCCTTATTATTGAAGAAAGAGTTAGATCAGGATGTCATGCTGCGTATAGTTCAACAGATTTGACCTTTGAAAGAGGTATTCTCTGCTCTCTGTTCCCTTTGTCAAAAGTTATTATTTCATTGTCAACGAGGACCCTGTTTTTGTTAAGTTCGACTTCTTCTCCGTCAGCGAGAAAAAGAATGATATCCAAACCTTTTATTTCAAGGTACTTTTGTAATAATTCTCTGAAGTTCTGGTTGTTTTTCCTGCCGCGGCCTTTGCTCATAAATACCTCTTTAGTAGTGATGGGAATACCTTTATGTCTCATCTATAATATCGGTTATGTCGCAATTCCCTTTAATATATTTTTTTGTCCGGTGAACTGGTTCCGGTGCGTTATTTTTCCATTGACCTGAATGGCACCGGTGAAGTATTATTTTAGTATAACAATGCGGAGTTAAAGCATGAAGAACCTCTGGAATGAGAAGATGAGCGTGGGGGTGCGCCAGTTTGACGAGCATCATAAAAAAATAATTAATATGATTTACGATCTGAGCCAGGCTGAAGAAAAGGGAATAAGCAGGGATGAAATCAGGAATATTATTTCAGAGCTTTCCAGTTATGTGCGTTATCACTTTATCGCTGAAGAGCGCATGATGAATAATTTCAAATATCAGGAAACGTTGAAGCATATCAGGGAACACCGTTATTTTGCCCAACGCATAGATGATTTTACGAACCGGTATGCTTCAGGAAACAGGAATATCGACCGCGAGTTACTTCTTTTTTTAAAGGACTGGTTCGTGAAGCATATCATGGACACCGACAAACGGTACGGAATTTTTTTAAATTCACTCGGTGTCGATTAATTCCGCTTCTTTTTCTCCTTGTCATTATACATTCTGGCGTCGGCAGTGGTAATCAGCTCTTCAATGTTTTTCCTCGGTCCGGACGATATCCCGATTGCCAGTGATACGGTCAGGCCTTTGCTGTTGTTGTTCCAGGAAAAATTTTCAAGGTCTCCGGTGATCCTTCTCAGCGCGTCCTCCTTTTTGTTCGTGTCTAGGTCAATTATCGCGAGAAATTCATCCCCGCCCACCCTGAAGAAAAGGTCCTTGTGCCTGAACACGCTTCTCAACGCCGCGGATATTTCTTTAAGCGCCCGGTCTCCTTCACGGTGGCCGAACGTATCATTGATGGCTTTGAAGTTGTTGAGGTCCAGGTAGAGTATTACAGTTTCATGTTCGAAATCACTGCTCCTTCTGTCGTTAACCGGTCCCTGGGCCCATTTGTCAATAAGGTCATGCAGCATTTTCTGGTTATAAAGGCCGGTCAGGGGATCGGTAACGCTTAAGGACACCACCTGTTCATACAGGTGGTTGTTCGCAAAGGCAATGGCAGTGAAGTCGGCTATGGTTTGTAAAATCAGGCATTCCTCTTCATTGAAATGCTCTTCATGCCTGTTGATCAGCTCAATGACGCCATATATTTGATTTCTGAAAATAATCGGAACAGCGATGATCGAGCGTGTCTTGAAACCGCTGAGCTGGTCGGCCTTGCCTGAAAAGCGCGGCTCTTTTGACGTGTCTGGCACAAAGATCGGCTTTTTGGTCTGTACAACAGTCCCGGCTATCCCCTCTCCGGTGTTCAGGCGGATCTGTGACATATATTCAGGGGACTTCCCTTCATATATCAGGAAAAAGAGCTGGTTGGTATTTTCATCAAGCCTCATCAGGCTCCAGTTCTCAGGGCCGAAAAAGATCTTTATTTCTTCCATGATCCCCTGAAGAATGGAATCAAGATCGAGCGATGAGGTGATCAGCTTCCCAATATTGGCATAGAGCCTTCTTACTGTTGACATCCCTTTGTCATAAACGGTCATTGATGTTCTCCGTGAAAAATTAGCTATCAACACTATTATGCAAACTTTCCTTTCATAATCAACTTTTTTTATACATGTTTTTAATGCTGGAGTTAAAAATTATTTGTGATATAATAATTATGACAGGCCGGGTATTTATATTGACAATATAGACCAGTCAAGTAGTGGATGAATTCATGCAGCCGTTGACCCGCGAACAGTTAAAATTATTGAAAAGCCGAGCTCATGGCCTGAAACCCGTTATACAGATCGGGCACAAGGGCCTTACTGATGCTGTTATCGCAGCGACCATAAAGGCATTGGAGGATCATGAACTGATCAAGGTCAAATTCCTTGATTTTAAGGATGAAAAAATGGAGCTGGCAGCCCGGCTCGCGGCTGAAACTGATTCCTCCCTGGTCACGATAATCGGGAATATTGCCGTAATATATAAAATGAATGAAGAAATGAATGGAAACGCCGGTGAGTGACAGAGGACATAATGTTCAGTACCGTTAATTATTCTCTATTTTTTTTTTTAATTGTTCGATAAAGTAATAGGGTGTCCCTGGTGGGGGTATTCGGAATAATGTTTTATTTCCCTTTAATGCTTGTAATATGGTAAATACATATATATATAATTAATTATGAAAAAAATAGTTTTATACTTTGACCCGGCTCCGCAGAAGATTTTTATTGAGACCGCTGATGAAACTGGAGAGAAAAAAATCGGCCTCTCAACACTGAATAATTTTGTTTATACTTCAGAAATAGTGGCCCGGGTCATTGAATTTGATTCTGAAGAGCAGATTAAGACCCGTCTTGATCCGGGATATCCCTATTATCATATTATCGATTTTATTCCCTTGAAAGCAGGCGAAGGGATCGTCTTTGACCAGACTGCCGGAGCGTATAAGGCCTCGGCCTATGGTTTTGCCATATTTGACGGTAAAATGCTAAAACTGCTTTCCCCGATAACCATTCCAAAGAACAAGATAAAAGCTTTTATGAATGTCTGCCCCACCCAGCAGGGGAAAATACCGACGATCGCTGATATTCAGGAATGGATGCAGCATTACAAAATTCTCGCCGGAGTGGGTGAAAAAAAACTTGCCGAGCAGCTTCAGGAAATCAATCCCGAAGAGAAAAAGCTGACCAGGATAGTTGTTGCCCAGGGCAGGGAAACGGTGCAGGGCCATGAGGAGTATTTTATCCCTCTGCTCAATGTTGATAAAAAGGCCGGTGAGATCATGGCTGATGGACGGATCGATTTCAAGGAAACAGGATCAATCATCCAGGTAGTTAAAGACCAGGAGCTCCTGGAAAGGGTCCCTGAAGTCAAACCGGTTGACGGCTATAACATTTTCGGCGACAAGGTGCTGGCCGATACAGAGGAACACAACGGCTTCTATCGGGGAGAAAACATCGTTCAGTCCGGACATTCCGATAAAATTTTTCTTTCGGCAATTGACGGCTGTCTTGAAATCAATAAAAAGACCATATCCGTATTGCCCGTTGCCGTGATCCAGGGGGACGTTAACTACGAGACCGGAAATATCGATTTCAACGGGTCGGTACACATCAAGGGATCAGTGCTCGCGGGATTTTCGGTCAAGGCCGCTGCCGACATCATTATTGAAAACAGTGTTGAGGATGCATTAATAGAGGCACAGGGCGATGTGACGGTAAAGATGGGCGTTGTCGGCAAGGAGCAGGTGAAAGTGGTTTCAGGCGGTTCGGTAACGGCAAAATACCTGCTAAACGCAAAAGTTGAGGCAGCCAAGGACATTATGGTTGAAGATTCCATCATCAATTGTGATGTTTTTGCCAATAATGCCATAGTTGTTGTTGCCAAAAACGGTAAAATAATTGGCGGTAAATCAACCGCCCTTTATGAAATTATTTCCAATGTGTCAGGCGCTCCGAATGAAACTCCCACTAACCTCTCTGTGGGGAGAAATCTTTTCATCGAACAGGAACTCCTGGCAAACCATAAAGAAATATCAAGGTGCAGGGAAGAAGTTGAAGAGACCATGCGCAAGCTGAAAGTGAGCTTCGGGGAAGGCGTTTTCGAAGACCCGAAGAAATATATAGGCATGCTTCCATCAATAAAAAAGAAAAACTGCCTGATCCTTCTTAAAGAGCTGAGCAGCGGCAATAAAATGCTCAAGGAACTCATTGAAAAGAACAAGGAAATCCAGGACAAGCTTAAACTTGAGCGGGATCCCAGCATCACGATCAGGGAGAAAACATTTCCCGGTACGGTATTGAGCATAAAGAAAAGTGTTCGTAAAATTGAAAATATCGTCGAAAACGCCAAATATTATGAAGACCCCACTGATAAGGTAATCAGGTTTACCTCTGCCGTATAAAAGAAGAATTAATTTGACAAAAGTGACAGCCGGTATTTTTATTGGCATCTATTGAATTATTAACCTGGAGGTTTCTATGAACGGTGTAGTTTCTCCGAATCTTGCCTTTATCGGGGGTATCGGGGTTCCCGAACTTGTGGTGATTTTCTTTATCGTGCTTATCCTTTTCGGCGCGGGGAAAATTCCTAAAATAGCCAAAGATCTCGGCGGCGGCATACGGGAATTCAAAAAATCCATTACCGGTGAAGAAGAAGATAAAAAAAAGGATGATAAAGAAGACAAAGCCTGATGATTAAAAAGAGTGAGTATTTAAGTGAAAGAAAGGATGATATCGTCAACGGAGAAATTCTTTCTGAAGAAAATTATAATTTTTACCTGAAACTTTTTGAACACCAGGAAGAATATACAGAAAAATATTCTTTTAAAGATTTTCCTTCATATATTGACAAGGAGTCTTTTCCGGCGCTTAATGCAGAAAAGATTGCCCTTTCCGATAACAATCGTCATATCCTGATAGCTTCACTTGAAGGATTTGTGAGGATTATCAGTGAATTCCACACCGGTTTTTCCCTTGAGCGTTTGCTTTCACCCGTCAGGAACGATGAGGATTCCCTGCCGTCCCTGTTGCGTTCTTTTCTTTCTGATGACCATGCCGTACTTTCTTCAGTGGCTGCAGATACGGGTATTGGCGTTGAAGAGCTGGTCTTCATCATCACAAACTGGTTCAAGCCTTTTATCATAAAAATGCGTCGTGATTTTTTTTCAGAGCGCAACACGGATGAATGGCTTGAAAAGACGTGCCCGTTCTGCGGCTCCTATCCGGACATGGTGAAGATCATTGAAGCCAGGGACAACAGCCGTTTCCTCCACTGTTCTTTTTGTGAACAGGAGTGGAAATTTCAGCGGTTCGGGTGCACGATGTGCGGTAACGTGATCCATGAAAAAATGGGTTTTTATGAATTTGAAGATTCTTTTTACCGTTTTGATTATTGTGATGCGTGTAAGGGCTATATAAAAACCCTGCGGGTCCCCAAAAAAAACCGTGAAGATTCATTCGACCTTGCGGTTGAAAATATAATCACCAATTATCTCGATGCTTCAGCAATAAAGATGGGTTATAAAAAGCTTTAGCAGTTTTGATCGTTCATTCGTCTGACGTTCCCTGTTGAAAAGGAGTGTTGCTATGAAACCGTACAAGATCGATGCGACAGCGGAAAAAATTCTTGATATCCTTTCCCGTGACGCCAAGGCATCAGAGCAGGACATCGCCCGTCAGCTTGATGTCCCGGTCGAGACCGTGGTGAAGCATATTCAAAAACTTGAAAAGGACCGAATAATCCTGGGGTACCGCGCGAACATCAACTGGCAGCGGATTCGCCAGCACGACGTCAAGGCCCTTATTGAAGTCCGGGTCACCCCGGAGCGCGGCGTCGGCTTTGACCATGTCGCTGAACTGATTTATCGTTTTCCCGAGGTTTCTTCGGTAACACTGCTGTCAGGCGCGTATGACCTGCTGGTCCAGGTTGAAGGGGAAAACCTCAGGGAAGTTGCACAGTTCGTATCGGAAAAACTTGCCACGATAAAAGGTGTCCAGTCAACGGCGACCCATTTTATGCTTAAAAAATATAAGGAAGACGGGGTGATACTGGTCGATCAGCCTGATTCAAAAAGGCTTCCCCTTTCCCTGTAAAATTTCATCTAGGCATGGTCTTCTTCCCACCATAACTGCAGTGAAACAGTAGCCCCTTTCGTCCCCGTCCCGTTGTTTGTTCTCCACACGGAACCGGTTGTTGATTTCCTCCCTCCACCGGCAAGGCAGGCTAAAAGAAAACGGTTTTTATTTCCGGACAGGTAGCCGATTTTTTTATTTTCCTGATATAAGGCTACGGCAAACGGGTCCCGGAGATTGTCCGGTTCAGGTATTGCGCATACAGCGACATCTTCTCTGAGCGGGGCATGATTTTGGCCGGAGACGGTTGTATAAAGACGGTGAGTAAGTCTCCGGCAATCGATAATGCGTTTACTGCTGAATATGTTTTTGTGTTCAGGCCTGGAAACTGCCCTTTTCCTGAGATACAGCATGTTCAGAATCGACTTTAACCGCGCATCATCCTCGAAGGTTGTGCCTGTAACCTGACCTGATTCAATCGGCTCATGCCATATTTCATCAGGATCAACAGCGGTATCTTCCACTAACCGTGAATAGAGTATAAAATCATGATCGTAATGATTGAGAAATCGGAGAAATTTTCTGTCCGGCGGTGCAAAAAGACCTTCATAATCATAGAGCGAGGTGAAACCTTTTAACGAGATGTCGGGGAATGACACGTCTCCGGCAACTATGCCGCAGAAATCAGGATGTATCTCGGGGTTCGGCATCAGGTTTACGCAGGCAAATGAAAAGAGATGGTATGATATTCCTCGCGTCTCAAGCTTTTCAAAAAAGGGGGCAAGAATCGTGTGAGTGAGGTATCCGTTATCGATGGTATAAAGTATAAGTACCGGTGAGCATGACTCGTCGATTTCGTCTATCAGTTTTATATCAATGCCGGTGCTTTTGGCGAGATAACGGGCAAAGGGGAGAGCGAGCAGGTCCCCCGGAACCACTGACCGGTATTCGTACCGTTCCTGCCTGTTGAAGAGTCCGTATTTCAATCGCTCAAGGGTGATTATCTGGTTTTTAAAGGTAAGTGATTGACGGTTTGATGTCAGCCCGCGTAAATTATCCTCCAGCCCGGCCCCGAGTACGAGCAGCCCGTTTTTTTTATAGCGCACGTTCGGGTCAGAACATGGATTTATATTTTCTGAACCAATAATTTCTTTATCGCTATCTGCAATCGGTGATTCGCAGTCATGATCCATTCCATCGCTGGTCCAGTAATTTTTTTCTAAAGAGTCTGATTCTTTATCACGGCATTCCCACGCAAGAACCGCCTCCTGCATGGTATACAGTTCAAATTTTTTTTTCATAATGACCCTTTTTTAGATTGTAGTTCGGCTAACGTTAATAATATACTCCGGTACGGGTCAGAAAGGGTGACATTCCTTGATGGGTAATATGAAAAAATTTTTTTATGATTGGGTGAATAATTATTTATTATGTTTTTTTGCCTTTCCGTGGTGTTATTGTATTATTATGACATTGGTGTCAGTTAAGTTATTTTAAAAAGCCCCGCCGGGTTAAATCTTCTTGACGATCAGAAACCGAGGTGATAGATTATTGCAGTTTAACCCGGTTCAACTGATTAAAAATATTTTTAATATATACGCCGCGCGATGCGGTGTTCATACTATTGAGAGGATGCATGAAAAGGCAGAAACTGACCGACCTGAATGAGTGGAAAGCTCTGCAACACCATTATGATGAAATACGGAGCGTCCACCTTCGGGACCTTTTTGCCGCCGATGCGGGAAGGGCAGAGCGGTTTGCTATTACTGCAGAGGAACTCTATTGTGATTATTCCAAAAATATTATAATTGAAAAGACGTGTGACCTGCTTGCCGGCCTTGCTGAATCGTGCGGACTTTCGGAACAGATTGAGCGGATGTTCCGTGGAGAGAAGATCAACGAAACTGAATCAAGGCCTGTTCTCCATGTGGCATTACGAAATGTTGACCGAACGCCTGTTTATGTCGACGGCGTGGATGTCATGCCCGGGGTTTTTGCAGTGATTGAAAAGATGCGCCTGTTTACTGAAAAGGTGCGCTCAGGCGAATGGAAGGGTATAACCGGCAAGCGGATCAGGAACATTATCAATATCGGCATCGGCGGTTCGGACCTTGGCCCGGTTATGGTCACCGAGGCGCTTAAATTTTATTCACAGAGGGACCTGCATCTTGATTTCGTCTCCAATGTTGACGGCACTCATATCGCCGAGGTGCTGCGCCGCATCGAGCCTGATGAGTCACTTTTTCTCATCGCGTCAAAGACCTTCACCACACAGGAAACCATGACCAACGCCTTGACTGCGCGGCAGTGGTTTGTCGAAAAAACGGGCAGCAGGGACGTTTCCCGCCATTTCGCTGCCCTGTCCACCAACAGGGAAGAGGTGGAAAAATTCGGCATAGATCCCGATAACATGTTTGTCTTCTGGGACTGGGTCGGCGGCAGATACTCCCTGACATCCGCCATCGGCATCTCCATCATGCTTTCCATAGGTTATGATAACTTTATGGCCCTTCTTAAGGGTTTTCACCGCATGGACCTCCACTTTAAAAACACGCCTTTCAGGGAAAATATTCCGGTGATGCTCGGGCTCCTGGGCGTGTGGTATAATAATTTTTTCGGTGCCCAGACCCATGCCATCCTTCCCTATGACCAGTATCTTCACCGTTTCGCCGCGTACTTTCAGCAGGGAGACATGGAATCCAACGGCAAGAGCGTGGACCGTTCCGGTAATGAAGTCCGCTATCAGACCGGGCCGATTATCTGGGGTGAGCCCGGAACTAACGGGCAGCACGCGTTTTATCAGCTCATCCATCAGGGGACGAAAATGGTCCCCGCGGATTTTATCGGCTTCTCCCGCTCGCTTAATCCTCTGGGCGATCACCACCATAAGCTCATGGCGAATTTTTTTGCCCAGACACAGGCCCTTGCTTTCGGGAAGACAGAAAATGAAGTCAGGGCTGAAGGCACACCGGAAAATCTGGTCCGGTACAAGACTTTTTCGGGAAACCGCCCGACAACAACGATTATGGCCGAGCGGCTGACGCCCGAAATTCTGGGAACCCTGATCGCCCTGTACGAACATAAAATTTTTACCCAGGGTGTTATATGGGACATTTATTCATTTGACCAGTGGGGAGTTGAACTGGGCAAGGTCCTGGCAAAAAAGATACTTCCCGAACTCTCCGGATCCGGCGAAATAAGCGCGGATCACGACAGCTCGACAAAAGCATTGATCAACTATTATCGCGGATGTTTATAAGAGGAAGCCGTGCCCTGGGATTTTTTGTATGAAAGCATTCTTGAAAACCGCGATGAACAGAGCACCGATGGTATCATCATGCGGTACGACCTTCTCGTTTCAGAGGCGAACATGGTCCGCGAAAAGGACAAAAGCCTCATCAAGAATATTTTCAAGGATTTTTACCATAAAAAACTTGGTGTCGGGATCGGTTTTCAGAGGGCCTTCGGCTCGATCCTCTCCGGTGATTATTTTGACCTGATACCCCTGGCGGACGGCAATTATCTCTTCGTGTTTGCCGATATCAGCGGCCACGGCCTGCCTGCGTATACCACGCTCATCCGCCTGAGATCCGCGCTGGCCCTTTCCGTGCGGGAGATACATGAAATATACAGCCGGACCCGCTCCATTGATCCTTCAATTCTGGTCAGAACGGTTACCAAAAAGTTTACCGATATCATGGAGAACGACGATTCGCATGATTTTGCCTGTGTGAATTTTGTTTTTATCTATAACCAGAATGACCGGTTTTACCTGAAATTTTATAACCGCAGCATGCTTTTCCCCATTGTTGTCAGAAAGTTCAACCGTAATCTTGTTGATGTTTTTAATCTGAATATGGAGGACAAGGGCTGGTTCCCCCAGAAGGGGCATCTTGTCGGGAGCGATATCCGGAGGCTGCTGGGTGACCGTTATTATGAAACTCCCAGCTGTGAGTTTATCGTTTACGAAGGCGACTGGCTCCTGTTTTTCAGTGACGGCATAGTCGAAGCCTACCCGAAAGAAAACCCGATGAACGAGTTCGGACAGAAACGGATAGAAAAGCTTCTGGTCGAAAATATCAACAGGGGCCCTCAGGAAATGGTGGACCTTCTTTTTCACACCGTGTACAATTTCATCGGCAGACCGGAGAACCAGAAAGACGATATGACCGCGGTGTTAATCGATTTCCCCCTCGTGCGGAAATAATTAAAGTTGACAGCATTTGTCCCGGCGTGAATCCTGTACAAGGAGGTATTGGAGGCCTGTTATGGATAATATTCTATCTAAAATCGAAAAACTAACCATCATGCATGATCATCTTACTCCGGAACTGATCCGCGAGAAGGATGTGAAACTGGGCCTTCGCAATCCTGACGGGACCGGCGTTGTTGTCGGCATTACCACCAAGGGAACGGTAGTCGGTTACAATAAAATTCCCGATAAAAAGAGCCCGGGAAAGTATATAACTGAACCGGTGGTCGGTAAACTTTTTTATTGTGGCTATGATGTCTCTAAAATAGTCGCAGAGCTTGAAAAGAGCGGACGATTCGGTTACGACGAAATAGTATTTCTACTTCTAACCGGAGAACTTCCTGCGAAAAAAGACCTGGCGCATTTTTCAGAGGCGCTCGCGAAAAGGCGCTCCCTTTCCAGAACAGAACGGCGTATCATTATGGAGGAGTTTGAGAATGACAACCAGATGTTCTGGCTGCATAATGTCATCTCTGAGATGGCCCGCGGTGACGCTACGGCTGAGTCAAGAAAAATTGAGGATGTGCTCACCCACAGCATAAACCTTATCGCAAAATGTCCCACGGTTGTCGCCTATAACTACTGCGTCAGAAAATACCGAAAGGGAGGCAACCTGAAACTGCTCAGGCCGAGGGCCGATCTCAGCACCGCTGAAAATTTTCTTTTCCTGCTTAAGGGCGAGGAGCCCGACCCCTATGAGGCACGGCTGTTTGACCTGGCCATGATACTGCACGCCGAGCATGGCGGCGGCAATAACTCGACCTTCGCGGTAAGGACGGTTACGTCAAGCGGCGCGAGCACCTACATGGCAATCGCCGCCGGTGTCGCGTCCCTGAGCGGGCCCCTGCACGGCGGGGCCAATGAATCAGTCATGAAAATGATGAAGGACCTCAAGAAGAACGTTAAGGACCTGGGAAGCGATAAACAGATCCGGCAGTATCTGGTCGATGTCCTTAAACGGAAAAAGGGCGACCAGAGCGGAAAAATATTCGGGTTCGGTCATGCGGTATACACGCTGAGCGATCCGAGGGCGATCATCTTCGAGTATCATGCTAAAAAGCTCGCGGAGAAACATGACTGCCTCGATGAATTTTATCTTTACGAAAAAGTTTCACAGGTAGCGGTAGACCTGCTCAGGGAAACCAAGGGAACCATCCACTGCCCCAATGTTGATTTCTGGTCAGGGTTTATTTATAAAATGATGGGAATCCCCACCGAACTTTTTACGCCGATTTTTGCCATGGCCAGGGTTTCCGGGTGGGTCGCCCACAGGCTCGAACAGATAGTGCAGGGGAAGATAATACGACCGGCGTATATCGCGGTTAGCAACAGGGAGCGGGACTATACCGCTATCGATAAACGCTGATGCGTTCGATACGCCGCTGCCTGATCCGGTTGAACGGGTTAAGCAGCGGCGCCATGGCGCTTAAAGGCGCTTCCGGTACAACAAGCTGTTTGAGCGTTTTCATCGAAACGGTTATACCGAGGTTGTCCTTTCCGGTGAAAAAGTAATATGCCGCGTTGACAAAAAGGTCACGGGGAAAAATTCCGCTGATTCCGGTAAACCCGTAAGCGGCCAGCCCGTCCCGGATTATCGTGGCGCAGCTGCGCGTGAACAGGTTGAAGCCGGCGTACTTTTCCGGTCTTCCCGCCTTCCCCCCGGTGTCATAAATCGACCTGAGTTCAGAATCAAAGATATTTTTCATGGCGGCGGTATCGATTCCCGTCAGGCGGAGAACATGTATGGAGCGCATGAACAGGCGCCCGAATTTGTCGTAATAGGGCCGGTCCGGGTCGCTCCGGTCAAATCTCATGGTCACCGGATGCGGAGCGAATTCTCCCAGCGCCGGCCTGAAGAAATACTCTTCGTGGCGCAGGGCCTCGTTTTCGTTGAGCAGGTGTGAGAAATTGAAGATACTCCCGTTGACATTGATGGCGAGATGGCCCAGGAGCGAGGCGGGATATTTTACCAGGCGCTCGTTGAAGTAAAGCTCCACAAAGGGCTCCTGCGCGCCTGACGGCCCGGGCCACATGATAATGATATTGTTCCCGGTTTCGTAATCGCGCTGTGCAAGCCGCCTCGCGCAGACCTTTTTTCCGGCCCAGTGCGTGATATAGCCGTCCCATATCCGCTCACCTTCGAACCGGGCAATGCCCGAATCGTCTCGCAGGCATGCTCCCCTGCCTGAGACTTCCAGTATTCCGGTATATACGGTATCATTCATGTTTTATAGCGGTCCTGAACAAGTATGGCTATGCTGAATTTATGTCCGAACAATTGCAATACTATTTTTGTTAAGGCGTCAGAAACGATCTCAGCTGCACTTGCTCCGGTGCTCTGACCCCCGGTTTATCCGCACGGATGGGCGCTCTGACCCCTGAAGAACTTTCCAGGCCGCTGGTGAAAAGGGTTTGTCATATGCGGGGGGGGATGTTACCGTTGTTTTCGTGTTCCGAAATATCCGGCGGTGAAAAGAATGGTGCTTGACCAGAAACGATCAATACTGTCCTGGGCCCTGTACGACTGGGCCGATTCAGCGTTTGCCACCACGGTAATGGCCGGTTTTTTCCCGGTATTTTTCAAAGAGTACTGGGCCGGCGCCGGCGCCCCTGAACAAAGCACCTTTTACCTGGGCCTGGCGAATTCGGCCGCTTCCATTATCGTGGCGGTGCTTTCTCCCTTCCTCGGCGCTGTTGCCGACCGAGGCTCATCGAGAAAGAAGTTTCTCATGCTCTTCACGTTTCTGGGTGTTGTCATGACCGGCGCGCTGTGGCTGGTCGGGCAGGGAAACTGGCAGATGGCGGTGCTCTTCTATGTGTGTTCGTCGGTTGGTTTTTTCGGGGGAAACATTTTTTATGACTCGCTTCTGACATCCGTATCATCCGACAGGAAGATGGACTTCACTTCGTCGCTGGGTTACGCACTGGGCTATATCGGCGGCGGCCTGCTTTTCCTGGTCAATGTGATCATGTACCTCAAACCGCATCTTTTCGGCATTCCGGACGGCGCCACCGCCATCCGCATTTCGTTTTTAACCGTGGCATTGTGGTGGGGATGTTTTTCGCTTCCCCTTTTCTTTTTTGTGAAGGAGCCGGACGTGTCCGGAGGGACTGAAACAGGCAGCTCCCTGGCGGCGGGATGGCGCCAGCTCGCTGCGACCTTTCGTGACCTCAGGCACCTCAGGGTGGTGGCCCTTTTTCTGGCCGCCTACTGGCTGTACATCGACGGTGTTGACACGATCATTAAAATGGCGGTCGATTACGGGAAGTCACTCGGCTTTGAAAGCTCGTCCCTGCTGACGGCCCTGCTCATGGTGCAGTTTATCGCGTTTCCCGCGGCGCTGCTTTATGGAAAGATCGCCGAGGCTGTCGGCACCAGGAGGGCGCTTCTGGCCGCGATTGCCGGTTACGGGATCATCACGATCCTGGGTTTCTTCATGACCATGAAGTGGCATTTTTTTGTTCTCGCGGGCATGGTCGGCCTCTTCCAGGGAGGAATACAGGCCCTGAGCAGGAGCTTCTATACAAGGATCATCCCTGTTGACAAGTCTGCCCAGTTTTTCGGGTTTTACAACATGCTGGGAAAGTTCGCAGCCGTGATCGGGCCGGCGATGATGGGCAGCATTGCCTTTGTTACGGGTAATGTCAGGTATGGTATTCTTTCAATACTGGTACTTTTTATTCTGGGAGGGTTGCTTCTCTCCAGGGTCGATGTGCGTAAAGGCAGGGATGTTGCGGACAAGTACCTGTAAACGGCGTCCTACTTGTTTTTTCTTTTCAGGAATCCGAAAATTTTTCCCACAATGCCTTTTTTTCCGCTCATGGCAGGCTTCCCCTTGCCTTGAGGCATATCGGTCTCAAACGTGTCGCCGTATTTTTTACTGTAGTAAGCCAGCCTTTCTTCAAGCGAACTTTCCGGCTTCGGACGCTTGACCGGTTTGGGCCTGGTGTCCCGTTCTTTTTGTCTTGGCCGGGGTGTTTCTTCTTTTTTCGCGGGACGTGAGCCTGCCCGTGAAGGTTTTCTTTCTCCGGTTCTTGGTTTTTCTTCATGGGGCCTGCGGTCAGCGGGTTTCTTTTTCCTGCTGATTGTTTTATGGTCACCTTTCCTCTTGCCCCCGGGCCTGGTTTCATCCTCGATATGAAGATGCATCCCCCTGCTTTTATCAGCTTCGAAGAGTTCATCTTCGGGCCATTCCACCGGTATTTTCATGTCAATCAGTGATTCGATGCTTTCCAGTCCATAGACGAATTTTTCGCATGCGAGCGATATGGCCTTTCCTGATTTTCCCGCGCGGGCGGTCCGCCCGATCCGGTGAACGTAGTTTTCAGAATGTTCGGGAAGGTCATAGTTGATGACCATGTCAAGATCATCGATGTGCAGGCCGCGGGCTGCCACATCTGTGGCAATGAGGAAGCGCAGTTCCCCGGATTTGATCCGGTCAATCACCGAAAGGCGTTTTGTCTGGGGAAGGTCTCCCATAAGGAATTCGCAGTTGTATCCGTTGATGGCAAGGCGTTTTGAGATTTCAACCGCCTTGTATTTGGTATTGGTGAATATTATCGCGTTTCCGGGGTTGTCTTTTTTCAGTATCCCGAGCAGCAGGTTTATTTTTTCGTCAGTGCCGACATGATACAGCTTCTGCTCGATATTTTCCACGGTTATCTGGTCAGGGGTGAGGTTTATCTCGACAGGGCTGTTCATGTCAGAGCCGGCGATGTGTTTTACGCGGTCATCAAGGGTCGCGCTGAAGAGCATGGTCTGCCGTTCCATCTGGGGAGGCATTTTTTTGAGCATTTTTTTTATGTCAGGATAAAAACCCATGTCAAAAAGGCGGTCTGCCTCGTCGATCACGAAAATGCCGATCTTTTTCAAATTGATTTTGCCTGAATCGCTGAAGTCGATGAGCCTCCCGGGAGTCCCTATTATTATGTCAACACCCTGCGCGAGCAGTTTTTCCTGTTTGCCGTAGCCGACACCCCCGAAGAAGACGCCAATTTTGAAATCAAGGTATTTGCCAAGCATTTCCGCTTCCTTGCCGATCTGATCGGCCAGCTCCCTGGTCGGGGCAACAATGAGGGCGGTTCGACCTTGTAATGTCTCATCATGAAGAAGCCGGTAGAAGATTGTGATCATGAATGCAGCTGTTTTGCCGCTTCCGGTTTGTGACTGCACAAAGATGTCCTTTCCCTGGAAGCCGTAGGGGAAGGTCATTTCCTGGACCGGCATGCATTCCTCGTACCCAGCGTCATCTATTGCTTTGATAATTGTATCGTCGAGATTGAATTCGGTAAATTTCATGTTTTCTTCTTATATATAAAATTTTTACCAACAATATAAACTGTTGGCTTTAAATACAAATATATTTCATCACTGATTGAAATATTTTTACGGTAGCCATTCGTTTCCTGCGAAAATGCGATTAAGTTAAATTGAGATCAATTGGGGACTGTTCGGGTAGCCGGTCAACCCCGGGTAATCTGGATGAAGGAGCAGAATTATTTTTATCTTGACATGCTTGCATTACCGCATGAAATATAATATAATTATAAAGAATTTAAAGGATTTTCGTTAAGTTCATGAATACCAAGCGGTCATTGTTCACCATCATTCTCGTGATGTGTGCAGTGTTTTTCGTCTGGCCTGTTTCATTATACTCATCAGGTATCAATATTATCAGCGATTACCTGATCAGAGATTTGACGCGCCAGTATATGGCCGTTGACGCCCTAAAATACAAAACAGTCTACATTTCGGTTATTCCTTTTAAGTGCCCCTCAGGGGAACCTTCGGTTCCGGCAGTTTCAAGGGAATTATATAACGCACTCTGCGAAAATCTCGCTTCAGAAAATTTTTTCACCATGATCGATTCAGGCAATGGTTTCATACATATAGATAAAAATTATCGTGATCCTGAGTCAGATATCCAGAAACGGTTAAAAATGCTTACCGGCAAAAAGGAAAACAGGCATTGTTATATAACCGGCTCGGTTTCGGACGATTCTTTCGGATATATAGCCCGGGTTGACCTGATTGACGCTGAATCCGGAAGGAAAATCGGCAGCAAAAGCGTAAGGATATTTCATGAGGACCTTAAATCTGAGAAAAAGAAAAAATCATCTGACGGATTTGACGCTTTTATAGACAGCATCAGCCTCGATCTTGATGATTCATATATGCAGAGCCCGCTTAACACGGTGGCGTGGCTGAATGATATTTACGTTGACTTTTCATATATCCATCCGTTGCGCATTAAACTCGGCATTACCAATACCTATCTTGAGTTGAATGATGATCTGTCTCTTCTTTCGAATGAGGTCTACCCTCATTTTATGACCAGCCCTGAAGACGGGTTGAAAAATTTTGATCCGGTGGTTTATACGCAGTTTACCCAGCTGGCTATCCAGAAATGCGTGCCTTTTATCGGTGTCAGTTACTCGTTAAAAATTAACGATTTTGCCTCAGTTAATTTAAACTACAGCACTTCCATTTACCGGCTTGATATTCCCATGAGTAATATCATGAGTGTTAATCCCTATGCGGACCTTTTGAAGACGAATGAGGATGCCGCAAGGGTCTTTCAGGGCGGCTACGACAGTTCTTCAGACAGCGCCAGTGTGTATCCGCAGGTGATGTTCCGTCTTGAGGTTGAACCTGAGTTTTCCTTGACAGAAAACGGGAAACTCGGCTTTTTATTTTCATATTATTATACCCCGCTGAAGTACAGGCACAGAAGTATAAGCGAGGATGATGGCGATGTGCAGGGCCAGGCATTTATGACAAACCCGCTGTTTTTTCCCGGGGATGATCTTGAAAGCCAGTTATTGTTTGTTGGCTCTTCGATTCCCCTCATGGGTTTTTCATTCAGAGTCAGTTACACCTGTGTTTTTTGATCCATCGGTTTCGGGCACCCCGGCCCCTCCCGCAGTGTTGTTTCCTCCAAGAATCGAATCATAAAACGATATGGTGTAGGCATTGGCCTTCCGGGTAATGGCGCGGTAATATTCCGCGGTCGGCTTTTCCACAGCGGCGAGATTATTCTTTTCATCCGGGTCAAGCGCAAGATCATAGAGCTCTTCCCATGAGTCTCTTATACGCCGGATATATTTCCACTTTCCATCGCGGATACCGATAAGGTTTTCCTTCCAGGTTGTCTGGATCAGCGCCATCTGCTGCTGATGCCGAGAAAAGAGCGAGATACCCTCCATGGGGCTTTCTGTTTCAATTGAAAGGATATCGAGAATTGTCGGCAGGATGTCAATATGGCTAGATATGCCCTGATAGCGCACGGTTTCAGGGAAGAATTGTTTATTGTAAATAAGAAAGGGGACCCGCACGTTTTCTTCATAAATGAAAAGGGGATGGTTGTAGTTTTGCCTGTGCTGGTAGAACGCTTCCCCGTGGTCTGAAAAAAGAAAAAAGAGCGTGTTCTCCATCAGGCCTTCCTTTTCAAGCCGGTCAACGAGTTCACCCAGAATCGCGTCGCAATAATAAAGAGAGTTACAATATTTAAGCCAGTTTTTCTCCCGGTAGTCCAGCGAGCTGTCAATGGGGCCGGTAATATTATACGAATTGTCAGGAATTGCGTAGGGATGATGGGGATTGACCGGCATGTAAATCACGAAAAAAGGTTTTTTTGTGTCTTCCTTCATGAATTGAATGCTCGGTTCAATCATTGAACGCTCGTGGAGCCCCCATCCCACCCATTCTTCGTAGGGCGGCTTTTTCAGGTCCTGATACTGAATGATACGGTCAAATTTTCTTTTCTTGAGAAAACGGTCCTGGCCGGCGTATTTAAGCATGCCGGTGTGCAGCAGGCAGGTCCGGTAGCCTTTTTCTTTGAGTATTTCAGAAGCAGTTTTGCGCGGCACGTCAGGATATTTTTCTATGACCGGTTCTTTTGAGAACATGCTGTATGATGACGTCAGCACTGACAGAAGGGCATTTGCCGAGAGCGGATAATTCGCGTAATGGTCCAGAGAAACGAAACTGTTTTTCATGAGCCGCAGCCAGTTCGGCGCGACATGCCTGCCGTTAACGGTGATGTTCAGATATTTCGACGGCGTTGATTCAAAGAAGAACAATACCACGTTATATTTTTTTCCGCGGGGAGGGGAATCAATTTTTTGCAGGGTCCGGGTGAAATTTCGTGAAGTCGTGTTAAAGAATTCGGGCAGTGAACCGGTGAATTGGCCTGAAGGGGCCAGCGGTGCTGTTTGCTTTTCCGGTGCGAGCAGGTTGTACAGCGGGTTATACGAGAATTCGTGGAGATTGCTGATCATTACTTTGGAAGGCTTTTTGAAAACGAGATGCGCGGTTGCCAGATATTTATCTTCAGACGCCCCGGCAATTTTTATAATGGCGAGGATGATAAGGAGCGTGAACGGCATGAGCAGCATGGCCTTATGCAGGACGCGGCCGCTGCTTTTCGTGACCAGTTCGGAGATGCCGCGGTAAAACCAGTCCCTGCTCACGATAACCGTGAGCATTATTATCACTGCTGAAATCACCAGTATTCTCGTTATCAGGGCGGATGTCATCTCGCTGTAAAACGATACCAGTATTTTCGTCAGGGCCGTGGCGTGTTCTTTGCCCAGAAAGCTGGTCTGGAAAGTGGTTTCGTATGTTTTAAAAAAGTCAATGCTGATCAGAAGAAACGCGGTCAGGGTAATTATTGACAAGGAAACGGCGACGATGAATATTTTTTTTTTGCGTATGGTCGCGGCGATGAGCGCGAACAAAAAAAGGGTGACGTACAATACTGCCGTTGAATCGTAATATCCGGAAAGGTTCAGGTACTGCAGAAAGCCAAGTCCCCTGAAATCAGGGTAGTGCTCATTGATGAGCATGTATATTTCGAGGCGGTACCCGATAACGAGAAGAATGATGACCAGGGCGTAAAACAGGAAGAGCAGCGCGTTCCTTGTGTAAATTTCCATTATTGTTGCGGCTATTTTTTTCATGACTTCACGATCGCATTAATGATCCCGGAACTGTATGCACTGCCGTTGGCGCGTCAAGTATATTAATACCCTGCTTGTTTATTTATACGCGTATATGACCATTGAGCTGGTCATGGCGAAGGTCCCGCAGTGGACCTTGCTCTTCACGTGGTACCAGGAAATGCGCGGCCAGGCCCGGTAGTCTTTGAATGACTTGAACGCGTGCCGAGACTTGAGCAGTTTGGGGATCAGCCCGAATTCCACGGGATAGTAGACCTTGATGCGGGAAAAACCGCATTCCCTGAGCGTGCTGCGGAGGTTGCTCATGCTGAAATAGGAAAGGTGGCCGGGCATGAAATATTCATACCGGTCCTTGAGCTGTCTGGCCTGCCTGCCGTCCATGTTCGCGGTCTGGACCACAAGGAGCCCTCCCTTCTTCAGAAGCCCGTGGCATCGAGCCAGTGCCCGGCGCGGGTCTTCGAGGTGCTCGATTAATTCTATCATGGTAATCGCTGAGAAATAATCCCCGCTGAAGGGATGGTCTTCCAGTGTCCCGATATGGACCCTTCCCGGGAAAAGGGCCGAGGCTTTTTCACCCGCATACGGTGAGATCTCAATGCCATGGGGGATGAAATACTGTTCCGCCGCCTTCATCAGGCCGCCGAAGGCGGCCCCGACGTCGAGATAGTTCCCTGCCGGCGCGTGGCGTGCGATGAATTTCATCCTTTTTTTCCAGACGTGCATGGCAAAGCGCTCGATCTCCCGTTCGTCAACGTATGAATAGTCCGCTTTACCCGAATAATAATCTTCACGGTACATGTTTTTGATCTCCGCTTCGGTAAAAGGCGGATTCATGAACATAAAGGAACATTTTTCGCATTTGTCTATGGTAAAGGGATTGGCGTATTTCGTGATGGTGTAGCAGCGGCCGATTTTTTCGCTTCCGCAGAGCGGGCAGGCCTGGTGTTTATTCCTGAACATATGGTTATTTTTCCGCATCAATAACCCAGTGGGACAGCACCTGCCCGAGGTCTCCCATGATCGTCCTTTCAATGAGCCCGAGCCTGAATGACGAGAAAGCCGAGAGTGCGGCCCTGACTTCGTCCTCATCGTAGAAGGAGACCACCGAACCCTTAATGTCTGACAGGTCCGTTACCCACGTATTGTTGCCGAGATTCGTCCCCTTTTTCAGGTGCGTGTCCCGCGAAGAACGCAGTGTGGCAAACATCCGCCCCCGCTCTTTAAGCGTCCGCCTGATTTCAGCGATCATGAGCGTGAAGTCTTCTTTGGTCGCGTAATGCAGCGATCCCCAGGCGATTGCCATGTCAAGTGAATGTTCCTTCAGGGGAAGCGCCCTGTTGTCATTTTGAACAGGGCATGAACCGAAATTTTTTTTACAGGTGAGCAGCCCCCGGTGGCTGATGTCCATTGCCAGAACGGTTGTTATTCCAAGGTCTGTACACAGTTTTACGTGCCGTCCGCTGCCGCAGCCGATATCCGCCGCGGTGAGATCGGCGTTTCCGCGTTCGCGCAGGTATTTATTCAGCAGCCTTACCAGGTTTTCGTCAGGGAAAAACAGCTCCGATCTGGCCGTTTCATAATGCCGGTCCCACTCAATGTTCATTTTTTGATCCTGATGTTCAAGCTGTCAACGGCCTCATCAGCGAGCTGGAATGCCTGCTCGCCGGTCTTTGCCTGTACGGCAACCACGCCGATCCTGTCAAGATTGTCGAGCGGCTCCTGGACTTCCGAGCCGATTTCCTTGAATATCCTGGAAAAGACCGAACCATTTATTTTGCGCGGCCCGTTCGGGTTGCACGAGGCGAGTATTCCCTTCTGCCCGCTGATGTACTGGACTACAACGGCCTTCCTGTTTTTTCTGGATATCGGCGGCGGGGGAGTGAACCCGGTTCCGGTGCAGGCCCTGATGGCTTCACCGATGAAGTTGTAGCCCATTCTTGACGGGACGAGTATGTCCACGAGAAATTCACCGCCGAACTCGGGCACTGCCTCGATCAGGTACAGTTCCCTGCTTTCGGTGACGATGAATTCCATGACCAGCGGTGAGGTTGTTATGTCAAAGGCCCGGGACACTTTCTGGCCTGTGTGCTGAATTTTGGCGAAAAGCTCTTCATGTTTTGACGGGGCATTGTGCCTGAGATCAACGAACAGGGGCGGCGGTGTTGTCTTTTTATCGGTTATGTCAACGAGATGGAATTCCCTGTTGTTGACGATGCCCAGGGCGATTATTTCATCCCCCTTTATGAACTCTTCAAGAATGAAGCTGTTTTTTCCCTGTGTTGTTTCCTTGAGGCATGCGTTGAGGTCATGCATGTCATTGATGAGCCTCACCCCTTTTTTTGCATGGCCGCTGCGGGGTTTAAAAACAAGGGGGAACCCTCCCTCGGTGATTTTTTCTTTTTTCAGCGTATGCCCGGCCTGGATGATCCTTGACGTGAGGATCGCGTTTTGCAGGAAAAGGTTTTTCATCAATGTCTTGTCCGTGAATGCGTCGCATTTTGAAAACGGAAGAAAAGGGATATCGAATTTTTCCGCCAGGAACGCCGTGGTTTTAATGGCATGTCCGAACGACTTGGTCATGATTCCGCGGATGACCCCGTCAACAAGAAGTTCCTGCAGTTTCAGGTAAATCTCGTTATAGTTCACTATCGATTCCTGGATCTTCAGGTCGCAATTGACAAACCCGGGAGCATTGGGATTGGTGTCGACCCCGATGACATGGAAACCCTGTTTTTTGGCTTCCCTTATGAGCGGGATCTGGTTCAGGCCAGCGCCGATTGAAATAAAGAATGGAATTCCCTTATTGTCATTTCTCTTCCAGAATTTACGCATGGATATTCTCACGTTCTTTGAATAATTTCGTATATATGTCGACAGGCAAAGGGTGAATATTTATAATGGTACATCTGCTCATATCTTATCAGAAATGCAATGAAAAATCTGATTTTTAAATGAGCCGTTAAATTATTGTTTACAATAATTATTTAACTGTATATTATTTAGTAGGTGGTGGAAATAATTCAATTGAAATAAATGTTTATATGTTTTTTTTTGAATTATGACCCGGGGTTCTATTATGGAATGCGAACGCTGCAAAAAAAATGAAGCAACTATTCACCTTACGGAAATAATCAAGGATGTAAAATCCGAGGTGCACCTGTGTGAAGCATGCGCGAGGGAAGTCGGCCTTAATGCCAAGCTTTCGAACTTTTCCCTTTCCATGCCGGAAATGCTTTCCTTTCTTGATCTGACCGAGATTGACAATACTGCAGAGGATTTTTACTGCAAGGTCTGCGGATATTCATACCTCGAATACAACAAGACAGGGCAGCTCGGCTGTCCGGACTGCTATATTTCTTTTAAAGAATCGCTTGATTCGATCATAAGCGGTTATCACGGCGATAAAAAGCACATGGGAAAATTCCCCCGCTACTCCTCTGATTCCTTTAAAGAATCTATTGCAGTTAAAACGTATATGCGGGTTGATTCGGTTGAGGGAATAAAAAAAGAACTTGATCTCGCCGTATTCGAGGAACGGTATGAAGACGCGGCCGTATTGCGTGACCGGCTGAAGGAACTCAAGAGTGAAGGTGCTGAATTGTGATTATTGAAGATGTATCCCAGAAGCCCGGTTTCTGGTCCCTGGCCGGCCCGAAAAGCGATATCGTGCTTTCATGCAGGATACGGCTCGCGCGGAACATGCATTCCGTGCCGTTCCCTCATATCCTTGAAGACAAGGAATCCTATATCATCAGGCATTCTCTCGAACGCTTTGCCGCCGAGTCATGCTTTGCAGACAGGTCCCTGATTATTGATCTGACCGATCTTGACGCCCATGAGAAGCGTTTTCTCAGGGAGAGAAATATCATTACCCATGAGATGGAAACATCCTCGAAGAGCATGGTCCTTCTGGATGGCAGTGATGATTTTTCCATATTGCTTAACGAGGAAGATCATTACCGGATACAGGTCATCAAACCCGGCCTGCAGCTCCATGAAGCGTTCAGGCTCGCCGATACGGTTGACGACGAATTAAACCGCTATGTGTTTTACGCTTTTTCCGAAACCCTGGGCCATCTTACCGCGTGTCCGTCGAATCTGGGGACGGGCCTGCGGTGTTCAGTCATGCTTCATCTTCCCGCGCTCACGTTCAGGAACCGCATCGGGGAAATGATCCCTTTTCTCAAGGAGCGCGGTGTCGAGCTCAAGGGAACAGTGGGAGAAAACCGTAAAAGTATCGGCAGTATTTTTCAGGTATCGAACAGGGCTTCGCTCGGCCTGAGTGAAGTTGATATAATCGAAATAATGGACAGCGCGGTGAACAGTCTTATTTCCCGTGAGGACAGCGAACGGGATGAAGCGGTGCTCACCGGAAGAAACAGGCTCGAGGACAGGGTCTTCCGCTCTCTGGGAATAGTGCGCTCCGCAAGGACAATGACCTACGGGGAAGCGATGGAGCACCTTTCCAATGTCCGTTTCGGGATAATTCTCGCGTTTATCAAGAACCTGGACATGTCTGCCATAAATGACATGATGGTCAATATCCAGTGGTCCCATCTGCAGAATTATTTCAGGGACGCAATTATCAGCAACAGCCAGTGTGACCGGCTCAGGGCCGATTATCTCAGGTCGATGTTTCGTACTGTCGGAGATTTGTGATGTTTGAATTTACCAAAAGATCAAAAAAGATTCTGGAAATAATGGCCCAGGCCGAAGGGAAGCGGCTCAACACCGACAGCCTTGAGCCCGAACACATCATGATTTCCCTGCTTAAAGACGAGGAATCGGTCGCGGCACGAATATTAAAAAATCTCGGCATTAACTTCGGCCGGGTGATCAATGAAATTGAGCACTCAATCCGTCAATCAGGATCAACGATCATCCTGGGCAAGATCCCCATGAGCACGCGCTTCAAGACGGTGATTGAATACGCGAAAGAAGAGGCCCAGAAACTGAAAAATTCCTATGTCGGGACCGAGCATCTTCTGCTGGCGATCTTCAGGGAAGGAAGCTGTTCCGGCCTGGACCTCCTGATCAAAGCCGGTTACGATTACAATGTAATCCGCAATGAGATACTGCGCGTGCTTGGCGTTAAAATCGGCGCTGAAAAAATGCAGAAAACCAAGACCGGCACCAAACCTCCGGCGCTTGATGAGTATGCCCATGATCTCACCAAGGCCGCGGAAATGGACCAGCTTGATCCGGTGATCGGGCGTGAAGATGAAATAAACCGCGTGATCCGCATTCTTTCACGCAAGAGAAAGAACAATCCCATTCTTATCGGTGAAGCCGGGGTCGGGAAGACCGCGATTGTTGAAGGGCTCGCGCAGCGGATCATAAAGAAACAGGTACCGGAGAGCCTTCAGGACGCCAGGGTGATGTCCCTTGATATGGCTTCCATCGTGGCGGGAACCAAGTACCGGGGTGAATTCGAGGAGCGTCTCAAACGCCTGGTCAACGAAATACGTGACTCCGAGAATATTATCATCTTTATCGATGAAGTGCACACGATCATCGGCGCGGGCGCTGCAGAAGGGGCCATTGATGCGGCAAATATCCTGAAACCCGCTCTTGCCCGCGGCGAGCTTCAGTGCATCGGGGCAACGACTCTTAACGAGTATAAACTGCATATTGAACGGGACACGGCCCTTGCGCGCCGTTTCCAGACTGTCCTTGTTGAGGAACCGGACGTTCAGGAGACTATCCGCATTTTAAAAGGGCTGAGACAGCGGTATGAACATCATCACAAAGTCAAGTTCGATGATGAAACGCTGGTCAAGGCGGCGATTTTCGCCGACCGCTATATTACCGACCGCTATCTTCCTGATAAGGCGATTGACCTCATTGACGAGGCGGGGGCAATGGCGCGCCTGACAAATTATACCAGGCCCGGCGACATTGAAGTGCTTGAAAAAGAAATCGAGGACCTGAATAAAAAGAAAAATGAACTGGTCATTGCCCAGGAATACGAACAGGCGGCAGCCCTGCGCGACCAGATTAATGACAGGCGCGTGGTGCTTGAGCAAAAACTGGTGAACTGGCAGGAACGCAAAGAGGAATACTTGATCCGCGTTTCGTCAGAGCAGATCGCGTCCCTGGTATCGGAAAACACCGGCATCCCGGTTGAGAACATTGAAAAGGCCGAAGCTGACAAGCTCATCCGCATCGAAGAAGAGCTCCATCACCGTATTATCGGGCAGGACAGCGCGGTCTCATCCGTGAGCAGGGCCATCAGGAGATCGAGGACCGGCCTTCACCGCAATGACCGTCCGAAGGGTGTTTTCGTCTTTCTCGGCCCGACCGGAGTGGGCAAAACCGAGCTTGCCAAGGCGCTTGCCGAATTTCTCTTCAATGAGGAGAAGAGCCTTGTCCGGCTTGATATGTCCGAATACATGGAAAAACATTCCGTGGCCCGGCTTATCGGCGCGCCTCCGGGATATATCGGGTATGAAGAGGGTGGGCAGCTTACCGAGAAGATCAGGCGACGCCCCTATTCGGTCATCCTTTTTGATGAGATTGAAAAAGCCCATCCCGATGTGTTCAATATCCTGCTGCAGGTGTTTGAAGAAGGGGAACTCACTGACGGGACCGGCATTACGGTTAGTTTCAGGGAAACCATCATTATACTGACATCGAACATCGGCAACCGGGAATACCAGAAAGGCGGGAAGCTCGGGTTCAGCAGTGAAGCAGGCGGTTCCGGCGGGCATGATGAGCGGGTCACCGAGGAGCTGAACAGGATTTTCAGCCCTGAATTTATCAATCGTGTTGATGAGATAGTCTTTTTTCACAAGCTTGAGAAGAAGCACATCCGCAAAATCGTTGATTTGATGCTTGATGAGATCAACGAGCGTCTTGAGGAACAGTCTCTGTGCCTGCACTTTTTACCCGCGGTAAAAAAATATATCATAGATAAAGGTTTTGATGATAAATACGGCGCCCGGAACCTTCGCAGGGTCATCCAGACTGAAATCGAAGATACCCTGGCCATGGAACTGCTGATGGGTAAATTCCAGAAAGCCGGGAACCTTAATGTGGTGAAAAAGGGGAATCGTATCGCGTTTATAGAGATCCCTGATGATGATTCATCCGGTGGTTCTCATGATGACCATGAGGGCGATCGGGAAAATAAATCTCCGAAAGGTGCCGGAGTTAACTGAGCGAAAAAGAAAAAGAGTTGACGGAGAACTCTTTTTTTTGTCTATGACTTAATAAATACTTAAGGAGTTTCAGTATTGATAAAGAAGGATGCCCAGTATCATTTCGGGGACAAGCTGAGAAATGTCAGGGAGCGCAGGGGTATTACCCTGAAGGAGGTCGCGGACAAAGCCAATGTCAGTGAAAGCCTGATTTCACAGATCGAGCGAAACCGGGTCTCTCCTTCTATTGATACGCTGCTTTCCATTGCCGATGTCCTGGGAGTTGACCTGTATTATCTTTTCAGCGACTATCGTCAGAAACGCCAGGTTGACCTGGTGCGCAGGGATGAACGGCAGCGGCTTGAACGCAGCGGGGTCAGCTACAGCCAGCTTTCGTTGATGCGGGGAAGCGCTGAGGAGCATGAAATCGAGGCCTTCATTCTCGAGATAGCCCCGGGATCGGAAAAGGGGAGCGCCGATTACGGCCATATGGGGCGTGAGATGGGATATATCCTGGAGGGCGAGGGAGAGCTCGGTTACGGCAGTGACCAGTTCGACCTGCATGAGGGTGACTGTATTTCATTTTTGTCGGATATACCGCATGTGTTGCGGAACAGGGGGGAGGGGACGTTAAAGGCCCTGTGGGTGATCACCCCGCCCAAGATGTTTTATTTCAGGGATTAAAGTTATCAAGGAGAAGAGTATGGGAAAGACCATTGCGGAAAAAATATTTGATGCTCACCGGATCGATGAACTGCCGGGCGGGTTTCACGTTCTGAAACTCGACGCGGTTTTCTGCCATGAAATCACCACTCCCATTGCCATAAATGACCTGGTAGCGCGGGGGATGGACAGGGTTTTTGACCCTTCAAAAATAAAGGCCGTTATCGACCATGTCACCCCGGCCAAGGACACCAAGACCGCGATGCAGGGAAAGATCATACGCGACTGGGCCGGCCGCCAGGGTATTGAAGACTTTTTTGACATCGGCCGCAACGGGGTATGCCACGCGATTTTTCCCGAAAAGGGTTTTTCGCGGCCGGGGTATACTATCATAATGGGCGACTCCCATACCTGCACCCATGGCGCCTTCGGCGCCTTTGCCGCGGGAGTGGGCACCACCGACCTTGAGGTGGGCATGCTTAAAGGGGTATGCACCTTTAAAACTCCGGTCACCATGAAGGTGAACATCACCGGCACGCTGCGGCAGGGCGTGTACGCCAAGGACGTGATACTGTCAATCATTTCCCGGATCGGGGTGAACGGCGCGACCAACCGTATCATGGAATTCACGGGCCCCGTGGTTGACGGCATGAGCATGGAATCGCGGATGACCCTGTGCAACATGGCGATCGAGGCTGGAGCGACAACCGGGATATGCTATCCCGACATGAAGACCGTGGATTACCTGTGGGAGTTCATCAGGGACGGCTACGGGACCAGGGAAAAGGCCCTTGCCGATTACCGGAAATGGGTCAGCGATACTGACGCGGCCTATGACGAGGTCCTGGAGTTCGATGTGTCATCCCTTGAGCCGGTGGTGACGTTCGGGTACAAGCCCGACAATGTGAAACCGGTCAGGGAGCTGGAAGGCACACCGGTTGACCAGGTGTATATCGGCTCATGCACCAACGGCAGGATCGAGGACCTGCGCCAGGCGGCACTGGTGCTTAAAGGGAAGCAGATCAGCCCCGGGGTCAGAGCCGTGCTATCACCGGCGACTCCCGGAATTTACCGCCAGGCCCTTGAAGAGGGACTGATCAGTATATTCATGGACGCGGGATTCTGCGTGACCAACCCGACCTGCGGCGCGTGCCTGGGAATGAGCAACGGCGTTCTTGCCCCGGGCGAGGTATGCGCGTCCACCACGAACAGGAACTTCAACGGCAGGATGGGCAAGGGGGGCATGGTGCACCTGATGAGCCCGGCCACCGCGGCGGCAACGGCACTCGCGGGCCATATAACCAATTCACCGTTATTTGACGGCCAGGGAGGACGATGATGAATAAGTTCAGCGGTAAAGTGCTTTTTCTGGACAGGGGGGACATCAATACCGACGAAATCATCCCCGCGAAATACCTTACTGAAATATCAAAGGAAGCGCTGAAACCCTATCTGCTTGAAGACCTGAAACTCGAGGGCTTCTCGCCTGAAAAGGATATCCGGGGTAAATCAGTTATCGTGACCAGGGAGAACTTCGGCTGCGGTTCTTCCCGGGAACACGCTCCCTGGGCCCTTGAGGTGAATGGTATCTACCTGGTGATCGGGGAGAATTTCGCCAGGATATTCAGGCAGAACATGTACAACTGCGGCATGATGGCTGTTGAGCTTCCCCGTGAAACCATTGACATGCTTTTTCGGCGTTTTTCCGGAAAGGAAACGGCAGTGGAGACGAACCTCGACGATAATACGTTTACTTTTACCGCGTCCGGGATTGAAGAGAAGGTAAGCTTTGCCCTTGCCGATTTCGACCGCTCGCTGGTCGAAGCGGGGGGATGGATCAATTTCGCCGACAGGCGCTACTGATCAGTAGATCTTTTTGATGTTTTTACTGTTGGTGAGGTCGCCCGAAACCTGGAAGGGGATATAGTACCAGTCTCCCTTGAGATACTTGGTGTAACCCGAAGCGACAACAAGAGGCCGCGCGATGTCCTGGATGAAATATTTTGAAAACTCCATATTGATGAACAGGGGTTCCGCGACGAGGTCACGGTTAAAGGAACCCTTGATATTGAAACGGATGTTCTGCGAATTGAATATGAAAGAGTTGACCACGTAATGCGGGCCGCTGATGTCGATGTTGCCGTAGATTTTATTGAATTCCAGGTCGATTATTTTGTATTTCAGCTCAGCGAGCCAGATGCCCAGACCGTTCTGTATGCCGGTATTGGTGATCTTGCCTTTTTCAACAGTGAATTCGGTCTTTCCTTTGATCGTATCAAGGATGTTTTCTCTCAGCAGCAGGGTTACATTGGCGTTTCCGCTGATGTTCCCGTAAAACCGGTTATTGAAAAGTTTGCTCTGAGCAAAGAGGCGGTGAAGCTTGACGCTGTCAAAGGCAAGCTGCGCTGAAGTAAGGGGAGGGCTTACTGTCGTGTCTATGGTTGCGTTCCCCCTGACCGTGCCTTCCATGAATCCTGTTGTAAGCGTGTTCAGCGTCAGCTTTTTCCCTGAGAGCAGGTACCGGGCCTCGAGTCCCGAAAATATATAATCCTTGAATATGAACTGGTTTATCTTCGCCTGTCCCGTGACTTCAAGCGGGAATGAAAGGTCGAGGTCCTGAAAGTCGCTTTCTTTTTTGTCAGGGAAAACAAACTTTTCCGCGACGATATTGAGAAACATTCTGTTGAGCGTTCTGTCCGTTGAAGCAATGGATACCGTGCAGGGCTGGCCCAGCACAGTCGCGGCAATATCGCTTTTTTTAAACTGGTTGTTGATGATGGTCAGGTCAGTGCTAACCCCGGAAATCGTTTTGCCGGGAAAATCATATCCCGCATTAGAAACACGCGCTTTTGTGTTGAAAATCCCCTTGCCGTAGGAGAGCTCCCCCTCCATTTTTCCGTAAAGTTTTCCGGGAATTACGTCTACCAGGGGGATGACATCCGTGACCTGCGCGTCAATGTTTTTGGCGTCGAATTTCACGTTGGTCCCGGAAAATGAAAACTGGAGGTAATTAAACCACAGGGTTGAATTGTTTATCTTCCCTTTGGTGTTGGCAATAAGCACGGTACGGTCCTTGATGCTTACCCTGCAGAAACCGTCCGCGTAGAGCAGATGCTTCGAGTTGGTCAGGGTTGACGATGCTTTGACAAAGCCTTCAACGGCTTCGGTGGTTATGGTCAGGTCAGTAATATTTCCCGTAATCAGGTTATAGGGTTTGGGATTCGTGGCCCACTGGTATACCCAGAGCAGGGACGTTTTTTTCAGTTCGACATTTCCGATAATTTTAAATCCGCCTTTTCCGGTATGAACCGTGAGTTCCGGGAGCATGGTGCCCCTGTCTTCAGGCAGTCGCAGTTCACTGTCAGCGACGAGGATATCTCCCGATCGGGTGAACTGAAGCCTTCCGGAGAGATAATACGTTCCCTCAAGCGGCCGTAAAATTTCAGGCGCCTTTTTGAGCGTGATTTCAGCGTTGTTGAGTTTGATATTGGATATGCTCGCGGAAACGCCGGGGTCCCCTGTTGTTCTGGTCAGGTCCTGGACCAGCTGTTCGAGGTTAGACTGGCCCTGTTCGTCGAAGATTATATTGAACCTGAAGTTCTCCAGGTATATGTAGCTGAACTTGATTTTTTTTTCGAGAAGGTCAAGCACTGAAAACCGGAGATAAATGCTGTCAGCGCGGGCGAAAATTTTTTCCTCTTCCGGGACGTCGTTTCCTGTTTTATTCAGGATTTCTATATTGTCCAGGATTATTCCGCTCAGGCTGTAACGGATATCTTCAACAGTGAGTTCGCGGTTTATGGTTTTTCTGGCCTGTTCGATCGCGATCGCTTTTATTTTTTCTTTGGGGAAGAAATAAATAAACAGGCCTGCTAAGAGGCCTATGATTAAAAGAACAATACCGATGAGGGAAATTAGAATTTTAAATATTTTTGTTTTTATTGATTTCACGCTTTCGTTCCATGGCTGATTTTTTTCTGTAAAACAGGGCCGATTTTTCAAGCTCTTCCAGGTCTGAGCATATTATCTTGCCCTCGCCAAGACGGATGTTTTTATCTTCAAGCAGCTGGACCATGAGAATTTCTCCTTTCTCGGGAGGGAAACCCACCATGTTGATCAGCTCCTTGGTTCCGAAATCAAAACCATGAGAAGCTTTTGGTGATATTTTAATTTTCTGTTTTTCGATCTGGATGAGAAGGGTGTCGTAGATCCTTCCGATATGGTCACGAATCATCAGGTTTTCCAGCTGCCGGTACGCGGTCCATATGCGCTCGCTCAAGAGCTGGATGAGCCTTGTGGCCAGCTGCGGCTGCGCCTGGACCATGGTTTCAAAGTTTGATTTGTTTATGGCCAGCACGCCGACATCCCCGAAGGTAATCGCTGAAGCGCTGCGGGGTTTGTTGTCAAGAAGGGCCATTTCACCGAAAATGTCCCCGGCCTTCAGCACGGCCAGCAGTACCTCTTCATTGACGATTTTCGTGATTTTAACTTTACCTGACTGGATGATAAACAGTTCTTCTCCCGGTTCATATTCGCAGAAGATCATTGTCTTGTCTTTGTAGTTGCGGTTCATGTTGCCGGTGCTCGGCGGCGCCTGAACCGTATAGGGTGCCTTGAGCGTTTTCAGCCGTTCGATTGCCAGGTCTCTCTGGGTATTGTTCGGGCAGTGCTGCAGAAATTTTTGAAAAGCGTAAACCGCGTAATTAAAGACCCTTTTTTTCATGTAGTATTCGCCGATGTTGAACAGATGCGACGGGTCTTCTTCAACCCTGTTTTTAAACGTGAGATGGGTAATTGCCTGGTCGAATTCACGGAGCTTTCGACTGAAGAAGCGGATGATCTTCATCGCGACCGCGGGGTTTTTCTGGATAAGCACGCCGAAGAGTTCGCGTTCAACGGATATCAGTGAAACGTTTTCAAGGGCGATGGCGGTTTCAATGCGCGCATGGCCGCTCATGCAGGAAACGACGCCGAAGAAATCGCCCGGGCCGAATATGGTAAAGGGTTCTTCCGCGGCAACGGGGTTTTCCTTCATGACCTTGACCTTGCCGCTTCGAATTATGTAGAAATTGTTGGAATTTTTTTTCCCTTCAACAACGATGAATGAATTGGCCAGGTAATTTTCCACTTTAAACTGGGTCGTTGTCATTGTTCCTCGTAGCTCATCCGCATTCTGATAAGTCAAAATTCCCGGCGCTGTTTGCATCCCTGAAAGGCTGTGATTTACGCTTGCATAAATAAATAGAAAATTCAGCCCGTTAACCGGTAATGATATTACATTTATATAAAAATCGGCATAAAAGCAAGCAAATTCTAATAAAATATGATTATCCCCGGGAATAATTCCTGTTCAGGCCATTGCAGCTCTTAAATAGGACAGAAATTCAGTCAACCAGTTTTTTCAGCCTGTTTATTTCATTGAGCGCTTCAAGAGGGGTGATTTTATCCACGTCAATGGTGCGGATTGCCTGGATGACCCGGTGGTTTGACGCGTTGAAAATTTCGAGCTGGTTTTCATCGGTATTGTCGTCCACCGGAATTTCCTGCTTTTTGCTGTTTTCAAGGCGCTCAAGAATGGTTGTTGCCCGGGATACGATCTGCCGCGGGATCCCGGCGAGCTGCGCCACGTGAATGCCGTAGGAGCGGTCCGCCGCGCCGTGCACGACCTTGTGCAGAAAGTCGACGCCGTTGATGTTGTCCCTGACCAGGACATTGTAGTTGACCACGCCTTTTTTCGCCCCCAGGCGGGTGAGTTCATGGTAATGGGTCGCGAACAGGGTCTTTGCCTTCAGGTACCTGAGAATGTATTCAACCACTGCCCAGGCGATCGAGAGCCCGTCGTACGTGCTGGTGCCCCGTCCCACTTCATCCATGATTAAAAGGCTTCTTTCCGTCGCGTTGTTCAGGATCACCGCGGTCTCGTTCATTTCAACGAGAAACGTTGATTCGCCCCGTGAGATATTGTCCGAGGCGCCGATGCGGGTGAAGATGCGGTCAACCAGGGGGAGGTCGGCCTTTTCTGCAGGCACGAAAGACCCGATCTGCGCCATGAGCTGAATCACGGCAGCCATGCGGATGTAGGTCGATTTTCCGGCCATGTTCGGGCCGGTTATCAGGGCAATGGTGTTTTCGTCAGCGTCAAGGTTGATGTCATTGGGGATGAACACCTCCCTGGTGTAGTATTTTTCCACGACCGGGTGGCGTCCTTCCTTGAGATGGATGTATCCCTCGCCGTTGAAGCAGGGGCGCACGTAATGGTTCTGCTGGGCCGCGGTTGCCAGGGACGCGTAGATGTCGATTTCTGCGATGACCGCGGCGAGCTTCTGGATGTCATCCTGCCGCGAGAGCACCATGACCCGGAGCTTTTCGATTTCATCCTTCTCGATAGCGACGATTTTTTCCGATGAGGTGAGGATGTCGGTCTCGAATTCCTGGAGCCGGTCAGTGGTGAAGCGCTCTGACCCCACCAGGGTCTGCTTGCGGTAATAGTTCTCGGGGATGTTGACCGCCTGCGCCTTGGACATCTCGATGTAGTAGCCGAGGATTTTGTTGAACTTGATCTTCAGCGTGGGTATCCCGAGCCTGGATTTTTCCTCTTCCTGGTAGCGGACGATCCATTCGCGCGCGTTGGTCTTGAGGCCGTGCAGCCTGTCCAGTTCGCTGTTGAACCCGGGCCTTATGACCCGGCCCTGTTCCGGGGTCAGAGCAGGGTCGTCGTCGACCGCGGCCCGGATCGCGGCGGCAATATCGTCGAGGTCCGGAAGCGCTTCAGCCAGTTCGCGGGAGCGGTCATGGGGCTGTTCGGCGAGCAGTTCCCGTATCCTGCGCGCGGCCCCGATTGACGATTTCACCGCCAGGAAATTTCTCGGAAAAATTCTCCCCAGGATGAACCGTGAAACCAGGCGTTCAAGGTCGAGCACCTCTTTCAGCGACGCCCGGACATCGTCCGTGAGCCGGTGGAATTCATGAAAGTACTGCACCATGTCCAGGCGTTTTTCGATTTCATCGCGGTCGAGCAGGGGCTGGAGTATGATGCGCTCAAGGCCCCTTTTTCCCATTGCCGTGCTCGTGTGGTTGAGCACCGAAAAGAGCGTCCTGCTTCGGGTCCCGTCCTGCAGGCTGGTCACGAGTTCAAGGTTCGCGATCGAGGCCTCGTCCAGCACCATGCGCGCGCTTGAGAGCATCTTCTGCGGGAACTTGAGGTGGTCGAATGCCCTGCGGTGCGTTTCCCTGAGGTACTGGAGTATTGATCCCGCGGTGATGATGTCGATTGCCGCGGTGATGCCCAGTCCCTTGACGCTCGCGATCCCGTATATCTCGCACAGGAGGCTTTCCATGTAGTCCCGGTCATACAGCCATTCGTTGATCCGGTACAGGGGGATGTTTTTGCTTTTCAGGTAATCGGCGTACGCCATGTCGCCCGGATCGTCACCTTCGAGAAATACCACCTCGCTGGGGCTGAACCGGGCGACCTCACCCCTGAACAGGTCCGGTGACTTGCTGATGGATGAAATGAAAAAGTCGCCGGTCGATATGTCCACAAAGGCGAGGCCTATCTCGTTTTTGTCTATGATGACCGATCCCAGGAAATTGTTGTCGTCCGACTGCAGCAGGTTCGATTCGATCACCGTCCCCGGGGTGATGATCCGCACCACGTCCCGGCGCACGATGGTCCCCGAGCTGGGGACGTTTTCCATCTGTTCGCATATGGCGACCCTTTTGCCCGCCTTGATGAGCCGGGCGATGTAGCTTTCGGCCGCGTGATAGGGGATGCCGCACATGGGCACGTCGTTCTGGCGCGAGGTCAGGGCGATGTCGAGGATCTTCGACGCCTCGTGCGCGTCGTCGAAGAACATTTCGTAGAAGTCGCCCATGCGGAAAAAGAGTATCTCTCCCTGGTGTTTTTTCTTGATGTCCAGGTACTGTTTCATCATGGGTGTGAGTTTGGAATCCATGCCTATTCCCCGTAAATGTACTGCCGGCCCGAATCTTTTGAAACGCGCACGATGGTGGCGTTGATGCCGAATTCTTCGGCGAGGCGCACCCTTGTTTCAAGCGCTTCGTCACTGGTGCCGAATTTTCCCAGGTAGATCGTGTAGCTGCTCCGCAGCCGGGCCACTTTGAGCGCCTCGAATTCGGCAAGCTCGCGCTCGATCCTTTTCGTTTCCCTGAGCGAGGGAAACGGCCCGATCGACAGCGAATAATACCATCCTGTTTCAGTGTCTTCGTCGGTTACGTCTATTTCAGGCTGAAGGTCGAACTGGTCGGTTTCCCTGACGGTTTTGTCATCGGGAAGATATTTTTCCCTGCGCGGATTTTTTTCTTTCAGCGTTTCCAGCCGCTGCCGGGAGAAGTTCGCCTCAGGCGAGCGGGGAAAGCGGTCAACAATATCGGTGAAGGCCGAATAGGCCCTGTTCCATTCATGGCGCGATTCGTAGAATTTTCCCAGCAGATACAGCGTGGAAGGCGACAGGTCGGCCTTTTCAAAGCCCAGGGCGAGCTCGCGCAGGGAGTAGATGTATTCGCGCGAGTACCCGGTTTTCTTCCGAATTACGTACGAGAGCAGCACCAGGGCACGCGCGAGCGAGGAATAGTTGTGGCTTTTGTCGATCATCCGGTGGCATTCCTCTTCGGCATTTTCGAGCATGCCGAGCTGTACCGCGGCGACCGCGCGGTAGTAATGAAAATCGTCACTGTAAGCGCCCCGGTCGAACAGCGATATCCCGCGCGCTGACTCTTCTGCGAGCGCCTTCCACTGCGAGAGAAAAAAATGTATTTCGCAGATGCGGTACTGGGCGCGGTCCCTTCGGGGGTAGTAGCGGTATTTGTCCCTGACAACGGCGTACAGTTTCAGTGCCTCTTCGGGGTCGCTCTGGCAGTCGGCAATGACCATGCGCGCGTCGGGCACCAGCCCGCTTTGGGGATGCTTTTTCAGAAATTCGCGGGACAGGGCGAGCGCCCTGTTTCTGTCGCCGCTCCCGTACGCTTCGCGCACCCGGTCAAAGGCGTGCGCGTCATCCCCCCCCGCCGCTAAACAGGGCAGGGTTGCCATGCAGGTGATGACAGCAAGTAAAGCGGCCGCGATGTAGTGTAGTGAACGCATATATCAGTGTTTACATGATTATTAAGGTGTCAGTTTACCCTGCTTGCCAGGAGCGATGTGCCGTTGATGCTTTCGATGCGCACCGTGATTTTTTTGCCCAGGTCATCGGCAGTGCCCGGCAGAATGACCGGATGGTCGAGGAAGGTCTTTGCCATCACCTTGTGCGCTGATTTTTTGCTTATCCGTTCAACAATGGCCTCTTCGGTCCTGGCAATGCGCGCTTCGAGCTTTTCTCGGCCGATTTCACGCTGCACGGCGATCAGCTCTTCAAGGCGGATGATCTTTTTTTCGTGGTCCAGGCTGTCGTCAAGGGAGCAGGCCGGCGTTCCCTGCCGCGGCGAATACGCGTAGGTAAAGGCGCTGTCGAAGCGGATGGTGCGTACCGCGTCAAGGGTCCTCCTGAAATCGTCTGCGGTTTCGCCGGGGAACCCCACGATCAGGTCGGTCGACAGCGAATGGTCAGGGATGAGCGCGTTGATTTTATCCACGACGGCCATGTAGTGGCCCATGGTGTACTGCCGGTTCATGGCCGCGAGCACCGGGTCTGACCCGCTCTGCAGGGGAAGGTGTATGGCCCTGGATATGTTTTCGTGGTCTTTGATAACGCGGATGATGTCGTCGCTGAAGTCTTTCGGGTGCGACGTAATGAAGTTCACGCGCTGGAACCCCTCATGCCCGGCGGTTTTTTC
Source organism: Spirochaetota bacterium (assembly GCA_036848375.1). Taxonomy (GTDB): domain Bacteria; phylum Spirochaetota; class UBA4802; order UBA4802; family UBA5550; genus JAKLIV01. Next base: position 48,545 of record DAIUKG010000028.1, read on the forward strand.
AAGCAGGCGGGCGAACGGGATGTCGCCGCTGTCGGTGCCGTACTGGTTCACGTTCTGGCCCAGAAGGGTGACTTCGGTAATGCCTTCGTTTTCAAGGTCGTCCAGGTAGTCCAGGATCGTTTTCGACGGGAACGATATCAGCCTTCCCCGGACCGACGGCACGATACAGTACGTGCAGTTGTTCTCGCACCCGTGGGTGATGGTTACCCACTTGTGCCAGGGGAAGGCGCCCCTGATGGATGCCAGGCCAGGGTCGATCCTCGGCGCGAAGTCGTCTGTCTCCTGCGAGAGGAAGAGCGCGCTGCCGCGGCCTTTCAGGAACTCGCGGACGATCTCCCCGATCACCGGGGACTGGTACGGGCCCACGACAAGGTCGGCCACGCCCCGGGCCACAAGGCCGCTGCCGATGCGCTGGGCCATGCATCCCGCGAGCACCGCGATGCCTCCCTTCGCGCTGACCTGCCGCTTCGCGGCCCTGAACCGTGACAGGGCGCGGTTTTCTGCGTGTTCCCGAACCGAGCAGGTGTTATACACCACGATGTCGGCATCGTCCTCGCTCCCGGCTTCAGTGAACCCGCTTCTGATGAGTGAAAGGGCCATTGCCTCTGAATCGCTTTTATTCATCTGGCAGCCGAAGGTCTCGATGTGGAATTTCAGGGCCACTGCCGGTGTCCTTACAGGCCCGCCTTGGAAAAGGCGTACCCGATGTTTTTCAGGTACCTGCCCAGGTCAAATATTTCGTCAAGCTCTTTGCCCCCGATCTTTTGCGAGATCACCGGGTCTTTCTCGCACAGGTCGCGGAGCGAGCCTTCGCGCTTCCATACCCTCATTGCCATTCCCTGGACAACGGCGTATGAGTCTTCGCGCGAGAGGCCTTTCTCGACCAGTTTCAGGAGCAGGGTCTGCGAGTAGAACAGGCCACCGGTCTTTTCGATGTTTTCCATCATGTTTTCGGGGTAGATGTGCAGGCCCGATATGATGAAGATCATGCGGTGTATCAGGTAGTCGAGCGCCACGGTCGAGTCGGGAAGGATGACGCGCTCGGCCGATGAATGCGAGATGTCCCGTTCGTGCCACAGGGTCATGTTGTCGAGCGCGACGTTCAGGTTCGCCTTGATCACGCGCGAAAGCCCGGTCACGCGCTCGCACAGGATCGGGTTGCGCTTGTGCGGCATGGCGGACGAGCCCTTCTGTCCCTTCTGGAAGGGCTCCTCGGCCTCGCGCACTTCGGTGCGCTGAAGGTGCCGTATCTCGGTGGCGAGCTGGTCAAGGGTCCCCGCGGTTATGGCGATCGCCGCCATGTATTCTGCGTGGCGGTCGCGCTGGATGACCTGCGTGGATATCGGGTCGGGGCTGAGGCCGAGCTTTTCGCACACGCGCACCTCAACGTCCGGGTCGATGTTGCTGAAGGTCCCCACCGCGCCGGAGAATTTTCCGAACGAGACGTTTTCGATGGCGCGCTCGATGCGCTCTCGGTCGCGCCTGAATTCGGCGTAGTACAGCGCCATCTTCATGCCGAAGGTCGTTGGCTCGGCGTGTACCCCGTGCGAGCGGCCCATGCACGGGGTGTCTTTGTATTTCAGCGCTTTTTCTCTGAGGGCCCCGATGAGCGCGTCAAGGCCCTGTAGGAGTATCTTCCCCGCTTGTATCATCTGCATTGACAGGGCCGTGTCGCCGATGTCGCTCGAGGTGAGCCCGTAGTGGATGTACCTGCTCGCGGGCCCGACATGCTCGCCCACCGCGGTGAGGAAGGCGATCACGTCATGGTGCACCTGGTTTTCGATTTCAAGAATCCGGCCAACGGAAAAGTCGGCCTTTTCTTTTATGGTTTTCAGGTCGTCCGGGGGGATGATCCCCATTTCGGAGTGGACCTCGCACGCGGCGATTTCGATGTCCAGCCACAGGCGGAATTTGTTTTCAAGGTCCCATATCTTCGCGATTTCAGGGCGTGAGTAGCGTTCAATCATGGTTTCCTCTTTTCGGTTCCGGGGCCCTCGCAGGGGCGTATTACGGTATGATAACCGGGATTTGTTTATTATTAGCAGATTAGCGGCCGGAGCGCGGTTTTAATCAAGTTTTTTTTCATTATTGCTGACATAATATCGCTGAAACACGGGTGAGGGCCGCATGCCGCGGTCAACATCCCCCCGTTTTTCTTATTAAAGGGGGATGATAAAGCAAGCGCCAGGGAATTAAAAGCCGATGTAAAAGCCTTCGTTCTGCTGCGCGAGCTTTTTAAGAAAATCAACCGCTTCGGAGTCTTCCCGGTTCCTGAACTCGGTGCCGACGCCGACCGTGAAGATCTTTTTCTTCGAGGAATTTTCGTCCCTGATCGATTTGAGCAGGGCGTCCTTTGACATGATCTTCTTCCTCAGTGAATCGGGCTGGCCGTCGCTGAAGAGGATGATGCCTTCGGCGTCTTTGTACCGGTCGCCGGTAAGCACGAATTTCAGCGCAGCTTCGGTCGGCGTGTCATGATAGGGCTGAAGGCAGGCGATTTTTTTATAGAACCCGATCTTTTCCTTTTCGGACAGGACATTGGCGAGCTTCCCCTCGAAGTAGCCGTACTTGTAGCACGTCAGTTTCGGGTTGTCATAGGCCTCGTCCCTGAGCTCGTAGCCCGTGCACTGCCGGTCAGGAGACGGCGTGATCGCGAACCCGGGATATACCTCACGGTTTATGTTTTCCGAGAAGGCGGGGAAGAATACGATATCAAGCCAGTAGCGTTCATCCATCGCGGCGATGAACATCTTCACCGCGGCCTTGATCTGCGAGAGCCGGTCTTCGTTGTATTTATTGTTGGCCGCGGCCATGCTTCCGGAAAGGTCGATCAGCATGACGATCTTGTGCGGGATCTTGAACGCGATCAGCTCGTCGGACTCCTCGGGAGTTTTAAACAGCTCCTCGCTGATCTGCGAGATTTTTTTTATGGTCCCGGTGAACTTTTCCGCGGTTGAGTCGATGATCCTGGTTATGGCCGATATTTTTTCAACCGCTTCAGGGTTCGCCTGTTTATAGTTATTGAGCTCCTTTCTGGTCAGGGCGAGCTCCTGCGTGGTGGTTGAGAGCTCGCGGGACGTTTCGATCAGCTCGGACTTGACGTCCTGGCAGGTCATTGATTCTATGCCAATCTTCTGGGTGAGCAGCACGATCATCACGACCATGACCGCTCCCAGCGCCCCGGTCATCACATCGAGCATGGAAAGATTGAAGATGTTGACTTCCCTGTTTTGACGTTTCATGCGTTATTTCCTGTTATTCACGTGGAGCCGGTTTATCAGATTGGTCAGCACGTATTTGCCTGACCGGTTCAGCGCTTCCTCCTCGCCTTTCTGGACCACGTTCAGGAGAAACACGAGGATGGCGCTCAGGGCGAGGGCAACAATGGTGGTTGAGAAGGCGAAACCGAGGTCAGCGGTCAGTGCCTTGAACTGCACGACTTTGTCGGCGTGCGCTCCCATGAACTTGTTGATGTCGAGTTCGCCCAGGGCGTCGGATATGCCCACAACGGTCCCGATAAAGCCGAAGGTCGGGATCGCCCACACGATATACCGGCTCAGGGAGTACCTGAGGTCAAGCCGGTGTATGTTCAGTTCGAGGTTGCTGTTGAGAACGGCTATGGTATCGCTGACCGAATGGGACTTGAAGTACTGGATGATGCAGGTGTTGATCAGGTCCGGGAGGAACGCCTCTGCCCGGCCCGCGGCGTTGGAAACATTGACCCGTATGCTTTCGATGGATTCATCGCTGCCGAGGATTGCCCCTTCTTCCTCGGGAAGGAACCCTGATTTTTTCAAAAAGACATTCTCTTCGTAGGTGCTCAGCCAGCGGACCCAGAGCTGGCCCAGGCCGATGAAAAAGAACAGGTGCATCAGGTTGTGCAGGCTGAAGGGGTAGACCGGGGACGATGTCGCGCCGATCAGCATGTTTCCTGCCGAGGTGCCTCCGATAAAAACAGTTAACAGCGCGATAACAACAATGGCCGCTGCGAGCGATATGCCCAGAGCAGCCCAGTTTCTTCTGGTGTAATCCATGAACTCTACCTCTTCAATGGTTATCTTCTGGGAACGCATTCCCCGTTTTCATCCCTGTAATAGCCGTCCCTGCACACACAGGTATTTTTTTTATCAGACCACATTTCGTTTTTCTTTCTGCATTTTTTAACGCACACATATTTATGCGGCCCTTTTGACAGCGGCACTTTTTTCTCATCATCGCCGCAGCTGTCGGTACAGGTGCCGTTGTATGTTACTGTCTCGCAGGGCTCGCAGCGGTCCGTTATCTCGTTCAGGTTGTATCCCTTGACGCAGACACAGGCGCTCCGGTCCGAGTTCCACTGTTCGTGTTCCCTGCAGTCGCAGTAGCCGTCCTCATTGATGATGCCGCGGCGCGCTTCGCATCTGGTTTTCAGCGTCTGCCTTTTTTCTTTCTGTTTCTCAATCTGTTTCGCCCAATCCTCTCTTTCGCGGTTGAATTCATCCATCTCCCTGTTGAGGTCTTTTTGTTTCTGCTCGAGCTCTTTTTCGGCAGCGGCGCGCTCTTTCCCTGACATCTCCCTGGTGAGTATACTTCTTGCATTGTCCAGTTCTGCCTGTTTGTCAAGCAGTTCGCGCTCTCTGTCGTCAAGTTTCTTTTTGGCTTTGCCGAGTTCCTGCCTGGTCGTGTCGAGTTCGGTTTTCGTTGTGTCCAGCTCTTTTTTCATCCCCGCGAGCTCTTCTCTGGTCTTTCCCAGTTTTCCCTTCGCTTCGTGGAGTTCGGTCTTGGTGGTGTCGAGCTTTTCCTTCGTGCTTGAGAGCTCTGACCTGGTCGAGTTCAGTTCCTGACTGGTATTCATAAGTTTTTGCATGGTTTTATTGAGCTGGCCTTTGGCTGAACTGAGTTCCCCGCCGGTACGGTCAAGTTCGCCGATCGCCCGGTTCAGCTCTCCAGTGGTTTCATCGAGTTTCTCTTTAATTCTCCCGTATCCGTCCTGGAGCGAGTTGATCCTGTTCTTTAGCCCGGCCTCCCGCTGTTGCATTTTTGATGCCAGGCCGAAGTTGAATCTCACCGCGATTCCCCAGTTTACGTCAAAGTCGATATCCGGCGCGACAACCATTGCAGGGGCGACAAAACATGAAAGGGTAAGGGGATATTTGATGAAAGGAAGTGAGAGCCCGATCGGGAAGCGTACAGTGCTCATCAGGCCCCTGTTCTGATAACCGACCAGGGTTCCGGCGCCGAAAAAGAACCGTAATCGAAGCGTTGAGGACCCGTAAAACTCGACCGGCTCAAAAAGCAGGTCAAGCGTTGCCGAAAAGTCCCGTCTCAGTGATGAACCAAGGGTCATATCAAACCCGAAATAGTCCACAAACCAGTATCTGAGGTTCAACCCTGAAGGCATGCCGGCGACGCCTCCCAGTTCGAAGTTCCCTTTTTGTGTATACATGTATTTTTCTACCGGCTCCTGTTTTTCCTGGGAAGCGAGTGCTCTGTCCCAGTCTGTTTTTTTTGCTTCTTCAGCATATAGTCCGGGGGCGGCAAGGGCAAAGCAGATTATAAAGATGGTAATTTCAGCTGCTGATTTCATGGTGAACCTCCCGGGGTCAGAGCAATGTGTTTATAATATTGGTTTTCAGGAAAATCGGTATTTATCTCATAGATTGTGATTTCTGTCAAGTCCTTAGCTGGATTGATGCTCAATTGTGGTGTTTCTTATTCGGGGTCAGAGCAAGACGTTTGAGAGTAAGACAGTGGGGTCAAAAAGCAAATTTATAGTGCCATGCCCATTATGGGTTCACCTGGGGTCTCACCGGGGTC
>DAIUKG010000029.1:0-3603 GCA_036848375.1 Spirochaetota bacterium
GGATGACAACAAAATGTGTTATGAAACGGTTGCCCCTAAAAATAATTTGCTACCTGAATTACTTGTAATGGAAGAAAAAGCTTGAAGTAATTATATCATTTTTGTACATTGTATGCGTTGTATAAAGAGGAATATATGAAAGATTCGATAATAAAAGAAGCCGTTTCGCTGCCGGTTGAGAAGCGCGTCGAGCTTGTAGACATACTGGTCAGGAGCCTGAACCCATCAACTGACAGGGAAATCGACAAACTTTGGGCCGTCGAAGCTGATAAGAGATACCGGGAGCTTAAAAAAGGCGTTGTAAAACCCATACCCGCCGTTGAAGTGTTTGACATCATTCACAAGCGTCTCGCGAAATGAATGTTCTTTTCCATCCTGAGGCAATGCGTGAGTTCATCAAAGCAGTCGATTACTACTAAGACGTCAATAAAGGTCTTGGCGTTGATTTTGCAAAAGAAATATACCTGGGCATAGAGCTTATCTCACAATACCCCGGGGCGTGGCATCGTGTATCGAAAAATTCCAGAAGATACATGATCCATCGTTTCCCTTACGGAATAATATACAGATATGATGAAAATGATCTGTATATTCTTGCAATAATGATGCTAAATCGTGAACCGGATTATTGGAAAAACCGTCATTAAAAATCCCCGCAGCAATTCATGCCATAGAATACAAAGAGAGTTGACGGCATATGCTATCAACTCTCTTTAACTAAGCTACAATTTATAAATAATAATCAATCATCAGGGACAGACACCGGTAGTCGTTGTTGTACAAGATGATGTATCAGCAGTAAGAGTTGTCATATCAGCACGTTCCCAACTACTACCTACTTCATAAATAACAGTTCTATCCACATTCCCATCGCCTTCACTTGTATCTTCTGCCAGTGTGGAAAAATATACAAGGTATGTTTTACCAGCTTCAAGAGTAAATGAAGAATGAATTTCACCACTTACATCAACATATGGTAGGGTAGCAGAATCGGTGTTATCAGAATTTCCATCACTGTCATCGAGTACCTGATAACTTGCCGTAAAGGTACCTGTATGAGGTATCGATATTTCATTTGCTGAAGCAAGACCGCTACCATCTGTTTCAGGACTCCCAAAATAAACTTGATCATCCTTTATAATAAGATCATTGCCACTCCACAGTTCTTCAATAATATCGTACGATCCAACACTCGCTTCTGAAACATTAACATAATACCCGGTATCATTCCAGATGACAAGATTGACTCCTTCATCTTCATCATCCCCGTCATCACTGCATGAAACCACGCTGAGGGCCATCATCAGGCAGACAGCCATGAGCATAAATTTTTTCATATCGTTTCTCCTTAAATTTTATTATTCACCCGTATATTGTCAGGGCCGGGACCAATCCATCCCCGGCCCGGGCGTTCATTAAAACGAATACTGCACTTCAAGGATCGCCATGTTCTTGATCACATTGATCTTGTCCGCGGCGATCAGCCCCAGTGTCGCGCTCAGGTTGTCGATGATCTCGTAGGTAAAGTTCAGATTTACCACGTAGTCGACCGCGTCAAACTCGGGGCTCGCGCTTATGGCGTAGCGCAGGCTCACCTCGAAATTGTTGCGCTCGAGAAAGCTCTTCTGGATAATGCCCGAGATGATCCATTTGTAGGGGTAATACTGGTCAAAACCCTTGAGCATCATCTCGTTTGATATCAGGTTGTAGTTGTGGCTCCGGTCGACGGCTCCGACCGTGCCATGCTCGGAAGTGTAGTTGACTATCCACGTCTGGCCCGCGTACAGCGCGAAGTAGATGTCGGCCCCGATGTTGGTCGATTCGACACCCACAAGATACATGAAATCGGAATTACGCTGGTCGTCGCGTTTTCCCTCCCAGTCCCTGGTTATATGGAGCGCGCTCGACACTTTAATTGACGCCTTGTCCCTGATGTTGAAGTTCAGGTCAATGGTCGGGGTCATCATCCTTGTATAAAGAAGATGTACTTCAAGAGTAGTTGTATCAGCAAGATAATTTCCGGATAAGTCAGGTGAAGTATCATAATTTATTTCTGAATCCGGAAGATCGCTATACCCGTAAAGAAAACCAAGGCCGTAGCGGAAAACATTCGTGATGTCGCCGGTCATGCGCGCGGCATATTCGCCGTGGTTGATGTTTAATGAAGGTTTGGTTAAAGTAAAACGGCCAGGTTTGTCTGTCCAGAATGTAGAAGCAATTTTTATATCACTCCCTAGGTCGTCCCTTTTCTTGATTATGTCCTTGGTGGGGAGGTCCGACGGCTGAAATATGGGTATCCACATCAGCTCAATGCGCTGCCTGGCGAAATAGAAGTTCAGGTCAAGCGCGGTCACGCCCATTTTGGAGTCTTCGAACACCGAACTTTTCGTGGTATAGTTCTGGGGGCAGATGATGTCCGTGGGCGCCTCAATGCCCTCGATCTCGCCCCAGGTTGTGAGCTGCTGGCCCGCGCGGATGGTCATCCAGCGCGTGGGATAAATATCGATGTAGGCCTCAACCACGCGTATCCTGGGCCTGGGGTCGATGTATTCACTGGAGTTGCTCAGGTCGTCTTCCATTTTTTTGATATCGAGAAAATTGAAGTCAAAGTTCGTTGCCGAATACAGGTGCCCGATACTTCCGAGGTAACCCTCAATCTGAAGCTGAAGGATGGTGCCGACTTTCGCGAACTCAACGTCATTCTCAGCGAATTCATTGTTGTCTTTTTCAACAGCGATATTGGTGCGGACAAAACCGTGCAGGGAAAAATCGAACTTTTTCTTTTTTTCCTTTTCAAGGTCTTCCTGGCTCACCTTGGCCGAATCGTCCGCGAGGTCCATGATGCCCGCCTGGGCGTATAGACCACCGGCCCGTGCAAGCATGAGTAAAAGCATGAGACATACAATTTTTTTCATAATAAATCTCCTGACTTAGCCGGGTTTTTATAACCTGTTTTAACCTGTTCACTTCAAGGCCGGGCGCATCCGGCCTTTTTTAAGACAGCCACAAAAGTAGCCACAGAGACACAGAGAGCACAGAGTTAAAAATTCGTTTTTAAGTCTGAAAACATCTTCATTATCTTGTGACTTTTAATATCTGTATCTCCTGCAACAAATTTCTTAACTAAAATTCACAGAGGCACTGACATACAGTAAATTATAAAATTATTCTTTTAATTCCATTTTTTAAAACCGTTGAATTAAAATTAATCAATAAACCAAGTCTTTTACCTGTTATTTTCAAATACGTTAATACCTGGGCTTCAAATAACGGTTCAATCCGATCAACCGCTTTTAATTCAATAATAACTTCTCCTTCAACAAGAAGGTCGAGACGACATTTACCAATTTCATTTTCTTTATAGATTATTGGCACCACAACCTGTTTTTCAAAATTAACGCCCCTTTCACGCAATTCACAACAAAGCGCTTCTTCATAAACCGATTCCAGTAATCCGGGACCGAGCTGTTTATGAACTTCAATGGCAGAACCAATAATTTTTTCTGTTAATAAATTAAGTGCCTCATTGATTTCTTTAAACATCCCTTCTCTGTGTCCTCAGTGCCTCAGTGGCGAATCCCCTTCTTTAAATAGCCACAGAGA
>DAIUKG010000029.1:3703-52787 GCA_036848375.1 Spirochaetota bacterium
AACCCTGCGTCTTCCTCTGTGTCCTCAGTGCCTCAGTGGCGAATCCCCTTCTTTAAATAGCCACAGAGACACAGAGAGCACAGAGATTTTTTATTATTTTTAATCACTCCGGGTTTTCCCATCTGATTGTGTCCTCCGCGTACTACGCTGCTCCACGTGTGATTTATACAGTGTACATCAAGATAAAAACCCTGCGTCTTCCTCTGTGTCCTCAGTGCCTCAGTGGCGAATCCCCTTCTTTACCCTACCACCACTTTTGCGTTAGATACTGCTCGGTGAAGATGTCCGAGCGCACGTCAGCGTCCGCTTCAAATTTGAGGTTTTTCAGTTCAAGTATGGTCTTGGTGCCGCGCTGAACATTTTTCAGCTCAATACTCGTGGTAAAGAAAACCGTTTCCCCTTTAACGTTCTTGCCGGTGAGAAAAGAAATAAGGGTCAGCTCTTTCAGCTTTTTGAGATTCTCATCATAGTAATCAAGCTTCAGCGTCAGAAAAGATTTGTCATTGACCTGGACCAGGTAGCCTACTTTTCTGCCATACCCGGTCTCGCTTTTGATCGTATCATTTTTTGGCAATGCCTCAATTACCATACAATCAAAATCTTTTCCCTTGAATTTTATTTTTTCCTGCCCCAGGTACTTGTAATTGCATTCAGAAATATCGGGGTATCCCATGTCATTGACATAGAAATCGCTGCCGAAAAACGGGGTCTTTTTCGAAGCGCCCGCGACCTTCTTTGCCTTGCGGATTCCCCTCATGTAAACGAACTTGGCGTCAGGCTTGGTCTTATAGTTATAAGCCATATACGCGTTCCCGCGCTCATCAGCGGGCTCTTTCATGTAAGAAATCGAATTTTCAACTTCGCTGTCCGAACCCATGTTTTCAATATACTGGGCAACGATCATTTCCTTCTTCGCTTTGAGCTTACCGTCGCTTCCATAAATATGGAGAATGGTTTCCCCCTTCATTTTCTGGAACTTGGGCTGCTGGTCATTCATTACCGAAAGGCGTGTTCCCTTATCAACATCAGTTTCAGAAAAGGCAACCACGGCGATACCGAGAATGAACATGGTCATCAATGATTTTAAGCGTTTCATAATTCCTCCGGAAAAATTATTTCTTTAATCCTCCAAAACCCGATTTCTTTTCAAGAAAAGCGGGCTTAAGCCAGTTAAACAGGGCCGGCAGCACGGTCAGTGACGCGGAAGCGCTCAATATCATGGCGAGCGCGACCATCAGCCCTGAAGTAGAAAGCATCTTGAATGTCGAAAGCATGAGCACCGCGAAACCGGCGCCCACGGAAAGGGAACTGATCACAATGGACCTTCCTGTTGATTTAAGCGTATTAAAATAAGCGGTTTTGAAGTCCTGCTCTTTTTCAATGGATTCATACTTGAACCGCTCGACAAAATGAATGGTGTAGTCAATGCCCGCGCCAATGGCAATAGACGCGATAATGACCGTACCGTAGTTGATGGGAAAATCAAACCAGCCCATAATGCCCATGTTAATGGTGACCGTGAGGCTGATCGGAATAATGGACATCAGGCCGCCCAGAAGCGAACGAAAGATCGAAAAACAGACCAGAAAGACCACGCAGACCGTGATCAGTATTGACAGGTACTGCTGCCTGAAAAGCATTTCGTTCATGGTCATGTTGATGGCGGGGAGCCCCGATATGACTATCTTTTCAACATAAGGATCGTTTTCAGGAAAATAATTTTTAGAAAGCCGGTCAAAGGCGCTGCTGAAATTTCTTAAAAACTGCGCAGTATCGCTCCTGGTGAAGACCATGTACTGCATATACTTCAGGTCGTTTGTCGCCATGCTTTTAAAATTGTCCGGGCTTGAACCGCTGAACTGGCTGATACACACGCTGGCCACATCCCGGTCGGTAAGCGACCGGTCCGCGATATTGTCCCGGGCGACATCGGGGATTTTATTGAACTTCTCGTTGTCATCGTGGTAAAAAACCTTGTAGATCAGTTTCAGGCTGTCGCTGATACTGAGGACCTTGCCGACCGGCCTGACCGCGTGGCCGTCAATATAGGCCTTGGGTTTGTTGAGCTCTTTCAGGCGTTCACTGAGTTCATCAATCTTTTTCAAAAATATCGGCTGGGTAATGTCCGTTACAAAAAAATCGGAGAGCGTATTGAATTTTCTGATAAAGTCCTTTCCGGTCGGGCCGCTCTTGATCATCCGCATCCTTCGTATATAACCCGTGAGCTCGGCCTGCTGCGCCGTAGAGAAATCGCTTTTTATGCGGCTGATTATTTCCTTGACCCCCTCATCCACGGGTGAAACGGCAGATTCAGAAGCAAGGGCGGATGAATCAGACAGAGACATGATGTCAAACTCGGCCGGGGCCTTTTCCTGGACCTTTTTTTCGCCGCTAGTGCTGTTTTGGGTCACCTGGACTTCGTAGTATTCATTGAGCAGATCTTTCATGAGTGCTATACGCTTCTGCAGCTCTTCACTTTCTCCGGAAAGGTTCTTTTTCATCTCGATGACGTCTTGAATAAAATAGGGGTACACAAGCCGGCTTTTCAATTCAGGATGCAGTGCGGCCAGAGCGCTGTAGCCGCGGACGTATTCATCGATCCTCCTGCTCAATTCGTTCTGGGCCTCGAGCGAAGAGAGTTTGACCCTGTCCCTCATTTTGAAGACTATGGCCATCTGCCCGGTACCGGTTAGTTTGCGGTCAATGAACTTGCTTGAGACCCGGAGCGGGTTGTCATCCCTGAAAAAATACGTAATGCTGCTTTCCGTTTTAAGGAAGAGCAGTCCTGAACCGGCAATTGCCGCGACGAGCAGTACCCCGAAAAAAACGCTTTTAGAATGGTCATAGGTAAACTGGCCGCCGTTCAGGACCAGATTGTCCAGCGCCTTTTCGGTGCGCGTATCAGGCTTGATCCTGGGAAGCGGCAGCAGCGCGAGGATCGCTGGCACAAAGGAAAACGTCAGCATCATGGTGACCACGATACCGATGGAGGTCAGCAAACCGAGCCGCTTAACGTCAATTACTCCCGCGGACGCTATGGTTGACATAAAGGCGCTGATCGTGGTTATTCCGCAGAGAATGATCGCTATCTGGATCTTGTCCGTTGTTTCAAGGATCGCATCCGGTACAGACAATTCCCTGTTATCTTTAACGGTTTCAAAATAACGCGATATGTAATGAATGATATACGAGCTTCCGACAGCGATAAGGATAGTCGGAAGGGGGATGGTCCCCGATGAAATCTCCATGCCCAGCAGAAGAAGGAACGACATGACCCAGACCGTGCCGATACCGACGCAGGACAGCGGGAGCAGAACTCCGCGCACGCTCCTGAAACTCAAAAAAAGAACGAGGATGATGACCAGGACCGTAACACCCAGGAATACCGACATGTCGCCGACAACGAACCGCTCAATCAGGGCCTGGGCGACCGGCATACCCGCTATATACGTGCTTATCTCTTCAGGCCGGTCTTTTGCCACAACTTCAGAAAGCCGGTCATAGAGAAGGCCCACATCCAGTCCGTCCTTCACGCTGTAGAGTTTGTATTCAAGATTGTCCCTGCTGAAGGGGTCAATATTGTCCAGAACGAAATCGTATAGTTCATCGATCATGTCAGCATAGCTGTTTTCATTGGCCTCTATTTCGTAAAGGTGGTCTGATTCGATCAACTTTAAAATGTTGTCAATATATTCCGCGTTGACCTGCCCTGTTTCAAGGCCCGCGTAAAAATCGCGATATTCATCTTTTACACAGTTGAACAGGTCAATGGCGAATTCCTTGAGCTTTTCCCTGTTCTCGGCGGCAATCTCTTCAATATAGCCGTCGTCCACGGCCAGGCCGTCAAGTGTCCTGTTCATGATCGAGTGCGGAAAATAGAAGTCCCTTCCTGAAAAGCGGCCCTTCAGGTCATCAGGATTGATCATGGCATAGAGCTCTTTTCTGAGGATATTGTTCTTGATATCAATGCTACGCTCAATGGGAACCAGGATCGCGCATGCCTTTTCATCATCAGAAAGGATCGTTCCCCGGTACAGGTTATTGGTGCGCAGCTCCCTCTGTAAATACGGGATAAAGCGCTCAAGTTCACTGTTCTCGGCAGGCAGTTTTTCCATGGCAGGCTCATTGTCTTCTATCATCCCCGCCTTTTTTCTCGCCCTGCTGGTCAGGTTCCCGACCATGACCGTATTGGTACTTTTATCAACGGTCACATCGTCGGCATTGATAACACTCATGATGTCATCATTATCGATTTCAGAAGGGACCTCGATCTCTTCATCTTTTCCGGTGAGAGTGCTGTAAAAGCTCTTCTTCAGCTTCAGGTTTTCTATGCGGTGTATGACCTCTTCAATGAAACGGAGGGTCTGGACATTGAAAACACCCTGGTCGTTTTCGATGCCGATGAGGACCATGTCCTTCATGCCGAATTTTTTTTGAGTAAGATTATAAAATTTTATTACGTCAAGGTCCCGTGAAAAACTTTTGGAAGGGTTTGTTTCAATGCTGAAACGGGAAATCAGGAAGAACCCGAGCACCAGGGTCATAAGGCCGATTAAAGACAGCATTTTTTTGGGGTTTCTGATCGAAAATGTGACGAGCCATTTCATAAAAGTTGATATCTCCTATTATGGGGACAACTTAAAAGTATGAAGGTCATTTCTGGCATCACTCACTTTAAAGGCAAACCACTTCAGCCGATCAGCCCATTGAACCAGACTTCCCCTTATCGAATAATACGATGAAAAAATACTTCACTTTTAAAATTATCCCTGCACCGGGTTGCAGGATTGATAATCCTGATACTAAGAACGATAAAGGAAACTATTGCTCTTTATCGGGAAACCGATTCAATATTCGGGAAACCCCGCATAATATGCGGAAACCTGTTATTTATAAACTATTAAAGAGTGCGCAATAAATTTAATTTTTCTTTGATTTTTTCCCATATTTGGAAACTTAATTGTTGCAATTGGGAACCCGAATATTTAATCTGGAAACTCTCATGTATTTATTGGAAACTAAATGATAGTGTCAATATTTTTTTTCTCTTATGTCTTTTTTTTCATATTTCAAACTTTTCATAATGACGAAATAATTCATGGAAACTAAAAAAATGAAAATCGGTTCCCTAAAAAGATTTAACCTTTCCATAAATATCATTAAAAACTCAGGGAGGCAGAGGGCATGACCCACGAGGAAGTAAAAGAAAAAATCATTAACAGGTTTCAAAAGCTTATCATCAGTTACGGCATAAAAAAGATGACCATGGAAAAGCTGTCTAAAGAATGCGGTATTTCAAAAAAAACCGTGTACAAATATTTTGACAGCAAAGATGAACTGATAGAACATTTTGTCGAGCGCATGGCCCAGACAATCCAGGCAGGATTTAACAGAATTGACCAGGCCAACGCGGACCCCGAGGAAACAATTTTCATGTTCTTCGACCTCGTTTTTGAAATCACCAGAAACCTTCCTCCCGCCATACTTGAAGACGCGGAACGGTATTATCCGGACCTCGGAGGAAAGATCAATGCGCTCAGAGAGGAAATCAGCCTGATTTTTGTGAAAACCATAAAAAAGGGAATTGCCGGGGGTTCCTTTAAAAATATCCACCCTGATTTCGCTGAAAAATTTTACTTCGGCGCCCTGAACAATATCTTCAGCCCTGAATTTATGCTCAAAACAGGCCTTGGCGTCAACGAAATCCTTGATTCATTTAAAAGCATGCTCCTCACCGGATTACTTAAAGAAAAAATTGCCTCTATGAACAATGAATCAATTGCTTCTTTATAAATAAGCGGAAAAAACTATATTCTTCTTATTCGCCCTGGAAACCCGAAAGTAAGTATTAATACTTGACTAAAACACTGTCATTTATTAATACTCTATAAAATACAGAGATATAATTGCTTTCCATTCCAGAGGTGATCCATGATTCTTATAACAGGCTGTACATCACTCATCGGCAAAAAACTCACTGAAAGGCTTCTCGCAGAAGGAAATAAAATACGCTGTCTTGATTTTGAAAAACCGAAATCATTTACAAAAAACGTCGATTTTATTCAGGGGGATGTTCTTGACAGTATTACCGTGAAAAAAGCCTGTAAGGATGTTGACACCATTTTTCATTTGATGGACGTCAGCAACACAAAATACTTTTCCCGAAGGCAAATGAAAAAAATAAACATCAAAGGTACCGAAAACCTTATTACCATAGCACAAAAATCGGGAGTTAAGAATTTTTATTTTAAATCATCATATGAAGTTTACGGAAGATCGAAAGCGATACCTGTCCGGCAGGACGACCCCAAAAAACCGGTAACTTCATACGGGAAAGACAAGCTCAAAGCGGAAAATATCTGCTGGCGGGAAATTAAAAAAAATAAAATAGCTATTACGATTTTCCGTCCGGCACATATAGTCGGCCCTGAAACAGAAGACCCCATTACCTTGATAACTCTTTTCATGGCCATGGGGATGAGTGATGCGAACCGGCTTTATATAGCCGGCAACGGTGACACCAAATTTCAGTATCTCCATCCTGAAGACGCCGTTGACGCCATCGCCTCCGCATATAAAAGAGGCGGCACTTCCGGCAAGGTTTACAACCTGGGCGCCGACAATGTCATGACGCAGATGGAAGAAATCATTAAAATAAAAGAAGAGGCAAAACTTGACTGTGAGATAAAGCATATTGCCCCTGAGTTCAGCGCGTTCCTCTCCATTGTGCTCAAGCCTTTTAAAACACAATACCTTACCAAAGAACATGTTATGATGCTCACGAGCAGCGTGCTTCTGGACTGCCAGCTCGCCAAAAAAGACCTCATGTGGGAGCCCAAAAAAGACAACATTTCCATCATGCTTGAGACAATTGATTGGTATAAGAAAGAAAAACTCTGAGTATGAATATTTCTGAATTAAAATTTTCAGCCATATAAAAAGAGGGGAAGCATATAACGCTTCCCCTCTTTTTATATTTCAACTAAATTAATATAAAAAAGTTGAACAATTAAAAACGCCGCTTTACAATAGCCTCCAGCCATTCAGGAATCCCCTGCTTGCCGGTGATGCATGTATTTAACCATATCAGGGAAGCTGATGATTACCTGCTTTTCATCCAGAAACAATCACCTGGCGGAAATTTTTCCGGAAAGAGGGCTTTGTGAAAATTGATTTGTATCACCTGTATGTGCACTCAAACCATGTAAGGCTCATGCTGCCTCCCATTCTTGACGTACTTCAACTATGGACCGAATCACTGGGACATGAAATCACTCTCAGGGTCAGCACCGAAAAAAACATCTGCTACGATACCCGGGCTGACGTAATAGCCATAAGCGTTTACACACAGACCGCGATGGCTGCATACCGGATTGCCGAGCGTTTCAGAAAAAATTCGAAAATCGTCATTCTGGGTGGCCCGCATTTTCATGGTCAGCTGACCCTTCATGAAGGCGCCGCCCATTGCGATATTGTGGTCGCCTCCTTGTGCCGCAGGCAGTGGCAGGAACTGCTTTCA
The DNA here is from genome assembly GCA_036848375.1 of Spirochaetota bacterium. Taxonomy (GTDB): domain Bacteria; phylum Spirochaetota; class UBA4802; order UBA4802; family UBA5550; genus JAKLIV01. Next base: position 11,223 of record DAIUKG010000029.1, read on the forward strand.
GGCATTAAATCAGAAAAAATCAAACGCGGCAGGCACCGGGCCCTTGTCATCGAAGACACGATGAATGAATTCAGCTTCCCTGAAGATCTTTACCATATCTACAGGAAGAAAAAAGCCTGGCAGTTCACCCTCATCCCCGCTTCCCTGGGCTGCCCGTACCGCTGTGAATTCTGCAACCCGTATATGCCCGGGACTTATGTGACCAGGGACATCGATCTCATAGTAAATGAAATTAAAACCGTAAAAAGCCCGGTTTTAGGCCTGTGCGATGCGACTTTCGGCCTTGATAAAAGACATACCCTTGAGCTGATGAAAAAAATCGCGCCGTTGAAAAAGCAGCTCTGGATCGAGACCACGCTGGTAAGGCTGAAGGACACTGAATTCCTCGACGCGCTTCAGGCAGGCGGCGTCAAATGGATTGCCGTGGGCATCGAAAGCCTTTCACAGTCATTCAGGAAACACGGCTCCGGTACTGTTGAAGACATGATACACCTTTTTACCGAGGTAAACAGGCGCGGGATGCTCATACAGGGAAATTTCATCTGCGGTATTGATTCTGACGGACCGGACAGCTTTTCCAGAATATACGGTTTATGCAGGAAATCAGGCATCAACTTCGCGTATGTTGACCTCATGGTCCCCTTCCCCACTACTGAAATATACCGGCGCCTTGTTGATGAAGGAAGGATAATCGATACGAACTGGGAGCGCTACGATTTTCACCACCTGGTATACCGGCCCGAAAAAATGTCCCCTGAAGAACTGGTAAGCGGCTATACTGCACTGTACCGGAAAATAACTTCACCGCGTTTTTTGCTTAGCAAAGCGATGCAGATAATCCGGCATGGAGGACTGAGACTTGGCCCGCTGCTCATGGTTGCCTACAGTATTTTTACGGTTTTTGACGCGAGAAAAAAAGAAAGGATGTTGAAAAAAAACGTTATTCAAATCGGGGATAAGAAAAAAATGATCGGCCCGGCTAATGGTTAAGAGCATCCCGGAGCTGATCGACCGTGTAACCGTTAACCGAACCGCTCCAGCAGTCCCAGTCAAGGATGCACGAAAGTTCAATGATATAGTGAAGATCAATATCGATGCGGCCATCAACAGGGCCTTCAGCAGCGATCCTTCCGGTAAAATCATACCTGCTTATTGAGCCAAGAGGACCCGAGAGGCCCACGGAAAGCGTACCATTGTACAGGCTTCCGGAATCGCCGCTGCACTGGTCAAAAACAAGATTAAAAGCCGCCTGCCATGACGCGGTCCCGTACGGGAAAAATCCTCCACCATCAAGAGAGATACACCCGCCGGTGGTCCCGGCTTCAACAGTCACACCGGGATTTTCCCCTTCAGAGTTGAAGGTGATCAGCAGCGCGCCGTCAGTGGAGTTGAGTTCCATCAGGATGATATCGTTAACGGCTTCAGCGGTGTCTTCCGCTCCGAGGGTTTCATGCGTGTCCATACTGCTCACAAGATCGTCGCAGCCGTATAATACCAGCACGATAAGAGCCGGGAACAAGAATTTTAAACATGCCGCCATTGCAATCTCCAGGTAAACTGCCGCGCCCAAATGGCATGTGACCAGTTGAACGCGGCAGGAAAAATTTTTCAACAATTACTTTCAGTATGCATCGGAAATTGTGTAACCGTTGACAGTCCCTGACCAGTCAACACCGTCCCATGAATTGAAACACTCTTCAAGGTCATAGAGAACGTCAAGCGCAAAAGTTTCATCCGGCATGGAATTTACCGTGATATCGCCGTACACATGGACCTGGTACACCACGCCGAGCCGTGACCCGGAAATTTCCACGGTCACCTGCCCCGCAACATCCCCGCATTCGTTTAACGAAGTCTGAACAGTCAGGGTCCACCATTTCCCGTTAAAAAGATCTTTGACGGCCTGAACCAGTTGAAGATCGAAATCAACGCCGGTTGACCAGCTCACGCACCCGTGAGTTCCGTTCAGTGACGTGGTATCAAGAAGCGTCCATGGATTGAGCACCGCCGCATGGATGAGCGATAAAAGGGCATTGATCGAATCAGGGCTTGCCCCTGAAAGGCCCACCTCTACTATTGCATCAATGGCGGGATTTTCAACCCAGAACTCACTGCCAACGCCTGTCAGAGCGCCGATTATCGACTGGTTGATCGCGGTATACAGGTTTGACGTATAGGCTTCACCTGATGGCGCGAATGCGTTATTAAAAGCCTCAAAAGCGGCCATGCTGTCAGCCGCAGCCGCGTCATCACCGGTCGTGCCGTCACAGCTGATCGCGAGAGAGAACGCCGCGATTGCAACAATCATTATTATTCTTCTTATCATGACATTACCCCATATCAATTATTGGTGCCGGGTTTCCGGTTACTCTTCCGTCCCTGCATCATAGTAAAGAATGGGAAATGAACCATCCGAAGGAAAAAAAATAAAAAAATTACGGTACTTCAAAACGCCAGTTCAGGCCCAGGTGGGCGGTAAAAAAATAAGGCGAGTCCGGTAATTCGCACAAAACCCAGAAAGCGGTCACCAGCTCAAGCCTGATATTCATGGCAAGGAGGACCCCCATAACCAGTGAAACCCTGAAGTGGGGATCGATGGACCATTTTTGTGAGCGGTCCTCCATGTCAAAGCCGTCGCCTCTTTCATGACGAAAGGCGAGATAACTGAACCCTCCCGATATCAGCGGCATTAAATAGAAGCGTTCCGCGACCGGGACCTGATAGCCCAGTGAAAACGAAAAGGGCGCCATTATGAATGAATCGTCTGAATTTATCCTCCCCGGCGAGTACAGGAGGCCTGAATCAAAACCGACCGAGATATTTCTCGCTTTATCTGACGCTACAGGTGACATCCCCGAGACCATGATCCCGCAGGTAAAACCGAGCCCGGTGCGCACCAGGCGGGAAAAGCGGTCGAACGGCTGAAACACGGCAAAGTCCGCGTGCGCGTCGATATACACCGGGGCCGCGGCGCGGGCTTTTATATCATCTCTGCCGGAAGAAGTATCGCGAAGGCCCATAAGTGCCGCGGCGATTTTTTTTGCCGCGATCCGCGCGGCCTTTTTCGCGCCGGATTGCGATCCGTATTTCACGGTACACGAAAAAACCGCAGTTTCGCTTTTCACGGAAACGACCCTCGCCTCAATGGCATAGCGGCCGTTGCGGACCACGTCACCCAGGACCACGTAGTCCGCCGAAAGGGCCCGGCCCGCGAGCACGGCGCAGGAATCGTCCTGGCAGGAGTACCGGTTCACTTCATCAGACCGGTACGCGCTTTTCACCTGGCCGCGCTCCAGCAGGACAAGCTCCGCATGGCGCAGCAGGGCCATCTCAAGATAATTGCCCGCGATCCCGGCATAAGAGAGGGGAACGCCCCGGGCGCGGAAGTTCAGCACCGCGAGCGTGATCTTGTCATGCTGCGCGGCACGGCAGCGGGACACAATTTCCGGGCAGAAAAACATCCCCGCAAGCAAAAAGACAAGAATGACTGTGGACTTATTTTTCATCATGCGGTATCGTTCTGCGACCATGGAAAGGTACAGAGTGTAACAGCTCCAGCATAATGTCAAGGCGAAGAACCGGGAAAAACGCCGCTCAGGTCACTTTTTCGCCGGAGAGGGGAACCGTGCGGCCATGCGCTCAAAGGCCCTGTCCCTTTCATCCGCTGAGGTGAATCTCTCTTCGAGTATACATAAAAGGCGGGACGTTTCTGGATCAATGACTTTAACGATGACAATCATGCCGTTTCCCATCGCCTCGGCAGTGCCGAATACCGCCAGGCCGGCGCCGGCAATGCCCGGCCCTGTCGCCAGTGAGGAATAGCCCGGGCCGAACCTGCGGTCAAGTGACCGGGCAAGCCCGCGGGACAATTCGACGGCGGTTTTCTCATCAAGAGAGCTGCTCGCAAAGGGACGGATGATAGCCCCCGGGGCCGGGACCGGCGCGTGCAAACCGGGACTCATCGCGAGGTATACGCCCGCGCCCACGGATGCGGACAGCACAACCGCTGCCGCCGCCTTCACGAGCGGGACCGGCACGGCCATTTTCTTTACCAGGAAAAACAGTGCGGCGATCACTGAACCGAACAGGGCGGCGCCGGGAGCTTTTTTCACTATTCTCCGGTACAGGGGCGCGTAATCATCCGCCATGCGCCTCTGCATCTCTGCACTGACCGGAGCGGTAAGCCCGTAACGGCCCAGAAGCTGCGAAATGTTCCTGACTTCATTTTTATTCATAAGAGGTCAGACGCCTCCTTGATTCCCTTTTCTTTCAACAATGCCGCGATCCTTTTTTCAACCGACCGGTATTTATATTCCACCTGCCAGCGCGTCATGTCAAGGTACCGGCCCGCCTCTTTATAGGAAAAACCGTATACCGCGACCAGGTCAAAAAGCAGCTTTTCTTTTTCATCCCTGAAGCTGGCAGGGTCATCAATAATGTCGCGTATAATGATGCGGTCTTCCCGGTACCGGTCTTCTGATGCGAATCTCTGGTCATTGTCCAGGCTGTCGATATCGGCCGTGTCAATTCTCGCCGTCGCCTTTTTGTTGAAGTAGTTCGTGATCTCGAAACGGGCCGCGGTGAAAAGCCAGTTCTTCTTCTCCCGAATGTCCGCGTAATGATTATAAAACCGTATGAAAACTTCCTGGCATATGTCTTCGGCGTCTTCCATGTCACCAACCTTTGAAACCAGAAAACTGAGCACCACCGGATAATACAGTGCGTAACTCTTCCTGAATTCACGCTCTTTTCGCGCTTCAAGCATCTAAGGTATCACCGGCTCCTGTATTGTATGAATGAAGAAAACCGCAATCAACGTAATTTTTTCAGTGCAAATCGTTCCTGAACTGATTTTTTTCGGGTTTTTCCTTTTTACGAAAAATACTGAAGGGGAAAAGAAGTATCTTTTTTATAAGCTGCAGCAGTTTAATGACCATCAGCAGAAGGAACTGCCCCATGCTGCCCTCGCCGACATCCATGGTAAAAACGACCTTGGCCTTTTTCATCTGTTTAATCGAGAGCCGTTTTTCATTGAGCTTCATCTCCTTCATCATCTTGCGCGCTTCCTTGCGGGCAAGCTTCATGAGCTTCTTGTCCTCGTCAAGCTCATTGACCTGAATGACCGTAAACATCAACTCGGGATCGCTGAGCAGGCGCTGCTTGACAAGCTGCAGTTTTTCCCGGGAATGAAGAAGCGTCTCGTTCCCCTCGTTCCCGTGATCAAGGAGCATCTGCACATACTGTGCGAGAAAATAAACCTGCTTATACAGGCGTTTCTTCGACTCGGAATCGAGCTCGCTGATGGCTATTCCCTCAACCTGGCTGACCCACCGGGAAATATTTTCCGTGTCTTCATCGTTGATCTTGAAAAGGCCCCCTCCTTCAAGGTCCTTGATTTCAATGAAACGGTGTGACACATATTTGAGGTCTTTAAACATGTTATCAGAATAATCGTAGATATACCTGAGAATTCTCTGCCGCGAAAGGGAGACGTCCCTGGTGCCGTTCGTTTTGTCTTTTTCCTGGGTCTCTCGGTGCTCCTGGAGTTCCTTCCTGACATCCTTCATGTTCAGGGTGGTAAAATCAAAATCAATGTTCTCGTTCCTCATGTATTCCTGCATGTCGTAAAAATCAGGCTCGCCCAGGTCGCTGCCGATTTTAAGCACATTGAGCTTGATGTCTCCCAGTTTCACCTTAAGTTTGTTCTTTTCAATTTTACTGATCCCGTCGGTCACCACCAGTATCTCGGACTTTGTTGATTCCTTTTCGTAATTGATATCGCTGATCGCCTGGAACACGGCCTCCTGGAGGTTCGTGCTCTTGCCGCCGGTGGTGGTGAGGAGTATTCTTTCAATCAGGACCGGATAGTCCTCGGGTTTCTGCACCTTGAAAAGCTTGCCGGGAGTCGAGTCAAAGGGACGGTAAAATATCTTAGACTTGCTCTTCATCTTTCTGCGTAAAAATTCCGCGACAATGCACTTCGCATAAAAGGACCTCATCTTGAGCTCCATTGAAGGCGATCGGTCAAGAAGAAGATAAAACTTCTGCTCAAAACGCTGCGCGTCCTTGCCCGATTCGTCCTGCGACGTGGAGACCGGCTTGAAGCTGTCCGATTCTGATTCAAAAAATTTCTGCACCAGCAGCGATTTGGTGAAAAGCTTTATATCGAATACGGCGTCCTCCTGGGCGAGTTCACGGGGAAGCGCCTTCTTGATCTCGTGTATCGTGCGGTAGGTGTCTATCTCCATTTTGTCGCTCAGGGGGGACACCTTTTCAATACGGTTGACCTGTATGCTTTCGTCCCTGTCCGGTTCGAGGATTATATCTTCTTTGGAAATCTCTTCGATGGCCTGGTAGGCTTCGGAAGTCACGTCATGCGAAAAGATAATACGGGCGATATCAAAAAGGACCATGAAGTCAGGGGGAAGGACGACCTGGATCGCGTCAAAAAAACCAAAAGAATCCCAGTATTCAAAAAAATCAAGACTTTGCTGAGCCGAGGAATCCATAGTTTACCTGATTTTAATAAACATCCTGGTAGTCCCGGAGAATACCGTCCTTCAATTCAGCTACGTCTTCAACAGTCGGATTGAGCTCAAGCACGCCTTTCTTCAGTGATTCAATCGTAAGCTTTTCATCCTCTTTTCTTTTTGAGGGGAAGACCTTTCTCAGTATACTAAGCAGGCTGTCGATAAGATGTTTCTTTTCAAGAATCTGATCACGCTTTTCCGGATTTTCCCGGATCTCCTGCAGGATCTTTCTGACGTTGAGCAGGTATTCAATCTGCTGGATCGCGCCCGTGGTGTTGAAATGCACCATGGTCTGCTGGTAAGCGTCAAGAAAAACATCCTTCTCGGACTTGTCTTTTGCCTTTACTGATACAAAACTGTTCAGGGTACACAGGGCGAGATACATGTCCTTGAGGTCATCCATGTTGACTTCAAAACGGCGGTTCAACACCGCTGACGCGCGCAGGAAGTCGGCCATCTTCGCCTGTTTCCGCGGGCTCACGAAATAATTATAATCGCTTTTCCTCATATCACTGACAAACTTGTTGACCATGACGTTTTTCATGAAATAGATGAAGTCGGGAATTTCCACAACGGTTTCTTTATTGTTGTTCTTGATGATATCAGAAAGATAGAGTATCTGGTTGAAATATATTTTCTTTTCAGGCTCAACCGGTTTGCCCTTGCTGAAGCCATAGGTGTGGTCAATAAGCAGCTGCCTGTAGGTATTGCCGTCTTCGGGGATGATTGATTTATAGGTAAAACGGTCGAGAACCGCTTCGGTCACTTCGTTCATTCTCATGTAGTTCGCGGTTGCGATTGCGGAGTGCACCGCTACATCGATCTGTTCCGAGCCATTAATGAACTTGCGCTCATTGAGGACCGAGAGAAGAGACCTGAGCACAACGTCACTGGCATCGAAAAATTCATCAAGAAAGACAAGGTTCGCTTCAATTATGGAACCTCGTGTGTTGTGGCGTATTTTGCCTTTTTTGAATTCTTCAATATTATAAGGCCCGAAATAGTTGTCCGGTGTCTGGTCCTTGCTCGCCTGTGAAGAGAAGACCCTGGCTCCCTCAAAGGTATTGAATATGTAATTGGCCAGGTACGATTTGGCCATCCCGGTCCGGCTGAGAAGCAGCATGTGCTCACCGGTCAGTATCGCGTATATCGCCTGTTTGATGATCTCGTCCCTGCCGATAACATTTTCGGCGATCCTGTTCATGTGCCAGTTCAGGTACTCAATGATTGTGGGGATGTCGAACGTCGCCGTAGACGCGGCCATGAAGGTCGAAATTTCGGATTTCCGGTCAGGCACCTTTTCGGCCTTGTCGGTGACTACAGGCCCTCCCTCTCTCGCTGAAGAGAACTTGTTCGCCACATGTTTCAGGTGGTCGACCAGTTCTTTTTCTGCCTCGCCTGTCATCTGACGGTCCGACCCTGTACCCGTAGTATCATGGGTAACGATGGTGAACCCCTCGTCAGAAAACATCTTTCGGATATCGCTTGGGACGTTAATCATAATTCAATCCTGTAACGTTTAATGCTGAGCCTTCTGCTCCGGTTCATCGACAACCATGGGCAGCACTATCCTTACCGACGTACCCTCGCCGGGCCTGCTCTTAATCCCTATTGATCCGCCTAAATTTTCAACGATACTTGACGCGATCATGAGTCCAAGACCTGTTGCCTCAGACCCCTTTGTGGAGAAGAAAGGCAGAAAAATCCTTTTAAGATTGTCATCGGGAATCCCTATGCCCGAATCAGTAATCGTTATCGCAACATATAAACCGTCTTTTCCCGTGAGGGTTTTAACTGCTATCTCAATATGACCTTCACTTTCAGGCATGGCCTCTTCTGCGTTTTCAATCAGGTCATGAACGACCTGCTTGATCTGTTTCGACGATGCCCTGACCCTGGGGCTTTCATCGGGAAGGTCAAGGCTTATATCAAAGCCCTTGCTTTTAAGCCTGTTCAGCTGGACATCAAGAGGATGGGTGGTCAGTGCCTTGTTTATTTCACAAATCTCCCTGTTGACGTCATCTGTCCCTGAAAGAGCTACAAGCTGTTCAGACATGTTTTTAATTATGTTCAATTCCTTGACCAGATATTCGACATACTCATAACCCGGATTGTCTTCTCTGATATTATTTTTAACAAAATTAAGGTCCATGTACATCCTGTTGATAGGGTCAGTCAGCTTAGATGCCACGCCGCTGGCGAGAAAACCCAGAGCGGAAAGCTTTTCGGCCCGGTTGACCCTTTTAGTGATTCTGGCCTGCTCGGTGTTGTCTTCAACCATAACGATGGCCTTTTCAACCGAACCGCTCTTATCAAGGACAGGCGTCATGGTAACATTAATTATAAGTTCACGGTCGCCGATAAGGGGAACATACGGGGCGTTTTTAACTGTAATCGTTTTTTTATCCCTGAGGCAGCGTTCAAAAAGGTCACTAAAACCGGCTTCAATAAAACCATTGTGGCTTAAAAGGTTAACCCCGACCGCGGTTTCGCCATGGGAACGGCCCATGATTCTGGCCAGGGCGGGGTTCTCACTGAGCATAATGCCGGAACGGTCCATCATAAAAATACCGATGGGAGCGTTTTTGATGAATTCCTCGTTCAGGTCACGCAGTCCTTTAATTTCATCTGACTGAACAAGATGCTCTTTGACCTTCTCTTCAAGAATTCTGGTGTTTTCCTTTAGACGTCTCTCCATTAAATGACGTTCGGTAATGTTTTTCATTATACCGACCAGTCCATGGATCACACCGCCCGAGGAGCGCAAAGGTGAGAAAGTGATGAGAAAATAAACCGTATTTCCATCCTCATCCAGGGTTTTCATTATCTCGTTTTCAATAACAGTGCCGTCATTGATAACTGACCGAAAAACATGGACAGCGCGGTCGCGCTCGATTTCAGGAATAAACTTGCTGTAATGTTCCCCTTCCTGAACAGCTTTCTTGGAAGGATAAAAGCTGCGCCATGCCTGATTCACATAAATCAGTTTTTCTTCCTTATCAATTACGAAGATAATGTCCGACGTTGCTTCAAGAAGCGCTTTATAATCAATCGGCAAAGGAGAGACATCATCCAGGTTTATATCTCCCATAACGGAAAGATTATCAATAAAAGAGAGAAGCTCTTCCTTTGTAAGTTTTGTTAGATCTTCTTTTTTCATAAGTTTTAAAAGGAGTCCTTTCTTGTTTACTCACCCTTCGACTCACGGATGATCCTGTTAACCGTTATAATAAACCAGACCTCTATTATCAGGCTTATCACGGTGCCTAAAAGGAAGGCCATTCCAAAATACATCTGGTTCATCTGAAAAAGCAACAGCCCCCCAAACGCAAAGATTGCAAAAACAAGAATCTTAATGGGAAAAGATCCCAGAGATAATGAAAAAAGGACCATGGGATTTGAAAAGGATACCTTTCTGACCATAAAGACCCAAAGAATAGAAAAAACCATGCTCAACAATGTGCCGGAAAGATAACCTTTAAATTCTGTTGAACCCTTAAAAACAAGAGAACATACAGAAAGACCGAGGTTTAATCCCACAGTGGTAATCATAAGAATGATGGCTTTTTTAAATTTCTTTTGAAATAATTCCTCAACCATAGTTATAATCTCTCAATTATCATTTATTTTTCGTATTGAGACCATATCACCACATGATATGGTCTCTGTCATTATAGAGAGCGTCTTTTCAACTGTCAAGTTTATTGCAGAGACCATCATTCACCTAAAAAAAAACCGCTTCGTTTTACCGAAGCGGTTCGTTGTTATTTCAGTTTTGATGCAAGCTCTTCGCCTACTTCCTTAACCCCGGGCTTTCCGTCCAGCTCAACGATCTTGGGTTTGCCTCCCTGCTTCACGGACAGGTCCTTATAGTATTGTACCGCGGCGAGAGTGCCGGTGTTTTTATCGTAATATATATTGTGCCGTTTGTTGATCGCGTCTTCGTCCTGGTCATCTGAACGGGCTGAAAGTTCGCCACCGCATACACGGCAAACCGTTTTCCCGTCTTTTTCAGCCGGTTTAATCGCATCGATGAAAATATTATTGGGATGGTTATTGTCATTGGCGCAGAGCCTTCTTCCCATAATCCTGTTTTTCGCTATTTCTCTGTCAAGAATGATCTCAATGATATAATCAAGTTTGATGCCTTTGCCTTCAAGGGCTTCATGAAGCGCTTTTGCCTGCTCTGAATTTCTGGGAAAGCCGTCAAGGAGCCAGCCGTTTTTGCAATCGTCTTTCTGAAGACGGTCAAGAATCATGGGGATGGTGATGTTATCAGGTACAAGGTCTCCCCTGTCTATGTATTCCTTCGCTTTTTTACCGAGTTCGGTTCCACCTTTGATGTTTTCCCTGAAAATAACGCCGGATTCGATATGAGTAATGCTAAACTGTTTCTGGACAACGGTACCCTGTGTCCCTTTCCCGCTTCCATTGGGCCCAAAGATTAAAATATTCATGATATATACTCCTTCAGATTTATTGATCAATATGCCCAACTGTAATTTTTAATGCCTGGTTGTAAAGAAAGTTTTCATCACCGATGCCATTTTAATATACCCGTAAGGGAGTATTTTATTATTGCAAATCTGTATACTCATGATAAAGTATCCCCACTAAAAGGAGTTAAACATGATTTCAGTGCAGCATATTAAAAGCCAGGGAACAAACAACACCAAAGAATTGACCCAGAGGATTGAATCCCTGCTCTATAAGGCGACTACGGGGAACTATCCTGATTACTGGGAGGAAGATATTATCACTCTCACTGTTCTCAAAGGCATAGCCGGCATATTCGGCTCAAGGGAAGTCAATGTTCCGGGAAACTCGATAAAAACACAGTGGACGCTGCACAGGCTCAGTAAAGACATAAGCAACCACATTGGTGATATAGCAATACTTGCCACGATACGATATCATGACGGACAGACTGTCGAAGGGGTTGCGGCTATAAAAACCGCTGCAAAGGATAAAGAAAAAAATCTCTTTTCAACACTTAAGAAAGACCAGATTAAAAAGTTAAGCAACAACTTCCACCATTCCCAGATCCTTCTCTACGATTATGACCATGTCACGGGAATGGCATTTCCCGCAGTACCTGAAGCCGTACTGGGAAACTATCCCATGAACTGGAACAACTGGGTCCCCTTTACTCACGGGGCCCTGGTGCCGGCAGGGTTATGCGCAGCACTGAGCATCAAGAGTACCGGCCTGTATAAAACAGCAGTGCCCCTTTCATACCAGTTTTGTTTCAGATATTTTTATGGACTCGACATGGACCATGGCCCCCTGCCTCTTGATATTGCCAGAGGACTGAAACTCGACAAAGGTGCCTTCAAATATCTGCTCTGCCTTAACATCTGCCACGGTAATTCTGAACTACCGGAACCCGGCCCGGTTAACAGGGAAGTATATTCAGATCTTGAATAACTAAAAAATAAAACCGGCCCGGCCGTGCTGTTTTTACCAACGCCTGTTATAAGCCAGCCTGTGACTGGAGAAAAAGTCCTTGACTTTACAGATATTTTTTCATATCAAAACATAAATAATAAAATTTCAGTATTTATTTCTTAAATATTTTTCTAACCATATAAAATTTTGTGCTGTTACTGTTTTGCTGAGGAAGTAACGGCAGTTAAATAATAAACCCTGTATCAGGAGAATCAACGTCCGGTGGCAATATAAATCATCGAAAAACGAGATGAGTGTCATAGAAAATTACCGATCACTGGAAAAAGAAATTTCCCGAATAGCGAACAGCAGTGGGAGCAGGGGGGATGTCACCATTATCGCGGTGAGCAAAACCTTCCCGCCAGAAGTGGTGCAGCAGGCAATCGATGCGGGGATCAGTCTTTTCGGAGAGAATAAAGTACAGGAAGCTAAAAAGAAAATACCGGTCCTTCGTGGTAATTTTTGCTTCCACATGATCGGGCACCTGCAATCAAATAAAGCAAAAGATGCGGTCAGGCTTTTTGATCTCATCCATTCCATTGACAAGATTGAAACAGCACAGGCCGTTAATATAGAAGCACATAAAATAGAAAAAAAACAGAAAATCCTCATCCAGGTAAACACCTCTGGTGAGGAGAGCAAAAGCGGAGTCACCCCGGAGCGGGCGCCGCAGCTTGTTGAAGAAATATTAAAACTGGACAACGTGGAACTCCTCGGGCTCATGGCCATGGCGCCCTTTACTGACAACAGGGACGTCATCAGAAATGTTTTTATAAAAACGCGGGAGCTCATGAAACAAATAAATTCCGGCCTTGGAACTGAACTCAGGGAGCTGTCAATGGGGATGTCGTCTGACTATGACATCGCCGTTGAAGAAGGCGCGACCATGGTCAGGATCGGGGCGGCTTTATTCGGTGAAAGAAGATATTCATAATGAAACATACCGTTAACACAATCGGCTTCATCGGCGCCGGGAACATGGGAAGCGCCATCATCGCACGGCTCGCCGGATCGATGCCCGCTGAAAAGATACTGGTTTTTGACACTGAACAACAGCGCGTGCTTGCACTGAAAAACAAACACGGTATTACCCCGGTGAAAAAAGCCGGGGAATCATGCTCTGCCGACGCGCTGGTGCTCGCAGTCAAGCCTGATGTCGTCCCTTCCGTCCTGAAAGAAATCAGGGAATCACTGGGAGCCGATACTATTATTGTTTCAATCGCTGCCGGTGTTTCCATCTCCTCAATTGAAGCAATTCTGGGAAGCGATAAAAAAATCATCCGGATAATGCCCAACACTCCCTCAATGGTCGGGGAAGGCATGTCAGTCATAACCGGGAACAAGACCGTAACCGAAAAGGACCGCGAAAAGATCGAATCGGTTTTTTCGCTTATCGGGAAAGTCGCGGTACTGCCGGAAAAAATGTTCGATGCGGTCACCGCGCTTTCAGGCAGCGGCCCTGCTTTTGTGTTTACGTTTATTCAGGCACTTGCAGACGGCGGCGTTAAAATGGGGCTCCCCCGGGACAAGGCCCTGCTCCTGGCCGCGCAGACCGTGCTGGGTTCGGCGACGCTCCTGATGGAATCATCCGAAGACCCGATAACACTGCGTTCAAGAGTCGCATCACCGGGCGGCACGACAATAGAAGGAATTCATGTGCTCGAAAAATCGGGCTTTTCAGGTATCGTTATGGATGCTGTTGAAGCGGCAGCGGTTAAATCAAAAAAACTAGGAGAATAAAGATGTTCAATGGAATACCCATTAACAGGTACCAGTTTTCCCAGTTAAAAAAATACGCAACGATTACTGCCCTGTGCCTGGGCGGCATAGTCATAGCAGGAAACCTGATTGTTGCAATCATTTCAGACAGCATCAGCGTTGAGAGGTCGGCTTACGTACTTAAAAACGGGTTCCCCCTGTTCAACTCGGAAAAAGAATACATCAGCCTGATAAAAAATTATCCCTATGACGCCGGAGTCAAACTCGGCATCCACCGCATGAGAGCGGGCGAGTCCTTCTGGCAGGTGGCAAAACGCAATAATATAACCATAGACACCTTTATTGCCGCCAACCCGCATATACCATCACTTAACGCCAACAGGGACACGGAGGTGGTCATCCCCGCCGAAGACGGAGTTCTCTTCGCTTTCGATGATGTTATCGATGTCTGGAGAATGTCGCGGCTCCTGGATGCAGACGAAAGCCTCAACGGCGATTATCTTCCATCCCTTTTCAAGCTCATCTCTAAAGATGATGTTCGGCTGGTATTTTTCAAAGAGGCAACCCCGGTAGTGGTGAACGATTCACTGGACAAATTATATGCTTACGGCAAAATTTTCTCGACACCGCTTAAAGGATATTTCACCTCTCTTTTCGGTGACCGGGTTGACCCCTACTTCCATGACACCGCTTTCCACACCGGGATCGATATTCACGGGAAAATGGGCACGCCGATCAAAGCGTCAAAATCAGGCATGGTCATGTTCAGCGGCTGGAAGGACGGCTACGGCAATACGGTCATCCTTCAGCACCATGAAGGATATTCAACGGTATACGCCCACCTGACGGACATACATGTTAAGCAGGGACAATGGGTCCATAAACAACAAACCATCGGGACAACCGGTTCAACGGGACGCTCAACCGGCCCCCATCTTCATTTCGAGATAAGGCGCCACGGCAATCCCATCAATCCCCTTCTCTACATCTGGTAAGCAGGGCAGCATCGGGAATATCTTTTCCCCTGATCGAGTCCCCTGCTCATGAAGTAATCAGTTATCAAGAATGTAAAATTCGGTTCTTCTGTTTTTTCTTCGTCCTTCGGCTGTGCTGTTGTCCGCAATCGGCTTGTCTTTCCCCAAACCGACCGCGCTCAGACGTTCAGGGCTTATGCCGTTTTTAATCATATACTCAACAACCGCGTCGGCCCTTCTTTCAGAAAGTTTTTGATTGTATTCCCCTGTCCCGGTCGAGTCCGTGTGCCCCCTGACTTCAAGTTTTATCGAAGGGCTTGCCTTGAGGTTTTCTATCATACGGTCAAGAATATTCAACGACTCCTTGCGCAGATGGGCCTGGTTTATTTCAAAATACACATTATCAACAATGATGCTGTCCCCGGGTTTGATCTCATCGAGCTCTATGATACGCTCTTTGTCTTTACGGGACACGATGACCTTCTTCGGAACATAGCCGCCGGATGAGGCGGTGATTTCCACGTCATCCAGGTCAGGGACCGATATCGTCTTTGGCGCGCTTATCTGCCTTTTCTCGGAATAAACGAGCTTTCCCCTGTCCCATTTTTTTATCTCGATCTCAGCGGGAACATTTTTCCCGCCAGGGCCCGTTACCGCAATTTTCATGTCCCTCATGGGAATTTTTTCCGGCTTGTCCTTTTTCGGTTCCGCTTGTTGGGGAACATCCTGTTTAACTTCTGCGGGCGGCATATCAGGTGCTTCTTCGTAACGCATGTACGGGTCATACACCGCGCTTCCTCCCTTGATGACCCTGGGATAATAGTCGGTACCGACAGCGTACATGTAATTTCCTGCGGGGAGATACATTATCCCCTGTGACGCAACGGGCTGATGCGCTCCTCCGGGAAAGGGGGATTCAAACGACCAGGATACCTTTCCGTCATTCATGGCAAGACCCTGCAGCTGGGTGAACGGAACATTGCGTTTGCCTACTTTCTTTTCATAAGTACTGGCGACATAGACCTGGTCGCGCACCGTAACGAAATACGGGCTTGACTGTGTTCCTGAATCGATCTTCTTCTGCGCCTTCCCTGTATCCGGATCGATCATGAGGACCGACCTGTTGCCCGCGGTGAAAAGAATAGAGCGCTCCGTAAAACTCGGGTTTGACGATATCAGATCACCGTAATCCTTCTGCCAGAGGACGTTCCCGGAACCGAGGTCAAGGCAGAGTATGGATGAATTGCTCGCCATATATACCCTGCGCTTATACACGACCGGTGAAAAAATTTTATGCGGCATGCCCAGCGACCGCTCCCACTTGACCTTCCCTGAATTCGCATCAAGGCAGTGGAGCAGAAACCGGTTATTCGCGTAATCCATTGACTGGGTAAAAATATTGTCCTCGTAAAAAGACGGGAACCCGCTGTAGGATTTTACCTGCTCATTGTTCCACTGTAAATGGCCGTTTCGTATTTCACGGGAAAGAAAAAGATTGCGGGTCCCGTAATAGATATAATTTTCCTGAATAACGGGATTGGAATAAATATAGTCCACGGTGCCACGAGAGCTCATTGAAGGGTCCCAGTTTTCGTTTTTTCCCGGCTGCCATTTGCTGCTCTTGCTCGTGTCCCATGACTGCATCCGTTCAAGCTGTCGTTCCTCCCTGAATCCGGTGCGCGCCCACAGCACTTTGCCGGTATTCTTGTCAAGACAGTAAAGAGCTATTGAATCGGTAAGAAAGAGGTTGCTCCCCTTGATGAGCGGATACTTCACCTTCCCCATCACCCTTGAATTGGCGCTGAACTGTGAGGAGTAATCCTGAAGGTTGAGTTTCCACAGGGCCTTGCCGGTCTCCTCATCAAGGCAGTACACGTTCTTTTTCAGGTCGGTAAAGTACACCTTCCCGTCTGAGCATATTGGATTAAATACCGCTTCATCCGCCTGATAGAGCCATTTCAAATTATTGTTTTTAACCGTTATTTCATCGTTATTGCCCGTATAATAAATATTTCCTTTATATATGGGCCAGTCAGAAGCCAGAATAAGGCCGTTCAGGCAAAGCCAGAAAAAAATGGTCATGGAAACAGTAAAACCTTTCATGGTGCACCTCCTGTGCCGGTGGCTAGAACACGAGAATAACAGCTTACACGGGAAATGCAAGGAAATTATATTTGACTGTCTGGCTCCCGCTGATAAAATCACTTGATTAATCCTTGCCAGGACAAAAAAGCAGGAATGACATCATCACTACCAATTCTGATAATCATCCCCCACGGAGGCAGGAGAGTCCCTGAGGAGCTTGAAGGGTATGTTGCCCTGAGCGAGTTTGATCTCTTTTACCAGTCTGACAGCTGCGCCAACGATATTTTTTCGTTTAACAACAGGGTGGCGGCGTCGATCGACACCCATATCTCGCGCTTCTTTGTCGATATGGACCGGTCGTACCGGGAAATTCCACCCGGGGCCGCTGACGGTATCATTAAAAAAACAGATCTGCAGGGCAGGGATGTATTCAGAAAAGACCAGTTTCCTGATCACATCGCGCTCTCGAATATCCTGAAACGGTATTACTATCCCTTTCACGACACTGTTGAAAAAATCATTTCAAGCGGCGAGATAGAACTCATCATCGAATGCCATACCATGATGCCGATCGCCCCGCCTTCAGCGCCTGACGCCGGGGAGCCGCGGCCGGTAGTATTTCTTGAAAACCTGGTCGAAGAAAAAGGAAAGACAATGCGCACCTGCCCGGACACTGTTCTTGAGGCCCTGCAGGCAAACCTGAAAAAATCATTCTCCGGAGAGAACAGCACGGTAACCGAGAAGTGCATTATATCCTCAAAGCCCGGGTGCGGCCTGATCATGAAAAAATACGGGAAGGGGAACATCCCCTTTCTCAAGCTGTCTCTTTCAAAAGCGCTGTTCCTTAATGATGTTTACTTCAGCTATGATTACCTGCGGGTAGACGAACTGCGCCTTCTTGATATCCAGAAAAAAATATGGCAGGCAGTTGAAAAGACCTATTCAAGGGAACTGATATAATTATAGGCTTCCAGAGCCGCTGTCGCGCCATCGGCTGCGGCCATGACGATCTGCCGTTTCGATCCGCTCCTGATGTCCCCTGCGGCAAAAAGGCCCTTTATCTGCGTGTTCATATTCATGTCAACAACGACCTCCCCGGCCTGATTGAGAATTTCCGCGGGAAGGAATCCGGTGTTCGGATCATAGCCGACGAAAATAAAAACGCCTTCAGCTTCAAGATTTTTTTTATCGCCGGTTTTTTTATTGGCGAGGGTCACTCCCTCAACCTTCACGGATCCATTAATTGTTTCAATCACGGAGTCCATAACAGGCGTGATTTTTTCATCCGCATGGATCCTGTCCTGAAGAATTTTTGCCCCCCTGAAAGCGTCCCTCCGGTGCACGAGAAAAACCCTGCTTGCGAAACGGGTCAGGAAATGGGCCTCTTCGAGCGCGACATCACCGCCTCCCACGACAACAACATCCTTGCCCTTGAAAAAAGCGCCGTCGCAGGTCGCGCAGTATGACACTCCCCTGCCCGTGAACTCGGCCTCGCCCGGCACCCCGAGCTTTCTGAACGAAGCCCCGGTCGCGATAATGACCGTACGCGATTCGATTGCAGATCCGTCACTGAGTTTGACCTGAAAAATCCCGGTATCAGGATTTTTATCAACAGATGCGATCTCGCCGTTCATAATTTCAACACCGAGCCTTCGGGCCTGTTCTTCCATCCGCGACATCAGCTCCCAGCCTCCCACGGGTTCGGCAAAACCGGGATAGTTTTCAACCATATCGGTATTCATAACCTGGCCGCCTGGAGAATAGCGTTCAACGACAACACAGTCAAGCCCTGCCCTGATTCCATAAATCGAGGCCGCAAGTCCGGCAGGGCCGGCACCAATTATTATCAGATCTTTCATTGACGAAAACTCCATAAGTATTTTAATATATAATATAATACTAAAATTTTAATTTTTCAATTGAAAAATTTATGCCATATCATTACTTTTAACACGAACTAAATACCCGTACTGATGATGCGGTCGTGCAAAGAATCTATGTTTCCCTTTATGGCAGGCAGTTTAATTCTTTTACCGGGGATATATACCATAACTTAAAAAAAAATGAAAAGTGAAAAACATTTTACTAGCGGAATTATTAACAAAATACCATCGATTATACCGAAGAATAATATAAAAGACCTATAAAACCATTAATATGTCAAAAAAAGTATATTATTCAACCAACACCAATCTTATTAACGCCTATTCACTCCTCTTTACCGGGTCGAATTTCAGTTCAATGGAGCAGATATATAAACTTAATATTACTTCATTAAAATCCGCTTACCGTGATAAAATAAAAAATAATCACCCCGACCGTGCACGCCACCTCGGCATCAGCGAACATATACTGTCAGAACGCTTCAAACAGATAACCCATGCCTATGATGAACTCAGACATTTTATATATACCTGCGAAGGAGCGAACATAGCTTCAATCAGGAACAACCACAGCGGTGACAATAAAAAACACACCTGGTTTTACCATAAAGAATCCGCTGACGGTACTGCTTATCACAGCGCAAACGAAAAAGAAAAACAATCCGAAACCGGCGAGTCATCAAAAAACCAATCAGACCGCAGCCAGCAGCATATGCCTAAAAATGAGCTTCCGTTCGGCCAGTTCCTGCTCTTCAGCGGGGTTATTTCCCTCCAGGTCTTAATTAAAGCGATTATCTGGCAGAGAGAGCAACGGCCAACGTTCGGATCAATTGCGCGTGAATGGAACCTGCTTTCCCTGAATGAAATTGCGCTTATATTTAAAAACAGGCGAAGAAACGAAAAATTCGGCGAATGCGCCCTGCGGCTCGGATATCTGAACACCTTTCAGAAAAATGCGATCCTCACGAGGCAGAAAAACGCCCAGAAGCCTCTCGGGCGGTATTTCGTCGAAAATAACTTAATCTCTCCACTGGAACTTGAACTGCACCTGGTCAATCAAAAAAAACATAATTTGATGGCAAAAAAGAATTTCAATCACAAAAAACAGTGACTCTGTCCGCAGGCTTTTCTCGCAATTCCTAATCACTATTGATTGATCATTAAATCTGATTATCCCCGATTACCCTCCCGGGAGCGTCAGAAAGAGCGCCTCAACGCATCAAGCCTGTGGTTGCAGTTATGAGAAATCCAGAATATAGGTACCAGCCGAAAAAAACCGTTTTATGCCATTGACATTCTTTTCAATTCGGAGATAATCAATAATATACCGGTTTTAATGAACCAGATGTTTTCTAACAAACCACAGTGAATACACGGTGAGAGGTAAATGATGAATGACGCAATGCTCTCGAAGCTTCACAATACCGCAGAAGAATTTGGCAATATAGCCCGGATGGTGAATGAATCATCAAAAAAAAGAAAAGACAACTCACGCAAGGCCATTGAGTTTATCGATAAATCACTGGAAATCGGAGAAAAGCTGTACAATGATTTCAGGATGGTGGCCGAATCGAATATCAGGCTGAGGGACCAGGACACCTTTGTCCTCAACACCTGTTTAAACCTGAATACAAATATTGAAAAACAAAAACAGTTGATCAAAACCCTTGAGGGGAAAAACGCATTCACTCCTGATATCAAAAAAAATATTGAAAAAATCGTTACCGATTTTTCACAGGTTATTGAAGAGGCCCAGCAGAACATAAACAGTATCGTCTCAGCTGATAATGACATTATACTTCTCGATAAAATCCTGGTGACACGAAAAGAGTTTCAGCAGGAATCACTGAAAAAACTTGAAAAACTTGCATCAATAAGCCTTGAAGACGCTGAAAAGGCAATTATTGGTTCTTCTTCCAACCTTCAAAGAGGGCTCAGTATGGTTGAGAAGTATAAAAAAGTCGGCGAACACATTCAGAAGAAAGACACGACAATCCTTAATACACTTGTTGATGAAGCTGCTACAGGGTGGAGTATCGCGGCAGATGTTAACAAGAGTTCCCGCTCCCAGTTTGAATTCGCAGAAAAGGTAAACCAGTTTACCGGGGAACTCCATGAAGACTCCATATCAATAATGGAACTGGTTGACAAAAAGCATCAAATCTTTGAACAAAACCTTCAAACCATAACCGTTCTCACGGTCAGCATCTCAATGCTCTTTAAAAACTATCTTGCCATGGAAGAAATAATTGAAAACATCGAATATAATGAAACGACAAGGAGCATTTTTAACAGCCTGCATTCCCTGGTTAAAATTGCCTGTGAGGACATCAGGACCATTTCAGCCCTGAACTATGACATGACGGACAGTATCCACCTGAACAACGAAACAGAAACAAAGGCCGTTACTTTAAGCAAAAAAGAGCTTGAATATTATAAAGACATCAAAATCGCCGTCGAAGTAATGACCGAAGCGACAAAATACCCGGTCGAGGGTTCAGCGAAGAATATCAATAATGGGAAAATCCTCGAGGAAGAGTTGAAAAAAATAATAGCAGCCCTATAGGGAATAAGGACCTGTCACTGTTCAACCAGCACCACAGAGTCCTCAACTCCATCGATTTCACGGAGCTGGACCTTTATGGCGTCAGTTACTTTGGTGGTTATTTTGTAACCGCAATAGTCAGGCTGGATGGGCAGTTCCCTGTTTCCCCGGTCAATCAGGGCGAACAGCTTAATGGCGCCGGGCCGTCCAAAAGCGGTTATTGTTTCAAGCGCCGCTTTGGTGGTCCTGCCGGTAAAGATAACATCATCAACAAGCACAATGGTCATGCGTGCTATATCAAACTCAATTCTCGTTTCCTTAATCGAGGGAAGCATCCCCCGTGTTGCCAGATCGTCACGATAGAAGGTGATGTCAAGAATACCATTTTTTACTTTCTTTCCTGAAAGCTCCTCAATCCTGTTTTGCAGTCTTCTGGCGAGCTCGACACCTCTGGTCTGCACTCCGACAAGAGCAAAATTATCTCTGTCTAAAAGATCATGGTAAATCTTTTGAGCGTTTTCAGAAACAATATTCTCTATATCAGCGCTGTTGAGTAAAATCTTTTCGGCCATAGTTAAACTCTGTTCGCAGGACCGATTCTCTGATCGTATCCGGTAATAACTATATACATTTTACGATTCGATTATCGTCACGGTGTTATGAAAAAATGACATTTTATAATCAATGAATAAAATTTCAATTCTTTTATGCAGTTGTGAAGCCTATGTGGAGGAGTATGCCGGAATGACAGCATAGTAGAGCTGCGATGATTCTTATATGGTTCAGAACACTTCCCTGTGGTATTCCTGAATCGGTTTTACAAGAAAGGAATTTCTTTTTTTCAATTCAAGGAGCCCGCGGATAGACGCCTTTGCCGCCTGGATTGTGGTCATGATAGGAACGTGGTACCTGACCGCGGCCTGCCTGATGGAAAAAGCGTCATCTTTGGATATTTTATCCGCCGGAGTGTTAATGATCAGATCAATTCCCCTGTTTTTAATGAGGTCCACGACATTGGGCCTGCCCTCGCTGACCTTGAAAACCATGTCACACTCGATGCCCAGGGACTGATAAAACTGGGCGGTCCCCTCGGTTGCGATGATTTTAAAACCGTTTTTATACAGGCTCGTCACCTCGTCAATGAGGTCGTCCTTTGAACGCCGGTTAATGCTCAGAAACACCGTGCCCGAAAGGGGGAGCCGGTCGCCCGCGGCAAGCTCGGCCTTGTAGAATGATTCGCCGAAATCGTATGAAATCCCCATGACCTCACCGGTTGATTTCATCTCCGGAGTAAGAAGCGTGTCGACACCGGGAAACTTGCTGAAAGGGAGCACCGCTTCCTTGACACTTACAAACGGAACTTCCTTCATCCTGACCAGGCCGAGGTCTTTAAGCTTTTCGCCGAGCATTACCCTCACCGCCATCTTCGCAAGCGGGACACCCGTTGTCTTTGACACGAAGGGCACCGTACGCGAGGCCCGTGGATTGACCTCGAGCACAAACAGATCATTGTCCCGTATCGCGTACTGGATATTGATGAGCCCCGAAACATCGAGCTCCCTGGCCAGCGCTTCGGTGGTTTCCGTGATTTTTTCGATCATCTCAGCACCCAGAGAAACGGGGGGGATGATGCACGCCGAATCCCCTGAATGAATGCCGGCCTGTTCCACGTGCTCCATGATCGCGCCGAGAAACACCGCCTCACCGTCGCACAGAGCGTCAACGTCAATCTCAACAGCATCCTCGAGAAAATCATCCACCAGAATGGGGTGTTCAGGCGAAAGGTCCACCGCGGTGTTGATATAGTGAAGCAGGCTCTGCTCGTCATAGATGATCGCCATGGCCCTGCCCCCGAGCACGTATGAAGGCCGCACCAGGACCGGGTACCCTATCTTTGACGCGATCGCCAGGGCCTGGTCCTCGTTAAAGGCGATGCCGTTGTCGGGCTGCTTGAGGTCAAGCCTGCGCACGACCTCTGCGAAGCGCTCCCGGTCCTCGGCGCGGTCAATTGAATCCGGGCCGGTGCCGAGGATTTTCACGCCGTTTTCTTCGAGCAGCCGCGCGAGGCGCAGCGGGGTCTGGCCGCCGAACTGGACAATAACCCCTTCGGGTTTTTCCCGGTGATATATATGAAGGATGTCTTCAAGCGTGAGGGGCTCAAAATACAGGCGGTCGGACGTGTCATAATCGGTCGAAACCGTTTCGGGATTTGAATTCACCATAATCGACTGTATGCCCATATCCCTCAGGGCGAACGACGCATGGCAGCAGCAGTAATCGAACTCAATCCCCTGGCCGATACGGTTCGGGCCGCCGCCGAGGATCATCACCTTGCGGACATCCTCCGTGACAGCTTCATCATCGTCGTCATAGGACGAATAATAATAAGGAGTAAAGGCCTCGAACTCGCCGCCGCAGGTGTCAACGACCCTGAACCCGGGGATGATGCCTTCTTTGAGCCTGTACCGGCGTACCAGGTCCTCCTTCTCTTTAAGCCTGACCGCGTACTCCTTCTGGTGGTCGGTCCCCCTGTTGTAAATCCTCGTCAGCTCGTCACGAAAGGCGAGATACCCGAGCTGGCGGTCGGAGAACCCGAGCCGTTTCATGGCGCGGACGTTTTCCGCGGTAAAGCCGTCGCGCTTGTACTCATTGGAAAAGCAGGTTTTCGCCTGGACAATCTCATAAAACTGTTCCAGAAACCAGGGATCGATTCCGGTGAGCTGCCTCACCCGCTCGACCGTCCATCCCAGCTTAAAGGCCATGTTGACGTAAAAAATACGGTCTTCCCTGGTCTGGTGCAGCTCTTTTTCAATAATATCCCGCTGGTGGCGCTGAGGAAGGCGCTTGAGCATTTCGATGATCCTGACAACGCCGTCTGAGCCGAAACCGTACCTGCCGATTTCAAGCGAGCGCAGCGCCTTCTGAAAGGACTCTTTAAACGTCCTGCCTATCGACATCGCCTCGCCCACTGATTTCATCTGGGTTCCCAGGGTCGAATCGGCACCCTCGAATTTTTCGAAGGCCCACCGCGGGGCTTTGACGACAACATAATCTATGGTCGGCTCAAACGACGCCGGCGTTTCCCTGGTTATGTCATTGGGAATTTCATCGAGCGTGTATCCCACGGCGAGCTTGGCGGCGATTTTCGCTATGGGAAACCCCGTCGCCTTTGAGGCGAGCGCGGAGCTCCTGCTCACCCGGGGATTCATTTCTATGATCATGACCCGTCCGTCAGAAGGATTGACCGCGAACTGGATATTGGAACCGCCGGTGTCAACGCCGATCTCGCGTATAATGCGGATTGACATGTCGCGGAGCTCCTGGTATTCACGGTCGGTCAGGGTCTGCTGCGGGGCAACGGTAATTGAATCACCGGTATGCACTCCCATGGGATCAATGTTTTCAATGGAACAGATGATGACAACGTTGTCGACCCTGTCCCGCATTACTTCAAGCTCAAATTCCTTCCATCCGATCACCGACTCTTCAAGAAGCACCTGGCTTATGGGCGACTCATCAAGCCCCTTTCTGACAAGGTCAACAAAGTCTTCACGGTTGTACACCACGTTGCCCCCGGTACCTCCAAGGGTAAAGGCGGGGCGGATGATTAGGGGAAGACTGATCTGCTCAAGGAGCTTGAGCGCCTCTTCCTCGGAGGAAACCGTCCCTGACGAGGGGACCTGGAGGCCGATTTTTATCATCGCTTCCTTAAACAGCTCCCGGTCCTCGGCTTTCTTTATGGATTCGATATTCGCGCCGATCAGCTCAACGCCGTATTTTTCAAAAACGCCCCGCTGCCCGAGGGCCAGGGTGACATTCAGCGCGGTCTGGCCGCCTACCGTAGGCAGAACAGCGTCAGGCCGTTCGATTTCAATGATTTTTTCAACAAGGTCAGGGGTTATCGGCTCAATGTACGTCCGGTCCGCAAGGTCAGGGTCAGTCATGATCGTGGCAGGGTTTGAATTGACCAGAACGACCTCAAACCCTTCCTCCTTTAAGGCCTTGCACGCCTGCGAGCCGGAATAATCAAATTCGCACGCCTGTCCGATAACAATGGGCCCAGACCCGATGATTAAAATTTTCTTAATGTCATTGCGTTTCGGCACTGAAACCTCATTGGTTAATGGATTTTATTATGGAGGAAAGTCACTGTCTCGTAACTGATGGCGACTTGCATGGAATAAACGTAATCATTACACCTTTTGTCAATTACAAATATTCTGTTACCCGCAAATTTAACATAAATATAACATAGGCCCACGAAAAAAACTGATTGCAATTATAGTCTTTACAATAAAAACTTGAATAATATTAAACGGCCCCGTGAAAAAAGATAATGGATAAAAAGAAAGAAAAAGTCATAAAAAAAAGAAAACACCTGATCGAAGCGCTGAAAAACTGCCTTGAGAGAAACGTCTATTCGCAGGTTTCTCTGGAAAATGTCGCCAAGGAGGCCGGATTTTCGAAAGGAGGGCTCAGGCATTACTTTCCCACGCGCGAGTCTCTCTACCTTGCACTCATTGATGACTTCTTCAACCAGATTCAGGAAGACCATATCGCGGTCCTCAAAGACCTGGGCACAAAGGACAAGGCCCTGGTTTCGACCCTCTTTGGCCTTGAACGCTTTCTCCTGGATAAAAAAAACATCAAGATATTTATAAATCTGGTGCTCAACGGCTTTGAAGATGAAGTAATCATGGATCCGATAAGAAAGTTCATCAGAAATCATTTGATGACCTACCAGGACATCGTCAGGGACTACAGAAAAAACAAAAACGACACCGACGAAGAGATTCTCCTCATGGGCAGGATGACGCAAATCGTTGTGCTGTGCGCCGGCCTGCTTGAATCAATCGACCCCATCAACCTTGATTCGTTAAACCTTATTCAACAGATACTGAAAAACTTCGACAGGAACTGATGATTCGCTGAAAAGACACCGCCTTGTAAAAAATGGTGACCGCGCCGCGGATGAAACCCGTAATCGGCATCGTCCCTGAAGCATCAATTTGAACCTGAAGACACCCGACCGAGGACTTCTTTCATCTTTGCCGCAAGAGTCTCAAGCAGGTAGGGCTTCTGTATAAAACCTGATGGGCTGTCGTCCAGGAACCTGCTCGTTATCTCAAGCTCATTATAGCCGCTTGACATGATCACGCACACATCCTTCTTTATTTTTTTGAGTTCCCTGAACGCTTCATCACCATCCATCTTCGGCATAGTCAGGTCAAGAATAACGCATGAAATATCATTATTGCGTACCTTGAAAATATCAACCGCCTCTCGGCCATTTGATGCGGTCAGCACGCTAAAACCGAGCAGTTCAAGCATTCGCCCTGCAACAGCCCGGATATTTTCTTCATCATCGACAAGCAGGACCGTCCCGCTCCCGCGCCATTCTTTTTTTTCTTCGGGAATTTCCTGAACACGTTCCGCGCCGCGTTCAACAGCGGGAAACAGGATTTTAAACGTTGTACCCTTCCCTTCTTCGCTGAATATTTTAATCGCTCCATGGTGCCCCCTGACAATGCCGAGGACCGCGGCAAGGCCAAGCCCTCTTCCGGGAAATTTGGTTGTAAAGAAGGGGTCAAAAATTTTTGTGATTATTCCGGGATCCATGCCGCAGCCGTCATCCTTCACTTCAAGATACACATATAGGCCTTCGGGAAGCGGCTCATTCAGCAGGATATCCGAAAGATATTCCCTGTCGCATTCTGCCGTTCCGGTTTCCAGAGATATCGTTCCACCCCGCTCACCAATGGCATCAGAAGCGTTAATAATCAGGTTCATGATTCCCTGTCTTATCTGGGTCGCGTCGGCCTCTATTGGCGGAAGCCCCTTCTTCAGATCGAAGGTGAGGTCTGCTTTTTTGGATACGAATATTTCAAGCATATGCCGCATGTCTTCAATCGTATCATAGAGATCAATTATGCGGACAACGAAATGCCCTTTGCCGGAGTACGCGAGCATCTGCTGGCAGAGCTCTGCCGCGCGCTGTGAAGCTTTTGCCGCCTCCTGAAGCGCATTGTTCTGATAAGGAGCAAGCTTACTTTCATGCATGGCAATATCTATATTCCCCAGTATTGTCATGAGAAGATTGTTGAAATCATGCGCAATTCCGCCCGCAAGCACCCCGAGGCTTTCCAGCTTCTGGGTCTGCTGGATCTGCGATTCAATTCTCTTGCGTTCCTCTTCGACATGCTTTCGCTCGGAAATGTCCCTTATAAAAAGAAGGATTGCCTGTTCCCCCTCCCAGGTAAAAAGGACCGAGTTAAGTTCAACCCAGATAACCCTCCCTTCACGGTCAACGACTCGGGCTTCATAAATAAAGGGAGCGGTGTTTCCCTGGATCCTTTCCCGGTAACGGGCGAGCATTTTCTCATGGTCGTCAGGATGGATAAAATCGGTAAAGTCCCGCGAACCCAGGTACTCAGCCGAGTATCCGGTAAGCTTGACAAAACGCGGATTTACGAAAACGAAACGTCTGTCCTTAAGTACCGTGATACTTTCATTCGCATTTTCTACGAGCATCCTGTTCCGCTCCTCAGAGGCTTTCAGGCTCTGCTGGGCCGTATAACGGTCCGTTATATCCTCGATGACGCCCATTCCGCCGATCACATTGCCGGCCTCATTGCGCAATGGGCTTGCCGTGACATTGACCCACAGAAATCCCTCAACAAGGGTGATATTATACGGCCCTTCATAGGACGTGTCATATCCCTGCAATGTTTTCTTCATAAGAGAAACAACATTATTCTGCCTGATAATATGCAGGTCAACACCGATCAGTTCCTCCCTCTTCGAACGCATGATCTGCGCGAGCCGGTCATTGCAGTCAGTAAGCACAAGCTCAGGGTCAAACATGAATATGCCCACGGGCGACTGATGAAACAGGGCCTGATAGCGCTGTTCGCTTTCGCGGAGCGCGTTCTCAGCTTCACGGCTCCGGGTGACATCATGGCAGACAAGAAGAATTCCGTGTATGCTCGGGTCATCAATCATGTTTGTCGCCAGCACGGAAAGGTGTATCCACGATCCGTCATGTTTTTTAGCCCTGAAAAACGTCGGAATATGCGGGTTTTGTTTCATTATCGCTTCGGTAAAATCATCGGCCGCTTTTTCTAAATCATCAGGGTGGATGATATCAAATCCGTTTGTACCCAGAAGAGAATAACCTAAAAGCTCACTGGTCGCCGGATTTTCATAAATGACATTTCCCTCATGATCCACGACGAGAATAATATCCTGGAGATTGTCCACCAGGGCCCTGAATCTTCCCTCACTTTTTTGAAAGGCCTCATCATACTTTTTCCGATCGGAGATGTCCCGCGATACCCCGTGAATCCCGGCGATTCGTCCCTGATCATCCCTGACCCAGCGCATAATGTTTTCAACCCACACGGTCGTACCGTCTTTATGCAGGTATTCAAGTTCAACGGTCACCGGGCGGTCAGGATCGGCTTTTCCCGTGGATTCCAGTTTCAGTTCTTCTGAGAGCCGATGACGGATCACCGAAAGCGATTCAGGGGTCAGCATGCCCTGGATATTCTGGTGGCATCTTTCTTCAGGGGTATAGCCGAGCATTTTTGTAATGGAAGGACTGACATATGTGGTGCGAAAATCGGTGTCCATGATCCACACAATGTCGGTCATCATATCAGTGAGCGAACGGTATTTCCCCTCTTTTTCAATAAGCCTCTTTTCAAGTTCATGGCGGTGAAAGGCCGTATCAATCATGGAATACAGATAGAGTTCGTTAATCGGTTTTAAAACATAACCATAGGGGTCGGTTTCACGCGCGCGTGATATTGTCGGGAAATCAGCATTGCCGGTAATGTAAATCACCGGAATAGCAAGGGTTTCTTTGATGACCTTCGCGGTATCGATGCCATCCATGTCACCCGAAAGGAAAATGTCCATGAGGATCAGTCCGGGTTTGAGTTCCGCCGCTTTTTTGATCGCCTCTTCACCTGAAGTTACCCAGCCGCATACATCATATCCGAGCTTGTCCAGCTTCTTTTCAATATACATCGCGATAGCGGTTTCATCTTCAACTATCAATATTTTCGTTTCTATTGGAAGACCATCCTGCTCATGAGAGGTAACTCATTTTGACTAAAAATATAAACAATCGTATATTTTTTACTAAAATAGCCTAACCGATTTATCACCACAGTCAATTATATTTTCTATAACGATAATACATCCGAAAATAAAAGAAAGAAATACTGCGATATAGAGGAGCATTGTTTAAAATAATTTACAGTGATGAATTAAAACACCGTAAAAGAGATAACCGCACTATTGTTCTTTGTTAATTCACACCGGAGCGAGTCGTGATGCAGTCTATCAGCAGTCTGAATACCTGAAGCAGTAAACAACAAACCAATAATTAAAAGGTTGGTTGAATAAGTGATTGAAGCATTTTTTTTCATACCGTGTTGGAATATACTTGATGCAATGAAAAAAGGTGAATGATCAACACTCATCAAACTCTGGCATTTCTCATCTTTTCGATCAGAGATGAAAGTTTCAGTTTGTCCTCCGGGGAGATAATATTTATTTTTACTCCACTTTTAAAAACCATCTTTCCCGATTCAGAAAGAAGCCTGTTCCACACATTCTTGACACCAAGAAGTATTATTTCGCCACCGTAATACAGCTTCATGAATACTTCTTCCATCGTCCTGAATGCTTCTATCTGTTTTTCATTGATCTCATCAATTATAAGGCCAAGCCCGAAAAGGCTGATATCGATTGCCCTGCCTCGGATCATGCCATTAAGGTCAAGCTCAACATAAATATCAGGCTCGCTGCCCGGAGGAACCACTTCATTGACATTAAACCGATTATTTTTTCTTTTTTCCATAAATTTAGCTGAATGCAATGTATCACAATACAGAGACTGATAATTATTTCAAGTAATTTTCATTAATCCTTTCCATGGTGCTCTATTCCTGACAGGCCCGTCTGTAGCTGATTTACTTCAGGTAACGGGCAATAAATTAAACCTATATTTCAATACGAGATAATAATTTTTCCGGGCGGGAAAGAATTTATTGACAGCACCGGTTATTACTGATAGCTTTAGTATGTAAAATAATATACCCTTTTTTTACCAATCGGAGGAATTGAATGAAGAAATTACTCATACTACTCATCGCAGCGGCAGTCATGATTCCCGGTTATACGCAAGATAAAAAAAATGAGGCCCCCGTTTCTGAAAAAAATACCGAAAAAACAGAGACCGCCATTTTCGATACTAAGGCCTATACTGAAGTAGTCCTGGAAGACTTTGAAGAAACACAATACTCGAAAAAGAACATCAAATATCTTGTCTCCAGAAATCAGGATGGTGATGTTTCCATAAGGGATGAATTTCCCGCGCAGAACGGCAGATCAAAAAAATATCTCGGAGTAAAATACTTCGGCCGTGATGGCGACACGCTGATTATTTATCCCGCAAAAGAACTGACCATCGATAAATACTGCCGTGAAATCGCGGTGTGGGTATATGGAAAAAAATTCTCAGGTGAGCTTTCACTGATGCTGCAGGACGCCACGCTGAAAAATCACCGGCTCGTTCTTGGCAAACTGAATTTTCTCGGATGGAGGAAACTGGTTATTCGCCTCGGAAGAGAAATAAAGCAGGAAGACGATCTCTTGAGCCAGAAAAAATTCATGAAAATACTTCACTTCCAGTACAGGCCGGGCAATAAAACCAGAATGCCTATCTGGCATTATTTCTACCTTGACGACATTACCGCCATGGTCCGTGAAAAATATACTGACAGGCAAAGTGACGACTGGTAAAAAATCATCCGACTTCTGAGTAATCGGGGCCCGGCCCCTTTTACTCAGATTCTGTTTCTATCATTTTATTTTCTCACAACATAACCCGGAACAGGATAAACATGCGGCTTTTTGCTCACCGGATCTGTGCCGGTTATGCAGAGAGTGTCATAGAGAAGTTCAATATTTTTATAGGTGATCGCCCTTTCAGTACTATCATCAAGAAACAGCCTTCCGTTTTTAAGCCCCAGGATTCTGCTGCAGTAGCCCGCGGCGAGATTGATGTCATGCAACACGATGATCACGGTTGAACCGGCCCGGTTCAGATCATGGAGGATATCCATAATCAGCATCGCGTGTTTGATATCAAGGTTGGCAACAGGCTCATCAAGAATAATTATCCTGTCATTCTGCGCAAGAGCGCAGGCTATAGTGACCAGCCGGGCTTCACCCCCGGAAAGTTCGGTAATTCTTCTCTGCTGGATGGATCTGATGCCGGTGAGGTCAATTGCCCTGGCGACCGATTCCCTGTCCTCCGCTGTGCGGTACTCCAGAAGGGAACGGTGAGGGAACCGCCCCATCATGATAAAATCATATACCGTAAAAGGAAGCAAGCTCCCGGCAAACTGATGCACTACGGAAAATTCCCGTGCCAGTGTCCCCGTTTTATATCGCGCGAGGGCCTTTCCCTTAAACTCGACCGTACCCGATGTTCCGGCCATGTTCCCCGCGAGAAGTTTAATCAACGTGCTCTTGCCTGACCCGTTCGGCCCTATCATGCCGACGAATTCACCTTCATTGATACTGAAAGAAACAGCATCAAGCACCTGCTGCTTTCCATAACCTGCAGTAATGTTGTGTACCGAAAAAAGATTCATTTCCTGTCATCCATCGCGCTTGAGGAAACTTTCCGCCAGCAGAAGAATCGAGCCGGTTCTTCAACGCCGCACTTAAGCATATTCCCTGCCTCCGGCGATAAAAAATAGAAAGAAAAGCCCGCCCGCGAAACCGGTCACGATCCCTACCGGAATTTCATAGGGAACGGCAAGGGAACGGCCGAGCGTATCCGCCGCCATTAAAAAAAACGCGCCACCGATCGCCGCGGAGGGGATCAATACCGCATGGAGCGGGCCAACGGCCTTTCGCGCGACATGAGGGACGATCAGGCCGACAAAGCCGACAACGCCGCACAGTGAAACGGAAAGCGCAGCCAGAAACGCCGCTGACCAGAACAGCACCCTCACCGAAAAAGGAGTGATCCCGAGATTATGGGCGTAGAGTTCACCGATTGATATCACGTCAAGATGCTTCCTGTAACAAAAGACAAGGCCAATAAGCAGGATTGACAGCACGCCCATCAGCGGAAGCATGTCATAACGAGCGATTGAAAAATCACCCATGAGCCACATAACGGCCTGGTGTACCTTCTCGGCGCGTGAAACCGCGAAGATGAGGAGCACCGTTGACGACAGTATAAAACCGAGCGCGACACCCGAGAGGATCAGCGGCGTGCTTCCGAGTTTCAGGCGCTTCGAAAGAAGAAACACGACAAAAATAACCGCGAGGCTTCCGATAAACGAAAAGACCATGATCCACACATAGTCAAGTGAAAGCACAATGGCGATTGCCGCGCCGCAGGCCGCGCCGCTGGAAACGCCGATGAGGTACGGATCCGCAAGAGGGTTTTTCAGGATCGCCTGAAAAACCGTGCCGCTCACGGACAGCGATGCCCCGACCGCGAGCGTCATGAGAATCCTCGGGACCCTGAGGTTCACGATAACCGAAAATGCCGGAGAAGAACGGTCGGAACTCAGGATATCAAGCAGTTCAGCGGGAGTATAAAACCTGGTGCCGCACATGACCGAAAGCGCGACAAGGACGCTCGCGGCCGCGATACCGCATAAAATTTTGACCGCACTCTTCACCGGCGCGGCCCCCGTTCCGGGGAATCAATTTTTTGACCGGTCTGCTTTATCAGCGCCGAGACTTCAGTGACCGAGACCAGATAATCACTAACGGTATAGTATGCCACATGGTCCGGTTTAATGTCATACACGCTTCCTGATGCAAGAGAGGAACAGCGGATCCCCTTGAATATGTTTTTCAGGAAAACGGCCGTGCCCGGAATAATCGACAGAACCATGTCCGGATCTTCATGAACAAGCGATTCAGGCGAGATGATCGGATAAGGCAGGCCGGCGGACTCATACATGTTCCGTCCGCCCGCGTCCCTGATGATGTTCCCGATGAACGATTTCCCCGAAACCACAATGAGGGGCCTTTGTGAAACGATAAAGGCAACTGTTACCTTCTCATGAATTCTTTTTTCCGCATTGTTGTTGACCAGGCTGTCATACTCTTCCCGGTACTGTTTCAATTTTGCCGCGGCGACGCTTTCCCTTCCGATGCAGCGCCCGAGCTTTTCATAATTGCGTGCCAAGTCGGCAAAGGTAAGGGCGCGCGGGAAAACAACGACGTTGATCCCGGCAGCGGTAATGCGCGATATGTTCTGGACTCCCTGGTCCTCCTCGGAGCAGAAAACAACATCCGGCGCGGTAAGCATTATGAGTTCAATATTCGGCCTGGTGATGGTTCCGATAACCGGAACCTTTTTTTTAAGGGGGGGATGATATGAGGTGACTCCGGCCAGAAACTCCTCTGAGCCGAGGTCAACTATCTGCCGCGTGATTGATGGTGAAAGAGAAACAATCTTTGTGTAAGTCCCCTTTCCCTGTTGTCCGTCTTTGGAACAGGAAAATAGACTTAACGCCAGAATAAGACTACAGATAATACATGCCCGATATGCCATAACAGTCATCCCCCTCATTATGCTGTGATGACTATAGGGCATATCTTCTGAGAGTCAAGCGAAAGTCGCTTATGGGCATTTCTAAGAACCAGTAGTTACCGAAATTTCAAAATCGTAACTACTGGTTTTTTCAAACGTTGTGCCCACAAGGGGACACCCGAAATGTGATTCATAGAAGTCGCCTTATACCAGGGTAACGATTTTCTCCTCTCTGGCACAGGCTATGCAGTACCGCAGCCCGGCGACTTTACGATCCTGTGGCACATAAAAATGGTTAAAAGGGGTAAGCTCCCTGCCGCATTTGTTGCATTTCATAAGAATCCTCTTTAATTATACATTAATATATCTTTGTACACACCCGTTTAATCATCCTGAGGCTTCAGCCTTTCCGCTTTTCGTTGAGCCGGGCCTGTATTAGAAATCTCGGCAAAAAATAATCATTGTATTAGGAATAATTAAGCGTAAGGATCCCGGTCTTTATCATTATATTTTTTAAAAATTTGTGTTTACACTGAGAAGGAATATTCTAACATCGTCGTGAATTTTTACAGGGGGATTATATGCCAGCCAATTCTCAGGAAAAAACAAAGAATAAACCGGCAGTGAAAAAAAAGAAAAAAAACGCGAACCTCTCGCGGCTGTGCAGTGAAATGACCGCAATTGCCACTGATGCGGTAGATAAAGAAATCATTAAACGTTTTAAAACCATGATAGACACCACAGAGGAAGACATCACTAAAGTAAGTCTGACAACAATACTTAAAGAGCCTAAAAATGTCGACCTCAACAGCTTCCATGAAGGGCTTCAGCCGTATATAAAACACTACCTCTTTATGGCCAAAAGAGTTAAAAAAACCAAATAATTAACACTGCCCGGGCTATGAAAATCAAAATCAGGACATTCGCTTCATTAAGAGAAGTCTGCGGATTCACCGAAAAAGAACTGATTGTTTCAGAAGGCATTGCGGTGTCCGAAATCATTAAGGAACTCTGCAGAAACTGTCCTGAATTCGCGAAGAGAAAAGACACGCTTCTTTTCGCGGTGAACGAGGAATACTGCGGCCTTGACAGGGTCCTCAATGAAAATGATGTCCTGGCAATATTTCCGCCGGTAAGCGGAGGCTGAAATGGCGACGATAAAATTCCAGAAAGAAATCATCAACCCTGCCGATTTCATGCAGCAACCGGGCACCGAAAGTGACGGCTGCGTGGTCACCTTTATCGGAATGCCGAGAAAAAATTCCATGGAAAAGGAAGTGCTCCACCTCGAATATGAACTGTATGAGTCCATGGCGTACAAGGAAATGAAAAAAATCGCCGATACCGCGATGGAGAAATGGCCCCTCGGGACCTGCACCATCATCCACCGCTACGGGAGAGTCGAACTCAACGAGGCAAGTGTCTTCATCGCGGTGTCATCACCGCACCGCCAGGAGGCGTATGAAGCGTCACGCTATATCATCGATACCATAAAAAAGACCGTGCCCATCTGGAAAAAAGAGGCCTACACTGACGGCACCTGCTGGGTGTCTGACCGGGTTTAAACTGCCTCCGGACGCGATGCACTATTCATCCCCCCTTTTTTAACGATCTTAACAGCCGAAAAAAACCTGTCATTGCAGAAAATTATTGAAAAAAAAAGGCGCCTCGGTTATACAGATTCCCTGATCAGGAAAAAACTATGAGCCAGAAACGAAAATATATCATCCTTCTCGGCGACGGCATGGCTGATTATCCTGTTGAATCGCTGGGGGGAAGGACCCCGCTGCAGGCCGCGCGCACCCCGAACATGGACCTGCTGTGTTCGCAGGGAATACTGGGCCTGGCAAAAACCGTGCCTGACGGCATGGCCCCGGGCAGCGATACCGCGAACCTCTCTGTTTTCGGCTATGACCCCGGGGAATCGTACACCGGAAGGGCGCCGCTCGAGGCCCTGAGCATGGGCCTCGTGCTGGGTGAAAATGACATCGCCCTTCGCTGCAACATCGTGAACGCCCTGAATGCGCGCATGAACAGCTTCACCGCGGGCCACATCCACTCGGATTTTTCCAAAATCATCATCGGAGAGTTAAACAGGGCCCTCGCGGACGGCTCCATTGAATTCCACGCGGGTGTTTCATACCGGAACATCCTGATCTGGCGCAATTACCCTTATGCGGACGTTTGCGAAACCACGCCGCCCCATGACATCCAGGACCGGGACGTGCGCCCGCACCTTCCCCGGGGAAAGGGCGCCGACCGGCTCATCGACATCATGGAACGCTCACGCGGCATCATCGCCTCTTCAGCGGCGGTGCAGGACGCCAGAAAAACGTTCAAAGGAGACCCTGAATCGGTGTGGCTGTGGGGCGGGGGCAGAAAACCGCATATGCAGACCCTTGAAAAACGCTACGGGCTTAAAGGATACACGATATCGGCCGTAGACCTGATTCACGGGATCGGCAAGGCCGCGGGCCTGGACCCCCTTGAGGTAAAGGGCGCGACCGGCTATATCGACACCGATTATGAAGGCAAGGCGGCGGCCCTGCTCAGAGGCATTGAGCAGCGCGACCTGGTATACCTGCACGTTGAATCTCCGGATGAATCCGGCCATGAAGGGAACCTGGAGCACAAGATGCAGGCCATAGAGGACTTCGATAAAAAGATCGTGGGCAGAGTTGCCGAAGGAATGAAAAAGTTCAGCGACTACGCGCTGCTGGTCATGCCCGATCATCCCACTCCCCTTTCGCTCAGGACCCATACCTCTGACCCCGTGCCTTTCTGCATGTTCAGGAGCGCGGGATGGCAGGGCCCGTTCGACCGCTACCGGGGAGGCGCATTCACCGAGGCTGACGCAAAAAAAACCGGCCTGTATATCGGCGAAGGCCACCGGCTCATCGAGCTCATGATCAACGGCGTTCTTGGCTAAAAGAAATAATACCCTGCAATCGGGAGAGACCAATGCGAATTATAGTATCCATTATAGCCGCGATTATTGTTGCCACGGGAGTCATTGCCGGCTACTTTTTTTTCAGAGACGCGACCCTTGATGACGCCATTGACGATTTTGAAAACGGCCACTACCGCAACGCGATCGTGACGCTTAACGAGCTCATCCCCAAGGCGAATTACGACAGCCTTGAAAAAATTTACTATTACCGCGCGCGCTCCGCCAACCGGCTCGCTGAAGAGCTGAACGACGATTTTTCCGACGAACTCGCCGGTGTTTCTCTTGAAAAAAAAGGAAGTGAAGAATACACCGAATCGCTTGTCGAAATAGAAGAGGAACTCAGCGATATTAACAGCCGGACCGGCGCTGACCTGGCGGTCGCCTTTTCCCGCGACCGGAGCAGAATTATTTCCAGGGGAAAATTTTACGACGAGTTCTCCGCGAAGTTCAGGGGCAGCAGCCTTATTGAAGACCTCGATTTCGAGGAAATGCAGAAAATGGTAAAGGCCGCCCCGGAGAACGGCGTTGAATACATTCTGGCGTTTTACCGGCGCTACCCCAACACGACGTACCTGGCGCACATCATCAGGCACCTGTTTGATTCACTCAACGCGGACACGTCGGTATTGAAAGACAGCGGCCCGGTCCTCTTTAACCTGATCGTCACCTATGGGAAACGCTTTCCCACGAGCCCGGAAATAACCAGGCTTTATACCGTATCAGGCGACAATGTCAACCTCCGCAATTCTCCGGGTACCGAGGGGTCGGTCGTGGGAAAAGCGGGTATGGATGAAATCGTGATACAGCTCGAAAAATCCATGGACACCATGCAGGTCGGGGATGTCAGGGACTACTGGTACCGCATCGCGTCCCTGTCCGGAGCAAAGGGGTGGATATTCGGGAAATTCCTCAAAAAGCTGGACATATCGCGCTACACCCCTGCTGAAGCTGCAGAAGCGTGGACACAGGAGGAATACTTCACGCAGTGGAGCGATTCAAACACCCCTGCCGGGTGGACGCAGGTAAACCAGGCGGCCAAAACAGCGCTGAGCTTTTACGATTCCGGTTCATCAAAAATCGTCCGCCTGACCAACAAAAAAGGGCAGCACACGGGCCTGTTCAGCCGCTTCAGCACGGCACGGGCCTTTACCATAGAGACCAGGGCGCGCTTCTGCAGCGGTAAGACAACCCTGTTCGCGTATGTGACCCCTGACGGAAGGTCCTTTGCCCTTGACATCGCTGATGAATCGGTTGAAATATCCGGGCGCACCATTCCCCTGCACACCGGGGACTGGCACGTATACAAACTGATAAGCGATAACGGGTCGTTCGCGCAGCTTCTCGTTGACGGGGAAATCATCTCAGCCAGAATTGAACCGAAAAAAACCGGCCACTTCACCCTGAGGGGCGTCTACTGCCTGTATTCGGACGGCTCGGGCGACTGTTGCGCTGAAATGGATTACATCAAGATCCGCTGACGCTTTGAAAAAAATATTGACAATTCATCCCCGCTTTGCACTCTGATAAGCGTTCTGTTCTTTAAACCGGAGGAAGCCGGGTGAGAATCCCGCGCTGGCCCGCAACTGTGATGCTGCCGTTGAGCAGATAAGCCAGATCTTCCGAAGACTTGATATCCTCGGGGAGAGGGAATCACGTTACATCTGCCTCCTTTCCGCAGATTAACCGCATGCCCCGCGCATGCTTTTTTATTACCCGAAGATATCTCCAGTATTTAAGGAACTGTATTCCTTTCGCGGGCATAAGGTATGATCATACTTTTGCCAGGACATGGCAACGTCTGCTCGTATCAATGCTCCGCGCAGGGACAATCTTTAATCAAGGAGATGTAGTATGAATGCTTTAAAACGTTTTTCAGCCTTAATGATGGTCCTCTTTACGGCTTTCTTTCTCTATGCCGGGTGTGATGATTCGGATGATGATGAGAATTCCGGCAACGAAATTGAAATTGCCGGCACCTGGTTTGATGCCTATGACAACAAAATCGTCATTACGGACGATGCAATACTGTGGTATTACCCCACAGATGCCACTGAAACATCCTATGAAGCGAGCATCGCGGAATTTGATAATGATGCTTTCAACGCTGAAGAAACGGGCGAGAATGACCACGGACACGCGGTGATACGGTATACCAAGGCCCCGTCATGGAACACCGCCTCCCAGGACAAATACATGGTGTTCCGATGGCAGAATTTTGATGATTCAGCAAGTCCGATGACTATGGATTTCGTTGAGGGCAGCGATTATCCAGCGAACACCTATTTCGATACAGCAGATCTCGCATCTGAAGGAGCAACTGCGGCAGCAGGATTTTTTAGCATGTATACAACCGATGCGGAGCTGCAATAACGCAAAAAAAACCTCCTTTCCCCGCAAGGGGTTAAGGAGGTTAAATATGACCAGGAGAAAAATAGCACTACAAACTATTAAACTGATGAATCCGGAAAAATCAACTCTTCCGGATTGATGTTTTATTCTTTGACCGCGTATTCTTTCACCACATGGCGAACGCCGAGATAATATGAAAATGATGTTGCTATCATCAATAAAACAAACCCGCCGATGAGCATTGTGTCATCAGCGTGCTTTTGAAGCAGAAAACTCGAGATTACGATTGTCGGAACAAGAAGCATGATAAGAGGCAGAAAAAATTTAAACTTCATAGGACCTCCCTTCTCGCAATATTTTAAAAGCACATTCCCGATAAATTCATCGTGAATCCTTATTTGAGAAAATGAATACAAAAAACATGCCCTGTGGTCGTTATCTAAAAACTTCCATTCCGGTTACAGGCCGGAACCGTTGTGTCAGGCTGAATTTTTCTGCTCGTCTTTTTCGCCGGTATATTTTCCTTCGGCGCGCAGCCTTTCCAGCTCCCTCTTTTCAAGTTCGGTAAACGCGATTTTGCCGACCTTGGTTTTGGGGATCTCATCGATGAACTCAACTTCACGCGGGCAGCTCCATTTGATCAGGTCTTTACGGCAAAATGAGATGAGTTCCTTTGCCATTTCAGGGCTTGCCTTGGATTTAAATTGATCGTTAAGCACGACAAAGGCCTTGACCCGTTCGACCTGCTCGATATCGGGAACCCCGATCACGCAGCACTCGCTGACCGCGTCATGTTTGACGAGCTGGCCTTCGACCTGGGCGGGGTAAACGTTCATGCCGGATGATTTTATCATCCGTTTTTCTCTGAGTTTGAAGTAAAAGAAACCGTCTTCATCCATGGTCGCGATATCGCCGGTGTGAAGCCATACCTGGCCGTCATCATGTTTTTTCATTACCTCAGCCGTTTCCTCGGGCTGATCGAGGTAACCCATCATGACCGCAGGGCCGTGCAGGCAGATCTCGCCTTCCTCACCGACCGGGGCCTCTTCTGTGGTCCCTTTTTTCACGATCTTCGCGGTCATGCTGGGGAAAGGGATACCGATGCTTCCCTCGCGGTAATCGTTGATCGGCATTGCCATGATCGCGGTCACGGCCTCGGTAAGGCCGTAACCCTCGAGCAGCCGCACGCCCTTGCCTCCCTGCCGTTCTACTATGGACTCAAACTTCTCCTTGAGTACCCTGGTGAGGGTGTCAGCGCCGCTGAAGCAGGCAAACAGGCAGCTCAGATCGCTCTTGTTGAATTTTTTACTTTTAGTCAGAGCCTCATACAGGGTAGGCACCCCAATAATAAAATTCGGTCTTTTCTTCATCATGTTTGCCGCAATGTCCGGATCGAACATGGGGACCAGGATGCTTTTCCCGCCGTTTGACAGGGCAGTGTTGATGCACACGCCAAGGCCGAAGCCGTGAAATATCGGCAGCATCGCGAGCACATCAGCGTATTCCGGGTTCATTCCGACCCAGTTGGCGCACATCAGTCCCTCTGAAACAAAATTATAGTTTGAAAGCATGATTCCCTTGGGTGTACCGGTCGTACCGCCGCTGTAAAGGATGACCGCAAGATCGTCAGCACTGACATCCGCCCTGAGCGCCCGGGGATGTTCACGGTCGATCACCCATTCTTTCCAGTCTACTATCATGAGGTCATTTTTCGGGATAGGGGGGTTTTTCCTTCCGGCTTTGAGCCAGTATAACTTCGCCAGATGAAAAGGAAGGTAATCCTGCATTTTACAAATTAAAAGCTTTTCCACTCCTGCCCTTTGTGCCGCAGGTGCAAATGCGTCAAGCCACATGTCCATGGTGAGCGCGAAACGGCTTTTACTCACTTTGCAATAAAACTCTATCTCGCTTTCTGTTGAGAGGGGATGAATCATGCTCGCAACAGCACCGAGCTTGTTGACCGCGTAAAAACAGATAATACCGGGAGGCGATGTTGGCATTGAGATAGTAACCCGGTCGCCTTTTTTCAACCCAAGTGCCGCAAGAGCATTGGCGCACTGGTCGATCTGCTTTTTGAAATCAAGATACGTTACTTTTTTACCCATGAAATCATACGCTATCTGGTCATAAAAATCCGAGACAGCAAGGGCGACTGATTCATACATGCTTATTCGTGGAAAATTCAATTCATGAGGAACATTTCCATAATATTTCAACCAGGGTTTTGTTTCATACATAGCGCACCTCACTGATAATAATTTTTATTCGATAATATCGTATTTGATACGACTATATTGGATAACTTTTCCATCCTGTCAACTATAATTAGTTAAAATTTATCTTTAAAATAAAACATTTCACTATAAATAAAGCCAGAAACCTTAACTATCATTGAAAAACATTCAGTCAGAACAAGTCATCATGTTAAAATGGCAGCAGTATAATTATGAGGGTAACGTAGTTTTGTCATTCCGGTTTTGCATCTTCCGAGTTTGCAAATAC
>DAIUKG010000030.1:0-50522 GCA_036848375.1 Spirochaetota bacterium
ACCTTTACGAAAAAGCCTGGAGGACATCATACAGTACTGGCAGCAGAAGATATAAGAAAATTCTTGCATTTTGGTTTTTTAAGTGAATACTGCAGCAAAAAGAGAATATCACGCGGAGGCGCAGAGGCGCGGAGAGAGAACGGCTTTGGATATTGATGAAATAACTGGATTGATTATCGATAGTTCGATACAGATTCATAAAGATTTAGGCCCTGGTTTGCTGGAATCAGTTTATGAGACTGTATTATCTTTTAAGCTTCAAAAAGCCGGGCTTTGGGTTAAGAGACAGGTTTCAGTTGATTTTGAATATGAGGGAATTGTTTTTAAAGAAGGCTTCAGGATAGATTTACTTGTAGAGGATTTAGTAATTGTAGAATTAAAATCTGTTGAGAAAGCATCTCCTGTTCATTCAAAGCAATTATTGACATATCTGAGATTGATGAATCGTAAAGTTGGATTGTTGATAAATTTTGGTGATGCATTACTTAAAAATGGTATTCAACGAATTGTCAATGATTATAAACCCTCTGCGTCTCCGCGACTCCGCGTGAACCAATAAAAAGTATAGGAATATATGAATGAAAAAAGCACTGATTACCGGAATAACCGGCCAGGACGGCTCCTACCTGGCGGAACTTCTCCTTGAAAAAGGCTACCAGGTCCATGGAATCAAGCGCCGGGCGTCATCCTTTAACACCGAGAGGATAGACCACATCTACCAGGACCCTCATGTGGCAAATCCTCAATTCATTCTGCATTATGGCGATCTTACCGATTCCAGTAATCTCACCAGGATAATCCAGCAGGTGCAGCCGGATGAGATCTACAACCTGGGGGCCCAGTCTCATGTACAGGTTTCGTTTGAGGTCCCTGAATATACGGCTAACTCGGACGCGGTTGGCCCCTTGCGGCTGCTCGAATCCATTCGTCTTCTGGGCCTTGAAAAGAAAACAAGATTCTACCAGGCGTCCACGAGTGAGCTCTTCGGCAAGGTCCAGGAAATCCCGCAGAAAGAGACAACCCCGTTCTATCCCCGAAGCCCGTATGGAGTGGCCAAACTCTACGGGTTCTGGATCGTTAAAAACTACCGTGAGTCCTACGGGATGTATGCCTGCAACGGCATATTGTTCAACCACGAGAGCCCCAGGCGCGGGGAAACGTTCGTGACCCGTAAAATAACCAGGGCCGCGGCACGAATAAAGGAGGGGCTCCAGGACACGGTATACCTGGGCAACCTGAACGCGAAACGGGACTGGGGATTCGCGGGTGATTATGTTGAGGGGATGTGGCGCATGCTCCAGCAGGACGAGCCGGATGATTTCATCCTCGCGACCGGGGTCACCACTACGGTCAGGGATTTTGTCGCCATGGCCTTTAAAGAGGCCGGGATCGATCTCGCCTGGGAAGGAATGAATGAAAAGGAAAAAGGTATCGATACGAAGACCGGAAAGGTTTTAGTCCAGGTGGACCCGCGTTATTTCAGGCCTGCTGAGGTTGACATCCTGATCGGTGACCCTTCAAAAGCAAAAGAAAAATTAGGATGGGAGCCGAAGGTTTCACTGCCAGAACTGGTAAAGATGATGGTCGCCACTGACCTTGAAATAGCGAGAAGGGACGTCCATTTGCAAACCGGGGGTTTTGATATTAAAAGCTGTCATGAATAAGGAATCGAAAATATTTGTTGCCGGCCATCGTGGCCTGGTCGGTTCGGCTATTGTCGCGCAACTCGGGGAGCACGGATATACAAATATTGTACTCCGGACACACGCCGAACTTGACCTCTGCCGCCAGGATGAGACCGAGCGGTTTTTTGACCGGGAACGTCCCGATTACGTTTTTCTTGCCGCGGCGAAAGTAGGCGGAATTCTCGCCAATAACACGTACAAAGCCGATTTTATTTACAATAATATTGCTATTGCTGCGAATGTGATCCATGCCGCATATAAATACAGCGTTAAAAAGCTGCTCAATCTCGGGTCTTCCTGCATCTATCCCAAGTTTGCCCCGCAGCCCATGACTGAAGAGATGCTCCTTACCGGGGAGCTTGAGCCCACGAATGAGCCGTATGCTGTCGCGAAAATAGCGGCCATTAAGTTATGC
The DNA here is from genome assembly GCA_036848375.1 of Spirochaetota bacterium. Taxonomy (GTDB): domain Bacteria; phylum Spirochaetota; class UBA4802; order UBA4802; family UBA5550; genus JAKLIV01. The sequence goes on from DAIUKG010000030.1 coordinate 2,101, forward strand.
AGATATTATAATGAGCAGTATGGAACAAACTTCATTTCGGTTATGCCGACCAACCTTTATGGACCGAATGATAATTTTGATCTGATGGATTCACATGTGCTGCCGGCATTAATGAGAAAGATGCATCTTGCCAGGATGCTTGAGCTGCAAAAATTTGATTTAATAATAAAAGATTTTTTACGATTCGGAAACGCCAGCGGGAACATTGGGGGGAAGGATTATTCGATAACAGCAGAATCATCAAAAGAAGCAATTTTGCACGTGTTGAGTTGTTTCGGAATTCGTCGTGAAACATCCGGTTCAAAAGAACAATCAGGTTCAGGGTTTTTTCCGGTATCGTTAACCCTCTGGGGAAGCGGTTCTCCTTACAGGGAGTTTCTGTATTCGGGAGACCTTGCCGAAGCGGTGATTATGCTGATGGAAAAGTATGACTATTCGGATATCGGGGAATTCATCAATATCGGTTCCGGAACAGACATTTCGATTTCAGATCTCGCCGGGATGATGAAACAGCTCGTAGGCTTTCAGGGCCGGCTGATCTTCGATACGACAAAACCTGACGGGACGCCAAAAAAACTGCTTAACATAAATAACATCAATAACCTTGGATGGAAGCATGTCACTCCTCTTGATGAGGGATTAAGGGATTTTTATTCATGGTATTGCGGGGAGACAAATAAAGGGCCTTGATGTGCCGTTGAGATGGTTTTTCGAAGAATATTATTTTATAACTAATGATTGCCTGATAATTTAAATTTTTTTATATGGTGGAGTACCGCCAGTATTCCTGTTGCCCTCAGAATGCTTTTCACTGTTGATTCGATTAATTTAACGGCTAAATACCGGATGGCGAGATTGAATGAGAAATGGTTTTTTATGATCATATATGTTTCAATTTTAGCTGACAGTTTTGCGCTTGCTCCGCCGGATTGAAAAAAAGTAATGGGCATGTCAATAGTGATACAAGGATAATTTTTTTTAATGAGCCTGCAAAAAAGGTCAAAATCCGCAGAATAAACATACTGCGTATCAAAGCCCCCGTGTTCATGCAAAATCGATGTTTTATAAAATGTCGCAGGATGAGGGGGCTGCTGCCCGCGACCCATTTTTTGTTTTGTGAACTCCCGGTTGATTTTTTTTTGGATGTTTAACTTTGAATAATTCAGAATGATGCTTCCAAAGATAAATCCCAGGCCGGTGTTTTCCCGGTAGATTTTTGCTACATGAGATAATACGTCACTGGTTGCAAGGTGATCACCTGAATTGAGAAACAGCACCAGCTCACCTGAAGCCAGTCCAAGACCCTTGTTCATCGCGTCATATATGCCCCCGTCAGGCTCGCTGATGATTGTGTCAATCTTGTCTTTGTATTTATTAATAATTTCAAGGGTCCCGTCAGTTGAGGAGCCGTCGATTACGATATATTGAATATGGGGGTAATTCTGGTCAACAGCACTTTCAATTGTTTTTTTTATGTTGCTGATATCATTTTTTACAACGGTGATTACCGTGATAACATGATTGGATTGTTTGCTTGTTATGTTTTTCATTTCTTTGATAATGGAAAGTTTATCAGCATATTATGTATGTTCCGGTTGCCGGTTTTTTACATAGCTCTTTTTGACTCATCATCACTATGTTCACAATGTATTTCAAGTATAATTACCAAAAATAATAGCAGGTAGCAGTATAATTTTGAGGGTAACGTAGTTTTGTCATTCCGGTTTTGCATCTTCCGAGTTTGCAAATACCGGAATCTCATGCGATAAATTCATGAATATTTTCTATGAGATCCCGGTATTACCTTCGGTAAACCGGGATGACAACAAAATGTGTTATGAAACGGCTGCCCCTAAAAATAATTTGCTACCTAATAGCAACACGATTAAATGACTTTATTGTTCTTTATCAATACTCTGAAAAATCAATGATGGAGATTTGGCATGTTTCCATGCTCTACCATGCCATGCGTTCAGAGAGTCAATATTTTCGAGGATGTGTAATATATACATCCTTTTTTATGCTGCGTTTTGACTGGATCTCTTTTCTTTTTTTAAGCGCATGGGGAAGATTTATTATAAAAAGCCAGAACCCCTGGAAAAAAGCCCATACGGGACCCGGGTGTTTCCGCAAAAAAGACTGTTTGATCGATTTTAATGCCGTAAACAGTGGATAAATGATCAGTGCTATGGCCATATTTATGGTTTTGTAATTTTTTACAATTGTATATAAATGGGCATAGTAAGTGTCCCTGAATTTTTTAGGATATTTTTTATTGTCAAGCCGTTCAGCAAGGCCAATATGGATCTGGTTGGTTTCTGCATAGATATAGTTTTTGTAACCATAAAGAGAAAGCCTGATCCCCAGGTCGTTGTCATCACCTCCGAATTTCAGATGATCATCATATCCGCCAATTTCTTCCCATAACGTTTTTTTAATAAATATTTGTCCCCCGGTTGCAGGGACCTGGAAGCCGTGGTAGTTTTTAATTTCCTGTACCGGAATTTTTTTTATTTCACGGATAAAGTAATAGCCAAAATATGAGCCATACCGGTTTGATAACGGTATTCCCCTGTCGTGCACGGCAAGCCCCAGGGCCCCGACATCCTTCAATGATTCATACATGGTGTAAAGTTTAATGAGAATGTCTGGATCGACGATAATAATATCATTATCAAGGAGAAGAATGTAGTGCCCCTTTGCTTGCTTAATGGCATGATTACAGGCATAATTTTTTTCTCTATACCTGGGGCTTGTCAGGAATACTATCTTTGGAAACTGTTTTATATAATCTATGCTTCCATCTGATGAACCGTTGTCAATAATTATCAATTCATAATTGGGGTAGTTTAAATTCAATAGAGGCCGGATCGTCTCGCTTAAATAGGGAAATCCATTAAAGTTTACCATAATTATACTAAGTGGAGGATATGTTCGGGTATTGGACATTCTTAATACCTGATCAGTAAGATTTTATGATCACTCTTGATTTTTATCCAATTATATGCTATTATTTTAATAATTGGCATCTATTTAATGATAAATGGTTGAAATTGACTATTAAAAATTATTCTGGACAAAAATTTTAAAATAATTACATATGCTATTATACTGTTTTGAAATTTTCTATTGCAATTAATAGCCTTATATATATACAATTGAATCAAGATATTTTTATTTTCTGCAAGTAATGAACACCCCAGTAAAAAATATTGAGCGAAAAACCATTAATGTGGTTTTTCCCAAAGATTCTGAAGCTATTTTCAATAACTCGACCAGAACCTTTGGCGGAGCGACAGTACAGCTATATAATTTTGCAAAGGAATTATGCAAATTCCATCATGTAAATGCGCTGATAAATGAATATGACAATATTGACAACAAAGAACACCAGGGACTGAATATTCTCTATACGTTTCATCCTGGCGATAATATTTTTAAAAAAATTATAAAATTCCATTCAACAATCAGGTTGTCTCATCCTGATGTTATTATTCAGCGCGGCCTGTCATTCTTTTCGTCTTTTCTCGCCATTTATTGCAGGCTAAATAAAATTAAATACATTTTCATGTATGCGCATGACCGGGAGTCGCGGGGCAGGTTCCAGAGAACAAACAGAAGAAGTTTTTCGTATCCCTTATTGATAAAATTTGCCGATTTTCTGATTGTTCAAAATGAATATCAAAAGAAACAACTGCCTGATAAAGTGAATTATAAGGTAAATAAAATCAGGAATGGCTATATCATTTCTAAAAATGCTTCTCCGAAAAAAGAGGGGGTCCTGTGGGTCGGCAGGCTCGAGCCATGGAAACAGCCTGAAAAGTTCCTTGAACTGGCTGCACAGGTCCCTGCCGTCCCTTTTACCATGATTGCTCCGGTCGTGAAAAAATATGAAAAATATGCAGAAGAAGTATATATAAAAGCGGGGATGCTTAATAATGTGAATATTCTCAAATTTGTAAATCACAACGAGATTGACCATTATTTCAAGTATGCAAAGGTGTTTATCAATACTTCCTGCGAGGAGGGGTTCCCTAACACTTTTATCCAGTCCTGTAAAAACCATACTCCCATTGTTTCACTGAAGGTGAACCCGGATAATTTTATCAACCGGTTTAATGTAGGTTTTTGCTGTGATGGCAACAGCGATGATTTATTCGACAAGACGTGTAAAGTTCTGTATGACGAAAAACTTTTTGAATCTTTTTCTCTTTCCGCCTACGTTTATGCCAAGGAAAACCACAGCATTGAGCAGAATGTGAAGATGCTTCAGGGGCTTTTCTGAATAAATTCTTGAAATTATTAGGTACTATCCCTATTCTTTGCCCGGTCCTTTGGTTCGGGTCTTGCCCGAATAGCTGAATATCTTTTCCCTTAAATTGTTATGGCAGTGATTCCTGTAAAAGAAATTGAAGCAAAGAGTCTTTCAAAAAAATTCGGGCGGACGTGGATTTTCCGCGATTTGAATTTTTCTGTTAAAACCGGCTCTTCCCTCGCTGTTGTGGGGCCGAACGGTTCAGGAAAATCAACCCTTCTCCAGATCCTTGCCGGGATACAGCGCCCTTCTCTTGGAGCAGTTCTTTTTACCGCGGATGGATTAACTATTCCGGATCATGAAAAAAATGAATCAATCGGATTCATCAGTCCCCTTTTTCTTCCTTACAGGGAACTATCGGGCAGGGAGAATCTTGAATTCGCGGCCCGCGATAAAGCGGGCCTTGCCCGTTCATGTGAATTATTGGATATGTTAGGCCTTGACCGCCACAAGGACAAACAGGTCAAATCATATTCAACAGGGATGATACAGCGGCTCAAATACTGCATAGCGTTGTGCGGAGATCCGTTTTTTCTTTTTCTTGATGAACCGGGTTCAAATCTTGACGATGATGGCCGGGAAGCAATGTATCGGCACCTTGTTTCGATTAAAAATGAGCGGGTCCTTGTCATCGCAACAAATGACCAAAATGAAGCTGCGCTCTGCAGCCGGGAGCTGCTCCTTGGTTCATGATATATTCAGAAACCTGAAAAAAGACTGCGTGGTGGAATTCCGCAGCAGGGTCTCTTTTGCGATAAGCATGGCCTTCGCGGGTATATCGACCATCGCGGTGAGCCTTGTTTCAGGCGGGGTTCCCTTTTCTTCGCTTGTTCAGGCTATTCTTTTATGGCTCATCCTGTTTTTCAGCGCCATGAACGGCCTGGCCCATATATTTACCCGAGAAGAAGAAGAGGGAACATCGCTGTTTCTTCTTTTAAATTCAAATCTTGACGCTGTTTTTCTGGGAAAACTGATCTTTAATATTGTTTTCTTTTTCGTTTTACAGGTTTTGATTACTCCTCTGTATCTTTTTTTTATTCAGGCCGTTCCGGCCCGGCCGGGTCATTTTATCGCTGCTGTTATAAGCGGTGGTGTTGCTATTTCATCGTCAACGACCTTTCTCGGCGCCATGGTTGCAAAAGCCGGTGGCCGTGGATCGCTGTTCACTATTATTTCTTTTCCGGTACTGCTTCCGGTATTATGGATATCAATTGCTGAAACGGCCGGCTCACTTCAGTCCGGCGGGTCCACTGCGGTGGGAAACCTCGTTTTTTTACTTGCCTTTTCAGGTCTTGTTGTAGCTATATCCTTAATACTGTTTAGAGCGGTCTGGAACAGCCAATGATCAAACATATAGTCAATGTTTTAATGTTGCTTACCATAGCCCTTGCATTTCTGTGGGTCCCTTCCGCTGATATTCTCGGGCATTCCAGCAGAATTATATACTTCCATGTGCCGGTTGCCTGGGTGAGCGTGCTTGCTTTTATCGTTTCAGGGGTCCTTTCCATAATCTATCTCAAGGACCGGGATGGCAAATACCGATTGCTTGAGGAACGCGCCCATGCCTCGGCATCGATCGGGCTTGCTTTTACGATTTTGACGATAATATCCGGGTCCATATGGGCAAAAATAAGCTGGGGCTCTTTCTGGAACTGGGACCCGCGAGAAAGGACTATCGTGGTCCTTTTTTTAATTTATATTGCGTATTTTGTCCTGAGGTCGGCTCTTGCAGATAATCCCGACAGAAGAAAAATAAGCTCGGCATACATGATTTTTACCATGGTTGTCATGCCCCTGTTCATATTTGTCATTCCCCGGATGTATGACACGCTTCATCCAGACACGATAATCAATACCCAGAGAAAGATAAAAATGGCCCTTGAGATGAGAATGGTACTTTTACTTGGTGTTGTTTCCTTTACGCTGCTTTATGTTTACCTGTATAAAATTTCGACAAAGATCCTGTTTATGAAAAAAACCATTGAGGAACGGTCCGATGAATAAAGTTATTGCGAGCGTGATTCTGAGTGCGCTGTTTTTCTTTTTCGCTTCTCCATGTTCAGTCAATCTTTCAAAGAGCACGGTTTATTTATCGGCGGTATATGCCCAGCAGGAGATTCCTTTTGATAATAGCAATAAAACAACTGTTCAGGATGATCAGGAAGACCAGTCTGTCCTGTATAGCGTGATGGCGGTCATTGTCGTTCTATGGCTGGGGATTTTTACCTATATGGTGAAACTGGACCGCCAGGTAAAAAAATTGAAAAGGAAATTGTGAAGGTATGAAAAACAGAAATATAATTCTTTTCAGCATCGTTCTCATCCTAATGGTGGTGGCGGTGCTGTCTCTTTCGAATAACATCATGTCCCCCTATGTTTCATTCGAATATGCGGTCAGAAACCAGGGCTCATATGTTCAGATCATTGGAATGCGGGACAAATCAAAACCCGTGGAATATAAAGACGGCTCATTCTCTTTCACGATAAAGGGGGAAGAAGGCGACTCCATGGTGGTCAGCCATAACGGGGCGGTCCCGCTGAATTTCGATCACGCGGACCGTATCGTGCTGCTGGGGAAATATGACCGTGGTTCAGGGGCCTTCCTGGCTGATAAAGTCCTGGTAAAATGCCCGTCAAAATACAGCAAGGAACAGTAACATGTATCTGGGATCTTTACTTAACGGCAATACCCTGCTTATCATAGCACTGCTTGTTTCGATTGCCGCGCTTTTCTTCCTGGCAAGAAGCGCTTCCGGCAACCCGTATGCCCTGGTGACGTCACGGCAACTGTATTATCTTACCAGTATCCTTATCGTCCTTGCATCAATGCTGCTCGCGGGCTCCCTGCTGACGCATGATTTTCAGAACGCCTATGTTTACAGCAATACCTCAAAAGACCTCCCTGCGGTGTATCTTATCGCGGCTTTCTGGGCGGCAAATCAGGGCAGCTTTTTATTGTGGCTCCTGATACTGAATATATTCGGCGTGGTTGTGACCCGGGGTTCGGATGAAAATCAGAACATCATCCTTTCGATCGTCGTGATCACCCAGGTTTTTTTCCTGATCATCCTCATGGTAGACAGCCCCTTTCGCCAGATATGGGACGTGTACAAGGACGTTCAGCCCGGTTTTAAACCGGCTGACGGCCAGGGCATGAACCCCCTGCTGGTTGACCCCTGGATGGTCTCTCATCCCCCTGTTCTCTTCATGGGCTATGCGTCATCAGTGGTGCCTTTCGGCTACGCGCTTTCAGCTCTGATGAAAAAGGACGCGTCAATAATTATCAAGCGCTCCTATCCCTGGGTGCTGTTCAGCATGATCAGCCTTGGCGTCGGCATTTTTATGGGCGGGTACTGGGCGTATAAAGTGCTGGGGTGGGGCGGCTACTGGGGCTGGGACCCGGTTGAAAATTCTTCGCTTATTCCCTGGCTTATATCCCTGGCCCTTGTTCATGGCATCATATTGCAGCGTAAAAAGAAGGTGCTGGCCAGGACGAATATTGTTCTTTCCCTCGTGTATTTTATACTGGTTTTTTACAGCACGTTCCTGACCAGGAGCGGCGTGCTTTCCGATTTTTCCGTGCATTCCTTTGCCGATTACGGTCTTGCGCCATTCCTTGTTTCCTTTTTGCTGTTTTATGTGGTGATCGCCCTGGCCCTTTTTATCAACAGGAGGGGAGGCATAGAGACCAACAGCGTTTCCAATAAAATTTTATCTTGGGATACACTCGCCGCATTTGGCGTTATTGTTCTCATCGGTTTCGCCGCGGTCGTGCTTGTCGGGACATCCATGCCGATCATTTCAGGGGTGTTCCGGGACAAGCCCGTTGCCGTTACCGAGAATTTTTATAATAACATAGCGGTCCCTTTCGGGATCCTCATTCTGGTGATCATGATACTGTCAACCCTGACTATGACAGGCCGCACAATAAAAAACAGGTCGGTAATTGTTGCTCTGGTGTTTTCTCTCACCGCCGGTGTGCTTTTCAATATCGCCTACACGTTCAATCCGATACCCCATGTTTTTACCATCATTTCTCTGTTTGTGATTGTCATGTGCTGCTATGATCTGTTTAAAACGCGAACTACCGCGATCATCCCTTCCCGGCTGACCCATATCGGCACCGCCCTGCTCGTGATCGGCATCATGGCTTCAGGATATCATTCAACATCAGAACAGAAAGTCCTTCATAAAGATGTCGAGGAAGAAGTTTCTTCCATGCTCATGACGTTCAAGGGAATTGAAGGGACGGAAAAAACGGCCCTGCGCTTCACTGCCAGAAAGCGCGACAAGGTGTACGAAATATTTACTGATTATTATTTCGATGCCAAAACCGGTTCCTGGTACCGCGCTCCCTATGTTATTCACGAATTCGCCGGTGATGTGTATGTTTCTCCCCTGGCGTTCCACAGCGGGGTCAGTGAAGCGACAAGCCTGCTCATTGGTGTTGATGAACAGAAATCCCTGGGGAAATTATCAGTGCGCTTCAAAGGCTTCAGGACAGAAAACATGGCCTCGGAAAGCCCTACCATCATAGCCGACCTTGTTGTTGACGGGAAGGCCGTGTTTCCTGCTTTGAAAATAATTCAGGGAAACAGCGTATCCATAGACAAAAAAATCCCGGGAACTGACCGCAGCGTTTCCATTGCGGATATTGATGTCGCCACCAAAAAGGTGATGATTTCAGTAACACCGGGCAGGGATACCGTGATCCCGCCAGACAGCGCGGTGATCGAGGTTTCAAAGAAACACCTTATATGGATTGTCTGGCTTGGTACGGCCTTCATTACTCTGGGAGGGATTGCCGCCTTTTACCTGAACCTCAGAAGGAGCCCTGCTTGAGAAGTTCTTTCATCGCTTCCCCGGTCTGCCTGATTTCTTTTTTCAGGGATGAAAAAGCGCTTTGAGCTGAAGACAGGTCTCCGCTTTTTCCGATTTGTTCAAGCTTATATGCTGCGTCAAAAGCGTTTCTGGCGGAAAAGTTTGATACCGCGCCTTTGATCGTGTGCGATCCTTTGCCGACTTTTTCTGAATCTCCATTATTAATGGCTTCTTCAATCGTATTGAGCAGTTTTTCAGAATCAGCAAGGAAGATGGTAATCAGTTCTTTTAACAGTTCGAAGTCCCCGTCCAGTCTTTCTTTCAATTCTGCGGTGTTGATTACATCGTTAACATTCATGTATTTCCCCCTGGTTTGAAACTGAAATCCGCTTTCCGCTTTTTCAATTTTATTTATTATACGGACTGCTCCAGCGGATCGAGAGTATTGATCAGCAATCATTTTATTGTATCAAAAAGGGGATTTATGTCAATATAGAGTATTTATATTCTGCATTAATTTTAAAGGCTCATTCGGGAATGTTGGGATTTAAATGTCAAAAAACAAGGTGAAAAAGACGGCCACAGGGTCACGGAGAACACAGAGAAAGATACAGATGTGCTTTCTGTGTTTCCGTTGCTGTCTTTCCCGAAAATTCGGAAAGAGTGATTTTAAAAGACAAAAAAATGGTCACGGTGGAGCGCGGTGAAGCGGTAGGTGCCGCCTTTGTTTTCAGATTCTGCGGCAATCAGGCGTATGATTTCAGCTTTGTGTTCCCGGTTTTTAAAAATCTGGTGGGAGTAAAAGTCGGCTTCGCGGTCAAGATCCTGGATGCGTATTATTTTTGTTTCCTCGATTAGGGTTTCTGTGAAGTGATATTCAAATTTAGACAGGGCTTTTTTTATCAATGACGGATAGTCGGGAGCGGTTGCTGTCTGCACCAGGTGCCGCCGCAACACTTCCGAAATCGTCCTTCTGCCGCGGGCTGCCCGTACCATAACGAGAGAACGGTGTGATTTTTCTTTCATTTTTTTCAGCGCAGCCGGAATGTCATCCATACCGTAAATCGAGTGCATGCAGATCAGGCCCTCGGATGCGGGCCCGTCCCACTGTTCCCATGCGCACTGTTCAATCAGGATATTCTTTTTAATACCCGGGGTTATTTTAGATTTCATGATTCCGATCATGACAGGAGAGGGTTCAACCGCGGTTACCTGCTTGCCTTCCTTTGCAAGGGGGAGCGCGAAAAATCCGGTGCCCGCTCCCACGTCAATTACGGTTTCGCATCCTGCCAGCTCCCGGACAACATGAGTGTACAGGCTCCCGGGATAGTTTTCATCCGCGAGCTTGCTTTCATATTCCCGGGCGAATTGAGGGTCATTGAAACGCATGGCTTTACCTGATTATCTGAGCATTGAAAGTATGAAATAAAAATCAAATAGTATTTATTTTAATCCAGTTTATTTATTGACGTAAATCGCAAACCCGTATGTATACTTAACAGTTGAGAAGGATATCCATGATCAGGAACGTGTCCATAAATTTTAATTCGAATGACAGCGGGTCGCTGCCCCTTATCAAGGACATCATTGCCCTCCTGTCGTCACAGGGTGCGGCGACAAGGCTTCCCGCTTACGAAGTTGTCGAGCGTGAAGGCCTTTCCGGCCATGTGGGGGATGAGGATTCGTATATCCACGGCGCGGACCTGGTCATTGCCATTGGCGGGGACGGCACGTTCCTGCGAACGGCGCGGCTTTTCTCTGATACGGGGAAGCCGATCTTCGGGATCAATCGGGGACGTCTCGGGTTCCTTACCGAATTCAGCCCTGAAGAGTATCCGCATCACCTGCTTAACATTTTACAGGGATACTACCTGACCACTGAACGGATAACTCTTGAGGTGGGGATTATCAAGAACAAGGTACAGACCGATTCTCTGTGCTTTATTAACGACGCGGTGATTTCCAAAGGGGCGCTTTCACGCGCGATTACTGTTGAAATCGAGATCGACGGCCATTTTCTCAATTCATACTCCGGGGACGGCCTGATCATATCAACCCCTACCGGGTCAACCGCGTATTCGCTGTCAGCCGGGGGGCCGATCATCACGCCAACGTCCTCAGACGTGCTCTGCCTCACCCCGGTGTGCCCGCATACGCTGGGCATGCGGCCCATGATCGTCCCCGTGACTTCCCTGCTCAAAGCCCGGGTCATCACCGAAGAGAGAAACCTCACCCTTACCATTGACGGGCAGGAGGCGATGACCATATCTGCTGATGATGAAATCGTTTTCAGCAAATCAGCGAAAAAAATACAGGTAGTCATGCACCCGGACAAGAATTTTTATGCCATCCTCAGGGAAAAGCTTGGATGGGGATGAGCGCGGAGTGGATATATGCTTCTGGATATGAAAATAAAAAATTTTGTCATTATCGATGAGCTTTCCATTGATTTTCAGAAGGGCCTTAACGTCCTCACCGGTGAAACCGGCGCGGGAAAATCGATCCTTATCGACGCGCTGTCCGCGGTCCTGGGTGAGCGTATGACCACGGACATGATCCGTTCGGGATTTGAAAAGGCCGTTATAGAAGGGACGTTTGACATAAGCGGGATTCAGCAGCTCGGGCCCATACTCGAAGAATCGGGGATCGACTCTGATGACGCGATTCTGGTGCTCAAGCGCGAGCTTTACTCAAGCGGCAAGGGCAGGAGCTTCGCAAACGCGACCCAGATCCCGGTATCCAGGCTTAAAGAGATATCGGAATATCTCATCGACATTCACGGCCAGAATGAGCACCAGAACATCGTAAAGATATCAAAACACCGCGAGCTTCTTGACAGCTTTGCCGGGCACGGGGGGCAGGTCGACCGAATAAGGCAGCTCCACGCGACGCTCCAGGACATCAAGGAAAGGCTGAATTCGTTTGAAATCGATGAGCGCGAAAAGGCTCGCAGGATCGAATACAATGATCACGCGATACGGGAAATCGAAGCGGCAAAGCTCTCGGCAGGCGAAGAGGACGAGTTGAAAAATGAATCGTCGCTTCTCTCGAACGCGGAAAAAATATTCAGGGAGATCAACTCTGCCTCGGAGCTGGTCAACGGTGATGGCGGGGTCCTCCAGCAGCTCAAGCACGTTGAACAGAACCTTTCGGTGGTGTCCCATTACGACCCTGAAGCCTCGAACAGCCTTGAGGCGGTAAAGGAGGCGCTCTATTCCCTTGAAGACGCCGCGATTTTTCTGAGGGACTACGAAAAGAACATCAACTTTTCTCCGCAGAGGATCAACGAGGTTGAGGAGCGGCTCGCCCTGATTTCAGGCCTTAAAAAGAAATATGGCGGCACCATTGACGAGGTCATTCAGTACGCCGACAGGGCCCGCAGGGAGCTTGAGGCGATCACGTCAAGCGACGAGGAGATCGATCGGCTCAAACAGGAATACCGCAAAGCGGTGAAGGAGGCCAGGGATACCGCGCTTGACCTTTCCGAAAAAAGAAAAAGGGCCGCGCAGGTCCTTGAAAAGCAGGTAATCAAAGAGCTTTCCGATCTTGGCATGGCCGGAACGGTGTTCCGCATTTCCATTAAACGCGAGCTCAGCCCCGATGGAGAAATCGAAGCGGACAACAAGCGCTATGTGCTGTATCCCCACGGCCTTGACCGGGTTGAATTTCTGCTTTCCGCGAACCAGGGCGAAGACCTGCGGCAGCTCAGGAAGGTCGCTTCAGGCGGCGAGATGTCGCGCATCATGCTCGCGCTGAAAAACGTGATCCTTTCCGCCGATATCGTGGACAGCCTCATCTTTGACGAGGTCGACGCCGGCATAAGCGGGAAAGTCGCCGAGATAGTCGGAAGAAAGCTCAAAAAGCTGTCGCAGAACAGGCAGGTCCTGGTGATCACCCACCTGCCGCAGATCGCCGCTATGTCGGACAACCACTTTTCTGTCCAGAAGGGCAGGTCCGGCGACCGCATATCGACTGTTGTAAAAAGGCTGAGCGACCGGGAAAAAGTCCACGAGGTTGCCAGGCTCCTCGCCGGAGAGAAGGTCACCGACCTTTCGGTCAAGCACGCCGAAGAAATGATCTTGAACAGCGCCGGATGAAAAAGATTTCCTCAATAAATCTTTCAGATACCCTGAGCCATATCATCTATGAGGCGGTAATGCGCTATCCGTCGTTTCATCACATTGACGCGAACCGGGTCAGGGTGTGCATTTCCTCGAACCGGAGCGGCAGGGGCGGCCTTTACGGCAAGCTGGTCCCCCTGAAGTTCAAAAACGGGTCCCCGGTCATCCGCCACCGGGGAAGGCTGTACCGCATGCCGGAGGTTGCCGTCAACGGGGTTGTCCAGCTCTATCTGATATATTTTTATATGCCGCGTTTTTTTGACCTTCCCCCCGCGGAAAAAATCAAAGTCATCCTTCATGAGCTGTATCACATAAGCGAGGATTTTAACGGCGACATCAGGCGCCTCACTGAAGGCAAAGCGGCGCACGGCCACTCACGGGAACACTACAACTCACTTTTCATGAGCGAAGTGCGCGAGTTTAACGACTACCTGAGCACGACGCCGTATTACAACTTCCTCTCCCTTGACACTCAGGGGCTTTTTTCTATGTTCAGGTCAATCAGGGCAACGAGGATGAAAATGCCGCGGCCGTATCCCCTTGATGATGAGAACATGGCGGGATGATCAGAAGAGATAGTCCCCGCGCACGGGGCCGTCATAGGAGCTTACCGAGACATCTTCTATTCTGCCGAAAAACCGTATATCTGACGGGTTTGACGTGAGGGATGTTATATATTCCCGGAGAAGGGCCTGGTCTTCAGTGTCAATGATAACGCTGACCGAGCCGTCTCCCAGATTGGTCGCCGACCCCCTGAGGCCGAATATTTTAGCGTACTGGCTGCAGTAATACCGGCAAAAAACGCCCTGTACTTTTCCTTTCAGTATCAGCTGATATGCCATTGATATTAACCCGGATTTATAGCCTTTGAGTGAAGTTTAATGGAGAAAATTTCATATGTCCAATCTATTTTTTCCGGTAAATGTCAGGCTGGTTTTTGTCGGTATATTTGCCGCTTTTCCCGGGAAATCCGCACTGTTTTAAAAAAGCGTCAAACGCGTTTTTCATGGGCCTGGTTATTTCTGATTTAGGCAAGCGGTAATTGTTGTCATACTTTGAACAGTAGACCCTGAGCGTGTATCCTCCTGAACCGGTTCCTGAAAAGCGCGCCTTTACCGTGTTGCCCTCGCTGAATTGCAGCACCCAGGCCCCTTTTCGGTGCGCCACCTGTTCTGTTTCAGGATGGATGTAATCCCATGACCCTGCTGATTCCAGGGTCAGTTTTCCGAATTTTTTCCCGGTATACTGATCTGCACGGTCGAGTATCTGTGTCAGCTGATCGGCTTCCTTTTTGCTGCTTCCGGAAACTTCCCCGCGGGTGAAATATATCCGTCCAACTTCGTTCCATATTTCTTCAATAAGCTGGAGCGGGGTCTTCTTGGTTTCAAGGATGATCTTGAGCAGAAACAGTGTCGAGAAAATACCGTCCTTTTCCCTGAGGTAGGGATTGCCCACGCCGTTGCTTTCTTCAACACCCCAGTTCCCCAGCTCCGCGATCCATTTAAATCCCGTGGGCGTTTCAATGGTTTTCACTGTTTTTGAGGGGTATTTGGCCTGCAGCAGAGGCTGCATCAGGTCAATGGTCCCCGCGGTCACGGTTGATCTGCAGAAGTAAATGGTGTTGCGGAAGAGGGCCTGGATGTTTATTAAATGGCTGTATTTCGCGAAGAGCGCGAATTCGTCCGCTGATTCAATGAAAAAACCGCTCCCGCCGTCGAGCCTCCGGTCAACATCCGAGTCCCATGCCGCGGCAATGTCATACTCTCCCGAAAGGTTGTGGCTCATCAGATTGTCGATATAGTCAAAATCGGGTTCAGGATGAAGCGGCATGCCTTTTTTGTCATAGCCGCCCAGGTCCTCTCTCGGTTCTGCGCGGAGCATGTCAGCATCCATGCCCAGCCTGTTGAGAAAAATTTCCTCGGCAAACGGGCCCGCTGCTCCGTGCATGGGGTCAAACACGCCGCGGATGCGCCGGTCTGCAATAATATTTTTCATGTCATCAAAATCAAATATATTGTCCAGAAGGTCGGTGTATATATCGATTATGTTCACTTCCTGTATTTTTTCTGCGGCCCATAATTGGTCGTAATCCAGGAAGTGGATTTTTTTGAGATTATTCTGCAGTTCAAAAATCCTGTCCGCTTCACGATCAAGGGCAGGGGACCCGTCAGCCATATTGACTTTGATCCCCACATCGGTAAAGGGGTTGTGGCTGGCCGTGAGCGTAACTCCTCCGGCAAGGTTCAGATGTCGGATTCCGTGCGACATGGCCGGGGTGCTGGCAAGGCCGTCTTTGGGGATGAAAAGGCTGAAACCTGAAGCGGCGAATATCGAAGCAATTGTTTTCAGGCGGTCAGCGTTACCCAGACGGGGGTCTCCTCCCAGAAGAATAGTTTTATTATTTTCCGCGATTTCTTTTTGATCGGTCAGCTCCTTGAAGAAAAGCGCGATGCCCTGGGCAATCTGCTCCAGGTACCGGGGCTGATTGAAAATCTCCTGTGTGGCCCTGATGCCGGAAGTCCCCATTTTCGGGATTTTATACGGCTTTTTAATAGAGACTTCGTGAACTTTAACTCTCTTCATATGTATTACTCCAGAAACGCGGTGCAGAATAAAATAAAATCTGAATGTATGAAAGAATTGACAGGATGAGATTCTGAATCTATTGATAATATTTTTTAATGCTCATAAATATCGTGTTAATTATAGTCACGAATTTATATTTGTCAATAGTAATTAATCAAAATTACCCCTGCGGGAACCGTTATATGAAAAACATATTCATAACACTGAGTTTGTTGGTGATCGCTGCAGCGCTGTCGGCGTGTGCCGGCGGGTCATGGAGCCAGCGTGAAAAATGGGAAGGAGTGAAGGAGAAAGTCCTGAGAGTATATGTGCACTGCAAAACGCTTGATGACGATTATTACGATTCAACGCTTGCATCCCGGGAAGAGAAGATCGATGATTCTTTTTTTTTGAAAAGAGCGCAGGCGCGTGCCGCTTTTCTTGTGTCACAGTGGGAGTCTTTCCGCGGGAATTCTGAAAAACCCGGCACGCCGCGGGTTGATTATAGTTCTGCGAAGATAGTGCACAAAAAATGTTACGATACCTGTTGTGAAGCTTATATTGATTTTGTGATTACCCGATGAGTGACCGGAAATACACACTGACTAGGACCGGCGACAGCACCCGGACCCTGTTCTGCCCCGAGTATGAACAGACAATGCATTCCGACTCGGGTGCCTATAATGAGGCTCTGTGCATGCATCTGTACCCTTCAGGTCTTCTTGATCGGAAGCAAGATTTTTTCCGTGTGCTCGATATCGGTTTCGGCCTCGGCTACAACATACTCGCGCTTCTTGTTGAATCAAACCGGCTTCATCCGAAAAGAATGATCGAAATTGTTTCCCTTGAAAAAGACAGGTCCTATGCCCCGTATATGAAGAAAATTGTTTTTCATGACGGCAGGGATGACTATTATGGCGAAATCAGGCGCGCCTACGAAAAAGGGCGCCTCGCAGGCAGGAATTTTTCCCTGGAGTTCATGTTCGGTGACGCCAGAACATCCATCTCGCGACTTGAGGATGACGGTTTTACCGGCATGTTCCACGACCCTTTTTCGCCCTCGAAGAATCCGGAATTGTGGTCTGTCGATTTTTTCAGGATGTTATGGGGGAAGATGAGCCAGGGCGGCCGCTTGACGACGTATTCAAGCGCTCTGCACATCCGCGCTGCTTTGCTGCGTGCGGGCTTTTCAGTGGGCAGGGGGCCTTCCTATGGAAGAAAAAAGGAAGGCACTGTCGCGGCCAAAGGCCCCATGCGTGATGGTGTTTTTTCCGAGGAGTATGCCGGGTCGCTGTCACGGGAAGTAAAGGCAACGCCGTACCGCGATCCTGAATTACGTGAAAGCCGGGAGGTGATAGTGCAGAGGCGGATTGAGGAGATGAAAAGAATCAGAGCATGTCGTCAAGCTCATCAAGAATAGTTTTATTCTCACTGCCTTCCTTCGCTTTTTTCTGCTCAGAAGAATTTTTTGTTTCCTCATCCATCTGGGGAAGCGGTTCGTCAATCATTTCATTGCTGCCTGAAAGATCCCCTGCTTCGGAAAGCCGGTAGGAAAATGCCGATGAAAAATTATAAACAGCGCTTATTGCCTCATATATTTTCATGCCGTTAATTTTTTTATCACCTTCAATAACGGTATTAAAATCAAGAATGTCCTGCGGGTTGGCGATGAGCTTCTGGGTCTGGGTCATATCGTCGATCAGGACTTTCATTTCTTCAGCGACCTTTTCCATGTAGGCTTTGACTGTCATGCGCGCCATTTTTCCGGTCACGTTTTTTTTCTTATTAATGAGCTCAAGCTTTTTTGTGTATTCGATGTATTGCGTGTTGCCGACAGGGCGTTCCTTTCTCGCCTTTTCGTACTGGCTCAGTTCATGCGCGTAATTTTTCAGCGCTTCATGAGATTTTCTCATTTCATCATAAAGGTCATTGAGTTTTGTTTTGTAATTATATTCACCGCGGCGGATAAAGTCTGAATTAAATTTTATTTTATTGGTGGTCAGTATGAATGAATATTCCCTGTCAAACTCGTTAAACAGCAGGAACGATACTAAAATTTTATCAGTATCGCTCACTCGGTTAAAGGTTCCGTCAGAATCATATTTTTCCCTAAGTTTTTTCAGGTCAAGTTTGTACATTAACTCCAGGCCGTGCTGAACAGGGTCGGGTACGGATTTTTTCCGCTCGACTTCTACCGGGGCAGATTCATTTTCATCGACAGAGAAGTGATCTTCCATTTCCTCTTCGGCAGCGTCAGTATCGAAGTATATATTTTCCTGGACTTCATACATTTTATTGAGAACCCGGTTTCCCAATCTTTCGGATTCTTCCACAGAGAGATAATCTTCAATCGCTTCATCATCATAGGGGAAATACACGTCGTAATAATAACAGAAAAGCCAGTGGAGCCGGGGATAGAGTTTGTGATATATTATAAAGAGATCATTGCGGACTTTTCTTTTTGTCGAGGAATCAATTCCTTCCCCCTTGTCCCTGATTTTTATAAAGAAATCAATCGCCTGGCTTATTGCTTCATGCGAGAGGTTTTCATATACCTTGAGGAGATAGATTTTTTTAAATATATCCATAAGGGGGTCTTTTAATTCGGAGACTTTTTTCGGGACATCGGGGAAGTTCCGGTAGTGGTCAACTACCTGGTCAATGGACATCTTGTCATAGAGGTTTCCCAGGCCTTCGATGAGTTCAACATACAGAGGTTTAATATTGTCAAGGCGCGATATGATTTTATTTCCGGTTTTCAGGTCTTTTTTAAACAGGCTCAGGTAGATGACCTGTATTTCCATGAGGGCCGGTTTGTAGATATTATTGAATTTTTCAAGAAACTTGATATTGAAATAAAGGCCGCTGTATCTGGTGATGCGCAAAAACTTCATCCTGATCCGCAGCTTTATGTTCCTCACCTGATCGCTGATGGAAACCGGTTCCTTTTTCTTTGCCGGAGTCACTTTGATAAGCGGCTCCTGGCGGGGCCTTCTCCTGTTGGACGTTGTTTTTGTTTTATCTTTATGGCTGTCCAGCTTTCGTTGCATTTTGCGCTGGCCGTCTCTGTCGATAACGAGGGTTCTTCTCTTCTGCCGCTCGGATAATATTTCACCGCCGGCGTTCACGAATTTATCGAAAAGTCGTTTTCTTGTTCCTTCATCGAGTTCGTTTACCCCGATGTTTTCTTTTGTTTTATCAACTTTATCCATAATAGCAGGTGTTATACTTAAACCGGTTAAAACAGTTTAAATCAGGTTAAACATCATAAAATGGCAGATTGGTTTTCTAAATGTCAATAATATTATAACGATTTTACAGAAATAAATCCATCATGATTTGAGATAAGTCTGCTTATTCTGGAAAAAACGAGTGCTTATTTTCCGATGCAGAATCTGCTGAAAATCGAATTCAGCACGTCTTCAGGCGTTATTTCTCCGGTGATTTCCGAAAAATAATCGATCAGGGCCTGTATTTCAAAGGCGATAATTTCCGGAGGTTCGTTTTTTTCAATCACAAGCGCAGCTTCAGTAGCTGATCCAAGCGCCTTCTCCAGAAGGGTGATCACCCGTACATCGGCAATGAATGAGTTCCGGTAATCAACAAAGGCATTTCGTAGAAAATCCGAGATTTCAGTTTCGAGGATCCCAATTCCTTCCGCGGTCCTGGCAGAAAAGGGGATCGCTTCGCGGGGAAGGTTTTTATCGATACTTTCAATAGCGTCCCTGGTTAAATCAATTTTGTTGATAAGATAGAAAACGCTTTTGGATTGTACTTTCTCCAGCACCGGGCGGTCCTGCTCGGTGATCCCGGTTGTCGCGTCAAGCACGCACAGAACGAGTGACGCCTCCTCGATTTTTTTCCCGGTTAGTTCGATGCCGATCCGTTCGATTTCATCTGACGGGATGCCGATTCCTGCTGTGTCAATAATGTTCAGGTGTATCCCCTTGATCTGCACCGTTTCTTTTATCATGTCGCGGGTTGTCCCGGGGATGTCTGAAACAATGGCGCGCTCCTGGTTCAGCAGGAGGTTCAGGATGCTTGACTTCCCGACATTGGGTTTTCCCACAATGGCCAGGTCAATTCCACGGGAGAGTTTCTGGCCCGTTCGGCACCGGGTGATCATGTCTTTGATCGCGGCCGAGATCTTGTTTATGCTGTCCAGCGCTTCTGATGAAGATATGAATTCAATGTCCTCTTCAATAAAGTCAATACCTGACTCAATATCCGCTTTGAGGGTAATAAGACGGTCGCGGATTTCGTTGACCGCCTGCCTCAGGGAACCGTGCATCTGTTTCAGCGATGTTTCAACTTCCCAGTCGCTTCGAGCTGTTATGATATGGTTGACCGCCTCGGCTTCAGTGAGGTCCATTTTGCCGTTGATGAAGGCGCGCCTGGTGAATTCTCCGGGCTCGGCAATGCGTACTCCGCGGTTCATGAGCATTTTAATCAACCGGTGAACGATAAACTGGTTGCCGTGGCAGTGTATTTCAACCAGGTCGTCGCCGGTATAGGTTGCAGGGGACTTAAAATACAGGATGATCACGTCATCCACAGGTTTCCCCTCATCAAGAACTGTTCCATGGCAGGCTTCACGGGGAATGATTTTTTCAGGCCGTGAAAAGAAGGACCGCACGGTTTCAAGGGCTGCCGGCCCGTTGACCCGTATTACGGCAATTGACGAGTCAACAGGTGCGGTCGCCGGGGCGCAGAAGGTGTCATCGGTGAACGATGAATAAACCATAATGCCCTGCTGAAGTTCATTCCCCTGCAGTGGGGGATATCGTAACCTTGCGGTAAATACCCTGGCCCTCGCTTTTTGTGGTTACCCTCTTGTCATTTTGCAGTGACATGTGGATGAGCCTTCTTTCAAAAGGGTTCATCGGTTCAAGGGTCCAGGGCCTTCCTGATTTGATCACTTTGTGTGCAATTTCTCTGGACAGTTTTCTCAGCGCTTTTTCCCTGTTCGCCCTGTATGATTCGATATCAAGGATGATTTTCTTTTCCGTGCCTGTTTTATGGTTCACGATAAGATTGACGATAAACTGCAGCGCTTCAAGGGTTTTGCCCTTTCGGCCGATAATGAGGCCTGAGCTTTTTTCGCTTTCCAGTTCGATATAAACCTTGGATTCGCCTTCCTTGATGTCTTTGACTTCTCCCGAAAGGTTCATTTTCTTTAATATTGAAAGAAGGACATCCCGGGCAAGGTTGCCCACATCGGCAACGAAGTCATTGTAATAAATTCTTACTTTAGCCGGTTTTGATACACCGAATCCGAAAATGCCGCTTCTTCCCTGGTCGATGATTTCCACCGTGACTTTTTCCGCGTCCTCGATGCCGAGTTCAGCCATCCCTTTCTTAGTCGCGTCATCAGGGGTTTTTCCTTCAATTTCGATAACTTTCATATGATGTCTCCTTAAATGGATATTGATTATTCTTCTTTCTTTCCGAATTTATTAGTGATCAGTTGATGGGCAATCTGGAATATGTTCTGCAGGGACCAGTAAAGAACCAGACCCGAAGGCATGTTCCAGAAAATAAAAATGAAAACAAACGGCATCACCATCATCATGATTTTCTGCTGCTGGCCGGTATCCACGGTGGTCAGTTTCTGCTGAAAGAACGTGGTCGCGGTCATGATCAATGGAAGTATATTCAGGTTGAATCCCGATATGGTCAGAACCGTGTCCGGCATGGAAAGGTCTTTTATCCACAGGACAAAAGGTGCCTGCCACAGGTCAAAGGAGTTGATCAGGGCGCTGTACAGGGCGAAAAAGAACGGCATTTGAAGCAGGATTGGAAGACATCCCCCCATGGGGTTGACCTTGTTTTCCTTGTAAAGCTTCATCATTTCCTTCTGAAGCGCTTCCGGCTTGTCTTTATGTTTCGCTTTCAGCTCGTTGAGCTTCGGCGTAAGCATCTGCATGCGCTTCATCGATTCTGTTGATTTGACCGTCAGAGGCATGAACACGAGCTTGGTCAGAATGGAGAATATTACCAGGGACCAGCCCAGGTTCCCGATGAATTTGTTGATCCCCATAAGGCACCAGATCACAAAATAGCGTATCGGCTCGATCAAGGTGCTCACGTCTGCGGCATCGATGATGGTAGGATCAACAGCGCCGAGTTTTTCTTTGTCCCGTTCGCCGAGGTAGATTTTGAATTTTTGCTCAGTGCTCTGGCCCGGTTTTATTTCCTTGAGGCGGACATACATCCCGGCCCTGAATCCCGTATGCTCGCGGTTATCATAGACAACGCCGGTTCCGGTAAACCCATCCGGGAGCATGACCAAAAGAAAATACCTGCTTGATATTCCGATCCAGTTTGTTGTTCCCGCGTCTTTTTTAAGGTCGCCGCTTTTTGAAAAAAAGCCGTTGCCCTTGTGGCCGTTATTAAAGTCGTTATCAATAGAGTAAATGCTGGATATCTGGTTATAGCGGTTGTTAAAGTCCATTTCAGGGCCCAGCATGTCCCCGGGCGAAAAAATCAGTGTGCCGTTCTGCAGGCTGAAAGGCCGGGATCCTCTGTTGGTTATCCGGTAAGCGACATTAAAACTGTAGGTATCCTTGTTGAATGTATATATTTTTTCAACCTGCAGGGGAATGCCGTTATAGAGGATGTTCGTGAAAAATTTTATCTCGTCACCGGCCTGGCTGTAATTCCACAGGGCCTCATCCATCGCGCTGCCGTTCATTAATTCTTCATCATTAAAGTAAACTGCGAAATCAACAAGGTTTCTTGATTGATACGGTGTTTTCTGAACGATGAGATCAACTTTTCTGTCGAGATAGGTTATTTTTTTTATCGCAGCACCCTTATTGGTAAGCTGCAGTTGATATTTATCGGTATTGATATCAACAGTTGATTCGGATTTTAACGCTGATGCATGTTTTACCGTTATCGGATCCTGTGCCGGTGACGGTTTTTCCTCCTGTGATGCGCTTTGCTGTTCATCCTGAACTTCTTCCTGTTGCTGTGTCACCGGTTTCGGCGGCTCTTTGGGCTGAAACCAGAGAAACCATGCGATCCAGACTATTGCGCTGAGTAATATAGCAAGAATTGTTTTTTTATCCATTGTTTCCTTCCAAAATCATTAAGTATTAAATTTGTTGTTAAAATTCTTAAATTTCATCCTGATAAAAAAACTGATATTTAATAAAAGATATTAATAGGATGAATAGAGTATACGTATACTCCGGGGCGGATGTGAGAAGGGATTAAGGCTGTTTAAATAATGAAAAATTCAGAGGGACCGGATCATAACCCCCGCTGTTAAAGGGATTGCACCTGAGAATCCTGTAAAGCGCAAGAATAAGGCCCCTCACGATCCCATGCGTTCTCAGTGATTCAATCGCATAGGCAGAACATGAGGGATAGAACCTGCAGCTCTGCGGCAACATCGGCCTGAGCAGATTCTGGTAGCCGTGAATCATCAGGACAAGCAGTGTCACTGTCGCTTCGTGTATATATTGGATACTGTTTTTAACTTTTTTCATCTACCAACAGCCCTGATTTTTGAAAAAGAGACGCCAGAATATTTTTTTGCTCATGGTATCGTAAAAAATAAAAATTTTTTCCCGGTCTGATTATTAAACAACAATGGTTATCAAGTTCTGGTAAATAGTCTCTGCAGATTGCCCTGATTCTTCTTTTAAACGTGTTTCGAATGTTTGCTTTGCCGATTTTTTTCGCGATTACAATTCCTATTTGAATATGACCATCATTGATTTTTGTTAAAACACTTTCCCTCTTAATTCTGTTTTTTTTTAAGGTAATTATCTGGACTCCCTTTTTTTGCAGCTTTACTCCATTATCAAATATTTCCTGAAACAAAGACGCGCCTTTTAACGAATATTCCCTTTTCACATGGATCCCGCAACCTTAAACTTATTTAGGCAACCTCTTTTCATCCGAAACAGTCAGCTTGTGCCTTCCTTTTTTACGCCTGTTTTTCAGAACTTTTCTTCCTTCAGCTGTGCTCATTCGAGATCTAAATCCGTGTTTCCGGTTTCTTTTTGTCCTGCTTGGCTGAAATGTCCTTTTCATGTATATCACCTCGTCAATTAATAATTTTCAAATCAAGAACACGGTGAAGTGTTCAAAAAAATTTTTTTGTTCATCTATCCTGAATAATCGTCGATTGATGGGTCAGGAATTGTAAACTCTAAAAAGATGGGGGGCTTTTGTCAATAATAAAAATTGGGCCAGTCCCTGCATGGGAACCGCGAAAAGCTTTATTAAAGAAAATAATTTGACTATTTTTGTTTATGGACTATAAAGTAACAATAATCCACTGACAAGGAGACATCATGCTAAACAGGAAGATGCGGTCCCCGGTAATTTTACTGCTCGTCGCTTTTATGCTTTCCTGCGCCGGTGGCCGCGTAAAAGACAAGTCTGCGGCAACTGATTCTCAGAGAGGAAGGGCGGAAGGCTGGGCAAAGATATTTGACGATGACACTGCTCTGGCCAGGGACCGCGCGCTTGAGGACGCCAGGAAAAAGCTCGTTGAGAAGATGCTCGGTACAACCATATCCGGTAAAAAGATCGTGGAGAACTACCGTCTGGTTTCATCGATTATTGAAGCGAAGATGTCCGGCCTTGTCAGGGATGAAGTTGTTGTAAAGGAATGGCAGGAAGGCTCCATATACAAAGTGGTCATTGAAGGCACGGTGGAGCCCGCTGCCGTGGATGATATCGTTAAAAAGGCCATAGCGGACTACGGCCGGCCGAAATTTCTCCTGCTGATCGAAGAGACCGTTGAAGGGAAAAAAAGCGCTCCGGGCTTTACTGAAACCGAGCTGGTAATACAGAACATGATGGGTGACGCCGGATTTGATTTTGTTGACAATGCCACGGTTAAAACACTGATGCAGAAAGAGAAATCACGGATGAACCGGGCGATCAGGGGGGATGTCGCCAGCGATGTCAGGGACCTGCTGCTCAATAAAAACGGCGCTGAAGTGGTAATCACCGGCACCACCGAGGTTTCTGACCAGTCAAAAATTCTCGGCGACTATAATATCAAGGACATGAAATCAAAGTCTGCGATCATACGCCTGAAAGCGGTTGATGTGTACACGGGATCAATCCTGGTAACGGCAAGCAAACAGGCCGCGGGACTGCATATCAACGATGAAACCGCGGCAAAATACGCGATCGGGAACGCGCTAAAACAGATTGTCGGCTCTGAAGATGAAAACGGCCTGTTTAAAAGCGGCCCGTTCATCAACAGCATCGCGGCAAAATTTATACAGGCGACGTCCCGCCGGCAGATCGTTGTCAATGTCGCCGGCCTGGATTATAAAGACATGACCAAGTTTCGCAACGACATTACCCAGCGCATACGGGGAGTGCAGGAAGTTATTTCAAAAGGCCAGTCAGGCAAATATGCGAACCTGGAGGTCTACTTTGCCGGCAGGACGACCGACTTTACGGATGAGCTTGTTTTCAAGGCGGAAAAATTCGGGTTCAGTATTGAAATTCTTGATACTTATCCGAACAGCGTGACCCTCAAGGCGCAGCGAATCAAGTAATTCACAGGAGAAAACGTTCCATGAAAGTGATGGCAAAGACGAGTCTTTTTATTGCGGTAATTATTTTTATCTTTTCCTGCCAGACCGATGTTCCTATAAAGGAAATGGCAAAAGCGAAAAAAGCCATCACCAGGGCGCATCAAGTCAAAGCCGACCGTTATGACCCGGAAGACCTGGGCAAAGCCGAGGAAAAGCTGTATGCATGCCATAGCCAGATAAAGGATGAAAATTTCAGCAAATCCCTGGACGAGGCCAAAGCCGCATATGAAGCCGCGAAAAAGGCGATTGAAAAGTCGCTTCCCCTTCTCGCAAAGGACTCTCTTGACCAGGCCATGGCGCTTCACGACCGCGCCCTTGCTTTGAACGCGGAAAAATATTCCCCTGACGAGCTTGCCGCCGGAGCGACCCTTGTCGGTGAGGCCGCGGTACTGAGCAATGAAAAGAAATACTGGGATTCCCATCTTAAATCAACTGAGGCGATAAACCATTTTAACCTGGCGATCACTGCCGCGGAAGAGGGCATATCCGCGCTTGAGGTAATGATCGGCAGGCTCAAAGCCGAGCGCGAAAATCTGATTCAACAGGACACGCAGAAGTCCGCGGAAAAGGAGCTTGCCGCGGCAGGCGAGTCCCTGGCCAGGGCCGAGGAATCCCTCAAAGCGGACAAAATCAGCGAGGCTGACGTGAACGCGACCGAGGCTGAACAATACATCAGGGCCGCGAAAATAAAAGTGATGCTCCTGACCGCGCGTGATAAAATAAAGGTTTTAAGGGCGAACATTGAAAATCTCAAAAATGAGCGGGGGGATGATTACGCGGCCGAAGAGATCGCGAACGCACTCGGCTCGCTGAATGAGGCCGAGGCTTTTCTTGACCAGGAAAAGGCCGAAGATGCCCAGGTGAAGATTTCTGATGCGGAGAATTATTTTCTCGCCGCGCTGCTGAAAACAGAAAAGGGGATGTCCGAAGACAAGATCGCGGACGCCGAGGCCCTGCTGCAGAAAATAATCACCGCTGATTCGAAAAATCTTTTTGCCGCAGAAACCGGAAAGGCAAATGAGTTAATTGCCGGGGCAAGGCAGCTTCATGAAGCGCAGTCGTATCGTGACGCCATGGTAAAAGCGGATGAAGCCCTGGTGATCCTCAAATCGCTCAGCATCAGCATTGAACAGGAATACGGCGTTTCACCGGTTGACGTGCAAGCCGTGAACTATTATGTGGTGCGGCTCAATATCAAAGACCGCGACTGCCTCTGGAAGATAGCCCAGAGGATGTATAAAAACGCGCGCCTGTGGCCGCTCATCTATGTGGCCAATAAAGACCAGATCAAAGACCCTGACCTGATTTTTCCCGGGCAGCGTTTTAAAATACCGCCGGTGCCGCAGAAAAAAGATGAAGCGCCTGCTGAACAGGAAAAAGCCGATTCTGATAACGCGATAAAAACCGATGACAGCGCCACTCCGCAGGAAGACCAGGCCCCTGATGCCGGAGCCGGGCAGGACACAGCAGGAGCGCCGGCAGAATAATCCTGGAGGCTTTTCCCCGGCACAATAAAAGCGCGGTATCATGACCGGACGAATATCGAAAAGAACATCTCTCGCGGCAGCGCTTTTTTTCGTGTTGCTTTTTATCCCCTCACTCGCGCGGGACATCGATCTTGACGCGCTGTATCTTAAAAGCGGTTCCCGCCATTACCGCTCACTGCAGGAGAACAAATTTTCTCTCTACCAGAAACTCGGATCAGTGCTTGTTGATTCGGGAATCATACACGCACTGTGGGCTTCGGGCCATGAGCTCATCTATGTTAAAGAAGCTGAAGCGGTTAATATCGTTTACCGCTACAATACTAAAAAACATCAAAGAGAAGAGATCGCCAGGGCGGAAGGCACCATCACATCCGCCCTCATGTCTTCAGGAAGAAGATATATATTTTTAAAGCAGATCACCATCGGCCCTTCGGGAATGCCCCGGAGCAGCAGGCTGATGATATCTTTCGAAACAGGAACGGTAAGCAGCACCGCGTCGGATTATCCGTTTGCCGATTACTCAATGGTGCCAGGAGAAGATTCAATCCTGTATCATTCCGCGAGGGGGATCTGCGAATACGGCCCTGATTCCGGAACTGAAAAGAGAATCATCCCCCTTAGTGAATACCACGCAATAATCGTGAAGGATGGAATCACCGTACCCTTTTATTCGCCTAACAGAAAGAAAGTGCTTGTCGTAAGCGGAACCGGCGGTGAATACAGCGCGATGGTCATATCCGGAACGAAAAAAAGCATGCTCCGCGGCGTCAGTTCGGCAGGTGAAATTTTCTGGATCGACAATGATCGGGTGCTGTTCAGAAAGGGTTCCATGGGTGATTTCAGCGCGTGTATCCATGACCTGCGTTCAGGGAAGAGCCTGGCCCTTGTCACGGGATCGCTGAACACGAACATCAGCTATTCCCCGGTCGCAAAAGTCGTCACCGTTCTGGCAAACCAGCTTCTGCACCTATACGATATTCGTGCGAACAGCCTGTTGAACTGCGGCATCGAAGGAGAAGACGCCTCGTTTTCACCTGATGGCGCGCGTTTTGTGACCCTGATTTCGAAAAAACTCATGCTGACCAATATTCATTCCGTTAAAAAGAACGGGTATCTCCAGAAAAAATATGCAGAGACCCTGATCAGAATCTATGATAACGCGCTGAAAGATCCTGATTCGTGGAATAACACCTATACCCCTGAGTATATAAAGAAAAAAATTATGGTTTACAGGAAACTTTTGTAATCGACATTAATCGCATTATAATCATGGCGGTCATAACAGGGAACCGTAACCGTCTGGTCCGGGGAGCGTTTCAAAACATCATGACAGTGAATAAAAAAGTAAAGACAATTGTTTCAGTTACGGTACAGATACTTGTTTTTCTGATTGTACTGTGGGGCCTCAAAGAATGGAAGGCGAAGGACCTTATAGGGAAAGGGACACCGGCACCGGATGTGACGTTTGCCATAATTGATGGAGAAAAGATGGATCTCTCCGCGCTTAAAGGCTCACGGGTTCTGCTGTATTTTTTTTCACCGTATTGCAAAGCATGCAAGTATACTTCGCGGAATATAGTCGCGCTGAAGGAGAATGGGACCTCGTCCACGGTAATAATCGCGGTTGCGCTGTCATGGGACACGGTCGACGATATCAGGAAATATGTCAGTGATAACAATCTGTCAGTTCCGGTCGCCGCTGCTTCAGACGATATTGCGCGCAGGTTCAGGATCGGCGCTTATCCGACTATATATATTATTGATGATAAAGGCAGCGTTAAAGACAGGATGGTCGGGTACACTACCGAGATTGGCTTGCGTGTTCGTCTTCTGTAACTTTCTATACGAAGCTCAATCTGAATTTTTATTACACGGTACTGGTTTTCGGAAATGCGATTTCGCTATTCAACCATGAAAGAAAAATTTAACCAGTCTGCGAGAGAATATCTCTTCAGGCTGAACAACGGCATGCCGCGCCGCATTAAAGCTTCAATGGAAGAACATGACAGCGAGCCCGGAATGTACCCGGTTTACCCGAAGCCGGCGCCGTATAAAAACAGGATCGGTCTGCATATCGTCCTGTTCGTGATCACCCTCGGGACCACGACATGGGCCGGCGGGAATTCTGGTGAGACCGTGATTGAGTATGTGATAAGCGGGATCCCCTATTCAGCGACGCTTCTTTCGATCCTCCTGGTTCATGAATTCGGCCATTTTTTCGCGGCGAGAAAATTTGGTGTTGTGGCAACGCTTCCCTTTTTCATTCCTTTCCCCTCACTGATCGGGACCATGGGAGCGGTGATAAAGACAAAGTCGCCCATCCCGGACCGGAAAGCGCTTCTCTATATCGGCGCCATGGGGCCGCTGCCGGGATTTGTTCTCAGCCTTGCCGCAGTGATATACGGCATACATGTTTCATCAGTGCAGCCGATCCCCGTCGCGAGCGGGGACTTTCCCGTGCTTGTGTTCGGCGATTCGCTGCTTTTCAAGCTGATCGTAACCGCGGTTCACGGCCCGATCCCTCAGGGGCAGGACATTATGCTTTCTCAGTACGCGTGGGCTGGATGGATAGGCTTTCTTATCACCGGACTCAACCTTATGCCCATCGGCCAGCTTGACGGTGCGCATATTCTTTATGCGCTTGTCGGTAAGAGGCAGCGAGTGGCCGGGTGGGCGGCCCTTATCGGCTTGTTTGTGCTTTCGTTTGTCTGGAATGGATGGATTGTCTGGATCGTCCTCACCCTTTCAGTACTGATGGTAGCCCATCCTTACATACCTGAAACGGGAAGGCTCTCTCTTTCTGAAAAGATCATGGGATGGTTCTGTATGGCGGTGCTGATCATGACCTTTATTCCCGTTCCGGTTGAGATACTGTAATCATCCCCTGTTTACTTTCCGGTAATCTCTGTAGTTTCGTATGATAATTGCCGCGCAGATGATATTGACGCCATAGAGAACAACCAGGAGATGGATGAAGGTTGATTGTTCGATGTCTTTTCCAAACACATGCCAGGATGAGGCGGTGTCGAAATGCTGAAGACCGTAAAGCAGCACCGCGGTGATTGACAGGAAGAGGAAGGTAATCACGACGGCAACGCTAAACATCCTTTTATATTTCATTATGGTCAGGGTGATGAGAAAAACTGCATACACGACAAGAACGAAACTCATGGTTGCCACCTCCGCTTGCATATACTTTCAGGCATCCCCCGCCGATGTCAATAAATTATTGAAGTGTGGTTATGGCTGCGCAGAGTGACATGCCGGTCTGGTACGCCGCATACGGTTCAAACCTGTTGACAGAGCGGTTTCTCGCTTATATCACCGGCGGCCCGTGCAGGTACAGCAGCAGGTCTTACCGGGGATGCGCTGATAAACATCCCCCCCTGAAAGACATGCCCTATGAATTTTGCAGGGAGCTTTATTTTTCGAAATCGAGTAAAACCTGGGGCAATGGCGGGGTCGCCTTTATCACGCCGGAGGAGACGGTTTCAGCAATGACGTACGGGCGGTGCTATCTGATTTCGCTGCAACAGTTTATCGATATCACGCTCCAGGAAAACGGGCTGGACCCTGCCAGAGGGGTGGTTTCGCTTGACCCGGTTGCATTATCACATGCCGGTTCTGTTCTGCTCATGCCTGAATCCGATGATTTATGGTATAACCGGGTGCTCTATTGCGGAACACTCGATGATATTCCTGTCCTCACTATTACTGCTTCTCATGGTGAAAATTCACGGTTTGTTAAACCTGACGCGGCATATTTAAGAACGATTTTTTATGGTCTTTCCCAGAGTTGGGGGCTTGATAACAGAACAATCATATACTACTTAATTGAAAAGAAAGGAATTTCAGGAAACTATTCAGCTGATGATTTGCAGGATATGGCCGAGAAATGGAAGAGCAGTATTCTATAATAAAAAAGTTCTTGATCAGGGAAAAACATTGTTATACAACTATTTCTACTTTTTATTTAAAATGAAAAATATCAACAGGTAACAAATATGAAACACGGTAAATCTCTGGTTGCGCTGCTGGCCTTCGCTATGGTTCTTTCGTGTGCCGGGTCACAAAAAAATATTACTTCTACAGACGGTCTCAGTGCCGAAGATAAGGAATTCCTCAATGAGAATGGCGATGCAGAGGAGATCTTCAGGGTTTTTCTGTCTTCCGACCGTTATATTATTTCTCAAATGAAAAACAGGGGCGTGATCGACCGTGTGGTTGACAGCCAGGGTGACCGGTATATGTGCAATGAAGTGCGCGCCATTGACATGATAGATGAGACGAGAGAAGGCGTTGTTTCTATATTGCTGTTTCCTGATTCAGGTAAAGTAATGAAGGTACGGCCGAAAAAATCTACCTATATCATGGAGATTGACAAAATAATTACTGAAGACATGCAGCGCTGGTCATTTTCTTTCCCCGGCAATATCGTTGAGCCCACGAAATTTGATATACGCTACCGGGTCAAGCTGCGTAAAAGGCAGTCTGATGAGGACATCATGCGCGAAGTCAGGGAAAATATGAGGGAAAGCCAGTAACGTTATTCGCAAACAAGCCAGCTACATGGCTTTTTCTGCCAAATAGCAGGCGTATTCGTAATCTTCTCTGGTGGTTATTTTTATATTCTGGTAAGAGCCGTCAACTTTGACAACAGAGAAACCCGATTCAAGGGCAAGTGAAACGTCATCGGTCGCTTCAATGTCTTTTAACCGGGCATTTTCGTGAGAAGACCGAATAATGCAAAATCGAAACGACTGAGGAGTCTGTGCATAATATAAGTGGTTCCTGGGCGGGATTGAGGTTACGCGATCTTCTTCGATTTGGGTAACGGTATCAATCGCTTTTACGTATGTCCCTGCAGCTCCATGCCTGGCTGCAGCTTCGATGCATTTATCGATAGTTTGGCTGTCGATAAAAGGCCTTGCCGCATCGTGAATGAGCAGGATGTCATCCTCGTTAAAGTCCATGGACGTGATGCCGCGCCATGAGGAATCACGCCGTGTTGTTCCGCCTGGTACTGTTTTAATTTTTTTGCCGTTCTGATGCCGGTTCATCAGGTTCTGTATTTCATTGATATAATCGGCAGGGCATACAACAGTCACAGCCTCAATTTCGGGGTGATAAAGAAAAGCCGAGACGGTGCATTCAATCACGGTTTGTTTACCTAATGGAAGAAACTGTTTGGGGATTGTTTGACCCATGCGTGAACCGCTTCCCCCGGCAAGGATTATTGCATAGTTTTTTGGCATAATTTTGGTTAATTTGATATAAGGGAACCTCTATAAATTACATTTTTGATCTTCCCTTGTGGGCACATTATCTGATAAAATCAGGAGTTATCATATTTGATAATAATGAAACTCCTGATTTTTAGAGGTGCCCATAATTTAATCTTAAAGAATTATTATTCTGCTGATATTTTTTTACTTGTAAATAACATTTTCTTTTGCGATTAAGTATTTGTAGCAAACTTAAGGGTTGTGCATTGAAAATAATAACCATTTTTCCAAAAGATTCAGAGGCCCTTTTTAACCGTTATTCTCAAAGGACTTTCGGTGGTGCTGATATCCAGATGTATCTGATAACACGCGAACTTAAAAGTCTTGAGGGGATAGAGGTTTTTTCTTTCATTATTAATTACCCTAGAATTGATTTTAATGACGGCTCTGATTTTAATCTGATCAAGACCTATAGTGAATCAGATAATCTTTTTAAAAAATTTTTTATTTATCATTCAATAATTAAAGACATCAGGCCGGACGTAATAATCCAGAGGGGCCTCACTCTTTTTTCATGCCTTCTCGCTTTATATTGCCGGGTGAAGAGAATAAAATTTGTTTTCATGTTTGCCCATGACATCGAAAGCCGGGGACGTTATCAGAAAAATCAAAAAAAATGCCTGCTCTTCCCGGTATTGCTGTCATCTGCTTATAAGCTTATTGTCCAGAATGGATATGAGTATAAACAACTGATCACCAAAACACAGCAGAAAAAAATTAAAATTATAAAGAAGGGACTTGACCTCAAAAAAATCCCTCAGAAAAAAGTGAAGCTTTATGATGCTGTATGGGTAGCCCGGTGTGAGCCATGGAAAAATCCTGAAATTTTTATTGAGCTTGCCAGGCGGAATAAGGAGTATGCCTTCCTGATGATCTGTTCCAGAGTAGCTGATAAAGAAGATTATTTTATAAAAATTAAATCAGAGGCCCAGAAAAACAGTAATATAATATTTATTGATTTTATTAATAATAATCAGATATATGATCTTCTTTCCCAAAGCAGGATATTCTGCATTACATCACAGCTGGAAGGGGACTGGCCGATGGCTGTTCTTGAGGCCGCAGCGACCGGATTGCCGATTCTTTCATTGAATTTAAATTATGGTGATTTATTTGATAAGTATAACGCCGGCTATCATTCTAAAGACATTGAGCATCTTTGCGAGGACTTTTTAACCCTGGTCAATGACAAGAAACTTTATGACATCCAATCCGAGAATGCAAAAAGATATATTAATGAGAACCATCTGCTTTCGGTAAACATTAAAACTCTGGTCAATATTATCAGTGGCGCCCATCCATGATTATGGGTATGAGATATA
Source organism: Spirochaetota bacterium (assembly GCA_036848375.1). Classification (GTDB taxonomy): domain Bacteria; phylum Spirochaetota; class UBA4802; order UBA4802; family UBA5550; genus JAKLIV01. The sequence goes on from DAIUKG010000030.1 coordinate 35,592, forward strand.
AAAAAAAGAAGCCCGGCTGGAACCGGGTTTTTTTATACGCTGTTCCAGGGGCATCATTGTCTCAGGCCATTTAATTTTTGTGTTTCATAACAACAAAATGTCTAGGCATGTTTACTATACGCAAAACTTAAAATTGACGTAATCAGAAATATAAAAATGTTCAGAGGGGTTTGTGGTGACTGTTGGTTTTTTATATATTTTTAAGTATGTTGCTTTTAGTTTTTTCCCATTCTTCTATACCCCCTTCAACAACTATAAAGAGATTATTGGTCCGGGGATTCGTTTCAGCGCCTAATTCTGCATATTTTTTTTTGTCTCTAATTTTTAATTTTTCTTTCAACAGTGCCATTTCATAATTTATTTGGCCGGCCGTGACCGGTATAGGGTTTATATCTGCGGGAATTGTTTTAATTTTTGCCTCATTAAAGGAATACCCTCTTTTTACTGATTCGTTATATATTTCTTTAAGATATAATCCTATTGATGCTAAAGGATTTTTTGTGCGGATAAATCTCGTTAACTGGGGATGTTTTTTATAGCCCCTTGTTCTTCCCTCGAGGACTTTTTGGGCAAGAAGGCTCTCTCGCCAGAGAGCAACCAGCCCTTTTTGGTCAAGATATTCCGGACTGAGAGACCATAAACGCATTGACTGTAATCCTGATCCAAGACCCTCCCCTGCGCCGGTATGGGCAGGGGAGGATGAAATAATTTACGGGCATTCTAAAGCTGATGAGAGGCCCAGGGATTGCTGTACAGGCCGAAGAGTGACCACACCGTGAGTTCTTCCAGATCGAAAAGGTTAACACTGGAAGCAACTGGCCTGTCCGGGTCATCCCCGTAATAATCATAATTGGGGGGATGAAGAAAATCTATGAGCTCTCTTCCTTTAGCTGTATCTATTGTTCCGTATGAATCGACGATGAGGTTTACCATGGTTTTATAACGCCACAGGGAGTCACGCGATGGATATTGGAGAACCGTGGTCTGCATCCATGGGGTGATAAAGTGGTTGGTAGCAGCTACAAGATCATCCTTGTCTTCTATCTGAGTTGCGTAGCCCAACTGGCGAAAAAGATAGGGGTAGGAAAAATCAGCGTACCGCACGGCAAATCGTGAGGCTGAACATTCAATTATGGCTCCGCCGACTTCAGTTCCTCTCCCATCGCCGATGGCATATATCCAGGGCGCTCCTCTCTCAGCCTTTTTAATTATTCCTATTGCTGTGCTCATTTCATCCGAGTACTGTATTGTCATGCGCGCGAGAAGGAGGCATCCCATTCCCGGGTCATACGGGTCAGTGTCAATACCGGTGTCAACATCCATGCCGATGCCTATACCCTCGCTGTTCATCGCTGCGGTCACACCCACGAATCCAGGCGCGTTTACACTGACGAAAGAATACCCGTTGTCCGGAACATATTCGATAAGCATGGCTACTTCATGCACGACCTCATGGGTGAACATGAAATCACGGCCCATAATGACTCTTCCGTCTGTGGTCGCGTCGCCAAAGGCGATGAAGGCGTTGCAGGCGTGAGGCGTGGCTGCGGTGAGAAGGTCCGCGACCGGCAGTATGGGGACAATTATCGGATACACAATGCTCATCAGGGTGTCCATGGCTATATTGAGCATGATGACATTATCAAGTGAAAAAGAATGTTCCCCTGCGGCATTAACCCCGTCGGCGATCCCCTGCATTTCATCCATCAGTTCTTCAGGGATGTTGTCTTTGTGAAGCAGTGCAAGCTTTTGTACTCCTTTTACGACGGCGTCCACGAGCGTGTCGTTTTCGAAAATTTGATCGAGCGCCCCAATATTCCCTGAGCTGATCAGCCCCTTTATTGCTCCAAGATAAAATTCTTTTGAGCACATCCGCTGAACAGCAACAGGGTTGAGGTATCCATGGGCAAAACCCATTTCATAGGGTGAGCCTTCAAGGTGCATCAGATATTTATCAGGCCCAATTTGTTTTTTATAGCACCGTTCTCCCGGGGCATAGACGATTTCAGTATCTTCGTCATCCTCATAATCATCTGAGTCTGTAACTGGCCTGCCGGAATCCGAATCACCGGTTATTTCTCCGGTTTCTGTTCCGCCAATAATGGTATCTTGCGCTGGAGATTCAATATTATCACATGAGAATAAGAAGAGCATTATAAAGGACATCCCGCTTATGATGATGATTATTGAAACGAAATTTTTCGCCCTGAGTAAAAAGTTCATGGCGCCCTCCAGATGTTTAAAGATGTAATGAAAAAAAACGGGAAGTGAAAAGGGTATATTGATATTTAAACAGAGTTGTTACTGTATTGCAACGAAAAAATAGAGCATTTCTTGAAGGATTTTTATTTGATAGTTTTGTAATATATTGCTGCAACAGGCATGATTGCAGGCCGGTCTTTTCAGCTAATTAATATTGACAAAAATAACCATTGGTTACTATCATTACCAAAAGTTACATTTTCCGGAGGCCTCTATGTCTTTACCAGATAGAAACAATCCCTATTCATTCGATGACTACCTCGCCTGGAGGAAGGATGTTGATTACTATGCTGACGACCCGTTTATACAGCAGGTAGTAAAGCACTTCACCGGAAAAGTCAGCGCGGAAGTTGATGCAGAAGCGCGGGCCATATCAAAAAAAGCGTCATTCAGGTGGCGCGATATGGCCGAGTCCATTGCCTGGCCCGAGAAGAGGCCGTATATGATGCATTACGACGGTCACAAAAACCGTATTGACCGCATTGTTCGGCCGCGCGAAACCGAAATCATGGAAAGTGAAATATTCGGTGAAAAGCTTTTTGCTGACGATAAATCCCCCTGGGTAAAACTTATTAAAATGTTTATCGTTTACCAGAATGGGGAGGCGTGTGTTGCATGCCCGATAACCTGCACCGAGGGGCTTGTCGTTCTTCTGAACAAATTCGCGGACACCCCTGAAACGAAAGAAATACTCAAACACTGCAAAGAGGGTATCAATGGCCATGTCGCGATCGGCGGCCAGTATCTCTCGGAAATACAGGGCGGTTCCGATGTTCCGGCGAATGTACTCGAAGCGGTAAAAGAGGGAGACACCTGGAAGCTTTACGGGGCTAAATTTTTCTGTTCAGCCACACACGCCGACTATGTGGCGATCACCGCAAAGCCTTCAGGATCCGAAAAGGTCGCGCTCTTTGTTATGCCATCATGGATGCCCGGGAACAAAGAAAAAGAAATCAGAAACGGCTACACAATAGACCGGATCAAATGGAAGATGGGGACCAGCGAACTGACAACGGGAGAGCTTACGTTTAATGGAGCGGTGGCGTATCCGGTCGGTCCGCTTGACAGAGGTGTAGCCAATGTGGTCGGGATTGTTCTGACCTATTCGCGGCTTACGGTTGGGCTGTCAGCAGCTGCATTTATGACCCGCGCGGCAAGAGAGGCGCGCAGGTACAGTGAATTCAGGCAGGCATTCGGGGTCAGCATAGGAAACTTCCCGCTCGTAAAGGTACAGCTCAACGATGTCGAAAAGTACGCGCGCAGGACAACCGCCGGCGCTTTCAAACTTTACCGGGATTTTTTGGAGCTTGAAGGCGGAACAAAGGGCGGACTCGATACGGACGAACCACTTGAGATGAAGAAAAAAAGATTTGCCGTACGCGAACTGATCATGCTTCAGAAAATAACCGCTTCACTTGACTGCACCGATGTGATACGCAAGGCCATGTCCATTTTCGGCGGGCATGGAGTAATGGAGGACTTTTCTTCATTGCCGCGGCTTTACCGCGATTCGGCGATCAATGAACTGTGGGAAGGGCCCAGAAACGTCCTGCTCACCCAGATGCACCGTGACATTCAACGTGTCCGTGACTGGTATTCACCGTCTGAGTTTGTGGCCGATATCCTGGCAGGTGGCGACCCTGAAACGATAGACAGCTTTTCACGCGAGCTTGCGGCCATTACCGCGCATGTCAATCTGTTCGGCGCTGATGAAGAGACTCTTCGTATTTGTGCTCAGTGGGATGATTTTACCACACGTTTTTTTCATGCGTACCAGGATCTGGCCCTTGCTGAAATAAAATAAAGGGAGGCGGCTTCCCGGAATTTTCGTTCCCCGGTTTGCGTGATATCCTGAGCCCAGGAAGTTTATCTGCTGAACCTGGATGCGATTATTTTTCCGAGTTTCATCATGTGCTGGGTGACATCCTTTCTTGCTCTTCCCGGGTAATTCCTGTACGAAATCAGAATGCCGTTCATCGCAGAGAAATACGCATGGGAGAGGATGCGGACATCATCCCCCCCCGTGTTCTTTGTGTCAAACAGCCGGTCAAACTGGTCGAGCAGTTTTCTCTCCATGGCGTTGAGGCGTTCAACCATTTCAGCGCTGAGGGTCCCGTCGAGCATGAAATGCGTCATCATCCTGAAATAGTGGTCGTTCTTGATCATGTGCTTCAGGAATTTCTCGGTCACCTTTTCAATGTTTCCCTCTTCGTGACCGCTAATCAGGTTTTGAAGAAAATTTACGATTTTTTCGGCGCCCCGCAGAAATGCCTCGACGAAGAGTGTTTGCTGGTCAGGGAAATACCGGTAAATCAGGGCATGGGAAATTCCGGCTTCCTTTGCTATATCACGGATGCTTACCTGGTCAAACGGCTTGCTTGAAAACACGCGCTCGGCTGCAGTGATAATGATGTCCTGGCGGACCTTGCGTTCCCTGTTTTTTAGACTATTAAAAGATTTATCGCTACCGGACATAGATAAAATACTCTGGCCTGTTATAGTTATTCGATCAAAATTTCATCACCAGGATATCGGACTTTGTTCGTAAAGATTAACTATAGCTAGCATGGACACCCTTTTTGGTCAAGAATGAATCTTGTTAAAACGACTCTGGAATGAATTGATTAATTTGCGGACATTTTCTTTTATCAGCAAAACAAAATCTTTAAGATATTGTTTTAGAAAAGCCAGGAGCCCGGCAATTACGCCGGTAACTCCGACTCCGACAGGACAGCCTATCTGGCCGCAGATGGGGCACACGCTGAAGAGCGACAGTGAACCGGCGAAAATAGCCCACCAGCCCAGAAAGTGAAAAATTTTTGCGAGGAAAGGATGAGTTTTGTATGCAAGGGTTTTTACCGATTCCCGCAGTGCGGCAATGTCTTCTTCCTGAATGTTTGCCGCGGGTTTGTTTACTGAACAGTTTAACACGGGTTTCTCACCCAGGTAAATTGTTATATCAGTGATGAGGCCATCCTCCGGTGTATCCAGGCGGCAGCTTTCATGAGTTGCCGTATTTTCTTTTTCGTCGATACAGACCGTGCAACCTGCGGGGAGTTTAAAATAAGTTTTCATCCAGGCCTGTATATTCTGTCTGGTTTCTTCTTTCATTCAAATATCTCTGCGTTGTAAGTATTTCGATTGATAACAGATGTATAATAAAATTTATTATTATGACAATTGTTTTTTAAAAATTATTTATTTTCGTTATCATCGTGCTTCTTTATGAATTCGTGCCTCCTGATGTATTTATAGAATAGTAAACATTAAAAAAATAAATAATTAATATCTACTATATTAATTATTGACAAAAATAATAATGAAAATAATTTAATCCGGGTCAGTCGAAAGAGCTTTATTGTTAACTATCATTTTCGTTTTTTCAGGTATACTGAAAATAATTTTGAGGGATCGTTCAAAGGCAGGACGGCGGGTTCTGGCCCCGCAAATCAAGGTTCGAATCCTTGTCCCTCAGCTTAACCGGGTTGCTAGCTCAGCAGGTAGAGCAACTGACTCTTAATCAGTAGGTTCCGGGTTCGAGTCCCGGGCAACCCATATTGCTGCTTAAAATAATTCCACCGGTGACACCGCATTTTTTACACGTTAGTAAACATCCCCCTGAAAAAATCTTCAACGCCGTGACCCGGCAATAATGATTCAAAGATTATTTAAAGAAAGGGGGGGGGGATGATTAACTCTTTGTACTGGTGAAATAAATATACAAGAAGAAGCCCTCTCCCGTTTGATATAAGGGAACCTCTATAAATTACATTTTGGATGTTCCCTTGAGGGCACAACCATTGGATAAATCAGGTTTTATCATTTTTCAGTTAATGAAAAAACCTGATTTTTAGAGGTGCCCATAATCCATGATTGCTTCATGACGGGAGAGGGCTTCTTTTTCACTATGGCACAATAATTATGCCCCCGGCATGGTTATAAAGAACCCCTGGGGATCGACTTTATGCCTGAGTATCTCCAGAATTTCCTTTGAGGGAACTTCTGTTACGGGAATTTCCCCTTCAGGGCGCAGGAGTTCAAAGCCCGACGCGAGCTGCGCGAGGTCGGCTGAAACTCCGGGATGAAGTGATTTTATTCTCATTCGTTTGGATGCGGGTTCGAAGTCGTAAACGCCGGCCGAGGTCACTACCGCCACCGGGCCATGCCCGAGAAGTCCGGCTTCCTGGCGGGCATTTCCGCCGGTAAGATGCCCTGCGGAGGTGATAAAGTCGCATTTCTGGACAAACTTCTGCGGGCTCTGAAGCCCCACAAAAACAAGCTTGTCGCACAGAGAAGCAACGTCATTGTTTCCGCCTGAACCGGTGAGGCGGACTTTGGGATTGGTAAATTCACCGCCGATCATGGTTGTATTTGCGTTGCCGTACATGTCAAGCTGGGCGAAGCCGAGAAAGCCGGTATCGACAAGCCCGGATGCGGCCTGGCCGAAAGAATAAGGCATTTCAAGGATCATGGGCGATTTACGGTAGGTCTCAGGGCCGCCCACTGACCAGGGCATCCCTCCTTCAATGGGGTCCTGTCCGCCTGATTCGTACACAAAGGTGATATTCGGTGCATGGGTCTTTTTGGCAAGTATTCCCGCCACCATGGGTAATCCGGTTCCTATATAAACAACTTCATGGTCGTTGATCTGCTTTGAAAGAACATATGCTACCATTTCTAAGGGATTCATGGGTTTAAATTCGGTCATTGTTTTCTCCTCCTCGTTTCAATTGGTTCACTGAAGCTGTGCCCTGATCAGTCATACACATCGGGTGGCGTCTCAGGAGACCATGGCTTATATTTGAATTCGACACCGTCGTCTTCGTTATCGGCTTCAGCGGCTTTGGCGAGCCTCTTCTGGTTGATGATAAAATCAACTCCGCCGAGTTTTTTCACAACTTCATTGGTGTCCTTGGTGTCAAGTATCCATTCTTTAATATAGGCCTCCATCGCTTCCTGCCCCAGGCTCATCATGGCGAATGTTTTTTCCCACCAGCGGCGCGCCCAGTAATAGCAGCCGGGCATATAGCCGGGAAGGGCTCCATACGGCTGCTCAACCACTGCATCAACATTCTGGAAAGTGATCTGCACTCCCTTGTTGTTCCAGCGAATGTCCTGGTTGGAAACAATTTCTTCTGCTGTAATGACGAGCTTTCTGGTCGCACCGGCAAGAGCGAGATCGTTTACTGCGGGCCCGTAGAAACGCGCATTGCCGAACTTGTCAGCGGCATGAACATGGATGAACGTTATGTCCGGATACAATGCCGGAACAAAGACACAGGGATCATTCCCTTTTGCCATCGGGTTGTTCATTACCTTGAGGTATGGATTATGGGTTACCAGATCCGAGCCGAGCCCTGATTTGGAAAATATACCCGGAGCCCCGAGCTGGGCCGCTTTTAATCCGATCGCCATGAGGCCGTGGCTCCAGTCAGAAAGAATTTTGACCCGGCCGTTTTTAATGTTATCTGAAAAATATTTATCGTATCCACGCATTTCGGCGCCTGCATATGACGCGTGGGTGTAGGGCGTGTTTCCGTAAGTAACGCCCCATGACTGGCATGTGTTGGGTGAGCCGATTGACTGAAGGTTCTTTTTTCCCTGGCGGACCATTTCCCAGTCTGCCTGTATTGAAGTTCTCACATAACCGAAACCGGTATAAGCAAAAATATCGCCATCCTGCACGAACTCGGCTACTGCTTCTTTTAAAGACATGCGTTTGTCGCGTTGTGAATGATCTTTCTTCTGGCGAAAATCGCGTGCGTGCCTGTAATCAACCAGGCGATCGAGAATTGAAGTATCCTCAATTTTGAGATTCTTCAGCGCTTCCTGGTTGTACTCGAATTGAAATTTACTCATCATCTTTCCCCCTTTCGATTCGAATTATAAGATAACGCTGGTTAGATGACAGCGGTTAAAACAGATGAGCTATCATTTTGAAATAACCATAAATTGACATTTCCACATCCGTGTTATGCTGAACTGCAGAAGCGGAAAGTGTCTTCCACGTTTTGCTCAAACCCACTGTGCGTGCAAAACAGCTATCTTTGTAACCACAAAATAGTGAGGCATTATTTCTGTCAAAACCAATTTAAAACTTGTTTTTTTTTCCTGAAATCTTTATCTGTCCATTAATTATCATGGAAAGTTTTGGTATTTAAAAGAGCTGTTAAAAAACTGTCCCCTCTGTTTTTTATTTATGGGCACCTCTAAAAATCAGGTTTTTTCATTAATTGAAAAATGATAAAACCTGATATATCCAATGGTTGTGCCCACAAGGGGACATCCGAAATGTGCTTTATATACAGTTCAGACAATTGTGATATGGCACGAAAACTTTAACTAACGGGTTTGCATAAACACAGCGAACAGTCATGCTGATGCGTGGTTTGCCTTTTGATTGTATTGAATTTTTTGATCAGGAGAATCAAAGCAAGGAATAAGATCAAAAAATAAATTCGGGTTATTAATACAGTGATCAGCTACATTACGATTGGATTTATCAGTTTCGTCTTTCTTTTATGATGAAAACTGTTTCACAATTGCCCAGGAATATCCCCGGTGTGTTTACTATGAGAAATCTAAATTAATGCAAAAATCAAGGAGAAATTGTCGTGACAGTAATTTCATGTCCCACTTTAAGATCTATATATCGTTCTTTAAACGACTGCCTGAAGCGGTCAAGTGCCCAGTCTGAGCTGTCGTGAGGGGAGAGTGATACCAGAGATACACCTCGTTTGTCAATGGCCTGTATGCCGCTTTCAACATCCTGTTCATTCAGATGCTTCCATGGGGGCCGGTCGCTGCCTATCAGGTTCAGAATGTTTACCGGCCGGGACATCATCCGTCCCCCTCTGACCGGGTAGTGAAGACCGCCGATAACGCCGTAGATCGGTTCATCGAATATTTTTTCAGCTTCTTCAAGGATGCGTTCAATGGTCTGGTGTCCACAACCAACGATAAGAACAATGCCTTTGCCTTTAACATTGACTGCCAGGCTTTGTTCAACAGTACGTCCCATGAGAAAAAGTTGCCGCGCCACAGGCCCGGTTGACGCTACGCCCGGCGCAAGTGGAAGTGCCTCGGCAACAACCTCTACAGAGCAGTTACTATGAAACTGCAACGGTGTTACTGCTTCGGGAGAGTATACGGTCACCGGAGGAATGCTCACCGGACCGCAAGATATGCTGAAATGTTTATTTCTTTCATTGGCCGTTCCGCCAACGTGATCGCGGTGCAGGTGGCTGATAAAAATCATGTCAAGATCATCAAAGGCCACCCCCAGTTTTTCCGCGTTCTGCAGCAGAGGAGAGGGATGTTCCTGCTTGCGGTTAAAGCCAACATCAAGCAGAATGGTCTGGCCATCTGCCCTGACCAGATAGGAGACCCCGGGTTCCGTTTTGCCACCTTCAAACTCGCTGAAATAGTCAACAAGAGGAAGAACAGTCAATTTTTCCACTGAGCCGAAAGGCGAAATTTTTTTTAATACGCGGTTTTTCTGCTCATCAACAATACGCGCCTTCCCGCGTTTTAGCTCTAGAAGTTTCACTGCCATGCATGCGATGAATAGAATAACGCCAGATAATGCGAGATAGAGTAGTGGCATATAACGACTCCTTAACTGTCAAAGTGTTCTCATTATGCTGGCTATTTGTTTGCTGAGTGTCAATATGATTTTATTGAAAAAGTTGTTATATGGAAGAAATAACTTAGTCATCCTGAACAGAATCGGAGGGAAGGGGAAATTATCGCGAATCTTATATGATTGCAGTGAGCATCATCATTGTCCTTTTTTAACAGCGATATGTATCTCACCGCGCGAAACAAGAAAAAATAGATCTAGGGTGAATTATAAATTTTTTTCCATAAAGCATACCGTAAAAGGCAAATGATTGAATTTTTGCAACGAGACTTCAGTAAAACCGAATTTCATATACCATTCTTTTAAAATTTTATGCTCTTCAATAATTCCAATGGATACTGTTTTGCCTTTATCTTTTTTAATGAAATCAAATGCGAAGTTAATAAGTTTTGATCCATACAAATTATGACGACATTCCGGTAATACTGATAATTTTTCAATGTAATACATGTCATTCCCTGGTTTTTCCAGTGCGATAAATCCAGTTTGAAAATCATTATTGAATAAACCAAACAAATGAAGGCCCTTGTTTTTTATTTTAAATAAGTCATCAAGAATTATAAAAGATGGATGGGTGGGACAATTTTCATAAGTTAAATTGAACTCTTCAGCTACAGTTTTAAGGGCACCTCTAAAAATCAGGTTTTTTCATTAATTGAAAAATGATAAAACCTGATTTATCCAATGGTTGTGCCCACAAGGGAACATCCGAAATGTAATTTATAGAGGTTCCCTTAAATGAGTTGTGAATTACTGCGAGACTACTAATCAATTCTTCCCTGGTTGATAATTCTTTTATCATGGCTTCTCGCTATTTAAAACAACGCGAACGCAAAATTGTCAGGTGCTGCGCATGGTTTTGGCGATGCTGCTGCATGGCTTTTATTTTTTACGAGGACCGGATATATTTTGCAACAATTATTTGACGAAGTGATTAACCGGTAATAAAGCAGGGTCCAATGATGGATTTATTTACGCGCTAAAAGCTGTTTGTGCATGGCAATAATTCTTTCTGTGGCAGAATCCATTGATGAACCAATAGAAACATATCCATGATTCTTGAGTACAATAAGGTCATCACCCTTTCGAAAGGTGTCAATACAGCAATGGGCCAGTTCTACAGAACCGTAGGCTTCTTCGTTATCTGTTTCATGAATAATATTTGTCAAGTCCATTGAGGTCGCTACCTCATCATGGGCGTGAACAACAGAAATAATGTTCGGCTTCTCCTGATAAAGGAGACCGTGAAGAAAGGTTTCTGATGAGGGAGAAAGTTTCCCCCGGAATTTTACTGTTTTTTCATTAATAGAATACTCTTCAACATAAATTATCTCGTCATCTTCAAGACACCCCAGGTTGGAGCCAGAAGCCGTGATTAAAAAACCATCTTTATGGCGCACGCTGATATTCCCGCCATTGCCTGGAGCCATATTGTATTTGAGTAATTTTTTACCGTTTTCTTTAAAAACATCTATATGGTTTTCACTCCCTTCAGGTAATATTTCTGAGGACTGTATCGTCTTGAATTTTACGCCTGAGTATCCTGGCAGTACTGATTTTTTCATTTTCTCTCCAAATTATTACATTATAACAACTCTCTGCAGTGAAGGGCATTATTTCTTCAATGCCCTGCTCAGCCACATCATGGCCTCATTAAAAAGATCGGGCGATCCTGTTGCATGTCCCCCCTTGAAGGTCCTGCCTTCGACCAGGCTTCCGTATTTTTCCCTGAGGGGCGCCATCTCATCCGCAAAGAACTTTCCGCTCACTCTATCGCTGTCGCCTTTAATGAAAATAAAAATTATCAGAGGTGTTCAAAATTCGAGTGGGATTATTTAATTACCGATATTTTTTTATATTATCGTTTATTTTATTGCTAACGGGAAATTCTGGAAATAAAAATCAAGAACAATCACCGAAGAGCTAGAGCTTACCTCTGCGATTCCACGAAATCCCAATTAACCAGGCTTTCGAAGAATGTTGACACATAGTCAGGGCGTCTGTTCTGGTAATCCAGGTAATAGGCGTGTTCCCACACATCTATCGTAAGCAATGCCTTTTGTCCATGAGCTATGGGCGTATCGGCGTTCAAAGTTTTCATCAATTTCAGGCCGTCCTTGCCGAGCACGAGCCAGGCCCAGCCACTGCCGAACTGCGTTACCGCGGCATTTTTGATCTCCGCAAGAAATTTTCCGTAACTGCCAAAGGCAGAATTGATATCAGCTAAAAGCCTGTCTCCGGGCATTCCTCCGCCGTTCTTCTTCATGCACTTCCAGTAGAAGCTGTGGTTCCACGCTTGTGCCGAATTGTTGAATATGCCAGCCATACTCGGGTCGCCGGCGCTCTTAATGACAATGTCCTTCAGAGCCATGTTCTCCATGCCTGTACCCTCAATGAGCTTTACCAGATTATCAACATAGGCTCTGTGGTGCTTGCCGTAATGGAATTCAAGTGTCCTGGCGCTGATGTAGGGCTCAAGCGCGTTGTCAGTGTAGGGCAGTTCGGGTAATGTTATTGTCATTGATCCTCCAATTTTGACGGTATTCATGATTATTTCTTTCTACCAAAAAAACTTCTACCGTGCAAGATTTTTTTTATTTAGTCCATAACTCTGAGTTTTTTCAATGGGCATTTATCAATTGACATTATTTTTTTTACTGGCTGGTATTAGGGATTGTTGAATGGGAACAGTGGAGGATCGCTCTTGGATTATAATAAAGAAATAAAAAAAATGAAAAAGCGAAGACAGGAATATTTCCCTGTCTTTGAAATGCTTCTTAAAATGTACCATGCCGGTGAGAAGCGGCATGTTCCTGTGAGTATTGAAGGAGCCCCTCTCATTGCCCTGATTCTTGAGCTGATCGATATCGGATATCTGGACAGCGAAGCCTTTATCGTGAGAAAAAACCGTGGCGACATTGACGCCCTGTACTACAACGGAGAGTACCCGATAACTGAATCCGGCCTTGCGGCAATCAGGGTCCGCAATATGGAACTGAAGCGCCGCCATATCAGAATTATCATCATTGCATTGTGTTTGATTGCCATTACGGCAGCGGCACTCTTGTTTTTCAGTTTTTCCTAAAGTTATAAATGATATAGCGACAGAATCAAAAATATAAATCCCGGCATTGCGAAATGAGCCTTATTTATATTTATATGACAAATTCTGAAGGAACACTTCCGGGATGATAAAAGTCTCTTGACATTGATGATTTAATCATCCTTTGTTATTATCAGTACAAAAGCGGTTAATAATTTAATCTGTTATTTTTCATCGTTCAGGGATGAAACAGAAGGAGCCATTATGACACAATTACCAGAAGAAGTCAGCAGTGCGTGGGAAAAAAAAGATGGTCCTGTTGTCCTGACAACAGTTGACCTGTCAGGCACACCGAATTCAATATATGCGACATGCGTGAAAAAATACGACGAAAGCACTCTGGTTGTGGCGGATAACTATTTCGATAAAACCAGAAAAAACATCCTTACTGGCAGCAGGGCAGCCATACTTTTTATCACCGGCGATAAGACCGCGTACCAGGTAAAGGGATCCATAGCATTGCACACCAGTGGAAAAATTTACGATGACATGAAAGAGTGGAACCCGCAAAAGCATCCGGGCCGGGCTGCAGCGGTTTTAACCGTTGAAGAGGTTTATTCAGGATCAATAAAACTCGCGTGAACCATATTAAACCCGTCAGGAGGATGACATGCAGGATATGAAGCCAACCTTCTTTGAAAGGTTCTTTAAGCAGGAATCATCAGCGGGAATCATGCTCATGTTTGCCGCCCTGGCCGCGATTATCACGGCAAACACCCCGCTGCTTGAGTACTATATCAGGCTTATACACACGCCTGCTGGTATCGCCATAGGGTCCTTTACGATTCACAAACCCCTTCTGCTCTGGATAAATGACGGCCTCATGGCGGTATTCTTCTTCCTCGTTGGCCTGGAGCTTAAACGGGAATTTCTCGAAGGAGAGCTTTCACAGAGAAGCAATATAATATTACCAGCCCTGGGCGCTCTTGGAGGCATGGCGCTGCCTGCGGCAATTTATATTATTATTAATATCAATGATCCTGTGGCTCTGCAGGGATGGGCCATACCTGCAGCGACCGATATTGCCTTCGCCCTGGGGATTCTCGCGCTACTGGGATCGACGGTACCTAAAAGCATGAAGGTCTTTCTTACATCAGTTGCTATTTTCGATGACATCGGCGCAATAGTAATAATCGCTTTTTTTTATACCAGCAACATTTCAATCGCCGCGCTGGCGGTCGCGCTGGCATGCCTAATAATTCTTTTTACCCTTAACAGATTGAATACAGCGAAAAAAAGCCCCTATTTCCTTGTGGGGATGGTAATGTGGGCAGCCCTGTTAAAATCAGGCGTCCACGCCACCCTTGCCGGGGTAATCCTTGCAATGTTTATCCCGAATAGTATAAACGGCATTCCGAACATATCGCCGCTCAAGTCACTGGAACATGACCTTCATTCAATTGTCGCCTTTGTTATTCTGCCGATTTTTGCCTTTTCGAATTCAGGCATTAATCTCGAAGGTGTCGGTATGGAGCAGGTTCTCCACAGCGTGCCTCTGGGTATTGCCCTGGGTCTTTTTCTGGGAAAACAGGCCGGAGTCTTTGTTTTCTGCTGGATTGGCATAAAACTCAGACTTGCAACATTACCTGAGGGCATGTCATGGTTTTCGCTCTATGGAATCGCAGCCCTGTGCGGAATAGGATTTACCATGAGCCTCTTTATCGGCTCCCTTGCATTTGAAGAAACTGGCGTTAATTTTTTCTTTGACGAACGTCTCGGTATTATACTGGGATCGGTTTCTTCAGGCATTATAGGGTACTTTATGCTGAATCTTGCCCTGAGAAAAAATCAGCCACATGATCGGGATTAAAACCGTTGTTCTCTCTTGCAGAGGGACAAGGTAATAACCAATGATGATTAATACAAAAATTTCACTCTTTCCGGATTCCTGGGATTTACAACCCATCGAATACGGATTTAATAT